>JAZLAJ010000036.1:0-33723 GCA_045613145.1 Acutalibacteraceae bacterium
TGAACAAGTCCGTTAAAAACGGACAATAGAAAAAATAACCCTCCTATGGTAAAATGAATTATCATAGGAGGAATTTTTATGCCCAGAAGTTACAAACCGATACAGCAACACGAGAAAGAAATATTAAAAATGCGAGAGGAAGGAAAGACCAATAGACAAATAGGAGAAAAATTAGGGTTTAGTAAAGAACAAATTAAGCAATTCATAAATCGTTACAATAAAAAGCAAATGAAAATAAAAGCAGGAATGTCACTGAAAAGAAAAGGCAGACCACCCAAAAATTATGTTGTGAGTGAAGAAGATAGGATAGCTGAGCTTCGATATATAGTCGCTCGTAAAGATGCAAAAATAAAGTCATTAGAAATGGAAAATGAACTGATGCGGGATTTTCTCTCGCTCACAGAAAGGAAGTGAGAACAAGTGTAAAATTTATGGTTATCTACCGTCATAAAGATAAATATTCAATAAGTGAAATGTGCCGATTTTTTGATGTATCAAGAAGTGGTTACTATGACTATGTGAAAAGAATGGATATACCTGCGAAAGACTTACCGTTAGCCGAAAAGATAAAAGAATGTCAAATAAAGAATGGCAAAACATATGGTTATCGCAGAGTGCATATATGGCTTGAAAAACAGGGAATACATCATGATCCGAAAACCATATTAAGAGTTATGCAGAAATACAACCTTTTATCAGTAATCAGAAGAAAGAGATATCGCAATTACGGAGAACACATACATCGTTATCCTAATATTTTGAACAGAAATTTCAAGGCTGACAGACCGAATCAAAAGTGGGTTACAGATATATCATACATAAAGACCGGGCAAGGAACTCTTTATCTATCTGTAATTAGAGATTTGTATGATAACAGTATTGTTGCATACAAAACCGGAACAGAACAAAACATAAATCTTGTGCTAAGAACAATCAAAGCAGCTAAGAGAAAAGAAAAAATCACTGCAGAGTTGCAGCTCCACAGTGACCAAGGGTTTCAATATACGTCGCAAGCATATTTTAACCTGACTAAATCATACGGCATAATTCCATCAATGTCAAGACGTGGCAACCCTTATGATAATGCTATGGCTGAAAATTTCTTTTCGATACTAAAAACAGAATGTATCTATCGAACAAAATTGCGAACCTATGAGGAGGCTCGCCTCCTCATAGGTCAATACATCGACTTTTACAACAACGAAAGAATTCAACTAAAAACAAAACTGACTCCGATAGAATTTCGAAGTCAGTATGTTGCTTAAAATTTAATATTTAACACCATAGGGGGTGTTTTTTGTGCTGTCCGTACAATTTGAGGCAGTTCATTAACATAGGCTATTCCGGGATATTCTTTTAAACCGTTTTCCCTCAACTTGGAGGGATGTTGGAGGGATGTGGCGAATTTTCACCAAAATCAAGTCGTTTTTACACCCTGTTTTCAGACAAAACAAAAACCCGAAAACCCTTTATTTATAAGGGCTTTCGGGAGTTGGTGCCGGTGACCGGACTTGAACCGGTACGGTGTTGCCACCGAGGGATTTTAAGTCCCTTGCGTCTGCCTATTCCGCCACACCGGCGTGTCTCACGACTTTACAATTATACTGTTATGAACGGCTTTTGTCAAGGGTTTTTCGGTATTTTTTTACTCTTTATTCTCCCTCTCGTCTCTCTTTATCTTTTTGGTTGAGGTGCGGATAAAATCTTTATTTCTTAAGGTTACTTTTTTAATGTTTTTATATGAAGGCAGTTTTCGGTTCGTGCTTCTTACAGCTTCAATAACCGCTCTGTGGATTTCCTGTTCCGTAAGGTCAGTCTTTTTCAGCTTACGCTCTATCTCCGATGTGTCAGGAATAATCTGTGCACTGACGATACTGTCTCCCTCTGCATATACCATAACATCCGCTATAACAGCGTTTCTCAGAAGATAGTATTCTATTTCTTCGGGATAAATGTTCTTTCCGTTTTTGGTAACTATTACATTTTTCTTTCTGCCCGTGATGTGGTAATTTCCGTTTTTATCCTTGTAGCCAAGATCCCCTGTGTACAGAAATCCATCCTTTAGCACCTCGTCTGTAGCTACCTTGTTTTTATAATACCCCCGCATTACCATAGGTCCTTTTACACATATTTCACCTATGCCCTTTTCATCAGGAGCATCTATTTTCACTTCTACTCCCTCCAGCGGTTTCCCTATGGAATCGACAGTAAGCTCCTCCGGACTGTTACAGATTACTATAGGTGAGCATTCCGTAAGACCGTAACCGATGATAACCGGAATTCCGAACATAATAAAATCTTCGGCTACCTCCCTCTGAAGTGCCGCTGCACCCACCACTATCTTATTAAGCCGTCCTCCAAAAAATGCGTGAACATCCGAAAAAATTTTCCTTCGCTTTTCTTCACTTACCGCTGAGGAAATTACAGAGAAAAACTGCACCTTCTTTCTTTTTCCCTTTTCTTCGATAGAAAGCATTATCCTTCTGTGAAGCTTTTCTAAAAGAAGAGGAACTGTTACAAATGCCGTAGGCCTGTAAAAAGCGAAATCCTCTCTTAGAGTGCGCAGTGATTCAGCGAAGGCAACAGAACCGCCCGAATTAATGATCATCAGAAACGAAATCGCTTCATAAGTATGGTGAAGCGGTAATACTGAAAGAGTGCGGTCGTTTTCATCTATTTTTATCCGTTTCGAAACACACATAAGGTCGGAAATCAGATTTTTATGAGAAAGCATTACACCCTTAGCCATACCCGTGGTTCCCGATGTAAAAAGAAGTACGGCTGTTTTATTACTGTCTGTATCTGAGGAAAAATAATCTCTCTTGCCCTGAGTAATGAGGATTTCACCTTTTCTCAGAAGATCGTCAAAGAATACCGTACCCTTTACATTTTCAGTACAGATAACAGTAAGCCCCCGCTGCACCGTGTCTCTTACGGGCAGAAGCTTTTCAGCCGTTTTTCCGTCACAGATTATACACTCTAATCCCGCATAGGAAATAATATTCACCATTTCCTCCGCAGGCAGTTCCTTATCCATAGGTACGGCTATACCTGCCCCTCCCGTAACCGCAAGATAAGAAAGACACCACTGATAAGAATTCTCGCCCGTAATCCCTGTCTTTTTATCCTTTAGCCCCAACTCGTATATCAGCGCTGTACCGAGACTTTCCGCATCCTTTTTGAGTCTTCCGTAGGTTACGGTACCGACTCTGCCTTCTTCATCCTTCGTAATAAAGGCAGGACGGTCAGAAAATCTTTTTTCACTTTCCGTGAGCAGTTCTCTTAAATTATTCGGAATGTTCATTTTACCACCGCTTTCCGTTAGTTTTCCGTATAATATTTTTACACGGAAATAAATATTTATACTTTTTAAAGTCAGATAAAAAGAGTTATTAAGTTTTTCTGATAATATATAAAAACTATTGTGTTTTTACTTATTTTGAGGTACAATATGACAGATAGTAATATCATAAGGAGGATATTATGGACGATATATACTTTTCCGACAAAAAGAAAAAAAGTTCGGTTAATAATAAAAACTCCCGTCGCTATTCACCTAACGAGTTTACAGATACAGACTATTTCGATGAAAGCTTTTCACTCGACTTTAAATCCAAGGGAAGCTCACAGGCTTTTTCCGATAAAGAAAAGTTCAGAGTTCATCTTCCTGATGAGGACAGTATAAGCGAGGGACCCGTAAACAGAACACCTAAAGGAAGACCTGTTTCTTCTGCGGGCGCACACAGCCA
This sequence comes from Acutalibacteraceae bacterium, assembly GCA_045613145.1. GTDB lineage: Bacteria > Bacillota > Clostridia > Oscillospirales > Acutalibacteraceae > UBA6857. The sequence goes on from JAZLAJ010000036.1 coordinate 3,750, forward strand.
TGACGAGGTAATACGAAGACCGGCTTCTTCCGCTCACGGCAGAACCGTGCCTGACCGACACAACACCTCAGCAATCCACCACACACGTCCGTCTCATCCGGCTGCTCCCGGTAACAGAACACCTCAGGGAGCAAGAGTAAGCCAGCCACAACATCAGAAGCCCGTAAGAATGAGCAGAGAAGGCTCTCACCGTACTCCCCCGCCACCGCCTAAGCCTCCCGTTTCAAAAAAGAAAGCCATCATTCTTTCAGTTTTAGGCATTATCACTGTTTTCTTTGTTGCACTGATGGGATACGGTATTTCCGCACTGAACGGTCTGAGTTATGACGAAAGCATAGTTCCGAATGCCTATGTAGACGAAAGCCAACTGGTTTCAAGTGATGATGTTATAAATATCCTTTTCCTCGGCAGTGATGCCCGAAGTGATGTGGAAGGTCAGCGTTCAGACACTATGATGCTCTTTTCCATCGACAAGAAGAACAAAAAATTAAAGCTTACCTCCTTCCTTCGTGACAGCTATGTATATATTCCTTCCAAAAAAATCAATACAAAGCTGAATGCAGCCTTTTCCTATGGCGGAACTCAGCTTGTAATGGACACACTGGAATATAACTTCGGAGTGAAAATCGATAATTATATTATGGTAAATTTCAAGGTTTTCCGTCAGCTCGTTGACCTATTAGGCGGAATTACCGTAGAAGGTGTCACCGAAGCAGAAGCCGAATATATGCGTGAAGAGGTCAAACTCAAAAAGGTTAAAAAGGGTACCAACCGGATGAACGGTAAAACTGCTCTATGGTACTGCCGTATAAGATATGTGGATAATGATTTTAGAAGAACCGAAAGGCAGAGGAAGGTTATCGGTGCCATCGTAAATAAAGCACTTAAAACAAATCCTTTCAAGCTTATGAGCATCGTAAAAGAGGTGTTGCCCAACATCTCAACGGATATTACAAAGAGTGAGCTTATGGGCCTTGCCGCAGGTGCTGCCGCCCGCTACATCCACTATGATATAAAGCAGCAGCAGATTCCCGCTGAGGATACCTGGACGGATGCGAGAATATCAGGACAGCTGGTTCTTAAAATGGATCTGGAAAAGAATAAAGAAATTCTCCGTTCCTTCCTTTACGATAAAGATAAAAAGTAAAAATCAGATAAAAAAAGAATCACTGATAAGTACAATACAGTGATTCTTTTTCTTTTTCATAAGACAGACTGTGCAACAAATCTTTTATTTCTTATACTTTTCAGCCTGTAAATTAAACATATATGCATAGGTACCGTTCTTCTTTATCAGCTCGTCATGGCTTCCGCTTTCGATGATTCTGCCCTTTTCCATAACGTAGATTCTGTCAGCACCTACAGTTGTGGAAAGGCGGTGAGAAATGAAGATAACGGTTTTATTATTTGCCGCCTGTATCATAGCCTGATTAAGATTATATTCAGCTATAGGGTCAAGATTGGCTGAGGGCTCATCGAGAATTACATAGGGACAGTTTTTATAAAAAGCACGTGCGATAGCGACCTTCTGTGCTTCACCACCCGAAAGCATTCTTCCCTCATTATCAAACTCACGCAGCAGCTCGGTATCAGTCCCCTTATCCAGTTCTTTACTGAAGCCGCTGTGTCTGAGTGCCTCTTCCACCTTTTCTTTATCGAAGCTGTCACTCAGTGCCACATTCTCTCCTGTCTTACATGCAAAAAGCTGAAAGTCCTGGAACACAGCCGCAAAACGGTCACGGTGAGAGGAAACGGTTACATCTCTTATATCCTCACCGTCAATGATAATCTGACCGTCAGTAACATCGTAAAGTCTCAGAAGAAGATTAGTGAGAGTTGTCTTGCCGGCTCCGTTATAACCGACCAGAGCGATTTTCTCATAAGGCTTTATTGTCAGATTTATGTTTTTCAGAGTCGGCTCACTGTTTCCCGGATAGGTAAAATCGAGGTTTTTTATGACTATTTCCTTAGGCTCATCACATACGGCATTTTTTCCGCCGTCTTTTATTTTTGGCTCATAAAGGAGAAATTCACGGTATTTTTCTATCATTTTACCCCTTTCGGAGAAGATAGCCACCGCCCATACAGTAAGGAAATTAATCGATACGGCTATGGAATAGGCACCGTTAAAGGCTGCTACGAAATCACCCGCTGTAAGTGTTTCCTTAACCAGTACACAGTAACCGAGATATAAGGGCAGGATAAACATAAATCCGACTATCTGTATACCTGCATCCTGTATAAAGGAGACAAGGGAAATCTTTTTCCAGTATCTTCTCTGATTATCTATAACATCGTCTGCAGCATCATTGTAGCGGTCAATGAGTATAGGATGAATGTTATTCATTCTGACTTCCTTGGCATAATCCTGCAGATAGAAAATACGCTGGAAATAGTCACTTCTGCGGTGATATTCCGTATTATCCCTTCGTCTTGCCATCTGAAGGTCACCCCTCTTTTTACTAAGCGGGAGAAAAACACCGATAATGCCGAGAATAATCAGCAGACATACAGGATCAATCGTCAGCAGAACTCCGCCTATGGTAAGAAAGGAAACAAGATTACCCACATAGTTTCTTACTAGACCTAAAAGATTGGCTATATTATCGGAGGATGATTCGATGGTGAGAATGAAGCTGTTATAAAATTCAGGATCGTCATAGTTGGAAAGATCGACGGATTTAGCCTTTTCGTAAAGAGTTTTATTGAGTCCGTAGTAAACTCTTTCTCTTGCCGCATTCCAGTAAAATTCCTGAAAGAGCCAGCTGAAAACCTTACTACCTACTAAAACTGCAGCGATAAGTGCCACAGCGGTAAAAATTCTCTCCAGGCGCACACCCTCACTTACCACATCGATAATGTACTTAAGACCGACCACACTGATAAGTCTCGTGGGAAGTGTGGTAAGAATACCTATCAGAAAGTCACCCATAACGAGTACGGGGGAAATCTTAAAAAGCAAGCTAACGAAAAAGAAGATGTTCGAAAAGGTAGAATGAGCTGTCTCTCTTTTTTTCTTATCAGTCATTTTCATCCGCCTCCTTTCCTGCACAGTAGCTGGATGCCTGCAGGGTAAACATTTCCTTATACTTTCCGTTACTGTTCATAAGCTCCTCGTGGGTGCCCTGCTCGAGAAGCTTACCTTCACCGATAACGATAATCCGGTCAGAAAGAACAGCTGAGGAAAGTCGGTGCGAAATATAAAGAACAGTTTTATTCTCTGTGGCCTTTATAAGCTCCTCATACATTTTATATTCTGCTATGGGATCAAGAGCCGAAGAAGGCTCATCGAGTACGGCAAACTGAAAGTCCTTGGCGAAAAGTCTCGCTGCGGAAACCTTCTGATTTTCACCGCCCGAAAGACCGATACCGTCCTTGCGGAACTCTTTGGTAATTACTGTGTCACCACCGTCGGGAAGCGAAGAAATCTTTTCCCATATACCGCTCTGCTTAAGTGCATCCTCCGCTCTCTGCTTATCTTCTTTGTCACAGTCATGACCGATAACATTCTCAAAAACTGAAAGAGCAAAATTTTTATAGTCCTGGAAAACCGCACCGAAGCTGTTACGGTAAGCACCGGTGTCATAATCCTTTATGTTTATTCCGTTATAAAGAATCTCACCCTCTGTGGGATCATAAAAACGCAGAAGAAGCTTTACGAGGGTGGATTTACCCGCACCGTTAACACCGACGAGAGCGAGAGTTTCACCCTTACTGATTTTAAAAGAAATATTTTCCAGAGAGTTTTTTTTCGCAGAAGGATAACGGAAGGTAACATTTCTGAATTCGAGACTTTCGAAATCTCCGGGTATTTTTTCACCGGATTTAATCTTAGGCTCATACTCAAAAAATTCACGGAGATTTTGGAAATAAAGTGCCATCTGCACCAAGCCGTCGAAATTTCTTGCCACAGAGAGAGTGCCTTCCTTAACGGAGTTGATGGAAGCAAGTACGACAGAAAATCCCGAAACGGTCAAGGTACTGCCGAACACAAACTGATAAGCAGCATAGGCATAGGTACCGATAACAGGAATAAACTCGCTGAAAAGAGAGCTTACGGTAGAATAGATAAAGAGCCTCAGACCGTAGCTTTTAAGTATATGTACATTGGCATCGATAGCCTCCTTAAAGCGGTACATAAGCACGGCAAAAATATTTGAGGTTCTCATATCCTTAGAGAAATCCTTCAGAAAAACCGTTCTCTGTATGTACGCCTTGACTCTGTTATTCTTCGTCATTTCCAGGTCACGCTTGTAAACAAGCTTGCTTTTCATGGTCTCCACCAGGAAAACAAGCGCCACGGGAAGAAGAAAAAGAAGATAAACCGGGTCTATAACCGTAACGGTACCGATAACCATACAGAGAGTAATTATACTACCTATAATAGACGATACAGAACCGCAGACCTGATCGAAATAACTCCATGCTAAAACATTAGTGGCTCTCTGGTACTTATCGTAAAATTCAGGATTTTCATAGCAGTCCACATCGAGAGTGAGAGCCTTTTCGAAAATCTGATTATTAAGCACCTTCAGCACATATTTATTTGATGCGCTGACCATATAACTCGAAAACCACTGGGTGCCGTTCACTAAAAGGCATACGCCTAAAAAGCCTAGCAGAGTCAGGAAATATTCTCTGAAATCACCGCCTCCGTCAAAAATCCCTAAAAGCACCTTAAGGAAGAGAATATTCTGAATAAAATTTCCAAAAAGAAAAGCCGTAATACTATTAAGCAGATGACCTATCATAAGCCTTTTATCACATTTCCACACGGTTTTGATAGCATAAACTATGTTTTTAAAAACAGGTACACTCCGTGCCTCTTCTAAGGGAATACGTCTCATTTTATCACCTCATTTTTCTGTGATTTTTTCAAAAAAGCCTACGGATTTTATCCGAAGGCTGTAAAATCATTAGTATGTTTTTTGAGTGCAACGCTTGTCTGAGTACAACCGCTTTTTAATAATATCACAATTTTATATTTTGTCAATATAAGCAATAAATTTTAATTAATCGTTTCTGCTCAGAAAATCCGTCACGAACAAAAAAAGAATCGCCGTAAAGCAACAGCGATTCTTCTCTTTTTTAAATATCCGCAAACACAAGCTGTCTCTTTGACGCTCTCTTTTTCACCACATCACCCATCACAGCTATAAACTCGGCATTGGTGGGCTTAAGCTTATCCTTGGAAATACTGTGGGGAAAATAGTGATAAAGAGCCTGAGTGTCACCTCTGGTACATCCGCTTTCTATGGCGTGTCTTACGACTCTTTCCACTCGGGTGGATGTGGTGCCGTGAAGATCTGCTATAGCAGGATAAAGACTTTTCGTAATCCCCTCCACCAGAAGCGGACTCTGTGCTACGAGAACTATGGCTTCCTTCAGATACCTGTAACCCTTGGTGTGAGCCGGTATTCCGAATTCGCCCAAAATAAATGTCGCAGCCTCCTCAAAATCGCTGAGTGAAACGGAAATGAGATTTTCATTTTCCTGCTGCATTATCATTCTTATTATACTCTCTGCCACTGCTTTACTGTTTTCCATCTCCATATTTTTTACCGCCTCTCTGATACGGTAGGTGTTTTCAGCAGAAACAGACAGACACAGATTTATTTCCTGCACATTCTCCTCTTCCGCTGCCTTCGGACCTATGACTGCTACATTAATGCTTTCTGACATATCAATTCTCCTAAATGTGATAATTATTAACATTTTGCTTACCACATATTAACACAGTTTTTCTATTAAATCAATAGTTTTCTGATAATTTTGATAATATTTTTCACATTTTCTTTTAAAAAAGACAGACTGCCGTCAGCAGCCTGTCATATAAGTGCATCTTTAAGGGAGGTATCTCCCAGAAAAGTATCGAGATTATAAAGAAACAAAATGTGTGAAAAAGTGTTTTCCTCGGTAATAGCTGAGATTTTTTCTTTGGTATATCTCGGGTCAACTACCACAATCCGTGCAAAAAACGGTGTAAACATAGAAAGCATACAGTTAGCATAAGAGTCTTTGACAATAAGAAGAGTATCCTTACTTGACGATGTGGTATCTATTACGATTTTTCCGTAATTGCCGCCGGCAAATACCTCGTATTTGTTCTTCTGCTTCAGCTTTTCTCCGTCGAAAAGAGTAGCACTTTTCTTTTCACCGTTTTCATATTCCGCCACATAGGTTATATCCGTATCCTGCGGCACACAGATTTCGATTATATCCTCCGAAGAGGCTACACCCGACTTCGAGCTGAGTGTTCCCTGAAAGCTGTCTGTCACCGTAAGGAATCTGTACTTGACATCAGATGTGGGTTTTTCCCACGTTTTCATAAGCTCCGTAAAGGCAATCTCAGCTGCTCTCGTAGTCCAGTGATGGTCAGTTTTGTAAAAAAGCTGTGCTTCGTCTTTTTTGGAAACAAAAAGATCTGAAAGATTGATAAAAGCTACCTTTTCATTCTGCAGACAGTTTTCCGTGTCCTTTATGAGGTAGCTCTGATCAGGAAGAGAAAGATTATCGGGAAGCTTTTCACTGTAAACATAACTACTGTTAGGGCTCATCATAAAGCTTATCTTCGAGTCACCGTTACTGTCAGCGAAAAGGCTTATCCTGTCCATAATTTCTTCGGTTCTGCTTTCATCGAAGGGAGAAGGAACAGAGAAAAGATATCCGTCCTTACCGATGTAAACGCCTCCCGCCTTTGTCTTGCCCGTCACACGGTCAAAAAGTGTTTTCAGCCCGATTATTCTGTCTCTGAAAACAAACTGATCCGTAAGATAGGTTTCGAAGTCCTTCATAAAGGTGCCTTCTTTCAAGGAGCTGAGAGAAAGCGTCGGCATAGTCGCCAGAACCCTGTTCTCAGACTCGGAAAAAGCTCTGTCCTCTACCGCTATTATGGAGATTCCCCCGGCAAAAATAATCAGACAGAAAGCTCCGATGAGAAGAGAAAAAATCAGTTTTCCTTTTGTATTTTTAGATGTATTTTCAGTGCTGTTTTCTGTTTTGTTTAATTCATTGTTTTCCATTTAAAGCCTCTTGAATAACTTAAAATCTGAAATAAAGGAAGGGATTATAGGTTTCACTGATGAGGTAAATTATGCAGAGAATATAGACTGCCGTGTAGCCTACACTCATTATCGCTATGTTGAAACGGAAATTCTTTATCCTCGGAAGGGCAGCAAAAACACCCGTAGCACAAAGAATCATAACTGCAAGAGAGAAAATATTTTCGGAAAGAAGATATTCCGCTGTACTGTCCGTAAGGCTGTTTCCGTAAAAGCCGAACATGCTCTTCAAATAAGCGACAGCTGAGGAGAGATTTTCACTCGAGAAAAATACCCAGCCTATCATAACAATAACCATAGTCACCGTGTATCTTATGAAAACGGGAAGCTTTTCGATAACACGGGCAAAGACATATTTTTCTGCTATAAGAAGAAGTCCGTAAAAGGCTCCCCAGGCTATAAAATTCCAGGCAGCACCGTGCCACAGACCCGTAAGTGACCAGACTACGAGAATATTAAAAATGGCTCTGGCTGTCCCCTTTCTGTTTCCTCCCAGAGGAATGTAAACATAATCTCTGAACCAGCTGCTCAGGCTTATGTGCCATCTTCTCCAGAAATCGGTAACACTGGTAGCCTTATAAGGGAAATTAAAGTTCTGTACAAAATCGAAGCCGAGCATTTTTCCGAGACCTATGGCCATATCCGAGTATCCGCTGAAGTCGAAATAAATCTGCAGAGTGTAGCATATTATACCTGTCCAGGATGTCAATACAGAAAGGGAAGAAACCTCCATTCCGAGAATTTCCGTGTAAACAGCGCCTACAGTATTGGCGAAGATAACCTTTTTACCGAGTCCCTTTATGAAAATCATAATACCTGCCGCAAATTTTTCACAGGTAATATCTCTGTCAGTAAGCTGTTTTTCCACATCGTAATACTGAACAATAGGACCTGCAATAAGCTGAGGAAACATAGAAATATATGTTGCAAAGGGAATTATGTTTTTCTGAGCCTTCACATCACCGCGGTAAACATCGATAATGTAGGAAAGTATCTGAAAAGTATAAAAAGATATACCCACAGGTAAGGGGATATCCCTGACAGGCAGAGATAAAGAGAAAAGACTGTTTATACATTCAATCGCAAAGCCGTAATATTTAAAAAAGCCTAAAATGAATATATTGAATATAATCGCGCAGACAAAAACAGCCTTCTTTTTCTTAGGTCTGCCTATGTAGCTGTCGATATCAATTGCCGCATTATAGTTATAAAAAATACTGAGAAGCATCAATATAATATACACAGGCTCCCCCCATGCATAAAATATGAGGCTCATTATCAGTAGAACTATATTCTTTTTTACCGTCTCTCTGTTTTTATCCTTAAAAAGCTTAAGATTATATAAAACAAGAGTGAAGGGTAAAAACAAAAACAAAAAAGTGGCACTGCTGAATACCATTTTTACACCTCAAACAAATCTTATAAAAAATTACTCTTCCACACACTTAAAAAATGTCTCAAGACCTTTAGGGGCATCATTATGAACAATATATATTATTGCTCCGTTCCGGTTTTCCAGAACTCTTTTTTCCAGAAGAGCTGAAGCCACAGGATCATAATCCTTATAGGTATCATATTTTTCCTGAGCTTTTTTACCGATAATCTCTGCTGCACTGTCGAGAGCGGACTTTTCCGCAGCACGGATAATCAGAATTTCACGGACATCCATTATATCCTCACTGCCGTAATAGACGAAGGACTCAAACTGTGTCCCGTCAAGTCCGAGCTGTGAAGAAAGTCTCTCGGCACCGAACTGCTGAAGACCGTCGGTGCTTATCTCTGCCGTGACAGCTGTAGCTATTTCATCGGCAGTTTTCACCGTATCACCTTTACCGAAAAAGGAAACACCGATAAAAACAGCCAGAAGGATAACACTTATTAACTGTCCTGCTCCTGCTTTACTCATTAAACTATCTCCATTTCTTCGATAAGATATTTAAGCCAGTAATCCCTGTAGAAAAATTCAGGAAGATGGATACCGTCTCTGCCGTAGCAATACTCGATTTCCTTAAACAGAGGATTATTATTAAGATACTCCACTTCCAGCTCCTTACACATTTTTTTCATCCCTTTATTGTAAGCCTTGATTCTGCCGAAAAGCTTATCCTTGGCTATCTTTCTGTCCACAGGAAAAATAGAAGAAACGATAATACGGGTTTCCGGAAGCTTCTTTTTCATTTTTTTAATGTACTTACTGTACATTTTCACATAACCGTCGAGAGCCTCCTCGGTATAGCCCAGAGCATTCAGACCGTAGTGAAGCACAATAACCTCCGGCTCTTTTTTTATTACCTTTTTATAATTATCCTTCAGATGGTAAAGAGAAGCACTTACCTTACTGTAAATCTTCTTTTCATTAAGAATTTCGTAGGACTCGAGACCGTTAATAAGGGAGTCTCCCATAAAATAAACATTCTTAAGAACTTTTTTGTAGGTTGTTTTACCCTTGTCGAGCTTATAAAGAATTTCAGCCACTCGCTCAGAATTGCTTTTCGGAATATAATTTCTTATTTCCTCAGCCTCTTTTACCAGCTCTTCTGCCTTGGATACATCAGCTTTATCCATTTTTTCTATATAAGAAATGCCTTCTGCCGTGTCTGCCTGTTCTTTGTAATTTTCGCTTATCACAGCATAAAAATTACTGACAGGATAACTTACCAAAAGTACACAGACTATCAATAAAATAATCGTTTTTTTCAATCCGTTCACCTTTATTTTTCAAAATAAGACATAATACTTCATTATACCTTTATAGTTTACATCTTTTACGCTTTTAAATCAATAGAAAACGCTCTTAATATATGAAAAATTTTGTAAACAAAACGGAGAAAAATTGGATATATTTTTTTCAGCAGAAGGCTATATTTGATTTTATTTATATTTATCCTTTATTTAGTGAATTATTTAAGCTCCACTTTTCCTGATATTGCTTCACCTATTTTGGCATAGGGGCTGACAGCTCTTACTGTTACAAAATATTCTCCCTTTTCCTGTTCACCGGCATTGACGAAAACACCGTCATCTACAGCACGGACATATTCGGAAATAACAGAAGAACAAAAAACCGTCTTGCCGATACTGTTTTTTACGGTGACATTATAGCTGACCGCATCGTAATAGCCCTTGGCATCGGGGAAGGTGATGTAAAGCTCGCCGTGAGGACCGTAGCTTCCTTCTATTTCACCCTCTGCGAATGTGGGCTTCGTGTCAAGTGATTTCATATTTCCCCAGGTGTAAATCTTTTCACCGACGGGAAGATAATAGTCATTTTCGGGGTAGAACATATCATTGAAGGCATCGAATACCCTTATTCTTGTGTTACCTGCGGCATCGACCTCGACTATTTCATAGCTTGATGAAGGCATCTGTGAGCCTGCATTACCGTCGATATAATTAACATTACCCTCGAGACCTGTGATACCGCCTGTACCCATAGCAGTGAATCTTCCCTGATGGATGGAGCGCGGGTCAGAAGCACAGTAATGGGAGTGACCTGAGAAGTTGATAACCTGAGGATAATCCTTGAGTGCCATACTTATTTTAATTTCACTCCAGTTAATACTACCGTAAACCGTGAGGGTGGGATGGGGATGCTGATAAACGAAAACAGGCTTATCTCCTGTGTCGGCTACTGCCTTATCAACTTCCGCCTTAAGCCATTCAATTTTTTCATTGCTGTAGTTTTCATCCTTGTCCGAATAGGAAAGACCGATGAAATGGTAGCCGTTTATGACTTCGTGAGTATCCACATTTTCGTAAACATACTTTTTATAATTATCGAAGGCATTTATGCCCTCCACTTCTCTTTCCTCGATGAATTCGTGGTTACCCATACATACGAGATGCTTAGTGTCGCCCTTAAGCTCTTCAGAAACTATTTTCTGATACATCTTGTATTCTTTTTCTCTGCCCCATTCGGTCATATCACCGCATATCATCACGGCATCAAGATTTTTATAAGCATCACTTTCCTTACTGTAAGCGTAGCTCTGAGTAAAAAATTCACGGAATTCTGTAGCGTTCACGTCATCCTCATCATCGCTTAAATGCACATCACTGCACACAGCAAAACGTAAAACAGGTGTAAACTCATCAGGCACCTCGGGAGGTGTCTTTCCTGTACCCGTGCCGATGGAAAAAAAGCTGAAAAAAGCCGTAAAAAGCATCGTCATAAGCTTTCCGAAAAGATTGGCACCTAACATTTTAATCATATTTAACACTCCTTATGTTATTCTTTATTATCCTTTTATTCTTAAACCCTTCGGGTAATGATTTTTTCCTCTTCCCGAAACAACCTTTACTCCGCCTACAGGACAGGAATTAACGGTTACAACTGCCCATCCGTTATCAGCTTCTGCATCGATTTCCTCACCGCGGAGATATTTAATCAGCTCGGGAGAATCCGCTTCAAGGTCGATTTTTCTTTTAAATCTGTCACCCATAGCCATAAAGAACTGATGATGGGGCTGGAGGTAGTTTTTCTTTATCTCACCGACGGTTACACCGCAAGAGAAATATGCATCCGGAACGGCAAAGTCAGGTGTAAAATAATTTACTCTGTCACCGTTTATGATAACATTATCTTTATCGTATTCCGTCAGTACCGAGTCAAGAAAATCTGTCACTACAGGATTTTCTTTAGCTTTACTCTTTTTTATCACAGCTTTTTCTGCTGACGGGTCCACGCTGCTGTGCAACACAGCCATAAACTGACCCTCACCCTTACTTTTGTGAGAATAAAATCTTCGGCAAAAGTGAATATTCTCCGTCTGACAGCCGTCGAAATCAATACCGTCACAGGTGTTTTCTCTGACTCTCGGTGTTACCTCGACCAGCTCAAACCAGGGATATTTATTCAAGAAGCTGTCAACAGTTTTTTCGTTTTCCTCCAGGGAGAAAGTACAGGTGGCATAGATTATATATCCGCCATCCTTAAGCAGACGGACGGCATTATCGAGTATTCCGAGCTGTCTTTCGGCACAGAGGCGTACATTTTCCTCACTCCATTCACTGACAGCTGCTTCCTCCTTGCGGAACATTCCTTCACCGCTGCAGGGAGCATCAACCATAATAAGGTCGAAGTCCTTACCGAATAACTGCGTAAGCTTTTCCGTATCAGCACAGGTGGTGATAACGTTTTTCAGACCGAGTCTTTCGATATTACCTGTAAGTATCTTACATCGGGAAGGGATAATCTCATTGGAAACCAGAACGCCCTTTTCACCGAGCTTATTTTTTATCTGTGTGCTTTTACCTCCCGGTGCGGCGCACATATCCAGAACCTTCCATTCAGGCTCGAAGTCCACACATTCCGCAGGCGCCATAGCACCAGGCTCCTGAACATAAATCATACCCGCGTGATGGAAGGGATGGTTGCCGATTTTATCGTAGGTGAAATAAAAGCCGTTATCACAGTACGGTATCCTTTCACATGGAAAGGGACATATTTTTCCAAAGTCCTCCACGCTTATTTTATCTGTATTTACTCTGAATGCTCTGACAGGTGGCTCACCGAGCGCTTTCTCATATCTTTCAAAATCTTCGCCGAGAAGTCTTTGCATTCTCTCTTTGTATTTTTCGGGTAAATTAATCATTCTCGTCACCGCTTAAATTCATTTCAGTATAAAGCATACACATTCCCACAGAAGTAATTGCCGCCGTTTCTGTACGAAGGATTCGACTTCCGAGGGAAACAACCCTTCCGCCTGCTGAAAAAGCCTTTTCCACCTCAGCTTCTTCGAAGCCACCCTCAGGACCTATCAGAATGCCTACTGATGAGCCTTTCTTTATGAGGGAAAGAGCATCGGCAGTATCGGCCATACCTCTTTTACTTTCGTAAGGAACAAGGAAAGAATCAAGCTCAGCTGCCTTTCTCAGAGCCTCACCGTAGGAAACGGGCTGTTCCACTTGAGGAATGAGAGTCCTTTTACTTTGCTTGGCAGCGCTTTCAGCTATAGCCTGCCAGCGTGCGGTTTTAGCAGCCTTCTTTTTTTCGTCAAGCTTTACAACACAGCGGTTCATTTCCACAGGAATAATCTTATGTACACCTAATTCCACAGTCTTCTGAATGATAAGCTCCATTTTGTCACCCTTTGGAAGGCCCTGAAAAAGATAAATCTTCACATCTAATTCCGTATCCTGAAAGTTCTCCTCGATTATCTCCGCTACAGCAAAGTCATTCTCACATTCTGTAAGAGAGCAGAGATGGCTTTTACCTTCACAGGAAACGAGAAAGGTGTCACCCTTTTTCATACGAAGGACATTTTTTATATGATTACAGTCAGAGCCTGTCAGATGAAAGAAGTCGCCCTGCCTGTTTTCTTCTTTAGCAAAAAAATTAAACATATATTCACCCCACTGTTCTGATTATATCAAATTAAACTCTCTTTGGCAATACAAATAAAGATTAGATTTTCCCTTAAATATCTTTACAACTCAGGTTTTTTTATGGTAAACTTTAGAAAATATTACTTTAATATTTTAAATAATTAAATACAGGAGAAAATCTGATGAAAGCAAAAATCACAGTCGCTCCCGAATTTAAAATCGGAGAAATCGACAGAAGAATTTACGGCTCCTTTATCGAGCATTTAGGCAGAGCTGTTTACGGCGGTATTTACGAGCCGGGTCATCCCACAGCTGACGAGGACGGCTTCCGTAAGGACGTCATTGATATGATAAATGAACTGAATGTACCCATCGTCCGCTACCCCGGCGGCAACTTCGTTTCAGGCTACAACTGGGAGGACGGTGTAGGTCCCGTAGACAAGAGACCGCCCCGACTTGATCTTGCCTGGGGAGTTACAGAGCCTAACAAATTCGGCACGGATGAATTTATGAAATGGTGTAAAAAAGCCGGTACAGCGCCTATGATGGCGGTAAATCTCGGCACGAGAGGCCCCGATGAGGCAAGAGCATTAGTGGAATACTGCAACCATAAAAGTGGCTCAAAATATGCTGATATGAGAATAGCTAACGGCTATAAGGATCCCTGGGGTGTAAAGCTCTGGTGTCTCGGCAACGAAATGGACGGTCCCTGGCAGATGTGTGCAAAAACCGCTCAGGAGTACGGCAGAACAGCTAATGAAGCAGCCAAGCTTATGAAGTGGGTGGACGGCTCCATCGAAACTGTTCTCTGCGGCTCATCCAGCAGATATATGAACACCTTCGGCGACTGGGAGCTGAAAACTCTCGAGCTTGCCTACGACAATGTAGATTATGTTTCTCTTCATCAGTATTACGATAATCACAGAGGTGACACTGCCTCCTTCCTTGCAAAGAGTCTTGAGCTTGACGAATTCATTTACAGTGTTATCTGTATCTGTGACTTCGTAAAGGCGAAGAAAAGATCAAAGAAAAAGATTAACCTTTCCTTCGACGAGTGGAATGTATGGTATCATTCTAACGGTGCCCCCATCGAGAGATGGTCCACAGCGCCTAATCAGTTAGAGGATATTTATAACTTCGAGGATGCTCTCGTAGTAGCCTGTATGCTTATAACTCTTATGCGCCACGCAGACAGAGTAAAGATTGCCTGTCTTGCTCAGCTGGTAAATGTTATCGCTCCCATCTTCACGAAAACAGGCGGCGGTGCCTTCCGTCAGACCATTTTCTTCCCCTTCAAAGAAATGTCTATGCACTGCACGGGTACGGCACTCAGACCCATCATTACCTGCGGTAAATATGACTGTAAGGATTACACCGATGTTCCTTATCTCGAAGCTGTAGCTTCCTACGATGAGGAAAAGGGTGAAGTAGCTGTTTTCTGTGTTAACCGCTCTCTGGATGAAAATATGGAGCTTGACATTTCTCTTCTCGATTTCGAGAGCTACAAGCCTTATGCTTTCGAATCCATGGACGGATACAATGTTCTCGATGAAAACACCTTCGACAGTGAAAAGGTAAGAATGCACTCTAACGCTCTTCCCGTTCTTGACGGAAAAAATGCAACAGCAGTGCTGAAACCTCTTTCATTTAATGTTATAAGATTTAAGAAGGCGTAAGACACTAAAAAAAACAAACCATTGTAAATTCCTGAGCAGGATTTTGCAATGGTTTTTCTTTATATTTCAAGCACTTTAATTCATGGATACCACTTGAAAATGCTGATATTCCATCTGATTCAAAGAATGTTTTTCACGTGTTTTATCAGCTCAAATGAACATAACAGTACTTGTTGTTATCCGATATGTTTATCTGTTATATAGATGTAAAAACTTTTGGTACATAATTATTTATACGTTTTCAGTCGAACAGCCATCGGAAATCCGATGGCTGTTATAAATTATTTAACCTTTACATTCTTAACGCTGCTCCATGCACCGTAAAGCTTCTTACCGCTTACAGTCTTATATGCTCTGACCTTAACGTAATACTTCTTGCCCTTCTTGAGCTTTTTGATAGTAGTCTTCTTGGTCTTTGCCTTTTTGATTGTAACGGTCTTGGTGGTTTTCTTTGTGAACTTCTTTGAGGTTGAGTACTGTACCTCGTAGCCTGTTACACCGCTTACTGTCTTCCATGTGGCTGTGAGAGACTTTGAGCCTGCAGTGAGCTTGGAGAGAGCTGCCTTAGCAGGTACTATTTCGAAGGTAAGCTTCTTAGTTCCGCTGTACTTACCCTTTAAGGGCACAGTTACGGTATATTTACCGATGGACTTTCTCTTCTTAGGATAGGTTACAGTGTAGTCAACATCCTTCTTAAGAGTGTTACCCTTACTGTCCTTTACTGTTACGGAAGGAGTCTGTGTCTTTCCGTTATAGGTAAATGTAGTCTTTGAAAGCTTAACTGTTTTAACCTTGTTTATAACAGTTGTAGCTGAAACAGCACCGCATACAGTACACTTGGTTACTGTCTTTCCGTCCTTTGAAAGGGTGGCTTTAGTGACAGATGTTATGTTTGTATGAGCTTTCTTATTAACTGTCTTCTGTGCTACGGTTACTGTGCCGCATACAGAGCATTTCTTACCTTCAGTAAGGCCTGTTTTTGTACAGGTTGCTGCCACTGCTTTGAGAGTTGTGAGTTTGTGGCCTGTGGCTGATACTGTCTTCTGAGCGACGAAAACTTCACCGCATACTGAGCAATGTTTACCTTCTGTCTTGCCTTCTGTAGTACAGGTAGCTGCTACTGCTGCATCAGTTATTTCTGTGTGACCGAGTGCAGGAATGCTTTCAGTAATGGTTCGTGCGCAGATTTTACAAACAAGTTTTTTCTCACCTTTTTTACTGCAGGTAGGCTGAACAGTTACTGTTTCGTCATACTCGTGTGTATGAGATTCTTCCGCACACACAACAAACTGTCTGTTATATTTCTTTGCATAAGCCTCTGCGGTAGAGTCTTCCTTACCGTAAATAACAGTATTTTCGGGAATTGTATCGGCCGAATCATAAATTTCACAGTTTTCGTTAAGAATTTCTATACTTTCAAGTGCTGTACATCCGTTGAATGCGTAAGCCCAGATAAGCTCAACAGATTCCGGAAGAGATATAGTCTCCAGAGCAGTGCAATCACCGAACACACCTCTCTTATAATACCATCCCATACCGTAATCGCCGATCATCTTAACACCGTCAGAAATAATTACATTCTTAAGATTTTTACACTGAGAGAAGGCTGAATCATAAACTCGTTCAACAGAAGAAGGAATAACTACGCTTTCTATTGCTGTACTGCAAAAAGCTCCGTCTTCAATATATTCAAGAGTATCGGGAAGAGAAACAGATGAAAGATTAGTACAGTTACCGAAAGCATATGATCCGATTATGCTGACGCCTTCCGGTATTATTACACTTCTGAGATTTTCTCTTCTGTATTCGCCATAATCAGTACTGAACGCATAGTCAGAAACCGAAGCAGTTCCTTCTCTGATTACAAAATCAGTGTTTGCAGGCATAGAGCCTTTATATTTATAAGCTACATTACCAAGGTAAATCATACCGTCGTTCTGCTGACCGAGCCATGCTTCACCAAGGGCATCACCCATAACAAATTTAACACTGTCAGGAAGCGAAATCTCCTTTGCATTTCCTTTTGTATCGATTACAGCTTTTGAAATATCACTTGCAATTGATACAGTGCCGTTTTTAACCCTGAAAGGAGCGTCAGTGGATTCTTCCTGTGCATCGACTACTGTTTTGCCAATATAAACAAGTCCCTCTGCCGCTTCTGTTGTTTTTTCTGGGAAGCCTGTATGCGCAGCACTTGTTATTACGGCTTCATCACCGAAAACGATTTTTTTGAGATTGGGACACGGACCGCCCATAAATCCTCCGAACCAGCTGTAACCCGTCTCTCTGACACCTTCCGGGAAAACAACCTCTTCGAGGCTTGTACAGCCGTCAAACAATGCCGTACCGTAGCTGTCTCCGTCACATGCTAATGAAACAAGACTGTCAGGGAATTCAATTTTCTTTACACTTGAGCATCCGATGAATACGCATCCGAAAATAGATCTGATTCCTTCTCCGAGCTCAATAGTTTTCGCTGATGAGCAACCGTCAAATGCATGTGCATCAATAGTTTTTATGTTGCCCGGAACATTTATTGCTTCGAGCTTATCACAGTCGGTAAATGCCCAACGTTCGATCTTTTCTGCACTTGCAGGAATTTCTATTTCGGTTATATCGCTTCCCTTGAAAGCACCCCATGTGATTTTACTGATTTCAGGCAGATCAACTGTTTCAAAAGCGCAGTTCATAAAGCAGAAAATACCGAGCTCATTGACTGTTTCCGGAATCTCGATATTCTTTTTAGCAAACGGACATGTTATAACTGTTGTAACATCCTTATTATATAAAACACCGTCAACTACTTCAAAGTTTTCATTATCCTCTGATATATCATAGCTTTCGATATTGATGCAGCCTTCAAATGTGTGACTGCTGTTAGTGTAAATCTCTTCAAGCTTTGCAGGAAGAATTATATTTTTAAGAGAAGTACATCCTTCAAAAACACTGTCATCCAGAACGGTAATATTATCAGAAAGCTTAAGTTCTGAAATATTACAGCAATTTCTGAAGGCGTAAGTTGAAAGCTCTGTAACAGAATCAGGTATAATGAGCTCTGTCAGACCCGCACAGTTTTCGAATGCTCTGTAACCGATCGATGTGAGTGTTCCGCACAGGCTTACGCTTTCAACATTGTTGAAATCACGGAATGCTTCTTCACCTATGCTTGTCACACCGTCTTCGATTATTATATTTCTGATTCTGTGATCAAAATAATCGGGTACACCCCACATTCCACCGCCGTAGAATTCCGACATTCCACCGGTTCCGCTGATAATCAGATCACCGTTATCATATAAGCTCCATTCTACCTGACTGCCATCAGCTGAACAGTCGCCGGACCTGATAAGAGTACTTTCACCGCAGATATCACATTTTCTGTCAAGATTTTCATCAGTATGCTTTGAATATACAATCTCCTTATATGAAATACCGCAGTCGCATAAGAAGTATGCCTTACCGTCCTCAGAGCATGTACCCTCCGTAATCGCAGCAAGCTCAAAGGAATGAAGATGGTCGGGAGCATAATTATAATTAATTGTTACATCGGGATTATTTTCGGCAAAACGTGTAAGTGAATATGAATTGCCTTCAGGAAGAACAGCATTGATGGTTTTAAGTGACGTACAACCCTCAAACTCACTTTCATCGAAATTTACGTAATCCTTTGCCAGAATTGTAACGGTTTCGAGTGATGTACATTTGTAGAAAGTTGCAGAATAATCCCAGTAAATTACAGTAGAGGGAACTACAACGGTTTTCAGAGCAGTGCATCCTCCGAAAGCTCCTGAACCTATTTCTTCAGTTCCTTCGCTTAAAACTACTGTTTTAAGTAATGTACAATTCCAGAAGGTATCATCATTGATTTCCTTTACAGAGCCTGCCATTGTGACCTTTTCGAGCTGATAGCAGTTACGGAAATCATAGCCGAAGTAAGTTATTCCGTTCATAACACGGAGAGATTTTACGTAATCTCTGTATCCGTAGAAGGCATAATCTCTGTTACCGTAATCCTCGTCATCGTCGTAGTATTCTGACCCTGTTGATCCCACACCGCCGACGATAAGCTCACCGTCATTGAAAAGCTTCCACCATATTTTGTCTTCAGTGCCCTGGGCAAATATCTCTATTTCCGAACCGCACTTGTCACAGACAAAATCATTGTTTTCATCCGTATGCATAGCGTGAAGTATCTTTGTTTCGGTGTCAGAGCAATTTAAGCACACACGTGATAAGGAACCGTCTGTTGTACAGGTGGAGGCTACATCCACGCACCATTCACTATAGTTGTGACCCGTTGAATTCAACCAATTACCGCCGGTAACCCATCTGTCACAGTCTTCACAATAGACACCCGCCTCACGGCCGTTATCTTCACAGCCAGGCTCTTCCTTATCATAGCTGACAGAATTTTCATGAGGACAGAAGTCTCTCAGCTCTATACTTGCAAATCCTGTTTCTTCATTGGAATCCATAATAGAGAAATAATAAACCTGTCCTGCTGTCAGCTCGGCTCTTTCTATATTATATCCACTGTCATCGCCTGCAATGTAATCGTCAAACAGTGTCTTACCTTCACTGTCGGTCAATTCATAATCCTTAGGGCTGTTTGTGTCCATCCAATCCTTTATAGCAAATTCATATCCGCCCGTTTCGGAAGGAATGAATCTGATAACGGTTTTTTCTTCGCCGTTATAGCCGATATATTTAACCTGTCCGAAGATAATATCGCTTGCAAGCATACCGCACACATCACAAACAGTATCGTTATTTTCGTCAGTATGGTGTGCAGTTTCCGTAATTTCGTGACCACTGACCCACTCACCGCATTCTGTACATCTTTCACCCTCAGTGAAACTGTCAACGGTGCAGTTTCCTTCTGTTGCACCGACCGTTTCGGTGTTTACATGCTCACAGAATTTTTCATCAAGAGTGACAATAACATCGAAGACACAGCCTTCATCAAATTCCTCTACATCATAACAGCCGACACTCAGATAACATACCTCACCCTTCTTCAGTGTTCTGGTGATAGAGAAGTTAAGACCCTTACCTCCGTCATCATTACTTTTGGACCAGCTGTCATCTTCATCAGTCAGCTTCGCATAATTATCGCAGTGATCAGAATTAGCAGTAAAGGTATAAACACCTGAAAATTCAGGAATAAATTTAAGGTAAATCTCTTCAGTAGTATCAACTCTGAGAGGTACACCGGGAACTATGTCGCTTGCATACTGTCCGCATGTTTCACAAACACCGTCGCCATTGCTGTCATTGTGACCTGTGGCAGGAATTTCTTCTGAAGTTATAAGCGTTCCGCAAAGCACACACACAGTGCCCGATGTATTTCCGGGGAGAAGGCATTCCGGATCTTTTGCTTCAACTTCAGCTGTTTCTTCATGATCGCAATAACGCTCTGCCAGTTCAACAGTAACCTGTTGCTCTGAAATTTTGGGATACTCCGAATAATCATCAGGACAGTCATATTTAACTACAAGATAGTAGGTCTCTCCCTTTTCCATAACACCCGAAATATTAAATCTATGAACCAAATCACCGTTTTCATCAATTGAATAATCACCGTACGCGATCACATTCATTTCAGAGTCATAAATATATCCTGTTGTTTCCCAGTCCCAGTCTGAATCATAGTTTCTGAAAATATATTTACCCGAAGCTTCCGGTATAAATTTAAAGGTTACGGAATCCTCATCGCATATTTCGATTTTCTTTATTTCTCCTGTATAAATATCACATATATGAGATTCGCAAATATCACAGATTCCGTCTGCGTTAATATCCGTATGTCTGGGGATAATATCGTGACCTGATACCCATGTCTGACAGTCATCGCAGAAAACACCTGCAGTATATCCGTGACTTGTGCAGGTCTGGGCAACGGCGTCGTGACGGGTAGTCGCATTATGCTTACAGTACATTTCCAGACAGGTAAGCTTTACCTCGGCCACTGCTTCTGAACTCATATACACATAAAGATAATAAATATTACCTTCAATTAATTCAGCTGTGCATGTTGAATGATGGTCAGTTATGCTCTTCTTATTGGCATCTGTTATACCGTAACCGTATAAATCATAGTCTGACACAGACTTTGCTTCTAAGCTATAGACACCCGAATCAAAGGCGGTAAACTTGATATATTGCATATAATCGTCGGCGCCTTCTACTGTTAAGGGTACATCAAGAAAAATTTCACTGTGCTGCTCAGAACAGACTTCACAGACGTTATCTTTATCTTCATCGGTATGACCTGTCATAGGAATAATATCACCTGTCAGCCACACTTCACAATCATTACAGAAAGAACCGGCGGTGTGCCCGTCTTCCATACATTTTTCGGCGACTGCTTCTTTTTCGATAATATTACCACCATCATGTGAACAGATAATCACAAGCTCTGCATAGTCAAGTCCGCGATTCATTGAATCACTGATTTCAATAGCGTTCCACTGAGCTTTAGTACCTGTATAATAGATATACTTTAAATTATCAACCTGAAAAGCACCTTCTCCTATAGATTTTACAGAATTAGGTACGGTCAATGTTTCGAGAGCGCTGCAACCTACGATCAGATAAGGCGCAATCTCGGTAATACCGTCAGGCAGAACTAGATCTTTAATACCGTAACAATATGAAAATGCGCCGTCTCTGATCTCTCTGACAGAGGACGGAATGTTGATTTCTTTAAGGCATATACACCAATTGAAGGCATATTCACCTATAATTTCAAGACTGTCAGGTAATTCAACACGGTTGAGCTGACTGCAGTTTGAAAAAACATAGTCGCCTAACTCAACCACACCGTCGGGAACCGTATAGGAGCTTATATTTTTCTCAGTTAAAAACAGAAGTGTTGTTTTATCTTTATTAAATAAAGTTCCGTCTTCTACAGTAAAAAATTCATTTTCTTCATCCACAGTTATTTCGGACAGATTAGAAACACTACTGAAAAAACCGATACCCAATGAATTTAATTTTGCAGGGATATGAATGCTTTCTATTGGGGTGTATGCGAATGCATAATCTCCTATTGATTCAAGATTCGCTGAAAGCTTTACATTTTTCAGGTTGCCACAGAGGTAAAAAACCTGAGAATCAATTGTCGTAACAGTATCGGGAATATCAACAGACTCAAAAGCACAATCCGTAAAAGCTCTTTCTCCGATAACTGTTATACCGTCATATAATGTTATGTCCTTAAGAGAGGAACAGTTATAGAAAAGATAATTGCTGATGTTTGTTAAATTTTTTGAAAGTGTCACACTTTCGAGAGATTTACACCATTCAAAAGCGCCTTCTCCGATTGAAGTAACACTGTCAGGGATTACTATATTTTTAAGATTTTCACAATAAGTAAAAGCATATGCGCCAATTTCAGTAACAGATCTGGGAATTTCCACATTCTCCAGCATTTTACAAGAATAAAACATACGGTACGGAACAGCTGTCAGACTATCAGACATTCCTACTGTCTCAAGAGTCTCACAATATCCGAAAGTATTGTCACCTATAACGGTTACAGTGTCAGGAAATGTTATTTCTTTAAGACTGTTACACCCTGCAAAAGCCGAATAGCCTACAGTTGTTACACCTTCAACCATTGTTATATCTGTGAGAGCGGAGCATGATACAAATGCATAATCACCTATACTTGTTACAGTAGAGGGGATTTTTACACTTTTCAGACCTGTACAATTGTAAAACGCATTTCTGCCTATGCCGGTTATGCCCTCGTTAATAACGATGCTTTTTACTTCATCTCCTCTGAAATCTGAAAAATTATTATATATTGCACCTTCACCGCTGATAACGACTTCGCCTGTTGTGCTATCAAAGCTATAGGTAGCATTTTCACCGCATTTACCGGTTGTTTCCACCGCACTTGCCTTTATGCTGAAATCAGGCCAGGAAAAATCCACTAATCCTTCAAGCGGAGCAGCCGTCACCATCATAAAAACAGCAAGAATAACACTCAGAATCTTCTTTACGTTTTCCATAAAATTTGTCCTCCTTGAAACGCATTTATTAATAACGGTTAAATTATATAACTTCCTTAATATTTTTTCAACACTTTACAGACAGATTCCGCACTTTTTACAGTTATTGCAGCACATACAACAAACATCAAAGAATTATTTATCAGATGGCAAATCACAATCTTATTATATAATCGGTCTGAACATCCCTCACTTTTACATAAAAACAGACACATCATCATGGTAAAGCCAAAATGATGTGTCTGAGCTTTTATTTAATATTAATAGTGAGCTACTCCGCAGGAGCAGGTTTTGTTCATACCAAAAAGCTTGTAGAAGAATCTGACTATTTTCCAGATAAAGCCTGAGAAACCACCCTTATGGCAGTTGCAGGAACAGTTTTCCGTCGGATCAAACTCTTCGTCGCAGTTATCACAAACCAAGTCACCGTTCTTGTCTGAATGACCTGTTGCTTTAATTTTTTCACTGTATGAATATTCGCATTCAACACAGGTGTAAATAGTCTGCCCGTCTGTTGTGCAGGTGGGATTAACAACTGTTGTATTATAGTTATGTGCTACGGTTGCTACCATCCTTGTCTCCACGGTCTTACAAACAGAACACTCTCTTTGTTGTTCACCCTTATTTGAGCAGGTAGGCGCCTTTGTTTCGCTCCACTCACTGAAGGTGTGACCGAATGCTGCTATCTTATCAGCCTTATAGCTGTCACCGCATTCACAGGTATAAGTTGTATAGCCCTCTGCTGTACAGGTAGGTTCTGTTACAACCGAAGTGTAAGTATGTCCGGCAAGCTTTCCAATTGCTTCTGTATAAGTATTTCCGCATTCGCAGGTATAGGTTGCTTCACCCTCATTAAGATGTGTTGCTTCCTTTGTTATCACTGAAGTGTAGGTGTGCTTGGTAAGCTTTGCAACTGATTCTGTGTAAGTATCACCGCACTTGCAGGTATAAGTTTTTACGCCCTCAGTAAGATGTGTTGACGGTGTTGTGATTTCTGATGTGTACTCATGGTCAAGTACTTCTGTATAATTATCAACATAGGTATCTCCACAAGCACAGGTATAAGTTGTATAGCCCTCTGCTGTACAGGTAGGTTCTGTCACAACTGAAGTATAAGTATGTCCGGCAAGCTTTTCAATTGCTTCTGTATACGTATCACCACATTTACAGGTATAGGTTGTTTCACCGTATTCAAGGTGAGTTGCTTCCTTTGTTACAACTGAAGTGTAGGTATGCTCAGTAAGCTTTGCAACTGATTCTGTGTAAGTATCACCGCACTTGCAGGTATAAGTTTTTACGCCCTCAGTAAGATGTGTTGACGGTGTTGTGATTTCTGATGCGTACTCATGATCAAGTACTTCTGTATAATTATCAACATAGGTATATCCGCAAGCACAGGTGTAAGTTGTATAACCCTCTGCTGTACAGGTAGGTTCTGTTACAACTGAAGTGTAAGCGTGAGTTATCATTCTCTCTTCACCGCATACATTACAATCAGTATCACAGTTATTATCGTATGTATGCTCGATTATACGTGTCTCTCCACAGGTATTGCAATCTGTATCGCAGGTGTTGTCATAGGTGTGACCGAGTGCAGGTATTTCTGTCACGTCTGAAGTTGCCGCACAGCGTGAACAATGTTTTGACTTAGAACCCGGATTTTCACATGTAGGTTCAGCATCAACGGTGAATTCATCGGTAAAATCATGGTTATTTTCATCAATTTCTGTATCAAAGGCAGATATTTTGCTATTTGAAGCTGCAGAGAATTCATCTTCATCAGCAGCAAAATACATATCGCATTCTGTACAAGACTTATATGCTTCGTTACCCTTGGTTGTGCAGGTAGCAGTAACCGCTGCTACCGTTTCACCAAAACTGTGCCCTTCTGCTTTAATCGCTACAGATGAGACAGTTTTCTCACAAACTTCACAGATATCTGCTATTTTACCGTCCTTGATACAGGTAGCTTCTGTAGTTTTGCTATAGGTACCCTTACTGTGTCCGCAGTGAAGCTCGGGATAAGAAAACACCTTGCCTACTATTACTTCTTTGTTAATTGTCATAGAAGAAAATGTATATCTTTCATAACGTTCTTCATCGATAATATCAACCTTTGAATCCGGGTAATCAGCATAAAAGCTTACTGAATCCTGACCCGCAAGGAAATATGTATCATATATCATGCTTTTCTGGTCGTCCCATGTAACGTCCACAAGATACCATTCACCATCTTCCAGCTGCACATAGTTCCACATATGCGCACCATCTAATGCAGAATCATCCGGATAATACTTATCTCTTGTAGAACCGCTTACGAGAATGCAGGGTATATCAAATCTGTCACACAAAACCTTGAATGTCTTCGCATAACCTTCGCAGACGTGAAGCTTATCTCCCGTAAAGAAAGGTTGGATAGAACGCATAATGTGATTTGAAACACCGGTTTCAATTTCTTCTTCAAGAGCAGCCTCCGCATAAGCGGAATTATTACAAATGTAATCGTGTATATATCTGAGCTTATATTCACGGGTTGCTTCTTCACCTTTTTCTGTAAAATGAGCATTCATATCAGCAACCACCGAATCGATAGCATAATAAACCTCTGCCATTTCAGCCGCAGGGTCACCATATATTGCCACTGGCTTATAAGCAATGGCACTAATCTTTACTGTTACCGGGAAAGGTTCATCTCCGGCATTATTTAAATCATTTCTATCATAAGATATACCGTAGCTATAGCTTTGATTGAAGCTTCTGAGCCAGAACAGTTCAGGATAATCTCTGAACATAGCATCATGTGCCGCACCTGTAATAGCAAAAACTGCGACAGACAGTAGATTTTTGTCCTCCTGAGATAATACAATACTGATTGAACTATCCGAGTTTACAGTTTTTGTTGCCTCTGTTTCCAGCTCAATTAAAACCTCGTTTCCCTTTTTAAAAACATAATTATCTACATTCTTTCCTTTAACATAGTAATCTACTATCTCTTCATATAAATCTCCGGCATAATCGGAAAGCTGATCTCCAAGAACACCGGAAATCTCACCGTAACCTCTGGAGAATGAAGAAAAAAGACTAATAGCTGCATCGCTGTTGTTATCGGCTGTGTATGTTTCACTCTCGCCCATAAAAACGTATACCTCATCGTCATAAGAAGCCAATGAAACCATCGGCACTGATAACACCAGAATCAGCACAGACAAAAGAATTGTCAACGTTTTTTTGAAAGCTTTCATTAAAATCACTCCATATAAATATTAATTCGTTCTATGACCACATTATAATATCACCAGAAATATAAATATTCAACCCTCTTTGCTTTTTTTGTATATTTTGTACATTTATTGTTCGTTATTCTCAAAATACAACACTTTATTAATGCAAGAATATTGTTAACTCCTACAAAAGCCTATATTTCTTCCGAGCTTTTTTATTATAACACTCTTCAAAGGTTGTTGGCGCAGTTTTCTTTGCGGTTATTTCCGCATAAAAAGTATCAGCTAAAAACAGACACATCATCATGGTAAAGCCAAAATGATGTGTCTGAGCTTTTATTTAATATTAATAGTGAGCTACTCCGCAGGAGCAGGTTTTGTTCATACCGAACAGCTTATAGAAGAAACAGAGTATCTTCCAGATAAGGCCTGAGAAACCACCCTTATGGCAGTTGCAGGGACAGCCTTCTGTTTTACTTTCACCGCATACCGAACAGCTATTACCTTCATAGTTGTGACCCGTTGCAGGTGTCTGATCTCCGGTATAAGTATCACCGCAGACACAGGTGTAAACTGTATATCCGCCTTCGGTACAGGTTGCTTTAACAACCGTTCCGGAATAAGAATGAGATTTCTTCTCAATAATTTCAGTCTTTGTTGTTACAGTACATACAGTACATACCTTATGCTTTGTGCCTTCCGCTGTACAGGTTGAGTCCTTATCAATAATCCACTCTGATTCTGTGTGTGAAAGCTTCGCTACAGGTTCTTCGAAGGCTCTCTTTTCGCATTCGGTACAAAGAGCATATCTTAAACCTTCTTCTGAACAGGTTGCTTCTTTTTCGATTACCCATTCACCCTGAATATGACCGTCACAAGGAATATCAAAGATAACCTCGTAAGGTGTGAAGTGATCGCAGGTAATAATCAGGAAGCCCTTTTCATGCACTGCAGGAACCCGAGTCTTGCTTCCGTCATCGTTTGTTCTGATAACGGTTACATGCTCTGCACTGCCGTGAAGCTCTGAAAGAGGAATTCTTATCTGAATAGCTCCGTCAGGCTGAATATCTGTGTTAAGATCGTCATCAGTAAGATTGAACTCATAAAGAACTCTTGTCTTCTTACCTGTTGACTCTACAACCTCATAGTTAAGTGCATAGTCGTACTTGTCACCGCAGTTTGTGCAGCAGAAGGTACACTTGGCATCTTCTTTTTCAAGAGAAGGTGTCATAGCTTCATAGTTATGTCCGATAGCTGTGATTACTTCGTCATAGGTATCACCGCAGGAACAGGTGTATGTTCTTACACCGTCTTCGGTACAGGTCATTTTCTTTGTAATTTCTGATGTGTAGCTGTGCACGTGTCCGCCGTAAACTGCAGTAAATTCAAGATTTTCGTCGGGCATTGTTGTGGGAATACTCTTGTCCCAGCTGAGGAAGACGTCTCCGTTTACGGTTGCAGATACTTCGGGAGCTGTGATAATATCGCCCTTTGCATATTTCTGTACAATATCACCGTCAGCGGTATGCCATGTGATTGTCCTGTCAGCCTTTGTAAGCGTTGCATCAAGAATAAGACCGTTGGTTGCCTTCTGACTTGTGGTATCCCAACCGCTGAAGGACCAGTCGTCGGAAACCTCGATTTCAGGAATTACTGCATAGCCATTACTGATATTCTCAGAGATTTCGTAAACCTCACCGTTAACAGTAAAGATAACTCTTGTCTTCTTTGAAGTAAGGCTGATTGATGAGGTTTCAAAGGTTGCTTCGTAGCCCTTTGCATCCTCACCGAGCATTACACCACTGTCTTCTGTATCAACAATATAGTCACCTGCTGTTGCAGCCTTTTCGTTAAGAGAAGCGAAGAATTCAACGGAAACCTCATAGATAACCTCTCCGTCCTTTGTTGTTTCATAAGGAGTGAGACCGTTAATCTGAATTGTTGTTGTGCCGTCATCGTTTCTTGTGATGATAATATCATCGTTAGTGATGCCGTACTTTCTGATAAGGTCAATTCTCAGCTGCTCTTCCTGCTTTGTTGTAACAGTAACATACTCGGAAAGAGTCTTGATAAATGTAAGATTGTCAAAGGGAGCTGTATGAGAAAGTGACTCGGTTGAAATTGACTTGAATACTGATGTAAGTGAATCGGTGTTATTGACGGTAAGATAGTACTGACCGTCTACACCTTCACCGAGATAGCTCATAGATACTGCATCGGGATAGCCTGATGAAACAGCATTCATAAACTTATTGATGTTTCTGTTGTTGCTGTCAGCTGCTGAGAACACACCGACTGAATAGATTGATGCATCGTAAGCATTTTTAAGAAGTGAAGCGTTATAGATAGCAGCATTTGCAACTGAAGTCTGGAAGCCGCTTAAATATGTAGGCTCACCGTCTGTCATAAAGACAACCACTCTCTGTCTGCCTTCGGAGTCGGTGTTAGCAAAGACACCCTTCGCCATTTCGAAGCCAAGGTCAGCAGCTGTTGCACCTCTTGCACCGATGGAATCGATAGCTGTAATAAGTGCAGAGTTTACTTCTCCGTCTACATTTACACTGAGAAGAGATGAAGCATAGTCTGTTGTCTTGATGTCATCGAACTTAACAATACCGTTAGCTGATGTAAGAAGCTCTGTGTTTTCATTCTTTTCATAGCCCTGATATCTGCCTGAAAGGCCGAAGCCTACAAGTGAAATTCTGTGGTCTGCACCGGTAATCTTGGCATTTTCGAGAACGGTATTCACGAAATCTTTAGCTGTATCCTTAAGTGCGTCAACCTTCTTTGTTCTGCCGCCGAGAGTATCTTCCATTGAGCCTGACTGGTCAACAACAAGAACTATATCAAGGGGAACAGATTTTGAAACTGTTGATTTTACAACAAGAGCGTCTGCCCATGCCTTAAGCTTAAAGAGCACATCGTCTTTATCTGTATAGTGGATAACCTCGGAATCAGTTTCGATTTCGGATGCATCTTCACTCTTTATGAGAGTGTAAACTGCGTTGATTGTGATATCTGCATCAGCGAGTGTATATTCTTCCCATTCACCTATATATCTGTCCTTTGCGGGAACCTTAGGCTCTGCGATTTCCGTTGTACCCTTGGGGAAGTCAACAGTTGCGATAACTTCACCACCGGCAACAAAGGTCGCTGTAAACACATCGCTTTCAAGCTTGGGAATGATTCTTTCATCATATCCGTCGCAGTAAGCACAGTCACGTCTCTCGATACCCTCTGCTTCAAAGGTTGCAGGCTGGTATGTGTACCAGTCGAGGTAGGTGTGGCCAATGGACTCAAAGTTAAGAAGTCTCTTAACCGCAAAAGTATGACCGAGTGAACCGCAGTAAGCACGGATAGTGCAGTCTTTAGCGAATGTAGGAGCAGATGTGCTTGTGTATTCGCAGTAGCGGTTGAGGATCGTGAAGGTTTTGAGTTTTGACCAGTTTTGATTATCAAAAGACTGAACAGTTTCGGGAAGAGTGAGTTCGGTGAAACCGCAGTTCTCAAACATATAGTCGTTGATTTTAGTTAATGATTTTGGGAAATTTATTGTAGTCAGTTCATAACAATATCTGAACGCACATTCTCCAATTGTCATCAATGATTCCGAAAGGACAACATTTTTCAGTTTACCACAACTATAAAACGCTCCATATCCAATCGTTTTT
>JAZLAJ010000037.1:0-22292 GCA_045613145.1 Acutalibacteraceae bacterium
CTTCATTATTTGTGTTACAGTTGTCATGACGATTGGTTAATCCTCCTGTTCGTTTTGTCTCGGCAACTTAACTGTAACACAGGATTTTCCTTTCGTCATTATTTTTTTCGTTTACTGTAACACATCTATTGTAATCCTACAGTTTGAATGATAATAGTTGCAGAGTTTCTATTGCTTTTTAAGTAAATATTATGTATAATATTATAATATATTGAAAAGAAACGAAAAGGAGTTAATACAAATGGATCCTATCAAGGTTGACTTCACAGGCGGAAAGGGCGAAAGTAAAGGCAGCGGCAAGGCTGCTTATCTCGTGCCTAAGAAAGCCGGTTTAAAATTAATTATCAGCATTATCGGCACCGTAATCGGTGCAGTGGTGGCATATTACTTTATGCTTCCTCCCATGAACTTCAAAAGCACCGACACTTATATGTATTTCGGTGTGGTAGCAGCAATTTTCGTAGGTCTTATGAATATCACCTCAGGTGCTATTATGAAGCCTGAATACACGGAATATGTAAAAAGAAAGTCTGTAATTCCCGGTGTTTTCATCGGTATTCTTGTGCTCGTAGTGGCAGTTGGTATGGCTTTTTCTTCCGTATTTTTCAGAGCAAAAACCTACAGTAAAATCATCGATGTAAACGAAAATACTAATTTTGCCGAGGAAATCCAGGAGGCAAACTTCTCCTCAGTTCCCGTTCTTGACACAGCGGCAGCGAGTGTTCTTGCAAACAGAACTCTCGGTGACCTTTCAAAAATCGATAAGGTTTCACAGTTCGAAATCAGCACAGCCTTCACACAGATCAACTACAAAAACTCTCCCGTAAAGGTAACCACCCTCTCCTACGGCGACGTTTTCAAATGGCTCAAGAATACCTCAGAGGGTCTTCCCGGCTATGTAGTGGTAAATATGGTTACTCAGAAGAGTGAGCTTGTGCTTCTTCCCGAGGGTCAGTACATTAAATATGCTACCACCGAGCATTTCTCGAAGTATCTTATGAGACATGTCCGTTTCGCATATCCCACCTACATTTTTGACACACCCCGTTTCGAAATCGATGAAAAGGGTGATCCCTACTGGCTCTGCCCTGTTTTAGACAAGACTATCGGTCTTTTCGGCGGTACGGATGTAAAGGGTGTAGTTATTGTTAACGCAGTGACAGGCGAAATGACAGAATACACTGTAGAGCAGGTAAAAGAGAGTAAAGAGCTTCAGTGGATTGACGGTATTTATTCCGATGCTCTTCTCGTTGAGCAGTTCAATTATTACGGTCAGTATCAGAAGGGCTTCATTAACTCCGTTCTCGGTCAGGACGGTGTAAGACTTGCTACAGAAGGCTCCAACTATCTTGCACAGAATGACGACGTTTATATGTATACCGGTGTTACCTCTGCAGGTCACGACCAGGCTATCATCGGCTTCGTTCTCGTAAATATGAGAACCAAGGACGCTTCCTTCTATGCTGTTTCAGGTGCTAAGGAATATTCCGCTATGTCTTCAGCTCAGGGTGATGTTCAGGACTATTCCTACAATGCAACCTTCCCCATTCTTCTCAATATCAGCGGTCAGCCCACATACTTTATGTCTCTTAAGGATGCTGACAGTCTCGTTAAGCGCTTCGCTATGGTTAACGTGCAGAACTACCAGGTAGCCGTTACAGGTGTTACCATCGCAGAATGTATGGAAGAATATGTGGAAAAGTTAGAGCATAACAATATAAAAATCGATGTGGATATCGAAGATATCATTGATGCCACCGACACGGAAAATCAGCAGACAGATGTAATTACTCCCGAAAAGAAGACCGTAACGGTAAAGGGTGCGGTTACTGACATCAGAACAGCTGTTATGGGCGGCGAAAGCGTTTACTATATCGAGCTGGATGAAAGCGGTATTTACTACACCGTAAGCGCATCTGACGAGCCCTCCGTGGTTATTATGAACAAGGGACAGAATGTGAAAATCACATACTCTGTTTCTGAAGATGAAGCACCTTCGAAGGGTGACATCATCGCTGCAGATGACATTAAATGATGAATCTACCGGCTGCTGCACTGCGGCAGTCGGTTGCTTTTAAATAAAATCCTTCTCTCGTGGAGATGATATAATGAAATTATCGTTGATAGTACCTTGTTATAATGAAGAGGGTAATGTGGAAAAGTTCTTTGATCTTGTCACACGGGTCTTTGACGGAAAGGTAGAGAACTATGAGTTCGTATTCGTTAATGACGGAAGCAGTGACGGTACGGGAGAAAAGCTCAGAAAGCTTTATCTTGAAAAAAAAGAAGAAAAGAATATACAGTATCTTTCCTTCAGCAGAAATTTCGGTAAAGAGGCTGCTATTTATGCCGGTCTTGCCAAGGCGAAGGGTGACTTGATGTGTATTATCGATGCAGATTTACAGCAGAGACCCGAGGTAGTTCTCGAAATGCTGGAGATAATCTCAGAGGATAAAGATGTCGACTGTGTCACTGCTTATCAGAGGGAAAGAAAAGAGGGTAAGACTGTCTCGGTGCTTAAATCTCTTTTCTACAAGGGTATAAATAAAATATCGGATGTGGAGTTTGTGAACGGCGCATCTGATTTCAGACTCTTCAGAAGGAATGTAGCCGAAGCTCTTCTACAGATGAAGGAGTATCATCGCTTTTCGAAGGGGATATTCAGCTTTATCGGCTTCAATACCCGCTATATTCCCTACACTGTGTGTGAAAGGGAAAACGGAGAAAGTAAATGGAGTATAAAAAAACTTGTCAGATATGCTTTCGAAGGTATTTTTGCTTTTTCTGCAGCACCGCTTAAAATTCCGTTCTACAGCGGAATTCTCTTCTTGATTATCGCTGCGTTCTGTCTGTTCGGCGCTTATTATTTCACAGTCGACACTGCAGCGTGGGGAATCGCATCTGCTGTTTTCTTTGCAGGGGGTACGATTCTTCTTAACGTCGGAATCATCGGTCAGTACCTGGCCAAAATATATGTGCAGGTTAAAGATAGACCTGTATATATTATAAAGGAATATTTTGATAATGAATAAACTGACAGCACTCTGGATTAAATATAAAGAACTGATAACCTATGTCTTTTTCGGAGGACTTACCACTCTGGTGAATTTTCTCACTTTTTCACTTTTGAGAGCACTGTTCGGTGAAGAAGTGTACCTTCTTAATAATGCCGCAGCATGGTTCGTTTCGGTAGTTTTCGCCTACATTACCAATAAGCTTTTCGTTTTCGGGTCGAAGAGCTTTGGTAAGAAAACATTACTGAAGGAAGTTTCGGAATTCTTCTGTGCGAGAATTTTCAGCTTTGGCGTGGAAGAGGGCGGTATGTGGCTTCTGATTGATGCTCTCGGCCTCGGAGCTTATTCAGTGGAAATTTTCGGCTTTGAGATAGGCGGTCAGCTGATTTCGAAGCTTATCCTCGCTGTTATAGTGGTAATACTTAATTATTTTGCGAGTAAGTTCGTTATATTCAGAAAGAAAAAGTAAAACAAAAGGATGCAGACACTGCCTAGTGAGGCACAGTATCTGCATCCTGTTTTATTGTCAGTTAATTCTTTTCTGAGAGTGAAAATCAGGTTGTATCCGTTATATGTCAGATTTTTCAGTCACGGCTGTCTATATATTCCACTGCCTTCGTAGCCGCTACAGTGCCGTCAGAAGTAGCAGTAGTGAGCTGTCTTATTTCCTTTTTACGGCAGTCACCGCAAACATATATGCCGTCTCTGACAGTGCAGCTTTCTTCTGCTTCCACATATCCGTAGCTGTCCAGCGGTAAGATTTCAGCGAAATCTGACGTGAGAGGTGTCTGTCCGATAGCCATAAAGAGACCGTTTACGGCAAGGTCGGATTTTTCACCTGTTATCTTGTTTTCCACGGTGATGCTTTTAATAATGGGTGAAGCCTCAGCTGAAAGAAGCACGCTGTCAAGAACGAACTCGATGTTTTCTTTTTCTTCGGCTCTTTTTACGAGATTTTTTTCAGCTCTGAAGGTATCACGGCGGTGAACAAGGTAAACCTTTCTGCAGATGTCACTGAGATAAATCGCATCCTGAACTGCCGTGTTTCCTCCGCCGATAACAGCCACATCTCTTCCTCGGAAAAAGTTTCCGTCGCAGGTGGCACAGTAAGAAAGACCTCTGCCTACGAGCTTATCTTCATCGGGAATACCGGATTTTTTCGGTTCGGTGCCCGGAGCGAATATCACCGCTTTACATTCATATTCCTTGTCGGCGGTTACAGTGAAAAGTCCGTCATTTTCCTTTACGCAGGTAACCTTTTTAGAAATAATCTCTGCACCGAAAAGCTCAGCCTGTTTTTTCAATCTCGTCGAAAATTCGAAGCCGCTTATTTCCTCGAAGCCCGGATAATTTTCTACCTTGTGGCTTTTGCTTATCTGTCCGCCGAAGCTTTTTCCTTCGAAAAGAAGAACGCTTTTCCCGCTTCTTCCCGCATATATAGCTGCCGTAAGTCCTGCAGGACCTGCGCCTATAATAATTATATCTTTCATTTCTGCACCTCTTTTCCTGTGTTTACATAGTATATTTTAACACAAAGAAAGAGAGATTACCACGGAAGTTGGAAAAAATTTATAAAAATCAAAAAAAATTCCTTTATTATAGAAATTCCTTTTACATTGTGATATAATATTTAAGACTATGTGTTGACATACTATCCTGTCGGAAGGAAGGATTCTTTTGATAAAGACAGTTAAAGGCTTAAAAATAAATTATATCGAAGAAGGACAGGGCGAGCTGGTGGTGCTTTTGCACGGATGGGGCTCAAACATAAAGCTTTTTCAGGCAAGTGTGGAGCTTTTGCAGAAGAGCTACAAGGTAGTTACCATGGATATGCCCGGCTTCGGTGAAAGTGAAGAACCGAAGGAGCCCTGGAGCGTAGACGATTATGTGGATTTTGTTCTGGAGTTTCTGAAGGATTATGAATTCAGCAAGATAACACTTTTAGGACATTCCTTCGGCGGAAGAGTGATAATCAAGCTCTGCTCGAGAGAAACACCCTTCGAGGTGGAAAAGGTTATTCTCGTCGATGCCGCAGGTGTTAAACCTAAGAAAACCTTAAAGCAGAAGATCAAGCAGCGTATATACAAAATGACTAAGTGGATTTTCTCGCTTAAGATAGTGATGATGCTTTTCCCCGATGCTTTGGAAAATCTCAGAAAGAAGAACGGCTCTGCCGACTATAATGCTGCCTCACCTGTTATGAGACAGACTCTGGTAAAGGTCGTAAACGAAGACCTTACACATCTTATGCCGAATGTGAAATGTCCCACTCTTCTCATCTGGGGTACAGCTGACGATGCCACCCCGCTTAGTGATGCGAAGATTATGGAAAAGCTTATGCCTGAAGCGGGTCTTGTCACCTTTGACGGTGCGGGTCACTACTCCTTCTTAGAGAGACAGGGACAGTATCTGAGAGTTCTCGCTTCATTTATGAAAATTGATATGTAATCAGAAGGGAAAAAGATTATGGTTTTTACAGCTTCCGTTATTATCTGCACGGTGCTTTTTACCGTCAGTACAGTTATGTGCCTTATCGATTCGATGCACTTTTTTCAGCTTAACTCCTACCGCTTTGACACCCACACCAAATGGATAAGAGAAAATACACGTAAATATTTTCTTCACTCTGTCCTTTCGGTTCTGGCACTTATCGCCGTTTTCCTCGAAATTCCCGGCCAGTTCAAGGTCTATTCCTGTGCGGTGATTTTCGCTCTCGGCTGTATAGCAGAAAAGCCCAAAAAGGCTAAAAAGCCTCTCGTTTACACTCCGAGAGTAAAGAGAATGCTTACCACTCTTTCTGTTATAATTGCTTTCTCTATGGGTGCAGGCACAGTATTTATGAACATAGAACACATTACGGTGTATCTTCTTATTCTCACCCTTATCTATACTCTTGCCCCCGTACTGGTTCTTTTAGCCAATCTCATCAATAAGCCTATGGAGCTTTCCATCAATAACGGCTACACAAAGGATGCCAAGAGAATACTGAAATCCTGTCCCGATCTTAAAATTATCGGTATCACGGGAAGCTACGGTAAAACCAGTGTCAAATATTATCTTACTACTCTTCTGAGAGCAAAGTACAATGTACTGATGACTCCCGAAAGCTATAACACTCCCATGGGTGTGGTAAAGACGGTCCGCGGCTCACTGAAGGCCACTCACGAAATTTTCGTGTGTGAAATGGGTGCTAAATGGGTAGGTGACATCAAGGAGCTTTGTGACATCGTTCATCCCCAACACGGTGTTATCACCTCCATCGGACCTCAGCATCTCGAATCCTTTAAAACTCTCGATGCTGTTAAAAATACCAAATTCGAGCTTTCCGATTCTCTTCCCGAGGGCGGTATGCTCTTCCTTAATGCTGATGATGAAAACATAAAGGCTCACGGCAGTAACAGACCCTTCATTTCCTACAGCATTGATTCCGAGGCTGATTACAGAGCCTTCGACATTTCAGTAAGCGAAAGAGGAACCACCTTCTCTGTAAAAACTCCCGAGGGAGAGAGTGAACAGTTCTCCACTAAGCTTATCGGCAGACATAATGTTCTGAATATCGTCGGTGCTATCGCCATCAGCCATAAAATGGGTATCTCACTTAAGGAGCTTAAGGGTCAGGTACGACGTCTCGAGGGTGTTCCCCACAGACTTCAGCTCTCCGATAAGGGTAATATGACCATTATCGATGATGCCTATAACTCTAATCCCAGCGGTACCAAGGCTGCTCTCGAGGCCTTAAGTCTTTTCGACGGTTATAAAATCCTCGTAACTCCCGGTATGGTAGAGCTCGGCGTAAAGCAGAATGAGCTTAACCGTGAATTCGGCAGAAATGCCGCAAAGGTATGCGACTACGTGGTTCTCGTAGGACAGAAGCAGGCAGTACCTATCAAGGCAGGACTTACAGACGAAAAATATGACGAAAGTAAAATCTTCGTAGCCAATACTATCGAAGAGGCTCTTTCTCATGTGTACGCCATAAACAGTGAGGGCAGAAAAAAGATCGTTCTTTTAGAAAATGATCTTCCCGATAATTATTAATCTATTCTGAGGTGATTCAAATGAAAACAAAAGTCGGCGTTTTTTTCGGCGGTAAAACTACAGAGCACGAAATCTCCGTTATTTCCGCCATTCAGGCCATCGGCTATCTTGACAGAGAAAAATACGATGTTATCCCCGTCTACATAACCAAAAACAATGAGTTTTATGTAGGCGAGAAAATCGGTGACATCGGCGCATATACTGACATTCCTGCTCTTTTAAAGGAAAGTCAGCGTGTTATTATGGTTAACGATGAGGGCAAGGCAAAGCTCATAAAATACCCTCAGAAGATGTTCGGTAAATCCTTCTATGATTACATCGACATCGCGTTCCCCATCGTTCACGGCACCAATGTGGAGGACGGTACTCTCCAGGGCTTTTTACAGATGATGGGCGTTCCCTTCGTAGGCTGTGATGTTCTCTCCTCTGCAGTGGGTATGGATAAGTATGTAATGAAAACCGTACTCAAGGATAACGGCATTCCCGTTCTCGACTGTAAATGCTACACATCCGATCAGTACGATGATGATGTGGATGTTCTCGTCAGTGAAATCGAAAAGGAAATCGGCTATCCCGTTATCGTAAAGCCTGTAAATCTCGGTTCATCCATCGGTATTTCTAAGGCTGATGACAGAAAGGAGCTTTACGCTTCTCTCGAAACCGCCTTTGCTTATGCTACTAAGGTGCTCATCGAAAGAGCTGTACAGAACCTTAAGGAAATCAACTGCTCCGTTTTAGGTGACTACAGCGGTGCAGAAGCCTCCGAATGTGAAGAGCCTGTTTCCGCAGAGAAAATTCTCACCTTCGAGGAAAAGTATCTCGGTGACGGTGCATCCAAGGGTGCAAAGGGCGGAGTGAAAACCTCTGCATCAGGAAGTAAGGGTATGGCCACTCTTAAGAGAAAAATCCCTGCTGAAATCACCGATGAGCAGAGAGACACAGTGCGCAGAATGGCTGTGGATGCCTTCAAGGTTCTCGGCTGCAGCGGTGTTTCCCGTATCGACTTTATGATGGATACAGCCACAGGTGAAATCTGGCTCAATGAAATCAACACCATTCCCGGCTCTCTCTCCTTCTATCTCTGGGAGCCTTTAGGTGTGAAATACACAGAGCTTCTCGATAAAATGATTTCTCTCTCTCTTAAAAGAGAAAGAGAGCAGGAAAATATCACCTTCTCCTTCGACACTAATGTTCTCCAGGGCGTAAAGCTCGGCGGCGGAGCTAAGGGTGCTAAGGGAAGCAAGATGTAAAAAAATCGCTATGAAGGTTTTAATCGCTATCGACTCCTTTAAGGGCAGTCTTACCTCCCGTGAGGCGGGTATGGCGGCGGCTGAAGGAATTAAAAGAGTTTATCCCGAAGCAGTCTGTGATGTGGTCACTGTAGCTGACGGAGGTGAGGGCACCGTGGATTCCCTTATGTCTGCTCTCGAGGGGCAGACTGTAACGGTACAGGTATCCGACCCTTTCGGCAGAAAAATAAACTGCTCCTACGGTATCACCTATGACGGTACTGCTCTGATGGAAATGTCCTCTGCGGCAGGGATAACTCTTCTCGGAAAGAATGAACTCAACCCTCTTCGTACTACCACCTACGGTGTGGGAGAAATGATAAAGGATGCTATTGAAAAAGGATGCCGCAGATTTGTAATCGGTATCGGAGGAAGTGCTACCAATGACGGCGGTGCAGGTATGCTGCAGTCTTTAGGCTTCTCTTTTCTCAATAAAGAAGGGGAGGATATCCCCTTCGGAGCAGAAGGACTTTCTCAGCTTGACAGCATCAGCACGCAGGGGGTAATGAAGGAGCTTTCCGGGTGTACCTTCCGTATAGCCTGCGATGTGACTAATCCTCTCTGCGGTGAAAACGGCTGCAGTGCGGTTTTCGGTCCTCAGAAGGGTGCTTCGGCAGAAGCTGTCAGTGAGATGGACGGATATCTTCTATCCTTCGCTGAAAAAACGAAGGAAATACTGCCTTTTTCCGATAAGGATTTTCCGGGGTCAGGTGCTGCAGGCGGACTCGGCTTTGCATTTAAATCTTATCTTGGTGCTGAGCTTCTGAGCGGAATCGACCTGATACTCGATGAAATACACGTCGAAGAAAAGATAAAGGAAGCCGACATCGTCATAACAGGCGAGGGCAGAATCGACAGTCAGACCGTTATGGGTAAGGCTCCCGGCGGTGTGGCGGAAAAGGCGAAGAAGCACGGCAAACCCGTTCTGGCTTTTTCGGGTGCAGTTACCCGTGATGCGGCTTTCTGCAACGGAAAGGGTATAGATGCTTTCTTTCCCATAGTAAGAGGAGTTACCACACTGGAAGAAGCGATGAAAAAAGACACTGCCTTTTCTAATCTGGCCGACAGTGCCGAACAGGTATTCAGAGTAATAAAGGCCTTCAGGGAAGGCTGAAAATAAAATATGTAAGAGAAGCGCTGTAAAAGCTGAAAGGCTGTTACGGCGTTTTTTTTTCGTAGCGGCAGGGGAGTGAATACGGAATGCGAATTTTCGGCGGGGTTTATGAAAAGGAAAAATGGCATACCTGCAAGAATCCGCACCCGACCACTGCAATTATCATTGACATTCGAATATCTATGTTATATAATGATTCTGTACGCTGAAGTAAACGGATATCTCTTCGGCAAAGAGTAATTACTGTGAAAGGAAAGAAAATATGAACACAATCGACAAAAATTACGAAGCACTGTTCACTCCCTGGAAAATCGGTAATGTAGAAATTAAAAACCGTATCGTTATGTGCCCCATGGGCGGTACATCTCTTTTCGGCTGGTTTGAACTGGGCGGATGTCACTTCGATAAGGAAGCGGCAAAGCTTTTCCTCGAAAGAGCAAATAACAATGTAGGTCTCATCATTCCCGGTATCGCACCTCTCCGTGATACATTCTGGGGCAAATGGCTGTGGCAGAACCCTAAAATGTTCGAAGAACTCAAAGAGTTCATGGACGAAATACATAAGACAGGCGCTAAGCTCTTCGTTCAGCTTACTGCAGGTATGGGCAGAAGCTGGGCTATCACTGAGCTTGTAGCTCCTTTACATAAGAATAAGTTCACACGTGCACTCGTGAAGCCTATTCTTGACACATCACACGAGCTTGCTTCTCCATCTCCTCAGCGTTCACGCTGGGCACACGATATTATCTGCCCTGAAATGACCAAGGAGCAGATTCACGAAATCATCGAAGCCTTCGCAAAGACTGCAAAGCTCTGCCGTGATGCAGGTGTAGACGGTGTGGAGGTTCACGCAGTTCACGAGGGTTACCTTCTCGACCAGTTCGCTATCGAATTTTTCAATAAGCGTACCGATGAATACGGTGGCTCCTTCGAAAACAGATACCGCTTCGCAGTAGAAGTAGTCAAGGCTATCAAGGAGGCCTGCGGTGAGGATTATCCCGTTTCTCTCCGTTACTCCGTAGAGTCAAAGATGAAGGGCTTTTGCGAAGGTGCTATGCCCGGTGAAGATTACACAGAAGTGGGCAGAGCTATGGCTGAATCGGAAAAGGCTGCAAAGTATCTCCAGGATGCAGGTTACGATATGCTCAATGCTGACAACGGCACCTATGACTCCTGGTACTGGGCACATCCTCCCATGTATATGCCTCAGAACTGTAACCTTGACGATGTAGCACACATCAAAGAGTTCGTTGACATTCCCGTAGTATGTGCAGGCCGTATGGAACCCGATGTAGCTTCCAAGGCTGTGGAAGAAGGCAGAATCGACGGTGTAGGTGTTGCCCGTCAGTTCCTTACAGACCCCGCATGGGGAACCAAGCTTATTGAAGGCAGACTCGAGGAAATCAAGCCCTGTATCTGCTGTCACAGCGGCTGCTTCAACTTCTCTTCCTCAAAGGGTCACGCAAACACACAGGACCTTCTCGACACTATGGGTCTTGCACGCTGCGCACTTAACCCCGAGACAATGCAGTCAAAGAAATATAAAATCGTTCCCGCTAAAAAATCAAAGAAGGTCGCTGTTATCGGCGGCGGTATAGGCGGTATGGAGGCAGCTATCGTCTGCGCCAAGAGAGGCCATAAGGTTACTCTTTACGAAAAGACCGATAAGCTCGGCGGTGTATTTATTGCCGCAGCTGCTCCTTCCTTCAAGGAAAAAGACAGAGACCTTATCAAATGGTATATCCGTGAGCTTTCCTGCCACGACATCGAAGTGAAGATGAACACTGAAATCAAGGATATCGCTTCTCTCGGTGCTGACGAGGTTATCGTTGCCACAGGCTCCAAGGCAAGAAAGATTCCCGTAAAGGGTGCAGATACAGCTATCGAAGCTGTAGAATACCTTCTCGGTGAAAAGGAAACAGGCGAAAAGGTTACAGTTATCGGCGGCGGTCTTACAGGCTGTGAAATCGCTTATGACCTTTACCTTCAGGGCAAAAAGCCCACAATCGTGGAAATGCAGGACGACCTTATCACCACTCCCGGTGTATGTCTTGCCAATACATCATTCCTTCGTGACTTCTTCAAAACAAACAATGTTCCCGTTCATCTCGAAACCTCTCTTTCCGAAATCGGTGACGGTAAGGTTACCGTAAAGGATAAGGACGGCAAGGTGTTTGACATAGAAGCTGATAGTGTAATTATGTCAGTAGGTTACGCTCCCACTCCCGTAGCTCCCAAATCAAAGCACGTTCACCTTATCGGTGATGCCGCTAAGGTCGGAAACCTCCGTACCGTTATCTGGGGCGCATGGGATGTAGCTATGAAGATTTAAGATTTTAAAGATAAAAACTGAAAAAAGGAGAAAAACACTATGATTCTTACCAAAGAACAGCAGGCAATACTTGACGGCTCAAAGGGCGACGTTATGGCTAAGGTTATGAAAACCCTCGTCATGTACGGTGAAGCCTTCGGTGCTGAGAAATTAGTACCCATCACCTCTGATTATAACCACCTGGTTACATCCTTCGGTCTTAAGGTTATGTCTCCCGTTTATGACCTTATGCAGACTATTCTTGACGCAGGCGTTATTTCAGGTCAGAAGTTCTCCGTTGACCCCCGTCCTATCGATAAAAAGGTTCCCGCTAACTTCCTTCAGAACCTTATCTTCAATAAATTTATGTACACCAAGCAGAGCTTCTACGAGGATCAGCTTAAGAAGCTCGGCCTTCTGAATAAGGATGCCTTCACCTGTACCTGCTATATGGATGAGGTGGGCAACAAGCCTAAGAAGGGCGACATTCTCTCCTGGGCAGAGTCCAGTGCAGTTGTTTACGCTAACTCTGTTTTAGGTGCGAGATGTAACCGTAATTCCGGTATCATCGATATTATGGGTTCTATCGTAGGTTATGTACCCTATTTCGGTCTTCTCACCGATGAGGGCAGAAAAGCTACATGGGTAATAAAGGTTCAGACAGAAAAGAAGCCCGAGGCTCAGCTTTTAGGCTCAGCTATCGGTATGAAGGTTATGGAAGATGTTCCCTATGTGGTAGGTCTCGACAAATGGATAGGCACTGAGCTTAACGACTCCGCCTGCGCATACCTTAAGGACTTCGGTGCTGCCACAGCATCAAACGGTGCAGTAGGTCTTTATCATATCGAAAACCTTACTCCTGAGGCTGTCGAGCTCGGTGAGAAGCTCATCGCAGAGGGTGCTAAGGAATACATCATTGACGACGCAGAACTCGAAAGAGTACAGAAGAACTATCCTGTTATCTGGAAAAAGCCTGATGCTGCTCCTAAGCTTTGCTTCATCGGCTGTCCTCATCTTTCACTTCAGCAGCTTAAGGACTGGACCGATAACATCGAATCCGAGCTTAAGAGAAAGGGCAACGAAAAGATAGGTGTTCCCACCGTTCT
Organism: Acutalibacteraceae bacterium; assembly: GCA_045613145.1. GTDB lineage: Bacteria > Bacillota > Clostridia > Oscillospirales > Acutalibacteraceae > UBA6857. The sequence continues at coordinate 12,873 of JAZLAJ010000037.1, forward strand.
TACCGCTGCTCCCAAGGTTCTTGAAGCCTTCGAAAAGACTCCTTATTATGCCAGACTCCGTGCTACAGGTGTTATCATTTCCTACATCTGTCCTCTTATGTATATGAACAATCCTCTCTGTAAGAAGATGCCTGTAATTACCTGCTCCAACAAGCTTCGTACTTACACTACAGCTAAATTCTACAAGGAATCTGAGATCTTATCAATAATTACAGACGGAGGTAAAAAATAATGAAACAGTTTAAAGGCAGAGTTGTAACTCCCGGTACTGTAACAGCAGAAGCAGTAGTTACCAAAAGCGGCTTTAACACCCTCGCATCCTTCCAGAACGCTCTCCAGTTCGGTGATAAGGAAGTAAAGTGCGGTGACCAGAACAATGCTGACTTATACGGCAAATCCCTTCTGAACAAGGCTCTTTGCCTTCCTCAGACCATCGGTTCAACCACCGGCGGACTCGTTCTCTACTGTGCATGTGCGCTCAAGAAAAATCCCGCCTGTATGCTCTTCTCACAGCCCATCGACTCTCTGGCAGCTGCAGGTGCAGTTCTGGCTGATGTATGGGTTGACGGTGTGACTATGCCCGTTATCGATTCTCTCGGTGATGAGTTCCTCGATTATGTGAAGGACGGTATGAGTGTTACCGTAAAGGCTGACGGTACTGTAGAGGTCGGCTGATAAAACATAAAAGTACAAAAATAAGCTCCGCTGAAAGCGGAGCTTTTATTATTTATTTACCGTGGTATCTGCTTATGTCTGATCAGTAGATTTCGCCATTGGAAATAAGGTTAGTGATGATACCTGCGATGAAGTCGAAGATCACACCGAGCTTATCTACTATTCCGAGAGAGTTATACTGATACTGAACACCCTCTGTGGTAGTTGTTATATTGTAGTAACCGTCATAAATAAGTGAGCCGCCACCGATTGTTATGTAGTAGAAGCCTTCATCACCGAGACCGAGACCTTTAAGATTAAGATGGAGAATACCGTCCTTGAGGTATGCATCACCTGAACCGAGAATGCCTACTTCCTTACGGTTAAGGGCATCGAAGATGTCCTCTTCCTTTTCTGCTGAATAGTAAACTGTGAATTTGGCGTCTGCGTCTACTTCGGTGTATTCTGCTGCGACAGGGATTTCTGCGCTTGCGAGCTCAGCCAGACCTCTGAACTTCACTACACCTTCACCGAGCTCTGCGGGGAAATTGATTTCGAGAGCCGATGCACTTGCACTGAGACAGCCGAAAAGCATCACTACAGCCATCAATACGGATAATAATTTCTTTGTTTTCATTTTTCTTACCTCTTTTCTTATGTTTTCTTTTTCGCAAATGTAAACTTTGTGAACAGTTTTTTAACATCTGCGTTGACTTCATTATATTTGCAAAGGTCTGCAATGTCAATAGGCTTAGTGGTGGTTTTAATTTTTGTTAATTATTTTGCATAACCGTTGTAATAAATTCTGCCACCTTCAACTTCTCCGTATCTTGCCTCTAACATTTCGGATACGGTAACGAGCTGATAACCCTCGGAAATGAGCCAGGGAATAATGATTTCTGAAGCAGCAGCGGTAGAGCCGTAAAGGTCATGCATAAGAATAATGGAGCCGTCACGGACAGTTTCCTTTATGTGAGATACCACCTTGGAGGAGGAGAGGGTTTTCCAGTCCAGAGTATCCACGGACCAATGTATGAAGGGCTTGTCTGTGAGAACTGCCGATTTGCCTACGGAGCCGCCGGGAGCACGGCAGAGTACGGGTGTCTGACCTGAATATTTTTTGATAAGGCTGTCTGTTTTTTCGATTTCTTCGAGAACGGTTGAATTTTTGCTTACACTTAAAGTGACGTGAGAGTAGGAGTGGTTAGCTATCTCACATCCAAGCTCAGCCTGTCTTTTAAGGCAGTCGCTATAAGAAGGTATTCTCGAGCCTACTACGAAAAAGGTAGCTCTTACACCGTATTTTTCGAGAGTGTCAAGTATTCTGTGAGTGTTAATGGGGTGAGGACCGTCATCATAGGTCAGCGCCACCATCGGAAGGGACGGATCTATGTCACGGTTGGAAAGGATGTGTGAAAAGGCAGTTTTACTTTTGCCTGTTACTGCTCTTACCTTGTAGGAAACGAAGGCACTGCTGTTTTTAAGCTTGTCTGTTATAGTGAGCTTGTCCGTTTCTTTTAATTTCTTCCATTTTCCGTCACCGGTCTTTTTGTAAATCTGATATTTTTCTGCTCCCTCTTTTTTGTTCCAGGAGAGCTTCATTTTTTTGCCGTTCTTTTTCAGTGTGAAGCCTTCGGGAGACTTCATACAAGTAGCCGTAAGACTTACATTTTCATAAAGGCTGACACTTTTATCTGCCTTTGCCTTGACGTAATAGGAGTATTTAACACCGTCACTGACGGACTTATCCTCGAAGGAGAGAACGGATGAGTCTGTCTTGCCTACCTTTTTCCATTTATTACCGCCGTAATCCTTTCTGTAGACAAGATATTCCTTAGCCTGAGCATTTTCCTTCCAGCTGAGAGTAAGACCTTCTGCGCTCTTTTTAAGAGAAGTAAGCACAGGTGAGGTGAGTATACCGACTTTTACACTTGAGGAAATGCCTGTGGTTTTACCTTTAGCAGTTTTTACACTGTAGGTGTAAATCACGCCTTTTTCTGCAGTGGTATCAGTGAAGGAGGTTGCCTTAACCTTTCCCAGACGCTTAGCTTTACCTCCGTCCTGCTTACGGTAAACGATGTAAGCCTCTGCGCCTTCGGTGTTTTTCCATTTGAGTGTGATACCGGCATTACTTATGCCCGGCTTTTTAAGTACTGCACCGGAGAGATAGACTGTTGATTTATAATCGCTTTTGACTTTTTTGCTTTTCTTTACGCAGTATGTATATCTTTCACCGCTTTTAACATTTTTGTCGGTATATTTTTTGCCCTTGACCTTATCTGTTTTTACGAATTTACCGTCACCTGTCTTTTTGTAGACGGTGTAGCTCTCCTTTATGCTTCCGTTCCAGATAAGAACTATGCTGTCAGCCTTCTTTTTCAGCTGAAGATTAATCTTTTCCTGTGCCGAAGACATACCTGAAAGCATAACCGTAGCTAAACAGATAAGAATTAAAACCGACATAAGCTTCATCAATTTTTTCATAGTTATTACCTCCTTTTTTCCCTGATTCAATTATAAACTTATAAGACTTTTTCTGTCAACATAAACCGACAAATTATTCGTATTTTTCTACTTGATATTTCTTTAAGATAGTGATAAAATAAAGACAGAATCAAAAACAAAAAATAAGGAGAAAATAAAAAATGAGCAAAAGTGCAACTTTAGTAATTATGGCTGCAGGTATGGGAAGTCGCTTCGGCGGACTCAAGCAGATAGAGCCCGTAGGTCCCGGTGGAGAGATTATTCTCGATTACTCCGTTTACGATGCAGTACGTGCAGGCTTTGACAAAGTGGTATTCCTCATAAAAAAAGCCATCGAAGAGGATTTCCGTGCGATTACAGACGGCAGATACGACGGCAAAATAAAGGTGGAATATGCTTTTCAGGAGCTGGATAACCTTCCTGAAGGCTTTACCGTTCCCGAAGGCAGAACCAAGCCCTGGGGTACAGCTCATGCTATTTATTCCTGTAAGGATGTTGTTGACGGACCTTTTGCAGTTATCAATGCTGACGATTATTACGGTGTGGAAACCTTTAAGGTGATATATGATGAGCTTACAAAAGAAAAGGTTGACACAGGCCTTTACGATTTCTCTATGGTAGGCTTCAGAGTAGAAAACACCCTCACCGAAAACGGCCACGTGGCACGAGGTGTGTGTAAAATCGAAGACGGCTATATGACCGACATCGTGGAAAGAACCAAGATTATGTACCGTGACGGTAAAATTATGTTCACTGAAGACGAGGAAACTTGGGAGGAAATTCCTGAGGGCACTCCCGTTTCCATGAATCTCTGGGGCTTCACTCCCGAAATCTTTACGGAAATCGAAAAACGTTTCGCTGACTTCCTTAAAAAGAACGCAGACAATGCTCTCAAGTGTGAATTTTATATTCCCTTCGTAGTTGACGAGCTCGTTAAGGCGGGCAAGGCTAAGGTGAAGGCTCTCGACACAGATGAGAAGTGGTACGGTGTAACCTATAAGGAAGATAAGCAGTCCGTTATGGATGCTCTTAAAGAAAAGACAGAAAAGGGTATTTATCCGGTACCTTTGTGGAAATAAGAAAATGAAAAATATCACCCGTCAGCAGCTTTACTGCGACGGGTGATTTCTTATCCGGCTTTTATGTATTTTACCTTGCTCCATGAACCGTAAACAGGCTTTTTGTTTACTTTTTTATAAGCACGGAGTCTTATATAATACTTTTTATCCTTTGCGAGCTTTTTTATTGTTTTCTTTTTAGCTTTTGCGCTTTTTACAGTAATCTTCTTCGTAGCTTTTTTGGTGAACTTCTTCGAGGTTGAATACTGTATCTCGTAACCCTCAGCGCCTTTGACTGTGGTCCATACAGCCGTAATCTGCTTTTTACCTGCCGTCAGCTTTGTGATTTTTGCTTTGGCGGGAATTATCTTAAAGGTGAGCTTTTTGCTTCCGCTGTATTTGCCCTTGAAGGTCACTGTTACAGTGTAGGTGCCGATGCTTTTTCTGCCCTTGGAATATTTTAGTGTGTAATCCTTATCCTTTTTCAGAGTTTTTCCCTTTTTGTCAGTAACGGTTACCGACGGCTTTTTCGCTTTTCCGTTATAGGTATAAGAGGAAGAAGAAAGCTTTACTGATGAGGGACGGTAAACGGTGGTTGTCTTGCTTTCACCGCACACGGTACATTTTTTTACGGTTTTACCGTTCTTTTTCAGTGTTGCCTTTGTAGTAGTTGTTTTAAATTTGTGACCTTCTTCTTCACAGACATCGTAAGAGAAGGAATAGCTGACGGTTCTTTTTTTCGGAAGGACACCGACCTGAACTATTTCAGACATGAAATTACCGCCATCCGCTTTTTCTCTCGACGAAACAGTGAAGGTTGCCAGTCCTTCAGATACGGCGGTTATCACACCGTCTTTGCTGACTGTAGCGATTTCGGGAGTTTCAGCTTCCCAGACAATAACTCTGCCCTCTGCCTTTTCTTCTTTCTGCCAGTAAGGAGCAACAGAAACCTTTTCTCCTTTCACCAGAGTCAGATAACCGTCAGTGAGAGTGTAATCCTCTGCGCTTCCGGGCAGAATTACTGCACCTGACATATAACTGAAATACAGAGTCTGGCCCTCGTGTTCCATTATTCTTGCACCGATGAATATGCTGTTAGGCTTTGCACAGGAAAGACTGTTTCCGTATTTTACCCATCCGTCATAAAAGCATTCGTCGGTTATCATACTGTCTTTTTTCTCAGGACTTTCTACATATTGCCATCCGTTATTACGGGTATTGGGTACCGAGAAAAAGGGCATACATTCGTTTAATGATGTGCCGCTGCGGGCTACACCGTGTTCATAGTATTCAGAGGAAGGCGCACCGTTTTTATAATGAACAAATCTTCCGTCAATGTAAAAAATACAGTCACCGGTAAAAATATATTTTGAATACTTTTCTACATAAGGTGAAACGCCTTCTATAAAATCGAAGAAATACCATTTGTCTATAAATTTTTTGTCTGCAGAGCCGTAAACACCGAAAAGCGGATCATAAAGATACCACTTACCGCCGAGATAAATCATAGTCCATGCATGGTCCGGCTCTTTGTTTTTCAAAGTAAGATTTTTTTCCATATCACCTCTCGGACCGCAGCACATAACTGCCTTTATACCCGAAAGCCTGCAGAAATTCAGTATAAGCTGTGAGATGCCTACACAGTTACCTTTTTTATTGTAATATGCATCGATGGCATATATATATCCTTCACTGGAGTGCATAGAACGGTATGAAATATTCTTTTCTACCCACTTGATTATTCTGTTGACCTTTTCTTTGTCGGTTTTTGCACCCTCTGTGATTTTGTCGGCAGCAGCTTTCAGCACCTTTCTGTCACCTTCACTTCCGAAGGGGAATTCCAGAGCCATGTCGGGATGCTTTCTGATATATATTTCGTCAAGATATTCATAAGCTTTTTCGGATACCTCAGGTGTGGCTTCGATACAGTATGTTACTTCTTTTGCTGAGGCATTATTGGCATAGCTGCTGCTTACGATAAGAAACGAGCATAAAAACAGAAATAGTACCGGCAGACAGATTTTCTTTATTTTAAACATATTTCTCCTCCTTAATAAGCTTTTCTTGCTTACATTATATACTTTAAGGTAAAAGTAAGTCAATACAAATATTTCTTCAGGAAAAAAGAACAGGCTGTTCACAAGCCTGTTCTTAAGCTGTAGCTCAGATAGAATACTTTTCTTTATATTCTTCGTATCTTTCGTTATAATGGCTGATGTTTTCTTTTCTGACCTTTTTAGCGTAGGAGTGCATATCCATTTCCTGATGTGCGATTTCCTTGACGCAGCCGGCTATATTCGAGCAGTGGTCAGCAACTCTTTCGAGATTAGTGATGATGTCACCGAATACGAAGCCCTGCTCGATAGTGCATTCGCCCTTGGTAAGACGGCGGATATGCTGACTCTTAAGCTCTGCCTTAAGATCATCGACTACCTGTTCGAGAGGCTCTACACCCTTGATGGCTTCTCTGTCGTTTTCGGTGAAGCTTCTGTATGCAAGCTCCATAATTTCCAGAACTGCATTTGTCATAACCTTAAGCTCTTTACCCGCTTCACCTGAAAAGCTCATCTTCTTTTCATTGAGCTCTTCAGCAGATTTGAGAATACTTGCGGCATGGTCGGAAATTCTTTCGAAGTCTCCGATGATATGAAGAAGCTTTGCGGCTTCGGCACCGTCATCGTCCGTAAGCTCGAGAGAAGCGACCTTTACCAGATAGCTTCCGAGTATATCCTCGTATTTATCTGTTTTCTTTTCAGCCTTGATAACGAACTCATAGTCCTCGTCATTATGACCTTCGAGAAGCTTTACCGCACGGCGGAAGCACTCGGTAGCGATGTCTGCCATAGTCATCGTAACACTGCGGCAGCGTTCGACAGCCACTGCAGGTGTAGCGAGAAGTCGTTCGTCTAGCATTTCGTATTTCTCTTTTTCGTCTGTATCCCTGATGGAAACGGTAGCAAGCTTTTCGAGAACCTTAATCATCGGTGCCCACATAACTACGCAGAATACCTTATAAAGTGTATTGACCACAGCGATGCCTACAGATGTGGCTGTGCTGTCAACGAAGTCAAATTTAAAGATAGCATTCGCTCCGTAGAAAAGAGCGAGAGCGGCAATAGTACCGAAGATATTGAAATAAAGATGAACGAGAGTGGCGCGCTTTGCATTCTTATTGGCACCGATGGAGGAAAGCACAGCGGTGATACAGGTACCGATAGCCATACCCATAACGATAGGTATTGCAGCACCGAAGGTAATGGCACCCGTAGTGGAAAGAGCCTGGAGAATACCGACAGATGCGGAAGAGGACTGAATTATAGCAGTGAGAACCGCACCGACGATTACGCCTAAAACAGGATTAGAGAAAAGTGTAAGAATATTTGTGAACTCAGGGTCATTCTTGAGTCCGGATACAGCATCTGACATAGCTGACATACCTGTCATAAGAGTAGCGAAGCCCAGAAGAATCATAGCGGTGTCCTTGCTCTTACTCTTTTTGGAGAACATAAGGAAATATACACCGATAAGCGCAAGAACAGGAACAAAGGAATCGGGCTTGAATAAATCCATAAATCCTCCGCCCTTGATATCGGCAAGAGAGAGAATCCAGCCTGTTATGGTGGTACCTACGTTGGCACCCATAATGGGACCGACAGCCTGGTGCAGCGTCATGATACCCGAGTTGACGAAGCCTACGACCATAACAGTGGTAGCAGATGAAGACTGGATAATGGACGTTACGATAAGGCCGAGGAGAAATCCTTTTACAGGATTGTCTGTCATTTTACCCAGGATAGATTTAAGCTGACCGCCCGCCTTCTTTTCGAGTGAATTACCCATAAGGTTCATACCGAAAAGAAAAAGGGAAAGTCCACCCACGAGTGATAATACATCGAACAGTGTCATAGTAAATACCTCTTTTCTTTACTGTGAAGAATATAGGCGAAAAATAATCGCTGAGAAAATAATAACAATATTTGACAAACTAATCAATAGTTTTAACTAAAATTACCTTTAAATTCTGCCACCGGTTCAAAAATTCTCGACAAAAAACAAAAACTGATATGCAAAAACACCAAAGAAAAAATTTCTTATGGACCGTTTTTTTTATGTGAGAAAAAGTTTTTTAAAAAAAGTCAAAAAATTTTCGAAAAACTATTGACTAACTTAAAATCTTGTGATATTATATTCGAGCGTTGAACGCACAGCATACGCTGGTGTAGCTCAGTTGGTAGAGCAGCTGATTTGTAATCAGCAGGTCGGGGGTTCGAGTCCGTCCACCAGCTCCAGTTTAATAAGGGTAGGTTCCCGAGTGGCCAAAGGGAGCAGACTGTAAATCTGCCGTCAGTGACTTCGATGGTTCGAATCCATCCCTGCCCACCAGAAAGCATCGACCAAGTCGGTGCTTTTTATTTTTCATTATTATCTTAATCTCAGGAGGTATAAAAATGAAAAACAATCTTTACTTACAGACGAAGGCTCTTATGGAGGAGCTCGGTGAAAAAGCGGGACTTCATAAAGGAAGCATTCTGGTGGTCGGCTGCTCTACAAGTGAAATCGTCGGTTCAGAAATAGGAACAAACTCCTGCCCCGATGCAGCAGAGACTGTTTTCACAGCTATATATGAATATACGCAGAAGATGGGTGTTTATCTGGCAGTGCAGTGCTGTGAGCATCTTAACCGTGCCATAATAACGGAGCGTGATGCCGTACCCTTTTCCGAAACGGTAAATGTGGTTCCGCAGCCCAAGGCCGGCGGCTCAATGGCCACAACAGCTTATGCTCACTTCGAAAACCCCGTGGCGGTAGAAGAAATAAAGGCTGATGCAGGTATAGATATCGGCTTCACTCTTATCGGTATGCATCTTAAAAAGGTGGCTGTTCCCGTAAGACTCGAGCATAACAGAATCGGTGAAGCGACAGTTATCGCTGCGCGAAGCAGACCGAAATTTATCGGTGGTGCAAGAGCAGTATATGACGAAAAGCTGATGTAATAAACCGTCAGTATAATTACAGCATATATAAATCCGGATCAGAGATGCCCCGGATTTTATTTTTAGGCTCTTTGTCAATAGTTGGGGTGAAGAGTTAAAAACAGAATTATCAATCAAGCAGTTGTAATCAAGCAGCTGCTTGATTTTTGTTTAGGTGTTGATGAGAGAAAATATGTAAAATACGGTTTCTGAAGCGTTTGAAGTTTTTGTAACCATAAGCATTTCTTTTG
>JAZLAJ010000038.1:0-15751 GCA_045613145.1 Acutalibacteraceae bacterium
CAGAGTGCTTTTACTGAAAGCAGTGCAGAAAAATCGCTGCCGTCTCTCCCTCAACGCACAGATATTTTGTCTACCCTGTGGTGTCTGACGCCACCACACGCTTCGACTCCTTAAGTACCGTCAGTCCGACAGTCGCTTCCCGCTCTGTCATCTTTTCAGATAAGTTCTACGGTCAGTGACCCCTAAAACCTCCACCAACATAAAAGTAATAGGGGTTAACGAAAACTTTCCTGTAATTCCGAAGCCTTATCGGCTGTCTTTGCCCCTGCCACGGGGCAACCCCTGCAGAGCGTTTTGTAAGGAGGTACTGAAAGGTGAAAAAGCAGAAGCACTGCTTAAGAAGGCAATAAAGAGAAACATAAACTTTAATGTAGAACGGCAGTTCCCTGTCTGCGACCCTGCCACGGGTCGCACCCCAAGGGAAAGTAATTATTTTAGAACTTTAACAGAAAAGAACACTATTACTGTTTCCATATACTTAACTGAACAGCACACTCTTTTCCCGTTTTAAAAAAATGGGCGCTTTGTTTACTTTGGCGCTCGCCTGTGCCAAAGTAAAAGCCTCCGCGGCTCGAGCGGATGACGACTAATTGTTTTATTGAAACGAAAAAACCTCTCCGTCAACCTTACGGTTGCCACCTTTCCCTCCGGGAGACCGGCACCCTTTTGTCTGCTTTGCAGACATTTCCCCTGACAGGGGAATTTCCTTTCAGGCGAGGCTTTATTTCTATGCAAAAATATAACTCTGCGAAGCTATACCAACTGAATGTTTCCTTGAAGCAAAGAAATCTTTACTGTTTAATAAATAACCCAAAAGGAAATTTCAATCTGTTATTGTATTCTTCCGTGAATAATGCTATACTCATAATAAATACAGCCTTCGGGCAAAAACAGGCGAAAAGAGGAAAATATTATGATTATTTTAGAACGTGACGGAGTATTTATTCTCGAGACAGAGAATACCCACTATGTTATGGGTGTGAACTGTGAAGGTGAGCTTAATCATCTTCACTGGGGAAAAAAATGTAACATAGACGACTACTTCGTAAATTACAAGCCCTGGGAGAGAAGCTCCAACCATTCAGCAAGAGATTTCGTCAAAACCGAATATCTTCCCTACGGCGGTGCTGTTTACAGACCTGTAGCATTTACCTGTACATATGCAGATCGCTGCAGAGAGGTTATGCTGACCTATAAGGATTTCAATATCACTGAGGACGACGGAGCATTTGTGCTCGAAATCATTCTCGAGGATAAGCCGTACAGTCTCGAGGTGTCACTTTTCTATAAGCTGCGTGAAAACACAGATATTATCGAGCGCTGGAGCGTAATCAGAAACTGCTCCGATTCTCTCGTCGTTTTAGGCAAGATAGCTTCGGGCGAATTCAATTTCCCCTCCAAGAGACCCTATACCTCCACTAACTTCAACGGCACCTGGCTTGCTGAATTCAGAAAGGAAGAGACCGTAGTTAAAAACGGTGTCCTCACTTATGAAAGCCGTAAGGGCGGCAGTGACCACACAGTGAGTCCCTTCTTTGTTCTTTCACAGAATGCCGATGAAAAGCAGGGCGACGTGTTCTTCGGCGCACTTGCATGGTCGGGTAACTTCAAGGTAGAGGTTTCCCGTGACTGTGTAGGCGTTACCAGAGCAGTAATCGGCATCAACGATTTCGACTTCTCCTATAATCTTCACGCAGGCGAAGAGTTCACCGCACCCTCTGTTTATTGCGGTTATGTTCAGGGCTTCGGTAAAATGAGTAATCTTATGAACGATTATGCAGTAGAATACATTCTGCCCAAAACCTTCGCCAAAGAGCCTCTTCCCGTTCTTTACAACAGCTGGGAAGCTACCTGGTTCGATGTAAACTGTGAGGGTCAGCAGAAGCTGGCTGAAATCGCAGCAGATCTGGGTGTAGAGCTTTTCGTTATGGATGACGGCTGGTTCGGAAGCAGAAAGGACGACCATGCAGGTCTCGGTGACTGGTATGTGAATAAGGAGAAATTCCCTGAGGGTCTTAAGCCTCTCATCGATAAGGTTACATCTCTCGGTATGAAATTCGGTCTTTGGTTCGAGCCTGAAATGGTGAACCCTGATTCCGACCTTTACCGTGCTCATCCCGAATGGGCATACCATTATGACACACGTACATCTACCCGTCTTCGTGATCAGTTGGTGCTTAATCTCACCAGAGAGGATGTACAGGAATATGTGTTCTCCTGTATGGATGATATGCTGAATGAGTACGATATCAGCTACATCAAATGGGATATGAACCGAAGCTATTCGGAAACAGGCGCAGAAAATCTGGAAAATCCTCAGGAGCTCTGGTACAGACATACCAAGGCAGTTTACGAAATCGCTGACAGACTCAAGGCGAAGCATCCGGGTCTTCAGATAGAATGCTGTGCTTCAGGCGGCGGCAGAGCTGACCTGGGCGCACTCTCTCACTTTGATATGGTATGGACCTCCGACGACACAGATCCTATCGACCGTCTCGAAATACAGGATGGATTCTCACTCATTTATCCCACTAAATCGATGCGTGCATGGGTTACGGACACAAACCGCGGAAGCAGACCCAACGACTGGGATTTCCGTTTCAATGTAACTATGCAGGGCTCACTCTCCATAGGCGGTAATCTCCTTAAATATGACGAAAGAGAGCTTGAAATCCATAAGAAATACATCGCTCTTTACAAAGAAATCCGTGAAACCGTTCAGTTCGGCGCACTTCACCGCCTTCTTAACTTCGCACAGGACAGCATCTACGCTAACGAATATGTCTACGGAAATCAGTGTGTTCTCTTCCTTTGTACTGATGTGACCACTTTCTTTAACGATAAGTTCTATCATATACGTCTGGCAGGTCTCGATGAGAATGCTCTTTATAAATTCGAGTACGAAGGCACTGAAAGAGTCCTCAGCGGTGCTTATCTTATGAATGTAGGTCTTGACTACGAAATGGGCGGCTCCTTAGAGTCAAAGATTATCGTTTTCGAAAAGGTTCAGTAATGGCTAAAAAAGAAGAAAAAACCAATGTGATGCGAATCCTCGAGCAGAAGAAAATTCCCTACACGGCTCACTCCTATGCTTCTACGGGTGCCATCAGCGGTACCGAGGTAGCGGAGGCGCTGGGACAGAATCCCGAACAGGTTTTTAAAACCCTCGTCACACAGGGTGCATCAAAAAGCTACTATGTTTTTATGGTTCCCGTGGCAGAGGAGCTTGATCTGAAAAAAGGTGCGAAGGCGGTGGGTGAAAAGAGTATCGCTATGATAAAGTCGAAGGAGCTTCTTCCGCTGACAGGCTACATTCACGGCGGTTGTTCACCTATCGGTATGAAAAAGCAGTTCTCTACCACTGCTCATCTGACGGTGAAGGACTTTCCTACGGTTATTTTCAGCGGGGGAAAGATAGGCTGTCAGGTCGAGCTTTCATTTGAGGATCTGTGCAAGGTGGTGCCGGTGGGTACGGCAGATGTAACGGTATAAAAAAATAAATCCATCGTAAGGCTGAAAGGTGCAGCTTTGCGATGGATTTTTTTGTTTTTGATCATAAAGGTGCGGCAGAATAATTGTTTTACTTTAAGAAAAGTTGTCTGCAGTTGATTTTAAAATCTTTATGTGTAGTGCCATAAGTTTTATCTGACCTTTATGCTTTTTGATTTACTCCAGGCACCGTAAAGCTTTTTACCGCTTACTGTCTTATAGGCTCTGACCTTAACGAAGTACTTCTTGCCCTTCTTGAGCTTTTTGATTGTTGTCTTCTTGGTCTTTGCCTTTTTGATTGTAACGGTCTTAGTTGTCTTTTTGGTGAACTTCTTTGAGGTAGAGTACTGTACCTCATAACCTGTTACACCGCTTACTGTCTTCCAGGAAGCTGTAAGCTGCTTAGAGCCTGCAGTGAGCTTGGAGAGAGTTGCCTTAGCGGGAACTATTTCGAATGTAAGCTTCTTAGTTCCGCTGTACTTACCCTTTAAGGTCACGGTTACGGTATATTTACCGATGGACTTTCTCTTCTTAGGATAGGTTACTGTGTAATCCACATCCTTCTTAAGAGTATTACCCTTACTGTCCTTTACTGTTACGGAAGGTGTCTGTGTCTTTCCGTTATAGGTAAATGTAGTCTTTGAAAGCTTGACTGTTTTAACCTTGTTTATAACAGTTGTAGCTGAAACAGCACCGCAAACCGTACACTTTATTTCTGTTTTTCCGTCCTTTGAAAGAGTAGCCTTGGTAACGGTTGTTTTGTTGGTGTGTGCTTTCTTTGCTACTGCCTTCTGTGCTACAGTTACTGTGTTACATACGGTACACTTCTTACCCACAGTTAAACCTGTCTTTGTACAGGTTGCTTCTACTGCATTGAGAGTAGTGAGCTTATGACCTGTAGCGGGAACCGCTGTCTGTGCTACGAGAACCTCATTACATACAGAACAGTGCTTGCCTTCTGTCTTGCCCTCCGCAGTACAGGTGGGTGCCACTGCTGCATCGGTAACTTCTGTGTGTCCGAGGGGTGCAGTTTCTTCTGTGTAACTGTCTCCGCATAAACAGGTGAATGTAACTTCACCTTTATCTGTGCAGTCGGGAGCTTTTATTTCAGTTTTTTCATAGTTATGACTGAGGTGTGTGAATGAAGCGGTAAGCTTTCTGTCTGCTCTTGCCACAAAGGCCAGATTTGATTCTTCTGAGATAAGATTACCGTTTTCGTACCAGCCTGTAAACTGCCAGTCCTCTGCGGCTGCAGCGGAAAGGCTAACATAGTCACCGCTTTTTACTGTGTGTGAGGATGTTACATTTCCCTGTCCTTCACAAACAGTATCGATGTTATAGCTTACGGTGTTTTCGGCGTCGGTGATTTCGTCAGGTACGATGGTTTCGCCGTCTTCTTTTTCGAGAACGGTTTCTTCTATAACCGTTTCTTCGGCTTTTATTTCTGACGTCATGGTAAGACCTTCGGTGATTTCCACATCGAAGTAATTGGCTCTTTTAACCTCGCCGACATCAGAATCCAGCAGTGCGAGAGAAAAATCCATAGTACCTTCACCGTTGCCGATGAGTTTAATTTCATAATCACCGTCACCGGGAAGAATGAAGCTCTTTGAATCACCCTCTACATACATAACTACAGAATCATCCTGCTGTGCTACTGCTTCATCCACAGTGTTATTTACGATTCTGCCTACAAGATTATCTGTTTCATTATCGTATATTTCTACATCTACAGGACAGTTCACAGTACCTTTATAGCCTGCCTTATTCTCACTGTCAGTAAGCACCTTTTCGGAAAGAGTGTACATATATGCACAGTAGGTTTCTGCCAGATGTGAATGAGCGAAGAATTCATTCTCGACCTGATTAGTTATAAAGAAATCAGCTATAGAGGACAATGGCTTTTCACCGAAGGAGAAAACCTTAGCACAGTAAAGGGCAGCATCGTCCTTTTTATCTTCATCCTCTGCCGCTATGGGACAGATGGCATCAGTGAAAAATTTCTGAACCGATGATCTGCCGTTACTTAAATCAGTACTGAATCCTTTTCTGTAAAATTCGTCCGTATTATTTATATAGGAAGTAACCATATCCACGATTTTATAAACAGGCTTTTCAGCGTCGTCATAAGGCTCGTATTTTTTACCCGTAAGCTTCTCGAAATAATCTCTCATATAGCTGAGCTGCTTTTTATAGGTGGAGTTTTTCGTATTTGTCTTGCTGGGAAGAACATAGGTGGTGCCGTATCTTTCGTAGCCCCAGGCAGAGGGAAGCATCTTCGTTACGAAATCCTCAGGATTGACTATATTGAAAATTCTTTTGAATTCGGCTTTTCTGGCTTCATCGAGCCTAGTCGAATTAGGTGTGGCGAAGGCATAGGTGTAGATGTTTTCCTTCAGTGCATAATCTTCGTCAGCGATAAGCTCTTTAGCCACGAGATTAGCTACCGCAGCTCCTCGGCTGTGACCTGTGATGAGAATTTTTATCTTGTCGCTTTCGAGATCGTAGATGTTTTTTTCTGCGATGTAATCGGTAAGCTTATCATACATATACTCTTTGGCGATGTTGAAATTCTTATGTGTGAAACCTGTGCCGGGATCGAAATTGGTGTACCACTGAGCCTTATGCGAGCCGATGAAGCCTGCGAAGAAGAGCATATTCACCTCGCCGTCCACCTCTATGAGCTTATGGGCAAGAAAATGATTTACACTTGTTTCACCCTCATTTGTGCGGATATCCTTCAGCTCTGAAGTAAATCCGCAGTTCATAAGCTGTCTGAGTATGGTATTAGTGGAGGTCTTTTCGTAGCCTATTACAGTGAAAAGTGAGCAGAAAGCACCGAGACTCTGATTGAACACGGCAGAATCCTTTTCGAAATCACTGTTATCAAGAGTTGCTGTAACACCTTTATAGGTAGTGGAAGCGGATTCGGGTATTTCCGATACATCCGGAAGCTCGGGTAAATCGGGAGCCTCAGGCGGAATCACTACGGAAACAGAAGAGTTATAATGAGTGGGCCGTTTGATTTTGTCATTGTATGAGCCTATGTATATTTCATACCACTCATCTGACGAGCCGGCATAATCCACACGCTCTACGCTGTCGCAGTACTTGAAGGCACTCTCACCGATTTCAGTTACACTGAGAGGCATGGCCACACGCTTAAGGCTACCGCAGCTGTAAAAAGCATTCTTGCCTATAGTAGCAAGAGTGCCGGGGAATAATACCTCTTCCAGACCTTCGCAGTAATGGAAGGCCGATTCTCCTATTTCTGTAAGACCGTCCATAAAATACAGGTCCTTAAGCTTTGTGCATGATCTGAATGCATTTTTGCCGATAGCTTTTACGGATGAGGGAATTATGATTTTGGTAAGATTTTCACATTCACCGAACACATATTCACCTATATAATTCAGTGTGCCGGGTAGTGTGATTTTCTGCAGGCTTGTGCAGTTATAGAAGGCTCCGTAGCCCATTTCCTCGAGACCGTCATAAAGATATACTGTTTCGAGGCTTTCGCAGTTTCTGAAAGCATATTCACCGATTGTTTTTACGGATGAAGGAATCATTATACTTTTCAGAGCCTCGCATTCTTCGAATGCCATATTTCCTATTGCTTCTATAGTAGGGGCAAGCATCACGGTTTCCAGCTCGAAGCACCAGCCGAACATACCCTCTGAAATTTCGGAGAGACCGAAGCCCATAGAGACACTCTTCATTTTATTACAGCCGTGGAAGGCATCCTTGCCCACCTTTACCACACTGTCAGGAATAAAGATGCTGTTTATCCCCGTACACCAGTAAAATGCCTCCGCTCCGATTTCTGTCACGCCTTCGGATATTGTTATAGCTGAAAGATTTTCACAGCCATAGAATGCTGCTTCTCCGATGAGCTTTACCGTGTCGGGAACAGTGTAGGATGTTGCTTCGTGATGATCGGGAAATTGAACAAGCTCTGTTTTATCCTTGTTGAAAAGAATTCCGTTTTCACTTGTGTAATAATTATTGTTACTGTTTACACTTATCTTTTTTACGCTTCTGCCTGCGAAGGCCTTAGTGCCGATTCTTATTACACTGGCGGGAACAGTGATTTTTTCGATATCCCAGAAAGCCAGACCGAACGCACCGTCAGCGATAGTCAGTGTTCCGCTTCTGATTTCATATTCTCCGCCGGGACGGCAGTCAAACTCGACCAGATGCTTGCCTATGTACACACCTCGTTCGTAGTGGTTATCATAGTTTTCCGAATAACCGGTATAGGAAAAAGCTCCTCTTCCTATACTTATATTCACATCGGGGATAGTAATATCAACAAGGCTGTCACAGTCACTGAATGCGCTGTTACCGATTCTTTTTATACTGTCGGAAAATGTAATTTCTGTAAGGCTTTCACAGTACTGGAAAGCACTGTCACCTACGGTCAGAAGTGTATCGGGAAGAGTGACGGTTTTCAGAGCCTTACACCCGGTGAACATATACTCCGCTATGTTTTCGAATCCTTCACTGATTATAACCTCGCTGAGCTTTTCACAGCCATCGAAGGCACTTCCTGCGACGCTTTTTATATTGCCGGGAATCGTAATGCTTTCCGGCTCTTTCATACAGGCGAATGCACTTTCTCCGATGTATCCGAGACTTTCGGGAAGAGTAACACTTTTTACTGTTTCATTTTCATAAAAAAGATATTCGGCAATAAGTCTTGTACCCTCTCTTATCACACAGTCGCTTTTCAGATCATATTCATCAGCATAAACCAGACAGTCGTCTACATAAAGTAAGCCGTCTTCAAAATTACTTTCATCGTTATAGATACCTGTACTGTAGAAGGCTTCCTGTCCTATGGCCGTAACACTGTCAGGAATTACCAGCTCCTTAAGGTTATTCTCATATCTGAAGGCATAGTCACCTATTCGGGTAACGCCCTCCTCGATAATTATCTTTTCAGCTCCCTGAAAAGAAAAGTACGGCTCGCCTAAATATCCACGATCCCACATAGGCCCTTCACCGCTGATAACGGCCACACCTGTTTTTTCGTCACAGGTAAAGTAAACATTGTCACCGCACTGTATTCTTTTCTCATCGGATTCTGCAGCCTTTACAAAAAAGGCACTGAAATCTACTTCTGCGAAAGAGCTGAGGGGTGCTGCAGTAAGCACCAGCAACGTAACCATCAGTACACACAGAGTTTTCTTTAAAATGTTCATTTTTATTTCCTCCTTATCAGCGGATAACCCGCCTCTTTTAGTGATTTTTTAAGCTTCTTTTCATCGGGAGATGAAGTGAACTTTATTTTTACCTTGCCTGTACGGAAATCAGGTAAGGCTTCGTCGATGAAGGGCAGAGCTTCGAGACAGTCACGCACTCTCTTTTCACAGTGCTCACACATCATATTTTTAACAGTGATTTCTTCTGTACCTTCTATATTATCATCCCCGGACGGTACATTTATTTTTCTGCGGAGCCTTCTGTCGTGCTTTGTGGAATAAATATCGAGGAAGTTAAGCCTTAAAGCGTTGGTTACCACACAGAAGGATGAAAGACTCATGGCTGCCGCACCGAACATAGGGTTAAGCTCCCATCCGAAAATCGGAATGAAGAGACCCGCAGCAAGCGGAATACCCAGAGCATTATAGAAGAACGCCCAGAAAAGATTCTGATGAATGTTAGTCAGCACTCTGCGGCTCAGTCTTATGAGGGCGTGAACATCGGTTAGTCTGCTTTTCATCAGTACGATGTCTGCTGCATCTATTGCCACATCTGTACCCGCACCGATGGCAATTCCGATATCTGCTCTCGTAAGGGCAGGAGCATCGTTAATGCCGTCACCGACCATAGCGGTGATGCCTCTTTTCTGTAAGGTCTGCAGAGCCTTTTCTTTTTCCGTAGGAAGAAGACCTGCTATCACCGTGTCTATACCCGCCTGTCTGCCTATTTCACGGGCGGTGTTTTCGTTGTCGCCGGTAAGCATTACCACCTCGATGCCCATGTTCCGTATCTCTTTGATAGCACGGGCGCTGTCTTCTTTAACTGTATCTGCGGTGGCTATCATACCGATATATTCGCCTTTACGGCTGAAATAAAGAGGGGTTCTGCCTTTTAGTGATATTTCCCGGTCGAGGCTTAAAAGCGTCTCAGGGATAGCTTTTCCGTCGAAAATAAAGGAGAGATTGCCGCCTTTCAGCTCATCTTCACCGATTTTTCCTTCCACACCCTTTCCGCTTACGGCACGGAAGGAGTCAGCTAAAGGTACTGACACTCCTTTTTCGTCACATTTTCTTATAACAGCCTTAGCAAGAGGATGCTCGCTTTTCTTTTCCAGAGCATAAGCTGCAGTCAGAAGCTCTATTTCGCCTATGCCTTCGGGAATAATATCCGTAACCTCAGGCTCACCTTTGGTGACGGTACCTGTTTTATCGAGAGCCACTATCTGTATCTTGCCCGCTTTTTCGAGAGCCTGACCTGTTTTAAAGAGTATGCCGTTTTTCGCACCTACACCGTTGCCGACCATTATGGCGACGGGAGTGGCGAGACCTAAAGCACAGGGACAGCTTATAACGAGAACGGAAATACCTCTTGCCAGAGCATAGCCTATTTCCTTGCCTGAAAGAAGCCACAGAGCAGTAGTGATAACTGCGATAATTATAACTGTCGGCACAAAAATTCCCGAAACCCTGTCAGCTATACGGGCGATTTTCGGCTTAGCCATAGCCGCATCGCTTACGGTTTTGATAATCTGTGAAAGGGTAGTGTCTTCGCCTACAGCGGTAGCCTCGCATTTAAGAAAGCCTGACTGATTTACCGTGGCGGCAGAGACTTTACTGCCTTTTATTTTATCCACAGGGATGCTTTCACCCGTGAGGGCAGACTCGTTTACGGCACTTTCACCCTCCAGCACCACACCGTCACAGGGGATGCTTTCACCGGGGCGCACGAGGAAGATATCACCCTTGACCATTTCGGAAGAGTGGATTTCTGTTTCTTCTGAGTTTCTTATGACTATTGCTTTTTTAGGTTTAAGATTAACCAGAGATCTGAGAGCATCGGTAGTTCTGCCCTTGCTTTTCGCTTCGAGCATTTTGCCGACGGTGATGAGAGTGAGTATCATTGCCGCCGACTCGAAATAAAGACCGTGGAGAAGATGCATCGCCTTTTCACCTGTGGCAGAGGTCATCTGAAAAAGCACCACCGTACTCCACAGAAAGGCCGATCCCGAGCCGAGAGCTACGAGAGTGTCCATATTCGGTGATTTTTTCATCAGAGCTTTAAATCCGCTGATGAAGAACTTTTTATTGATTATCATAACCGCCACGGTCAGCAGAAGCTGAACGAGAGCTGTTCCTGTAGGGTTGCCTTCGAAGAAAGGCGGTAAGGGAAAGCCCCACATAGTGTGTCCCATAGAAAAATACATTAATATAAGAAGAAAGGCAAGAGAGGATAAAAGTCTCTTTTTCAGCTTTGGGGTTTCCGTATCCTTGAATGCATCTTCCTTTTCATCTGAGTTATGTCCGCCATCGGTGCTTGCACCGTAGCCTGCGTTTACCACGGCAGAGATAATTTCTCTTTCTGTGGCAGAGCCTTCCACGGTCATAGAATTAGTAAGAAGATTTACTGAGCAGGAATCTACTCCGGGAAGGGAAGAAACCGCCTTTTCGACTCTGGCACTGCAGGCGGCACAGGTCATACCTGTTACTGAGTATTGTTTCATAACGATACATCCTTTTTAATGTAATCTGTATTAAGTATACCCTCAAAACAATCAACTGTCAACTGATTTTACCCCTATTATAATAAACCCGAAAGTGCCATTTTTTGCACGTTTTACGCAAAAGTAACAGGAATTTCTGCAAAATATTTTTTTCTTTTTTTTAGCTCTTGACAAGGCAAAAAATCTCCTCTAAAATTAAATTATGACAGGTAAAAAATCCTTTCCGCAAGAGGGTTTGTACTGTCTTATTTTACTTTTTAAGGAATGAAAAAATTATGCGAAAAGCAATACTTCTGCACCACGACTTTTACGATATGTTTTGCCTTCTGAATGATGATGAGCTCGGTAAAATCCTCAGAGCTATCTACGAATATGATCTGAACGGTGTCTTTCCTGTTTTCGATGACAGGACACTCGAAATCTGCTATTTACAGATACGACGCTTTCTTGACAGGAACAATGCTCACTATGATGAAATATGTCTGAAAAGATCAGAGGCAGCTAAAAGGAAATGGGAAAGGCTTAAAATTCAGAGTGTGGAAAACTGAATAAAACAAAAAAGGAGCGATGTGGAAAACTCACTTTCGCTCCTTCTCTTTTTATGCACTTGTATACAAATGTAAAAATTGTTACATCTGCAGGTAAAGAAAAACAGAATGAAATAATATATAAAAAGAAAATCACAGTAATAAACAGAAAGGAACCGAGAGAATTTTGTTGAAAACTTTTCTGTGTGGAAAACTTTTTTACAAATAATAAGAACCGCTTTTCCTTTAACCGTTTTTACATACCTGTGTCTATCCCTTTGCTACAGTTGGGGCATTTTTTTTCGTAGATATTTGAACCATTGGAAAAATACTCGTGTCCACAATTTATACATCTCATCATATATAATTTTTGAAAATGATCCGTTCCGTTTATATCTGTTTTGCCTATATTCATTTGGTTGTTGCGATTGATGTAACCTTTATCAGTTGGCAACAACTTTAAAAAGT
This sequence comes from Acutalibacteraceae bacterium, assembly GCA_045613145.1. Taxonomy (GTDB): domain Bacteria; phylum Bacillota; class Clostridia; order Oscillospirales; family Acutalibacteraceae; genus UBA6857. The sequence goes on from JAZLAJ010000038.1 coordinate 12,190, forward strand.
CTTCTTTATATTTCATCACTTCATCTTCTAAATACTCCCAAAGAGAAACTATATTATTTTCGTCTACTACAAAAACTTTACCGTGAGACTTGTCACCGTCAAACTTCATTTGAGCAAAATTTGATGTAAAAGTTGGTACAAATACATCAGTGTGATTGTCTTTATCGTGGCAACGTGAAAACAAACTCTCATAAGAGACAAAATCAAACTCTTCAGATAACTGCAAATAAGCTCGCAATATTTTATAGTTAATTTGAGAAGGTTTTCTCGACCATCTGGCGATTTTATTCAAAGCTTTACCAAACGAGTCACTTTCATTTTGTTTTTGATTAGATGTAGGAGCTTGAATATAGGATTTTGCTTCTTTAGAAAAGCTATCCATAAAATATCTCTTCATAAAAGCTTCGCACACAGCATCACAGGTCTCATTATTTAATTGTAACGCCATATTAAAGCGAAGTAAAATATCTTCGTCGATTTGCAAAGTTATTTCTTTTTTCATAAAATATCATCTCCCTTATGAATATACTATATCAAAGAACTTTTAGTTTGTCAATACTAATTTTACAAATTTACTCATTTTACTAATTTGTTCTCGAAAGAAACATCCCTATATAACCGAAAACAGACAGAGATTTCTCTCTGTCCGTCTCCGGTTTGGAATTTATAAATGAGGTATTAGAGTTATTCTTCCATATCCTTCTTTGCTTCCTCGATAACCTTCTGTGCTACGGGAACAGGAGCGTCCTCATAACGGGCGAAGGTGAGAGTGAAGTAGCCTCTGCCTGCTGTTACTGAGCGCAGAGTAGTAGAGAAGTCGCCCATTTCTGCCATTGGTACTTCGGCAACGAGCTCCTGCATCTTAGGCTCATCAGCAGCACCCATACCGAGAACACGTCCGCGGCGCTTGGTGATGTCACCCATAATGTCACCGAGGTTAGCATCGGGCATATATACCTTTAATTCACCGATAGGCTCGAGGATAACGGGACTTGCCTGAGCCATACCGTTTTTATAAGCGATTTTAGCTGCGGTCTTGAATGCCATTTCGTTGGAGTCAACGGGATGGTAAGAACCGTCATAAAGAACAGCCTTGAGACCTACTACGGGATAACCTGCGAGGGGACCCTTGAGAATAGCTTCCTGGAAGCCTTTTTCTACTGCGGGGAAGAAGTTCTTCGGAACGGAACCGCCGACAACCTCTGTCTCGAAGATAAGCTCGTCACCGTCGTGAGGCTCGAAGCGTACCCAGACATCACCGAACTGACCTGAACCGCCTGACTGCTTCTTATGGCGGCCCTGTACCTGACAGCTCTTACGGATGGTTTCTCTGTAAGCAACCTTGGGAATCTTAAGGTCGATTTCTACGCCGTATTTTGTCTTGAGCTTGGAAACTACGATGTCGAGATGCTGTTCGCCGAGACCGGAGATAACCATTTCCTTGGTTTCTTCGTTGGATTCGAAGGTAATGGTGGGATCTTCAGCCATAATCTTACGAAGACCTGATGCAACCTTATCCTCTTCGCCCTTTTTCTTGACTACTACTGCCATAGAAAGAGAGGGAGCGGGGAAGTTAACGCCTTCGAGACTGATAACATTTTTAGCAGAGCAGATGGTGTCACCTGTAGCAAGGCCGGAAAGCTTGGTGATAACACCGATGTCACCGCAGGGAATTTCGGAAGTATCTTCCTGCTTGATACCCTTTACCGTAACAAGCTTACCCATCTTCTGGCTTTCGCCTGTTCTCGCATTGTAAGCGGGAGTGTCGGCTGTAATCTTGCCTGAAATAACCTTAACGAAGGACATCTTACCTACGAAGGGGTCAGCAACTGTTTTGAAGCACAGTGCGGCAAGAGGACCGTTGGGGTCAGCCTTTACTTCGATAGGCTCGCCGTTTCCGTCAGTAGCCATTTCGGCCTTAGCCTTGTCGGGAGAGGGAGCGGAGTAAACGATAGCATCCATAAGCATATCACAGCCGTCTACCTTGGTAGCTGAGCATGCGTATACGGGCCAGATTTCACCGGATTCAACACCCTCGGTAAGACCGCGGATGATTTCTTCTTTAGTAAGAGGCTCGCCTTCGAAGAATTTTTCCATAAGCTCTTCGTCTACTGTAGCTACAGCTTCCTCGAGAGCTGCTCTCATAGCGATGATATTATCATCGGAGGGAATTTCGATTTCAACGGGTCTGCCGTTGGGATATTTGAATGCTTTATTTGAGCAAAGGTTAACGAATGCTTCGCATACGGGGCCGTTCATATAGGGAACAACAACAGGACAAAGCTTGTTGCCGAGCTCTTCCTTAAGAGCCTCAAAGGTTTTATAGAAGTCTCTGTTTTCAGAGTCAACCTTGGTAATAGCGAAGAATTTAGCTATGTTTCTCTGGTCAGCTGCCTTGATAGCCTTTTCCAGACCTACGTCAATGCCTGAGCCAGCTGATGTAACGATAACTGCGCAGTCTGCTGCTCTCATAGCTTCAGCCATACCGCCGGCGAAGTCGAACTTACCGGGTGCATCAAGAACATTGATCTTTGTATCTCTCCATTCAAAGGAGGCTGTAGCGGAAGAAATGGAACACTTTCTCTTCTTTTCTTCTGCGTCATAGTCCATAATTGTGTTGCCGTCTGCCACACGGCCTAATCTGTCAGTAATACCTGCTACATAAAACATAGCTTCGGAAAGCGCTGTTTTACCCTTACCTGTATGACCTGCAATGGCAATATTTCTGATGTTGTTTACTGAATAGGATTTCAATTCCAAAACCTCCTAAGACCTCATTTTCTTTATACGGTCTTCCAAAATTTGCTTCGCCGAAGTCCTCTCCGACGATAACAGTAACCATTTTATCACAAAATAACCAAAAAAGCAACGGATTATTAACTAATTTTGTATATTATTCTTTGGTAAAAGTGTCTAAAAAGGGTTACCCAGTGGCATTGTCACCGAAGCGCATCTCTTTCAAAGAAGGTAGACGAAGGCTCTCCTTACAGGAGAGCTGTCACGAAGTGACTGAGAGGTTTTTTCGTTTCAATAAAACATTCAGTCGTCATCCGCTCGAGCTGCATCGTCACCGAAGTGCTCCCTGTGGGAGAAGAAGCGAGGTGAGGATGGCGCAGCGGTCAAAATCGCTCAGCGCTCCAAGCTGAAAAAGCGATTTTGGGAACCGCAAGAGAAAAGGGATTTTACTTTGGTACAAGCGAGCACCAAAGTAAGTACAGTATTTTTAACAACTATGTGTATTTTTATGATTTTTGTTTCAATAAAGCAATTAATCGTCATCCGCTCGAGCCGCGGGGGCTCTTACTTTGCTCCGGAGGCGGCAAAGTAAGCAAAACCCCTCTTTTTTTAAACGGGAAAAGAGTGTGCCTGCAGTTAGGTTTGTTAAAACATTGAGAGTATATTTTTCTGTTAAAGTTCAAAAACAATTACTTTCCCTTGGGGTGCGACCCGTGGCAGGGTCGCAGACAGTGAACTGCCGTTCTACAGTAAAGTTTATGTTTGTTTAACTTGCCAGCATTAGCAGTGTATCTGCTTTTTCATCTTTCAGTACCTCCTTACAAAA
>JAZLAJ010000039.1:0-3212 GCA_045613145.1 Acutalibacteraceae bacterium
TTCCCACGAAATGAGCAGATATTGGGATTTACCCTGCTACGGTCTTTTTATAAGAAATGCCGACGGGGTAGAAATTGAGGACTTTGAATGCATTCCGCGAACAGTAAACAAAAGAGTTAAAATACACAGAATTTAATTTCGGGAGATTGCTATGATTAATAACAAGTACTATCTTAAATGTATAACCTTCGGCAGAGCCGCCGAGGGCCTGCGTGCCGACTTTCAGAAACAGCTTATTGAAATGCAAAATGATATCGGCTTCGAATATGTCCGCTTTCACGGAATATTCCACGATGATATGGCTGTTTACAAAGAGGTTGACGGTAAGCCTCAGTTGTGGTTCGGCTACATGGATAAGCTCTTTGATTTTCTGCTTGACAACGGCTTAAAGCCACTGCTTGAGCTCGGCTTTGTACCCACAGAGCTTGCAACCGTACCGGGTACGGTATTCTGGTGGAAGGCTAACGGTTGTCCGCCCAAGGATTACGACAAATGGTATTTTCTCATTAAGGGCACAGTGGAACATTTAGTAGAAAGATACGGACTTGACGAGGTTAGAAAATGGTACTTTGAAATATGGAACGAGCCGAATTTAGGCTCTTTTTGGAGAGGTACTCAGGAGCAGTATTTCAAGCTTTATGAGGTTTCTGTAGATGCAGTTAAATCTGTATGCAAGGATTTGCGTGTCGGCGGACCTTCAACAAGCGGTGCGGATTTCAGAGAAAATCTCGGCTATCTCAAAGCGTTTATTAAATTCTGCGAAGAAAAGAAGCTCCCCGTTGATTTCTTTTCAGCTCACCCCTACCCCACCTATTGGCCTCTTGATACAGACGGCAACGAGCAGATGGGTTATATGAAAAAGGAAATCTGCACAGAGTTTATTGATAATATGAAAAATATTATCAATCATTCGGCTTATAGGGATGCTGAAATTCACCTGACAGAGTGGAACTCTTCACCGAGTCCGAGAGATTTAATTCACGATACACCATTTGAAGCACCCTTTATTCTTTACAATATCACGCAGAATTTCGGCAAAATCGACTCTTTGGGATATTGGGCATTCACCGATATATTCGAGGAAAACGGCCCCGGTGAAGATGAATTCCACGGCGGTTTCGGACTTATCACAAATAGCGGCATCAAAAAGCCGTCATATTGGGCATACTACTTCCTTTCAAAGCTCGGTGATGAAATTATAGAGCTTTCCGACAGACACATTATTACAAAGCAGGGGGAGAACTATCAAGTTATCCTTTGGAACTACTGCTACTATACCGATGAATTTGCAAAAGGTGACAGAAGCAGGCTCACTCTTACTGACCGTGACGGTGTATTTGAAAGCAAGGATGAAAGCTTTAAGCTCTCGATAAATCTTGACAGTGAATACAAACTTACGGAGTACACCATTGACAATTGCACCTCGGCACTGCATAATTGGGTTAATATGGATGCACCGAAGTATCTGACGAAAAATGATATTGCTATCCTCGATGCTATGAGTCATCCCAAAGTAACAAGCAGTTTCATAGAAAACTTTAACATTGACCTTACACTTAAGCCTCACGAGGTAAAAATGTATACACTTGAAAAATAAAGGAGATCATTATGGAAAAATATCTTATCAACCCTAATCAGAAAATCAGTAAAATTAACAAAGAAATTTACGGTCATTTTTCAGAGCATCTCGGAAGATGCATCTATGAGGGTCTTTATGTCGGTGAGGATTCTCCCATACCTAATGTAAACGGTATGAGAAAGGATGTCGTTGACGCACTCAAAGATATGGGTATTCCCGTGCTTCGTTGGCCCGGAGGCTGCTTTGCAGATGAATATCACTGGAAAGACGGTATCGGCCCAAAAGAAAGCAGAAAGAAAATGATTAACACCCATTGGGGCGGTGTTGTGGAAGATAACAGCTTCGGCACTCACGAGTTTTTTGAGCTTTGCGAGCAGCTGGGATGTGATGCTTATGTAAACGGTAATGTTGGTTCAGGTACAGTTCAGGAAATGAGTGAATGGGTTGAATATATGACCTTTGACGGTGTTTCTCCCATGGCAGAGCTTCGCAAGGCTAACGGCAGAGAAAAGCCTTGGAAGGTCAAGTACTTCGGTGTAGGCAACGAAAACTGGGGATGCGGCGGTCATATGCACCCTGAATTTTACGCTGACCAATACAGGCGTTTTGAAACTTATGTAAGAGATTATGACAGCAACAAGCACATTTACAGAATCGCCTGCGGTGCAAATGCTTTTGATTACAACTGGACAGAAGTACTTATGAAGAAAGCCGCAAGCCGTATGAACGGTTTGTCACTTCACTATTACACTCTTCCCGGTGACTGGGGCAAAAAAGGCAAAGCTCTTGAATTTACCAAAGATGAGTACTATACCACTATCGAAAAAGCATACAAAATGGAAGAGCTGGTACGTCGCCACGGTGACATTATGAATCAGTATGACCCTGAAAAGAGAGTCGGTATGATTGTTGACGAGTGGGGCACTTGGTATGATGTTGAAGAGGGTACAAATCCCGGTTTCCTTTATCAGCAGAACACTATGAGAGATGCTATTGTTGCAGGTCTTACTCTCAATATTTTCAATAAGCACTCTGACAGAATCCGAATGGCAAACATCGCACAGACTATAAATGTACTTCAGGCTGTGGCTCTCACCGACGGCGGGGATATGCTTCTGACTCCCACATATCACATTTTCAAAATGTACAAGGACCATCAGGAAAATACGCTCCTCGGCTCATACATAACAACTCCCGACCTTTCCGAAAAGGGTACTCTGCCGAAGCTTATCGAAAGTGCTTCAATCAAAGAGGACGGCACAATAATTGCAACAATAGTCAACACCTCGGCTGATGAAGCTGCAGAAATCCACTGTCAGATAGCAGACTTTAATCTCGAGGAGCTTTCTGCAGAAATTCTCACAGGTGAAATCCACGATTACAACAGCTTTGAGAATAAGAATGTAGTTGGCACAAAGGCTTTCAGCGATTACGAAATCCTTGCAGACGGCTTTAAAACTACAATTCCTCCCTGCTCAATCGCTAAGTTCATAATTAAATAATATGGCTGAATGTAAAAGATGTCTTCTGCACGAAGCGGCAGAGGAAGATACCCTCAAAAGCATAAAGGAGCGAATTGAAAAGCTCTCCGAAAAAGAAAAGGCACCCGATGAGCTTTATGAAAAAAGGCTCA
>JAZLAJ010000040.1:0-2272 GCA_045613145.1 Acutalibacteraceae bacterium
GTTCGGTGTTGCAGCAGGTATGGCAAGAGCAGGTATGATTCCTTTCCTTTCAGGTTTCTCTGCATTCACATCAATGCGTGCTTGTGACCAGCTTCACACAGACATCTGCTATCAGAATGTTAACGCAAAGATTATTGCTACACATTCAGGTACATCCTTCGATCAGGCAGGTTCTACTCACCATGCTATCACTGACCTTGCTATCACAAGAGCAATGCCAAACCTTACAGTTATCGTTCCTGCTGACGGTTTTGAAACAGCAAACGCAGTTAATGCTGCTTACGATAACTTTGGTCCTTATTACATCCGTATCAACCGTGGCTTTGACCGTGTTCTTTATGACAACATGGACTATGGCTTTGAGGTTGGTAAGGCAGTTGAAGTTCACGAGGGTACAGACATCACAGTTATCGCTTGTGGTTCTTGCGTATTCCAGGCTCGTGAAGCTGCTAAGTTCCTTAAAAACTCAGACGGTCTCAGCGTTCGTGTTCTTAATATGCACACTATCAGCCCCATCGACGTTGAAGCAATTCAGAAAGCAATTTCTGACACAAGAAGAATCGTTACAGTTGAAGACCATCTCGTTGCAGGCGGTCTCGGCTCAGCAGTTGCTGAGGTTATGGCTCAGTACGGTAAGGGCTGTGCATTCAAGATGCTCGGTCATAAGGGCTTTGCTATGATCGGTCTTCATGAAGACATTATGTCTGATGCAGGTATCGACGCTAACGGTATCATCGCTGCAGTTCGTGAAACAATGAACGCAGACTTCGAAGAAGACGACAACTGGGACGACGAATTCTAATTAATACAAGGAGGCAAAGATTATGGCTCATACAAAAGAAGCCTTATACTCAAATAAAATTTTCCTTAATGCAGCTTTGCCGCTTGTAAAGGTTATTGCTAACGATGTTCCCTCTCTTAAGAAAAAGTTCGAAAATGTGGAAGCAGTTATCCAGGTAAGCTGTCTTGACCCCGAATGTGAAGACGGTAAGCAGGGTATGCATTTCATCGTAAATAAAGGTGAATGGCTTGTTCATACCTGTCTTACAGAAAATCCCGACATCGAGCTTTGCTTCAAGAGTATGGAAGCTCTCAATGATTTCTTCAAGGGCAATATTACTCCGGCAGGTATTCCGAAAATCAAAGGTCTCAAGAAGGCTCCCGTTCTTATTTCTTTCGTAATGGTACTTCTTAAGATGGCTGACCTTCTCGGTGCTACTGAGCCTCCCAAGGATGAAGCTACAAAGGAATTGCTCGTTAAGTGTTATTTCTATCTTCTTTCCAGCGGTATCAGCCAGCTTAACAAGATGGGTCATCCCGAAATCAGAGACTGGACCACAAAGAGTCCTGACCGTGTTTATGCTTTTGCTGTTGATAACTATCCTCAGGTTTCTGCTTTCATCAGAATTAAAGCAGGTAAATCCCGTGCAGGACGTGGCGAATATAAGAGAGCAATGCCTTTCTTCACCCTTCGCTTCAACAATCTTGACAGCGCACTTGGTATCCTTATGAGCATCGACGATATGCTCGAGGCTACAAAGGCAGGTCGTCTTGTAATGGACGGCGGTCCCGAATTCGGTGCACAGATCGGTGGATTTATGCTTGAAATCGGCGCACTTGCTAAATAAGAAATTACTACTAATCAAAATAATAAAAAGGGGCTGTAGTTTGCAGCCCTTTTTATTTTTAATGCAAGGCTATTACCTGTAAAGCAAGAGATATAATTTTTGCGGAAACAAGCTGAATTGACACTATGTAGGGCATAAGCCACTGCATTTTCCCCGTCACTTCGTGATACTTCCCCTGTTTTATAAGGTAGGCTGAATTACCTTTTAATCCGTATTATATGCCTGCTTCTGCGGTGAGGTTCATAATCTTCGTTTAAAGAAAACTATTAGTCGACATCCGCTCGAGCTGCATCGTCACCGAAGCGCTCCCTGTGGGAGAAGAAGCGAGGTGAGGATGGCGCAGCGGTAAAAATCGCTCAGCGCTCCAAGCTGAAAAAGCGATTTTGGGAACCGCAAGAGAAAAGGGCTCTTACTTTGGCTCAGGCGAGCATCAAAGTAAGTACAGTATTTTTAACAACTATGTATATTTTTATGATTTTTGTTTCAATGAAGGAGTTAGTCGTCATCCGCTCGAGCCGCGGGGGCTCTTACTTTGCTCCGGAGGCGGCAAAGTAAGCAAAGCCCCTCTTTTTTTAGCGGGAAAAGAGAGTGCTGTTCAGTTAAGTATAGGGAAACAGCAACATTTAGTTTTTCAGCAAAAATTT
>JAZLAJ010000041.1:0-14980 GCA_045613145.1 Acutalibacteraceae bacterium
CCGCAGTCGACAGCCTTCTTCATTTCAGCCTGGCAGTTCATCATGCCGCCCTTGATGGAGTGCATCTCACAGGGAGCGTAGCCGATGATCAGGGAAGGACCGTTGTAAGCTTCTGCCTCGCAGATAGCCTTGATGGTCTGAGCCTGATTTGCGCCCATAGCGATCTGAGCAACGTAAACATAGCCGTAGCTCATTGCGATCTCAGCCAGAGACTTCTTCTTGGTTTCCTTACCGGAAGCTGCGAACTGTGCAACCTGACCGATGTTGGAAGCCTTGGAAGCCTGACCGCCGGTGTTGGAGTAAACTTCTGTATCGAATACGAAGATGTTTACGTCTTCACCTGAAGCGATAACGTGATCAAGACCGCCGTAACCGATATCGTAAGCCCAGCCGTCACCACCGAAGATCCATACGGATTTCTTGGAAAGGTATTCGCTGTTATCGAGAACGTCCTTGCAGAGATCACAGGTAGCACCTGCAGCCTTGATAGCGGCAACAAGAGCGTCAGCAGCAGCTGTGTTCTTTTCACCGTCATCGAGTGTAGCAAGATAAGCTTCAGCAGCAGCCTTAACTTCAGCCTTGCAGGAATCGGAAGCAACCATTTCCTTAACTTCAGCGATAAGTCTGTCACGGAGAGCCTTCTGGCCGTAGTACATACCGAGACCGTGCTCAGCATTGTCTTCGAAGAGGGAGTTAGCCCATGCGGGACCGTGACCCTTTTCGTTAACTGTGTAGGGAGATGTTGCTGCGGGACCGCCCCAGATTGAGGAACAGCCTGTAGCATTGGAGATATACATCCTGTCACCGAAGAGCTGTGTTACGAGACGTGCATAAGCAGTTTCAGCACAGCCTGCGCATGAACCTGAGAACTCGAGGAGAGGCTTCTTGTACTGGCTGGAAACAACGTTGATAGTAGCGGTTGTTTCGGGCTTTTCAGTAACGTTAGCTACGCAGTAATCGAATACTTCCTGCTGATCGAGCTGTGATTCACGGGCAACCATCTTGAGTGAGTTTGTCTTACAAACACCGATACATACGCCGCAACCCATACAGTCCATGGGAGAAACAGCGAGAGTGTAGGTGTAGTTAGTCTTAACGATGGGCTTTTCAGCCTTCTTGAGAGCTGCGGGAGCTGCTGCTACTTCTTCTTCACTCATAGCGAAGGGACGGATAGTAGCGTGGGGACATACATAAGCACACTGGTTACACTTAGCACAGGTAGCTGCATCCCATTCGGGAACGAGAACAGCAACGCCTCTCTTTTCGTAAGCGGAAGCACCGTGCTCGAAGGTACCGTCAGCGTGATCTGCGAAAGCAGAAACGGGAAGTGAGTAACCGCCCATAACTGAGATGGGTTTAAGAATACCGTCAACCATCTTAACGAGCTTTTCTGCGCCTTCGCTCTTAGCTGCTGCTGCATCGTCGGTAGCGTCTGCCCATGCTGCGGGAACATCTACCTTATGGAATGCTGTAGCACCTGCATCGATAGCGTTATGGTTAGCATCAACGATATCCTGACCCTTCTTTGAGTAGGACTTTGTAGCTGCATCCTTCATATACTGGATAGCTTCTGCTGAAGGCATAACATTTGCAAGAGCAAAGAATGCGGACTGAAGAACTGTGTTTGTTCTCTTGCCCATACCAACTTTCTGAGCGAGGTCGATAGCGTTAACAGTGTAGAGCTGGATGTTGTTCTTTGCGATGTATCTCTTAGCATCTGCAGTCATGTGTGCATCGAGTTCTTCGTCAGACCACTGGCAGTTGATAAGGTAAACACCGCCGGGCTTAACGTCATTAACCATCTTGAAGCCTTTTTCTACATAAGAGGGATTGTGACATGCTACGAAGTCAGCCTTGTTGATATAGTAGGGGCTCTTGATGGGCTTATCACCGAAACGAAGGTGAGAAATGGTGATACCGCCTGTCTTCTTTGAGTCGTACTGGAAGTAAGCCTGTACATATTTGTCAGTGTGGTCACCGATGATTTTGATGGAGTTTTTGTTAGCACCAACTGTACCGTCACCGCCGAGACCCCAGAACTTACATTCGATGGTACCTTCTGCTGCAGTGTTGGGAGCTTCTGTTTCCTCAAGTGAGAGACCTGTGAGGTCGTCAACGATACCGAGTGTGAAGCCGTTTTTGGGCTCATCCTTAGCGAGCTCGTTGTATACAGCGAAAACAGATGAGGGAGGTGTATCCTTAGAACCGAGACCGTAACGGCCGCCTACTACCTTGATGTCAGCCTTGCCTGCTGTAGCAAGAGCAGTAACAACGTCAAGATAAAGAGGTTCGCCGAGTGAACCGGGTTCCTTTGTTCTGTCGAGAACAGCGATTTTCTTACATGTTGCAGGGATAGCTGCGAGAAGGTGCTTAGCGGAGAAGGGTCTGTAAAGACGAACCTTGATAAGACCTACCTTTTCGCCTGCTGCTGTGAGGTAATCAACAACTTCTTCAGCAACGTCGTTGAATGAACCCATAGCAACGATAACTCTTTCAGCATCGGGAGCACCGTAGTAGTTGAAGAGCTGATAATCTGTGCCGAGCTTAGCGTTAACCTTGCCCATGTATTCTTCTACGATAGCAGGAACTGCATCATAGTATTTGTTACATGCTTCTCTGTTCTGGAAGAAGATGTCGTCGTTTTCGTGAGAACCGCGCATAACGGGTCTTTCGGGGTTGAGAGCTCTTTTTCTGAACTCTTCAACAGCCTTCATATTTGTCATTTCCTTAAGGTCTTCGAAATCCCATACTTCGATCTTCTGAAGTTCGTGAGATGTACGGAAACCGTCGAAGAAGTTAAGGAAGGGAACTCTGGATTCGATAGATGCCATATGTGCTACAGCACCAAGGTCCATAACTTCCTGAGTATTTGTTTCAGCGAGCATAGCGAAACCTGTCTGACGGCAGGCATAAACGTCGGAATGGTCACCGAAGATGTTAAGAGCGTGAGAAGCTACACAACGTGCGGAAACATGGAATACGCAGGGAAGAAGCTCACCGGCGATTTTGTACATGTTGGGGATCATAAGAAGAAGACCCTGTGAAGCTGTGTAGGTAGTAGTAAGAGCACCTGCTGCGAGTGAGCCGTGAACGGTACCTGCGGCACCTGCTTCTGACTGCATTTCAACAACGTTTACTCTTGTGCCGAAAATGTTTTTAAGACCCTGTGCTGACCACTGATCTACGTAGTCTGCCATGGGGCTGGAAGGTGTGATGGGGTAAATACCTGCTACTTCGGTAAACGCATAGGAAACGTGAGCAGCGGCATTGTTACCATCCATGGTTTTCATTTTTCTGGCCATTGGATTTTTCCTCCTTGTATTTATACATTATAATTTAGCAATTAAATTACCACCTAACATTCTAACACTTTAATATCAAATTGTAAATAGTGTTTAGCGAAAAATTTTTGGTAAAAGAGAGAAAGGCAGTCTGAATTGTTTCAAAACTAACAATTCAAGCTGCCTTTTCTGTAAAAATTAAAAATTAACCTTAAACCCAAAAGCTGTTAAAATATCCCAAAAGAAATATCTTATTTTTTCAATAAATGTTGCATCAGGACTCCATCCCATATGCTCAGCCTCGAAAGTCTGATATTTAACGGAGAAGCTGTGTGCAGTTGAATATTTATAGCATTTAAAAATTGTGTTTTTCGGGAAGGTATTTGAACTCCAACTATTGGCAACAGCGCCGTACCTCAGTTCACCTGTTGACATTTTATAGTTATATATGGTTATTTTTTTCAGATTATCACAACCGTTACATGCAAGTTCACAAACTAACTCAACACTTTTCGGGAAAACTATCTCTTCGATGCGGTCATTATTAAAAAATGCGTAACCGCCGACAAGACGGGTGCCTTCTTTTACAGTATATGATCCTCCGGTGCTTTTATCAAAAGCAACAAGAAAATCATTTATATATAATCCACCATTTTCCCAATTATCCTTATCGTTATAAAACTTCGTTCCGGTGAAGGATTCGTCAATATATTCAAGTTTTTTAGGAAGACTGTCGACATCAAAATTAGGATTACCACTAATACAGTCGCCAAAATAAATCAATGTGTCAGGAACATATAATATACCAGCTTCCATTTTTCGGTTGATATCTGTTGTGATTTCGACTAATTTTGGGCAGTTATAAAAAACTTCCTCTTCGATATGTGTAAGACTTTCAGGCAAAGAAATAAATTCAAGATTAGGCATAATAGAAAAAACTCCTCTGCCAAGAATTTTTGTGCCTTCTTCAACTATAATTGTATTGATTTCATTGGCATATACACTCCACGGAACCTTTGAACCGTTCCATGATATAGGCACAAATCTGCCTTCATCATCATAAAATCCGGGACCTTTTTCACCACATTCTATTTTTTCTCCACCCAATGTTATGATTTTGGTTTCTGTGTCATAACTCCACCTCATAACCGAACTGTTCTTTGGAGGTATGCTGTATTCACCCGAAACTGTTTCCGCTGAAACGGCAAAGGATAAACAAATTATTGTTACAACAATAAAACACACCAAGTATAAAGTTTTTATAAAATTCTTTTTCATATTAGAAACCTCCTTTAATTCTGTTACGAATATTATAACTGTATTATGTTTAAAAGTCAACATACATTAAACACTTATTTATTCGTAGTTAAACACTTATTTATTCGTAGTTTTGTTATAATATAAATACGAGGTGTTGATAATGAACAAAGAGAAGGAAACTTTGAAAATAACCAAGCGGACACAACCTGTAATGTTCAGCATCCGTGTAGATAAATCAATATTAGACTATTACGATAATCTTGCATCCCAGACAAACAGAAGCAGAAATGAACTTATAGCGATGGCTCTGGAGTTTGCGATGGATAAACTAGAAGTTGACTGAAAGCTTTCTTGTTACAGAAACAAGAAGGCTTTTTATGTAACCTTTTTTTACAGACAGCATATAATGGATAAAGAGGTGTTTTTATGAACTGCTGTGTCACCGACCTTCGCAACAAGGAGGTCATCAATACAAAAAACGGTCACCGTCTCGGCTGTGTGAGTGATGTGGAAATCTGCTGTGAAAACGGACAGCTCTGCGCCATTATCATCTGGGGCAAGGGTAAAGTTTTCGATTTGGTGGGAAAATGTAACGACATACGCATTCCCTGGAAGGATATACAGGTTATCGGTGAAGAAACCGTTCTCGTATGTGTGGACGAGTGTAACTGCTGCTGTGCCAGAGAAAAGGATAAGAGAAAGCTTTTTGAGGGATTGTTCGGGTGAGGGAAATTCGGAATGCGAAATGCGGAATTGAAGGTCGCTACGCTCCGATTATATCCGTGTGAGGTTGTTCGTTGATTTTACCGTTACACCGCCAAAGTATAAGGATTCATCGTAGAGCGGATATTACCCGCCGGCTTTTTAAAATCGACAGTATACTTCGTAGGGGCGAACATCGGTCGTCCGCTTCTGCGGTGCGGTTTGTTTTCTTCGTTTCAATAAAACATTCAATCGTCATAGCTTCGCAGAGTTACTTTTGTCCTTGCCAAAAGTAACCAAAAGCGCTTTTTTCGGTGGAACCAATCCGAACACGATAACGGAATAAGTGATTACTTTCTTTTACAGCTCACCCTTAGTATGCCACTCATAAGGAAACAGCCATTCAAGTCTACCGTTATCTATAGTTCTACGCTCAGCCTTACCGAAAAAGTGAGCGTACAGAGTGCTTTTATTGAAAGCAGTACAGAAAAATCGCTGCCGTAGCTCCCTCAACGCACAGATATTTTGTCTACCCTGTGGTAACTTCCGTCACCACACGCTTCGTCTCCTTAAGTACCGTCAGTCCGACAGTCGCTTCCCGCTCTGACTACTTTTCAGCTGAGTTCTACGGTCAGTGACCCCTAAACTTACACCAACATAAAAGTAATAGGGGTTAACGAAAACTTTTCTGTAATTCCGAAGCCTTATCGGTTGTCTGCACAACCAACGGGCGTGCGGTCCTGTAGAGCGTTTCGTAAGGAGGTACTGAAAGGTGAAAAAGCAGATACACTGCTTAAGAAGGCAATAAAGAGAAACATAAACTTTAATGTAGAACGGCAGTTCCCTGTCTGCGACCCTGCCACGGGTCGCACCCCAAGGGAAAGTAATTGTTTTCGAACTTTAACAGAAAAGAACACTCTTACTGTTTCTATACACTTAGCTAAATAGCACACTCTTTTCCCGTCCTAAAAAATGGGCGCTTTGTTTACTTTGGCGCTCGCCTGTGCCAAAGTAAAAGCCTCCGCGGCTCGAGCGGATGACGACTAAATGTTTTATTGAAACAAAAATAATAAAAATACACATAGTTATTAAAAACACTGTACTTACTTTGATGCTCACCTGTGCCAAAGCAAGAGCCCTTTTCTCTTGCGGTTCCCAAAGTTCATTACGGCTTGGAGCGCCTATGAACTTTGACCGCTACGCCATCCTCACCTCGCTTCTTCTCCCACTGGGAGCGCTTCGGCGACGATGCAGCTCGAGCGGATGTCGACTAAATTTTTTATTGAAACGAAGAAACCTCTCAGTCACTTCGTGACAGCTCTCCTGTAAGGAGAGCCTTCGTCTACCTCCTCTGAAAGGGATGCGCTTCGGCGATGATGCAGCTCGAGCGATGACGATTAAACGTTTTATTGAAACGAAAAAACCTCTCAGTCACTTCGTGACAGCTCTCCTGAAAAGAGAGCCTTCGTCTACCTTCTTTGAAAGAGATGCGCTTCGGTGACGATGCAGCTCGAGCGGATGACGACTGAATGGTTCCTTGAAACGAAAAAACCTCTCAGTCACTTCGTGACAGCTCTCCTGAAAGGAGAGCCTTCGTCTACCTCCTTTGAAAGAGATGCACTTTGGCGATGATGCAGCTCGAGCGATGACGATTAAACGTTTTATTGAAACGAAAATCATAAAATACACTTAAGAGAAAGTTAACCCCAACATCATATACAACATTGTAATTGTATTTTTTCTTGACCAAAGTTCAATTTAGTTATATAATGAAAATAATAACTAGCAAAGGCTCGGAGGAAAATATGAAAAACGAACATATTCTCGAAAAATTAACCCTCGAGGAAAAAGCCGATCTCTGCACCGGTAAGGACTGCTGGCATCTGAACGGTGTGGAAAGACTCGGCATTCCCTCTGTCACCCTTACAGACGGCCCTCACGGATTAAGTCTGCGTAAGCCTGACGGTGACATCAGAAAATCTGTTGCCGCCACCTGCTTCCCTTCAGCAGTAACCACTGCCTGCTCCTGGGACAGAGACCTTCTTTTCAGGATGGGTAAGGCTATGGGAAAAGAATGCCTGAAGGAAAACATCAGCATTATTTTAGGTCCCGGTATAAATATGAAGCGTTCACCTCTGTGCGGAAGAAACTTCGAATATTTTTCTGAGGACCCTCTTTTAGCGGGTGAGCTTGCCGCAGGACTCATAAACGGCATACAGTCCGAAGGCGTAGGAACCTCTCTTAAGCACTTCGCCGTAAACAGCCAGGAAAAGCGTCGTCTTGTTATCGACAGCGTAGTTGATGAGAGAGCTCTTCGTGAAATCTATCTCACCGCCTTTGAAATAGCCGTAAAGAAATCTCAGCCCTGGACGGTAATGAGCGCCTATAACCGTGTCGGCGGTGAATACTGCACGGAAAACAGATACCTTCAGAATAAAATACTCCGTGATGAATGGGGATTTGAGGGTGTGGTTATGTCCGACTGGGGTGCGGTAAATAACCGCGTAAAGGGACTGAAAAACGGCAACGACCTGGAAATGCCCTCATCGAACGGCTTCGGGACAAGAAAGCTCTGTGAAGCGGTGAGAAACGGCACACTTGACGAAAAATATCTTGACACAGCAGCTGACAGAATGCTTACTCTCATCGAAAAATCAAAGAAAGCTCTCGGTGAGTTCACATACGATGAGGACGAGCATCATAATCTTGCCGCAGAAATCTGTGCAAACTCCATAGTTTTACTGAAAAATGAAGATAATACTCTCCCGCTTTCGAAGGACAGGACAGTAGCTGTTATCGGTGAAATGGCAAGAGCACCACGCTATCAGGGTGAAGGCAGCTCCAACATCGTTCCCACGAAAATCACCGATGCCTTCGACGGACTTTTAGAGGAAGGCTATAAGGTTTCTTTCGCTCCCGGTTACTTTAAAAAGCAGGATGAACCCAGTGAGATTATGGTAAAGGACGCCTGCAATATCGCTTCAAAGGCTGATGCGGTTCTTCTCTTCATCGGTCTTACGGAGGAATACGAAAGCGAAGGCTATGACAGAAAAACCATGAACCTTCCCCACTCACACATAAGACTTTTAGAAGAAATTCTTAAGGTAAACGAAAATGTCACCGTTGTTCTTTCGGGAGGCTCTCCCGTGATTATGCCCCGGGCGAAAAAGGTAAAGGCTATCCTTAACGGTTATCTTGGCGGTCAGGCGAGCGGTAAGGCTGTGGCAGAAATCATTTCGGGCAAGATAAATCCCTCAGGCAAGCTTGCCGAAACCTATCCTCTTAAGGAAACGGACGTTCCTTGCAGTAACTACTATCCGGGCACAGGACTCACAGCCGAACACAGAGAGGGAATTTACATCGGATACCGCTATTACGATACAGCACAGAAGGATGTTCTTTTCCCCTTCGGCTACGGTCTTTCCTACACGGAATTTGAATATTCGGATATAAAGCTTTCCGCTGAAAGCATAAATGATACAGAAAATCTCACCGTCACCTGTAAAGTAAAAAATACCGGTAACCGTGACGGTGCAGAGATTGTTCAGCTTTATGTAAGAAACTGTGAAAGCACTATCTACAGACCTGAAAAGGAGCTTCGTGATTTCTGCAAGATTTATCTTAAAAAAGGCGAAGAAAAGGAAGTTTCCTTCACTCTTTCGAAAAGAGCATTCGCATACTATAATATCAATATAAACGATTGGCATGTGGAATCAGGTGAGTTCGAAATCCTTATCGGTGCTTCGAGCCGTGACATAAGACTCAGCGCAAAAGTAGAAGTCATTTCTTCTGCCGACGGTGTTCAGACTCCCGACTACAGAGAGTCAGCTCCCTGCTACTACGGTGCCGATGTAAAAAATGTTCCCGATAAGCAGTACAGAGCCGTTTTAGGCAGAGACATACCCCCTCAGTACCTCGATGTAAATGATAAATTCACCGTAGAAAGCTGTCTTACGGATGCAGAGCATACTAAATGGGGAAAAAGAATTATAGCCGTCCTCACGGGCGGTAAAAAGCCGGATCCCGATTATAAGGGCGGTGATCCGATGAGAGATGTGATTCTCGAAAGTCCTCTGAGAGGCTTATATACAATGGGACAGGGTGTCTTCTCAGAGAAAAGTGTGGACGGTCTGCTGATGCTTCTCAACGGTGAAGGCTCAGCTGCAGCGCTGATGAAAATTTTCTCAGGACTGATTCCTGCTCTTAAAAAGCTTCCCGAGCTTCTTAAACATATGTAAAGGAGAAAGAAAATGACTAAATTAATATCTTTTATTATCACGGTTATAATGCTCTTAGAATCTCTTCCTTTTGCTTGGACACCTACCCTTACGGTAGATGCGGCTGAAAGAGGAGACGAAATCTCAAATTATGCCACAGGCTTTCTTTACGGTCTTGCCGAGCCGGGAGTACCCAGCGAAGCGATGACAAACAGCCTCGATATTTCTACTGTTTCACAGAAGGTAGTGGACGGTCTTCAGCATCCTACAGGTGACATCGACCGTGTGGCTGATCAACTGGAAAACTGCGACTACAGAGTAGTTTATCTTCAGGACTCCTTCGACACCTGGTACTACTGCCATAAGGAAATCATGGAAATGAGAGCGAACGGCACCTATGATTGGGAAGAGTTTCTTTATGAAAGATACTTGCCCATCGTAGAAGAAAAAGTGACAGAGCTTTCTCAGACGGACTATGCCGACGATATCGTTTACTGCATTTACAACGAGTGTGACAATGCCATATGGTTCGGTAATTACATTGACGGTAATGTTCACTATGATGAAGTGGGCAGAGCCAATTTCTACAAGGCATGGAAAATCACTTATGACCTTGTAAAGAGTATTGACCCCGATGCGAAAATAGGCGGTCCCGGCTTCTGTGACTATGAAACCACAAAAATGGAAGGATTTATGACCTATGTAACAGCAAATGACTGTGTTCCCGAAATTATGATTTACCACGAGCTTGCTTATTGGTCAGTTCCCGATTGGTATGCTCATGTGGATGATTACAGAAGAATCGAAAAGGAGCTCGGTCTTGACGAGCTTACCATTATTGTAACGGAATACGGTGAAATGGAAGAGTGCGGTAATCCCGCAGATATGCTTCACTACATAATCTGTATGGAAGAAACCAACATTTACGGCGATATGGCCTTCTGGAGACTTGCCAATAACCTTAATGATACAGCTGCTGACGATAACTCACCTAACTCAAACTGGTGGCTTTACAGAAGATATGCCGAAATGGACGGCAAGATGCTTAAAACCGACAGCAGAACAGATGAAAAATATAACCCCAGGGAAAGACTTGACGGTATCGCCTCTGTTTCCGATGACGGCAGAACAGTTAAAATGATTGTGAACGGACAGGAAAAGAGAAGCGCTGTAAAGATAATAAACCTTGATGAAACAAACCTCGGAAAAAGAATTGACGTTACTGTGGAATGTGTTTATTACAAGGGTCTTTCAGGTATCGTTTCAGAGCCTGTTTTAGTAAGACAGTACACCGCTGCTCCCGGCTGCGGCACTCTTAACATCAATCTCCCTTCTACAGATGCCGATGCAGTATATTTTGTAACTGCCACAGCAAGTGAAGGCGACGTTGAGGTTGTCAGAAATACAAATCTTCCCGTAAGATACGAGTTCGAAAAAGGTAAGCTTCTCGGTAATGCCTACACCTACGACAGCGCTTATGCTACCACAGGCGAGCAGAAGGGTATGGTCGGCGGAATGGAAAATGAGGGCGACGGAGTAAGAATCACCGTTAATGCAAAGGAAAAAGCAACCTATAAGCTTGATATCATTTACGGTAAGCACAATGACGGCGGAAAGAAAAGCACCAGAGATTACGGTGTCGTAAACTTTACCGTAGACGGCAAGACTACAGAGCTTATGCTCGAAAACACCATCAAAAGTGAATACACAACCGTTAAAACTCTTTATCTTGACCTTTCAATAGGCAATCACACTGTCGAATTTACCAACAATGAAGGAACCTTTGTCCTTGACAGTCTTCTTATGGAAAAGGCAACAGAGGATAATACTGCAGCCGTGCTTGAAGACTCCGATGACAGCACTGAATATCTTGTCGTGGCACCCGAAGACGGATACTATTACATAGGCCTCGGTGATGGAACTTATAACATCAGCATCGACGGAGCAAAGGCAAAGGCTGAAAACGGCAGTATAGTTTATCTCAGAAGAGGCCTCAATGAAATCGCACTTTCCTCAGCTTCTTCTCTTGAGCTCACTAAAGCAGAACCTAAAGTACCCGTAGCTGTAATCGGGGCAGAAGATATCACCGTAAGTGACGGTGCAGAGATTCTCACCGATAAATACGGCAACACCTATCTCGGCAGTATAACAGGCGAGAAGGGTAAGGGCACCTTTAAGGTAAAGGCTCCCGAAAAAGGTGACTACCGTGTGACTGTCCTTTATTCCAATAATTCTGAGGGCGGTTATCACGACTATAATGTGGATCTCATCGAAAGATATCTCACCGTCAGCGTAAACGGCGGTGAAGGCAGAGACATTTTCTGCAGAAACACCTACAGCGATTATACATATAAGACTATGACCTTTAATGTTAGCCTCGAAAAGGGTGAAAACGAAATCACCTTCTCTAACTCGGGTGACTACAGCTTCGCTTCTCTTACAGCGGAAGCTCCCTTCGTTAAATCGGTGACAGTAAACAGCACAGTTTCATAAATATACATAATTTTGCATATTTTTTGCATAAAACCGTTGACAAAGGTGTTTTTTGGTGATAGAATATCCGCACCATAAAATTTACGGAGGTAATTTACAATGAAAAAATTATTAGCAATCGCACTCGCTGCACTTATGCTTTTCGCTCTCGCAGCCTGCGGCGGAACAACAGAAAGCAAGGATGTTGTTAAAGTTATCGACATCAATCTCACAGAAGAAGAATATGCATTCGGTGTAGATAAGGCACAGCCCGAGCTTCTCGAAAAGACCAACGCTTTCATCGAAAAGATTATGAATGACGGCACATTTGATGCTATCTGTAACAAATATTTCGGTGACGGCGAACCCACAGCAGTAACATCTGCAGAGCTTGACGAAACAAAGGATCAGCTCGTTGTAGCTACAAACGCTGCTTTCGAACCCTTCGAATACACTCAGGGTGACAAATACTACGGTATCGATATGGAAATCGCTTCTCTTCTTGCACAGGAGCTCGGCAAAGAGCTTGTTATCAGCAACATGGACTTCGATGCTGTTTGCCTTTCAGTAGGTCAGCACAAGTGTGACATCGCTATGGCAGGTCTTACAGTAAAGGAAGACAGAAAAGAACACGTTGATTTCACATCTACATACTATCAGGCTTCTCAGAAGATCATCGTAAAAGCTGACGACACTACCTTCGATGCCTGCACAGACGCAGCCTCTGTTGAAGCAATTCTCAAGGGCTTCGACAACACCACAAAGATCGGTGTTCAGAACGGTACAACCGGTAACTTCTATGTAAAGGGTGACGCAGACTGGGGCTTCGACGGCTTCGCAGCAGAATGCGTAGGCTATAAGAACGGCGCTCTTGCAGTTCAGGACCTCGTAAACGGCAACATCAACTATGTTGTTATCGACGCAGCTCCTGCAGCATGCATCGTAGAGTCAATCAACGAAGTTGCATAAAACAAATAAAATATTTTTGCGGAATACCTCACTTGTCAAGTGAGGTATTCGAATGTGTAAAGGAAATTTTCTATGAACGGTTTTTTAGTAAAGGTTAACCGCTTTATTGATATCTTTATCAATCAGGGCGGCTATAACGAAGTCCTCGGCGGCCTTAAAAACACTATTCTCATCGCTGTAACAGGTCTTATCATCGGTATCGTCATCGGTACTCTTATCGCCACTGTCCGTGTCCTTCCCAAATACAGCAAGGTGTCGAGAATTCTTGACAAAATCTGCACCTTCTATGTCGGACTTTTCAGAGGTACACCAATGGTTGCACAGCTGCTGGTTTTCTACTATGTAATGCTTCCTCTCATCGGTGTCAAGATGACCTCACTGAGCGTGGCTATCTGCGTTTTCGGTCTTAACAGCGGTGCTTATATTTCAGAAATGATGAGAGCAGGTATTCTTTCCGTTGACCCGGGTCAGATGGAAGGCGGCAGAAGCGTCGGTATGTCCTACGGAGCCACTATGATGAAAATAGTTATTCCTCAGGCGATAAAGAATATCCTTCCCACCCTCGGTAATGAGTTCATCGCTCTGGTAAAGGAAACCTCTGTCGTATCCTTTATCGGTGCCACAGATCTTTATGTGGCATTCAACTACATCGGCTCAAACAGCTACGAGTTTATGGTACCCTATCTCGTGATGGCACTTATGTACATCATCATCGTATGTATCATAAGTCTCGGTATTAAGATTATGGAAAGGAGGCTGAGGAAAGGTGACAGACAGTAAAATTATCCCCGCAGAAAATGAAGACCTTATCGTAGTAGACGGACTTTGTAAGGATTTCGGTACCAATAAGGTTCTCAAGGACATCAGTACCACCATTAAAAAAGGTGAAAAAGTCGTAGTTATCGGACCCTCAGGCTCGGGCAAAAGTACCTTCCTGCGCTGTCTCAACTGTATGGAGGATCCCACAGCGGGCAAGATTATCTTCGGCGGTGAAAACATTGCCGATATGTCCGTAGATATCAATATTCACCGTCAGAAGATGGGTATGGTTTTCCAGCATTTTAATCTTTTTGCCAATAAAACAGTTATCGAAAACATTATGATGGCTCCCATCTATGTGGCAAAGAAAAACATTAAAAAGCAGAAAAGAGAAAATCTTCTCAAAAAGCTTCATCTTAAAAAGGGAGAGATCACTCCCGTAACAGTCTCTCTGGCAGACATTAAAAACCAAGAGAAGGAAAAGGCACTCGACCTTCTCAAACGAATCGGTCTCGAGGAAAAGGCAGATGCTTATCCCTCTTCCCTTTCAGGCGGTCAGAAGCAGAGAGTTGCTATCGTGCGTTCTCTTGCCATGGAGCCGGATGTAATCCTTTTTGACGAGCCCACCTCAGCTCTTGACCCTGAAATGGTCGGCGAAGTTCTCGAGCTTATGAAGGAGCTGGCAAACCAGGGAATGACTATGGTAGTTGTTACCCACGAAATGGGATTTGCCCGTGAAGTAGGTACACGAATCGTCTTTATGGATGAAGGCAGATTCGTCGAGGAAGCCACTCCCGAGGAATTCTTCGCTAACCCGAAAAGCGACCGAGCAAAGGAATTCCTTTCAAAGGTGCTTTAATAAAATATGTTTTAAGAATCACTGTGAATGCGGTGATTCTTTTTTTCTTGTCTTCACCAAAAATGTCAATCGTGATAGCTTCGCACACTTACTTTTGTACGTTAATCTGTAGGGGCGACCATCGGTCGTCAGTTTCTGCGGTGCGGTTAAACTGATTTCGGTTCAGATAAAAATGTAAAGCCTCGCCTGAAAGAAAATTCCCCTGTCAGGGGAAATGTCTGCAAAGCAGACAAAAGGGTGACGGTCTCCCGGAGGGAAAGGTGGCAGCCGTAAGGTTGACGGAGAGGTTTCTTCGTTTCAATAAAACATTTAGTCATCATCGCTCGAGCTGCATCGTCACCGAAGCGCTCCCTGTGGGAGAAGAAGCGAGGTGAGGATGGCGCAGCGGTCAAAATCGCTCAGCGCTCCAAGCTGAAAAAGCGATTTTGGGAACCGCAAGAGAAAAGGGCTTTTACTTTGGC
>JAZLAJ010000042.1:0-49972 GCA_045613145.1 Acutalibacteraceae bacterium
CCACTTTTACAACAACGAAAGAATTCAACTAAAAACAAAACTGACTCCGCTTGAAAAACGAAGTCAGTATGTCGCTTAAAATTTAATTTTATCCACATTAAGGGGATTTTTGTACTGTCCGCACAAATTGGGGCAGTTCATTTCTCTCTGTGGGATTTTTAATATGGCGTTTATTTGGCGGAATATCGTTAACCGTTACGAATAGTTTTTTCGCAATTCCGCATTTCGAATTTCGCATTCCGAATTAAATAAGGTTCATCCACACTCTCATCTGATTTTCTCCTCTGTTGCCCCACAGATAATAGGGGACAGCCTTAAGAGTGCATGGTGTGTAGGTCGGCTCATTTTCACTGTAGAGAGAGTCCTCGCATTCAGCTTTATATCCTTCGATTTCAAGCATAACCGTTTCGCCTAAAGTGGCATCGGTTGTGGCTTTTTCTTTTATGAGGGAATTTCGCCTGAGAGACAGAGAAAGTATATCTCCGCCGTTGTCGACACCCTCGAAACAGTAAACGAGCGGTCCTCGCATAATAGCAGCCATACCCGTAAGAGCAGGCACTCTTCTGTCGGCGTAAATGAATTTCGGGGTGCCGTCAAGTATAAGCTCTATCTTGTCTCCGTCGGTAATCTCAAAGTAAATATAGCCGTTCTTTTCTTCGGCAGATCGTTCCTTTGAGTTAATTTTAAGTGAGTATGTTTTACTCCATAATGGTATTCTCACGGCAAGTCTGCCTTCACCGGAAACGGTATATTTAACAGTAAAATCATAAGGATAGTCGGTTTCGCAGGTGAGATTTATTCCATTTGAAAAGCTTATCTTGCCGTCGCAGAAAAGGTGGCAATAGCAGGTTTCGTCCTTTTCACCGTAGGCATAGGTTCCGAGGGAGGAGATAAGTCTTGCCACGTTAGGAGGACAGCAGGCGCAGGTGTACCATTTCGGTCTCTGTGTAAGAGTGTGGTGATGTGTGCAGGCTTTTTCGGAAATGCCGGGGATGATTTCAAGAGGGTTTACGTAGAAAAAGCGTTCGCCCGTAATTTCCATTCCTGCAAGTACAGTATTGAAAAACGCTCTTTCCATTACATCGGCATATTCACCCTTTACCTCGTTCTTAAGCATCTGCCGGGCAAAGAACATAAGACCGATGGATGCACAGGTTTCTCCGTAAACCGTGTCTGAGGGCAGATCGTAGTCTACAGTGAAGGCCTCTCCGTGTACGGTAGAGCCTATGGCTCCGGTCACATACATTCTTTTTCTTACGATGCTGTTCCAGAGATTTTTACAGGCTTTATAAAGCTCCGGATCGTCTGTTCTTGCGGCAAGGTCAGCCATAGCAGTATAAAGGTAGACTGCACGTACCGAATGACCGTCAGCATTCTTCTGTTCTCTTACGGGTGCATAGCTCTGCTGATAGTAGTGATTTCGTCCGTCACCGTTCCATACAGTCCAGTCACGGCTCTGTCTTTCTTTTTCGTAGTAGTGAGGGTCTATGCCACGGATGTCGATGAAATGCTTTGCAAGAGCAAGATATTTTTCGTCCTTGGTAGCTTCGTAAAGACGAAGAAGGGCGAGCTCTATTTCCGGGTGACCGGGATAACCTTTATGACCGCCTTCTATGAAAACTCCGTAGATGTGGTCAGCATTTTTCTTCATTACATTAAGAAGTGTATCCTTGCCTGTAGCCTCATAATATGCGACGGCTGCTTCAATAAAATGTCCGCTGCAGTAAAGCTCGTGTCCTTCGAGAATATTTGTCCAGCGCTTATCCCGGTCTTTTACGGTATAGTAGGTGTTAAGATATCCGTCTTTATCCTGAGCCGAGGCGATAATGTCAATAAGCTCATCGGCAGTTTTTTCTGTTTCTTCATCGGGGAAAAGAGCGAGAGAGTAAGCTACGGCTTCAAGCCATTTGGCTGCATCGCTGTCCTGAAAAACCATACCGTAAAAGCCGTCTTCCGTGGCCTCACCTCTGAGAGCCTTTGCGGCATTTATAAAATTCTTTACTACGTGGCTTTTTTCCGTGTTCTCGTTCATATCGTTCAGCACTCTGTACTGATAGGGGATAACCTTGTCCTTTATCAGCCTCTGGTATTTTCCTGTAAAGCCATCTGAGGGACAATAGGATTGTATTGATATTTCTTTATATGTTTTCATATTTTCACCTTTTGAAAGTTTTTTAAAATTGTAGCACGAATTTGATCTGAAAGCAATAAAATATGCTTCAGATAATCAAATACTATGCTCAGTTTACACTTTATTCATAATGGTTTGCTATAATTAGTTATAATTGTCTAATTATATGCAATTTTGCTTTTTTATAAAACGGAAAGAATATTATTATCGGAGGTAAACTGACCTTGATACGACTTATAAAATATCTTAAACAGATTAAAAAATCAGCTGTGGCAGCAATGATTTTCGTAGTGCTTTCGCAGGTTTGCTCACTCTCTCTGCCACTTCTTATGTCAGAGATAATAAACAACGGAATCAAAAACGGAGACGTTCCTTACATAATAAAGGTGGGCATCATTATGATGTGTGTTTCCGCCTTCGGTGTGTGTGTTTCCGTTATTAACAGCTATTTTTCCAGTAAAACCTCTGCCGCTTACGGTATGATTCTCAGAAGGGAGCTTTTCCTTAAGGTGGAGTCTCTTTCGCAGACGGATATCGATAAAATAGGAACACCTTCTCTTATCACACGCTGCACGAATGATGTAAAGGTTATTCAGGACTTTATACTCACGAGCCTTCGAATGATTATTTCTGTTCCCGTTATGCTCGTGGGCGGTGTGGTTATGGCTTTCATACTTAATGCGAAGCTTGCTACGGTAATCTTCGGTGTAATACCCATTATCGCTGTAATCGCACTGGTAGTTATAAAAACTGCTATACCTATTTTCAGAAAGAGACAGAAGCTCATCGATAAGGTAAATAGTTTTATGCGTGAAAAAATCAACGGTATCAGAGTTATCAGAGCCTTCGGCAGAATGGAAACTGAGGACGAGAAGTTCGACGGAACCAATGAAGCCCTTTCAGGACTTACTCTTAAATTCCAGCGTTTTATGTCTGTTCTTATTCCTGCCTGTATCGTTATAATTATTCTTGCACTGGATACACTTATTCTTTTTGCGGCGAGAAACTACGATAAAATGGACCACATTCTCGATGCGGTGAAGCTTTCTACAGCTATAGGTGATTTACAGGCATTCGTTATTTATATGATAATGATAATCTCTTCTATGACCATGGTAGCTGCTATGTTCGTTATCGTTCCCCGTGCGAGAATTTCTGCTAACAGAATTACGGAAATTCTCGATATCGTACCTGTTATCACAGAGCCCGAAAAAGCAGAAAAGGCCGACGAAAGCAAAAAAGGAACTGTAGAATTCCGTAATGTTTCCTTCGGTTATGCAGACGCTGAGGAAAAGGTCCTTTCCGGTATCACATTCACAGCTGAAGCAGGTAAGGTTACTGCTATTATCGGCGGTACGGGAAGCGGTAAGAGTACATTAGTGAATATGATTCCCCGTTTCTACGATGTAACCGAAGGCGAGATTCTCTTTGACGGAACAGATGTCAGAAAGCTCAGCCAGGAGGATCTTCGTTCAAGAATCGGTTTTATTCCTCAGAAGGCCTGTCTTTTCAGTGGCAGTGTGGAAGAAAATCTCCGCTACGGTGATGAAAACGCTACCGAGGAAAGAATGAGACTTGCTCTCGACATTTCGCAGAGCAGTGAGTTCGTCGATAAGCTTCCCGACGGAGTAAAAACCTTCGTAAGTCAGAACGGAACCAACCTTTCAGGCGGACAGAAGCAGCGCCTTTCTATCGCCAGAGCCCTCACCAGAGATGCAGAGGTTTACATCTTTGACGACAGCTTTTCGGCTCTCGACTTTTCTACCGATGCCCGACTCCGTAAGGCCATTAAGGAAAATCTTTCTGCTACGGTTATTATCGTGGCTCAGAGAGTGGGCACCATCATCGATGCAGACCGCATCGTAGTTCTTGACCGAGGCAAGATATGCGGTATGGGTACACATAAGGAGCTTATGGAAAATTGCAGACTTTACCGTGAAATTTATGATTCTCAGATAGAAAAGGAGGATGAATAATGAACGAAAAACAGATTTCCTCCAAAAAAGAAGTGACTACATATTCGGGCGACAAATATGCCGCCTACAGAGAGCAGACAAAAACAGAAAAAGAAAAACCGAAGAATTTACTTCAGACAGCGAAAAAGCTTCTCGCTTTTCTTAAAGGTAAAGAGCTTGCTCTCGTGATTACGGCTGTCTGTGCAGCAGTAAGCGCTTATCTTACTATTCTCGGACCCGAATATCTCGGTGACATCATCAATGTTCTTGATGAACAGATAAAAAATAAGCTTGCTACGGGAAGCATGGACTTCTCTCCCATTTACAGCATTCTTATTACTATACTTGTCATTTATTCCTTAAGCTCGCTGTTCAGCTTTGTTCAGCATTACATTATGGCAGGTGTAGTTCAGACGCTTATAACTGACATCAGATTTAAGCTCAACCGTAAGCTTTCAAAGCTTCCTCTGGCATATTTCGATAATCATAATAAGGGCGACATTTTAAGCCGTATGATTAATGACGTGGATAATATGAATAACACTCTTCAGAACAGCCTTCTGCAGATTATCACCTCCGTCGTCACCTTTGTCGGAATACTCGCCATAATGTTAAAAACCAGCTTTTCACTCACTCTCGGTTCACTTTCTCCCTTCCCTGTCTGCATAGTTATTGCACTCGTTATTCTGAATTTTTCCAAGGTGTATTTCAGAAAGCAGTGGAAGGTTACCGGTGACGCAAACGGTCATATAGAGGAAATGTTTACCGGACACAAGATAGTAAAAGCCTTCGGTCACGAAAAAAAGGCTATCGAAGAGTTTGATATCATCAATGAAGAGCTTTATAACACCAGCCGTAAGGCTCAGTTTCTTTCAGGTATTCTCGGACCGCTTATCAGCTTCGCAAATAATGCAGGTTATGTAATTATCTGTGTAATAGGCGGGTACCTTATCGTAAAGGAAAAGCAGAATGTGGGTGATATCACTGTTTTCATCGCATATTCGAAGCTTATTATGCAGCCAATCGTTGACCTTAGTAATATTTCCAATAACCTTCAGTCCTCTCTTGCCAGTGCAGAGCGTGTATTCGATGTTTTAGAGGCGGAAGAAATTATACCTGACAGCGAAAACCCTGAAGAAATAGAATCAGGCTCCACCATCACCTTCAAGGATGTGTGCTTCTCCTATCTTCCCGAAAAACCGCTCATCGAGAATTTCAATCTTCAGGTAGAAAAGGGACAGCTCGTGGCTATTGTAGGTCCTACGGGTGCAGGTAAAACTACTATCGTAAATCTTCTTATGAGATTTTATGAGATACAGAGTGGTGAAATTCTTCTCGACGGTATCAATATAAAAGACATTACGAGAAATAATCTGAGAAAAATTCTCGGTATGGTACTTCAGGATACATGGCTTTTCAAGGGTACAATAAGAGAAAACATAATGTACGGTAAGCCTGAGGCTACGGAAGAGGAATTCCTTGATGCGGTAAAGGCGGCAAAGGTAGACAAATTTGCCCTTACTCTCTCTGACGGTTATGATACAGTGCTCGAAGAGGAAGGCTCAAATATTTCCGTAGGACAGAGACAGCTTATTACTATCGCACGTGCTATTCTTTCATCTCCCGATATTCTCATTCTCGATGAAGCTACATCTTCTGTCGATACGAGAACAGAAGTGCAGATTCAGAAGGCTATGACTAACCTTATGAAGGGAAGAACCAATTTCGTTATTGCTCACAGACTTTCTACTATCAGAGAGGCTGATGTCATTATCGTAATGAATGAGGGCAGAATAATCGAAACAGGTAAGCACAGTGAGCTTCTTAAGAAGGACGGCTTTTATGCCGAGCTTTATAATTCACAGTTCTCCGTTTAAATACGAAAAAATACAGCCATACTTTAAGGAAAGGGGGAGTTCGATGAAAATAAAAACTTACGAAAACGGTCTGAGAGTTTTTTACGATTACAGACCTGACAGCCGATCGGCTACTGTGGGTATATGGGTTGCCGCCGGCTCGGAGAATGAAAACGACCGTAATAACGGCATATCTCATTTCATTGAGCATATCCTTTTTAAAGGCAGTGAAAACCGCACAGGCTTTGAAATAGCCGAAGGTATGGATGAAATAGGTGCCTCCTACAATGCTTATACAACTAAAGAGTACACCTATTATTATGTAAAAGCGCTTGATTATCAGTTTATGAAGGCAGCGGATCTGCTTTTCGATCTTTTTAAAAATCCCCGTCTCGATGAAAATGACATCGAAACAGAGAAGGGCGTTATTCTCGAGGAAATCGCTATGTGCGAGGATGACCCTTCGGAGAAATGCTTCGACGTGGCTGAAAAAGGCATTTATGAGGGCAGTGGACTTGCCTATGAAATACTGGGAACCAAAGAAACTGTTTCCGGTATGAAAAAAGAGGATTTCCTTTCCTATATGAAAACTTATTATGTTCCCGAAAGAACAGTAATCGGTGTCAGCGGTAATTTTAAGGAAGAGGAAATCGAAGAAAAAATCAGAGAATATTTCGGTGAGGATAAAAACACATCCAATCCTATAAAAACAGAAAAAGAGCCCTTTACTCCGGCTGTAAGAACTCTTACAAAGGATGTGGAGCAGACACATATTCTGATGTCATTCAGGGGTATTCCCGTCGAGCATAAGGATCTTTATCCGCTTCAGATATGTTCCTTCATTTTAGGTCTCGGTCCTTCATCTATGCTCGGAAGAAGAATAAGAGAGGAATTAGGTCTCGTTTACGGTATAGAGTCGTTTCTTGTAAGGTTTGCAGGTGGAGGTACCATAGAAATTTCTATGAGTCTGGCTCCGTCTTCCGAGGAAAAGGCTATAAGAGAATCACTGAGAATAGTGAGAGAGCTCAGCAGCTCCCTTACTGAAAGACAGGTAACTATAGCCAAAGAAAAGCTTGCTTCGAGCTTCATAATGTCCAGAGAACAGCCTCAGTCCAGATTTTCGGCTACAGGCTATAATATGCTTCTTCTCGGAAAAGAGATAACCGATGATGAGATTATCGAGGCTGTAAGAAGTGTAACGGCCGAAGATGTAAAGAGAGTGGCAAAAGAGTATTTCAATATCGGGGAAATGAGCTTTACTGCTGTAGGCAAGGTTTCTGAAAATGAAAAGTATAAAAAAATAATATCGGAATTTATATAAAGAGGGAATTAAAATGAATCCTATCTCTAAAGCAAAAAGATTAGTGGTCAAGGTAGGTACCTCGACCCTTACATACGAAACAGGAAAAATAAATATAAGAAGAATGGTGAAGCTTTGCTCCGTTCTTGCAGACTTACATAATTCGGGTATAGATGTGGTCCTCGTCACATCGGGTGCTATCGGTGTAGGTGTAGGCAAGCTCGGCCTTTCCGAAAGACCGAAGGATATTCCCGGCAGACAGGCGGCAGCTACTGTAGGTCAGTGTGAGCTGATGTTTATGTATGACAAATTTTTCGGCGAAAACGGAGTAAAAACAGGTCAGCTTCTTATTACAAAAAGTGACATAGAAAACGATAAAAGAAGAGAAAATCTGGAAAATACCTTCGAAAAGCTTTTCGAATACGGTGCCGTTCCCATCGTAAATGAAAATGACTCCGTAGCTACAGAGGAAATCGTTTACGGAGATAATGACAGTCTTTCCGCTATCGTGGCAAGGCTCATAAAGGCTCAGGGTCTTATCATACTTTCGGATATTGACGGACTCTTTGACGACAATCCCAACGAAAATCCCGATGCACAGCTTATTCCTGTAGTCAGAGAGATAACCGATGAAATAAAGGCTCTCTGCGGCGGAGCAGGTACAAACAGAGGTACAGGCGGAATGATAACTAAAATTCACGCTGCCGAAATAACTACGGCTGCCGGAATTCCTACGGTAGTGATGAACGGAACTCAGCCTCAGGATATTTATAAGCTTATTGACGGACATAATACAGGTACACTTTTTACCGTGTAAAGTATTTATCTATTGAATAAAAAGCAAAGGAGAATTGAGATGGACTTTTTAGGCAAGCTTCTGGCGTTTGTATTTTCACTTATAACTGCGTTGGGTTTTATGCCTGGGACAGTACCCGGGCCGGTGGTTCTGGAGGACATCAAAGCAGAAGAAACGGTAGTTTCTACAAATTCCTATGCACTTTCTTATAAGGATGGCAGATTTTCCGTAGCTTTTAAAGGCAATACAGTGTTCGCTGATGCCGTAAGTGAATTCAAATCGGATGATGAAACTGTTTCCTCGGCAGATTATGATAACTTTACTCTCGCAGCAGAAGATATAACCGATGAAAGAGGCGCAGGGACAAGAGTTACCGCCACTCTCACAGGTGAAAATCTTCCTACGATGAAACAGAACTTCACCTTTTACGAAAATGCATCTTACTTTCTTGTTAATGCAGAGCTTTCAGCTACGGAGGGTGAGGTCGCTACCAATTATATAGCACCTATAGTTGTAAGAAACGGTAAGTTTCAGAATGCAAGCCCGCGTTTTACCAACTTCCTTAAGGTCCCCTTTGATAATGATAACTGGGCTGAGTTTGAAACAGCAACAATGATGGAAAGTGCTCTCAGTCACGAGGTAGGTGCGTTCTTCACTCCCGATAAAGGCAGCGGTTTTGTTATAGGCTCTGTCAATCACGATATATGGAAGTCAGCTGTAGAATACAAAAATAAAGCCGACACCGTAAATGAGCTTTATGTATATTCGGGCGCAAACACAGCTCTGACCCGTGATCAGTCTCCTCACGGAACAGTAAAAGGTGAAAGTGTGGCATCAGCTACTTTCTTCCTCGGTTTTTATGATAACTGGAAAGACGGTATGAACGAGTATGCTGAAGTAAACACCACCTTTACTCCTAAGCGTAAGAGTGTTACCGATTATAATCCCATCGGCTGGAACAGCTGGGGCTCAATTCAGGATAAAATCAGTTATGAAAGTGCTGTGGCTACCTCCGATTACATAAAGGAAAACTTTCAGGACACCTGGAAGGATGAAAACAATGTAGTTTATGTAAATCTTGACTCCTACTGGGATAATATGAGCGATGATGAGCTGCGTTCCTTCGTAAAGCACTGTGAGGAAAACGGACAGGTTGCAGGAATTTATTCTTCTCCTTTTGTTTCCTGGTGGGATGAATACGGTATGAAGGTTAACTACGTGGCAGGTACAGAATATTCCTATAACGATATCCGTCTCAGAAAGGCTGACGGAACCTATTACGGAAATGATATTGACGGCTGTTATCCTCTCGATGTCACCCATCCCGCTACATATATTCACTTTAAAAATCAGCTTGAAAGACTTATGAGCTGTGGCTTCAAGTATATAAAGCTTGATTTCCTCGTTCACGGCGCTCTTGAGGGACAGCACTACGATGAAAGCATACAGACGGGTATACAGGCGTATAATTTCGCTATGAGCAAGATAAACGAAATCGTTGGTGACGATGTATTTATCAATCTTTCAATGGCACCGATCTTCCCTTACAACTATGCTAACGGACGCCGTCTTTGCTGTGACACATACTATAATATAAATGAAACTGAATATATGCTTAACTCTCTTACCTACGGCTTCTGGCAGAGTGAGCTTTATGACTGGATTGACCCTGACCATATCGTAGTATGGGGAAAGGACGGTAAGGCAAACGAAAGAGAAGCGAGAAGCAGAGTCCTTTCGGGTATCGTAACGGGAGGAAGCTTCCTTACAGGTGATAATTTCGTTTCTCCTGCTAATAATTCTGAGAAGGCTTTTGAAAGATATGAGAAGCTTTTCGGAAATGAAAGACTTATCGGTGTTCTTAAAAACGGCCGACCTTTTGAAGGTGTCTTAGATGAAAAGTGTCCTTATGCTGCAGATGTTTTTAAACTCACCGACGGTGACAGAGAATATGTGGCAGTGTTCAATTACAGTAAGGTTTTAGTCAAAACAAAGACTGTCAGTGTACCTGCTGATGCCGTAGCAGAAAATCTTTTCACAGGAAAGAAACAGAATACACGTAACGGTAATCTTATTGTTGTACTTCAGCCCGGTGACAGCGTTATTTATGAGATAGTTAAGAAATAAAGGAGAAAGTCCTATGCTTACACAAATCGGTATAAAAGCAAAAAAAGCAGAACGCTTCCTTATGACAGCTTCTTCTTTACAGAAAAATAAAGCTCTCGGCTTTATCGCTGACGAGCTTACATCGAACTGTGATTACATCCTTTCACAGAATGCTCTCGATGTTAAAAACGGAAAAGAAAAGGGTATGAGTGAGTCTCTCATTGACCGTCTCAGCCTTACTGCTGACAGAATCAAGGGAATCAGTGACGCTGTCAGACAGATTATTTCTCTTGATGACCCCTGCGGAAAGGTAATCAGCGGAGGCGTCAGACCCAACGGACTGAAGATAGAAAAGGTCAGTGTACCTCTCGGTGTTATTGCCGTAATTTTCGAAGCAAGACCTAATGTTACCGTAGATGCGGCAGCGCTCTGTCTCAAATCGGGTAATACGGTTATTCTCAGGGGCGGAAAGGAAGCCATAAACTCTAACAAGGCGATGGCCGATGTAATGAGAAAGGCTCTCGTAAAGGCCGAGTTCCCTGAAGACTGCATTCAGCTCGTTGAGGACACATCGAGAGATTCCGCTACAGCACTTATGAAAATGAATGATTATGTGGATGTGCTTATTCCCCGTGGAGGAGCAGGTCTTATAAGAGCATGTGTGGAAAATTCGAGCGTTCCGGTAATCGAAACAGGTACGGGTAACTGTCACATTTATGTGGATAAGGATGCCGATCTTCAGATGGCGGCGGATATTGTCTATAATGCGAAAACCTCCAGACCTTCCGTGTGTAATGCCTGCGAAAGTCTCGTAATTCATAAGGATGTGGCTGAGAAGGTGCTTCCGATGATTCACGAAAAACTTAAGGAAAAGGAAGTTGTTTTCCACGGAGACGTAAAATGCTGTGAAATACTTCCCGACAGTCTTGAGGCCACAGATGAGGATTTCGGAAAAGAGTATTTAGGATATGAAATCAGTGTAAAGGTAGCAGAGAGCATAGATGAAGCTATCGACCATATTATGAAATATTCCAGCGGTCACAGTGAATGCATCATTACGGAAAACTACGGTGCTGCTAATCTTTTCACTTCTTCTGTGGATGCGGCTGCAGTTTATGTGAACGCATCTACCAGGTTTACTGACGGAGGAGAATTCGGCTTCGGTGCAGAAATCGGAATTTCCACCCAGAAGCTCCACGCAAGAGGACCTTTAGGTCTTCCTGAGCTTACCTCACAGAAATATATTATCAGCGGTACCGGACAGACGAGGTGATAAAATGGAACATGCTAAGAAAAAATCACCCCTTAATTTTATCGTAGGTCTTACAGTGGTCATTCTTACGGTTATCGGTTTCATCAGTGTAATAGATTTCGTTTCAGACAAAATCCACAGCACAGCCAATAAATCAAAGCAGGAACAGCTCCAGGTTTATGAGGATTTCATTTCTCCTGTTATAATGAATGATCCCGACACCTTCGACGATATAACCAAGGCGGATATTCAGCAGCTTCTGTCTATAGCGATATGGTCTGTTATTGATACAGGTGCAGATCCTGAGAAATATGAATACACCGATGACGGTATGCTCATACCTCAGAAAGAGGTGGAGGATGAATTTCTTTCACTTTTCGGCAGTGAGGTGACTCTCGGGCACAGTACTGTTGACGGCGGCGACGGTGTTACATTCAAATACAGCAAAAAGAAGCAATGCTATATTATTCCTATCACGGGTATTATGCCTATCTATCTCCCGGATGTAACGCAGGCAGATGAAAAGGATAACTCAGTAGTTCTTACCGTGGGATATCTTGCTTCTGCTGACTGGGTACAGGACAGCGACGGAAATATGGTTCCGCCCGAGCCGGGTAAATATATGAAAATTACCCTCGGAAAAAATACAGACGGAAGCTTCTTTGTCAAGGCTATACAGAACGTTGACTGAAAGATTAAATAAATGTTTTGTGAAAATTAATATTTATATTATTTCTTGACTTTTTATGAAAAAAAATATATAGTTGTATTATGATAGGTGTGGTGTCTTTACAGGTGAAAACTATGTCTGATATTGCATCTTTGTATATGATAATGTACAAAAATCAAAGGAGGTACTATTATGAAAAAAACTTTTAAAAAGCAGTTCATTCTTCTTGCTGTAATTGCGGTTATGATGACGCTTGCTCTGGTTATACCTGCAGCGGCTGCGGGCAGTGCATGTCCCGGTGCAGACGGCGGCGCACACAGCTTTGAATTTGTGGAGAAGATTGTATATGCTCCTACCTGTACCCAGGACGGCTACAGCATAATGGCTTACTGTACCGAATGTAAGGAGATAGTTGTAGGTGCACCCTATGAAGATGAGGTTGTCGAAAAGACAGGCCATAACTACAAGGTATATTATGAAGAGGACACAGTAAACGGCGGCTACAGAAGAGTCCGCGAATGTACTAATCCTCTCTGTCAGAGATATGAAGCGAAGACCGGCGGAAAGGATCCTGTTCAGGAAATAAGAAATTCAAAGGATATCTGTAACGGATACTATCTCGTTGAGTTCGAAAATACATTCGCCTCTCCCGACCAGTCTGACCCTGCTCACAGTACATATTTTGATAAGGAGTTTTATGTTCCTTCTTCTTTCTCAACATGGCTTGCTACATCATACACATCTAAAAAATTCGAAGCAGATAAGAAGGTAAAAGTATCTGCAGAAGAGTCTGTTCCTGCATACGAAATTATAGCTGAAGCTGACGGTAATAAGCTTTATGTCAAGGGCGGAGAAAAGGCCCCCGATTATAACGGTGAGCTTCCTGTACGCAACAAGGACAAAAATTACGGCGCTTACGGCTTTGTTTCCTGGAATACAAGCGAAGACGGCTCAGGTGAGAATTTAGCAGATATGGCTTCTATCAACGCAAATACTAAGTTCTATGCTATATTCAAAGGTATTACAGACAGAACAGATGTTACATATACCTTCTTTAATTTTGACGGTAATATGCTTACATCACGTACAGTTGCTGAATACGGCAGTGTAGCAAAATACGGTGATCTTAATCCTCCCACGAGAGCAAGTGATGAACGCTCATGGTATGAATTCGACGGTTGGACACTCGGAAAAAACGGCAATGTTTTATATAACGATAAGACCGATGACATCAGAATTTACTATGATGCATCAATATATGCACATTACAAAGAGCATAAAAACTACTATACTGTAAAGTATGTGAATAATAACGGTGACGAGCTTAAGGTCGGCGGTTCTCCTCTCGTAAGTGAAAATGTTCTCTACGGAAAAAGCATCGCAGAGGATATAAATACACTTCCTGACGGTGCTCTTGATGTGCCCAGAGATAAGAAGTTTATCTATACCTTCGAGGATCAGTGGATAATCAAAAAGGTAAATGATTATGAGGTTGCCAAAGAATGCACAGTAAGCTCTCACAGCTTCATTCTTCCGAAAACAATTTATGTTTACGATGAAGACGGCAACACAATGGGTATAATTCCTTCTGATAAGGACGTAATCACACTCGCTCCCAAATACAGAAGAGACCCTGTAAGATATACCTTCAAGGTAACTGTCATTACAGATAATTTCGATAAGAATGACGTTTATGAAAACGGAATGACCACATCTGCTCTTCTCGATAAGTTCGTAATTCAGGTAACTGATGCAAACGGTCAGTATGTTGCTCACGGTCAGACCGATAAAAACGGTGTATTCTACTTCTCTGCTTATTACAGTGATTCGCTGAAGGTTACTGCATCTACTATAAATAATAATAAATATTACGGCGAAACTACTCTTTATTTCGCTACTCTTGATCAGATCGAATACTATGAGAATATCGGTATAACTATCGCTCCCTCCGTAACTGCTGAATGGGATGAAGGCATAAAGGGCTGTACCTGCTTCTGTCACTCAGCATTCGGCGGTATCATTGTTAAAATCTATAACGTTCTCTACAGACTGTTCAACATCAGATATGTATGCTGTGACGACCTGTTCATTGTTCACGGTGACATCCTTGCCTACACAAAGTAAGCACTGACAAATAAAATTAAGCAACCGCAGAAAGCGGTTGCTTTTTGTTATATGCTGTATTAGTTTTAACCGAAAAGATTTACGCTCATATACCGTTCACCCGAATCAGGGAGAAGAATCACGATGTTTTTGTTTTTGTATTCTTCCCGTTCGGCTATCATTTTCGCTCCGTGTAATGCTGCGCCCGAAGAAATACCTACGAGAAGACCTTCTGTCTGAGCGAAGCTGCGGCAGGCAGAAAATGCGTCCTCGGTTTTTACTGTAATAACCTCATCGATTACGCTCATATCGAGATTTTCGGGAATGAAGTTGGCTCCGATGCCCTGTATTCCGTGAGGAGCAGCTCTGCCCTCGGTGATAAGAGGGGAATCGAAAGGCTCGATGCCGATTACTTTTATGTCGGGATTTTTTTCTTTCAGATATTTTCCGGTTCCCGAAACAGTGCCTCCCGTACCTATGCAGGCAATAAAAATATCGATCTTACCTTCCGTGTCCTCGAAAATTTCAGGTCCTGTGGAAATAATATGGCTTTCGGGGTTGTCGGGATTATCGAACTGCGATGGAATGAAGCTGTTCGGAGTAGACTCTTTAAGCTCGTTGGCTTTTTTTATGGAGCCGAGCATACCTTCCTTGCCCGGAGTGAGAACTATTTCTGCGCCGTAGGCACGGAGAAGTGACTGCCTTTCTACGCTCATAGTGTCGGGCATAACTAAAATAGCCTTATACCCCATAGAAGCAGCAGCGGCGGCAAGACCTATACCTGTGTTACCGCTGGTAGGCTCGATAACGGTACCGCCTTTTTTTACGGTGCCGTTTTTTTCTGCCTTCAAAAGCATATTTACGGCTACTCTGTCTTTGACGGAGCCTGCGGGATTAAAGTATTCGAGCTTGGCGAAGAGATTTCCCTTTATGTTGTTTTCCTTAGCAAAGGAGCCGGCTTTAAGAAGGGGTGTTTTACCCACAAGAGAGCAGAAACCTTCGTATATCATAGTATCACCTTATTTTTCACCTAAAAGTTTTGCCAGCTCGTCCATAAATGTGTTTATATCCTTGAACTGACGGTAAACGGAAGCGAAACGGACATAGGCTACCTCATCGAGGGTTTTGAGTCTGTCCATAACAAGCTCACCGATATGTACTGAGGTAACCTCTCTGTCGAGGGAGTTCTGAAGCTCTGCTTCAATGTCAGAGACGATTTTTTCCATCTGTTCGATAGAAACGGGTCTCTTTTCACAGGCACGGAGCATACCGTTGAAAAGCTTCACACGGTCGAAGGCCTGTCTTGACTTATCTTTTTTTACTACGATGATGGGAACACTTTCGATGATTTCGTAGGTAGTGAAACGTTTGCCGCAGGAAATACATTCACGGCGGCGACGTATTTTTTCGCCCTCATCTGTAGGTCTTGAGTCGATAACCTTACTTTCTTCATAACTGCAAAAAGGACACTTCATTTTAAAAACTCCTTATTTTATATTTTGACCCTGACGTATCTTTTTCAGTATAGCGTCAAGATATTTTGCACCGTCTGCTATTTCTTGTTTGCTTTTGTATCCGTCCGAATAGAGCTCTATAATATAATTACCGTTATAGCCTGCATTATGAAGAAGGGAGAAAAGATTTTCGAAATCAAAGCTGCCTTCTTTGCAGGGGACGATACAGTCTTTATTTTCGCTACAGTCGCTCAGATGAACATGGATGATATTGTTTTTCATAATATCTATGAATTCCTTCGGATCATAACCGGCTCGTCGTGCCTGTTTAACATCCAGAACCATTTTATAACCGTCACCTAACTGTCCGTTCATAAAACGGGTGAATTCAGGTGTGGCGGAAAGGAAGTTTACTACATTCTCGTGAGCTACACAGCAGCCGAATGCACCGGCAGCTTCATTTACAGCGTGAAATCTGTAAGCGTATTCTGACATATCTATGTCGTAAAGCTTAGCTGCTCCGTGCATTACGATGTATTTTGCGCCCAGAATTTCAGCTGCTTCGAAATAACGCTTATAATTTTCCAAAGCATCACCGAAGCGTCTTTTATAGGCGCTGAAAAAGTCATAGCCTTCACTGAAGGAGGCATAAGGGTGCAGAGAAATCACATTTGTTCCGTGAGCATCTTTTATTCGTTTAAGCTCTCTGATAAAGGCAGGGCGAAGCTCGGAATAGGCGTTGAAGAATATTTCACATTTATCGAAGCCGAGCTCTGCTGTACGAATAAGAGACTGCTCGGTTTCCAACGGATAAAAGCACGCTGTGGATGCACCTGTTTCCATTTGGCTCTGCACCGGCCTTTCTTTGATGTATTATTAATTGATTATATCAAAAAAATTCATAAATTACAACAAAAAATGCTGATGCAGAATAAAAAAATCAAAAAACTTGGCTGTCCTCTTCTTCTGTAAGCAGAAGATAGAGTGAGGAGAGAAGATTCCATGTATTCTTATCTGTTTCACCTGTGGCTGTGATTCCGGCAAGAGATTGGAAATCACCTATAAGACGTTCGGTTTCTTCGGTGTAATCGAGGGAAAGAACAGCACCGCTGAAGTTGTCGTAAAAATCGGACATACGGTTCAGCATAAGATTTACATTTGCGTTAAGATGGCTTTTCTTTTCTCTTTTTAAAGGAAAATCACTGTTTTTTGCGGGGGCGGTCTGAAAGGGCTCAGACAGAGTAAGCAAAGCCTTATCGCTTTCTTCGACAAGCTTATTCCATGTGGCTAAGTCTGTTTTACCTGTCTGAGGCAGAAGGTGTGCCCGCTGAAAGGCGGTAATGCTTTCAGCAGTTTCTGCACCGTAAATACCGTCGGGAACGAGTGAAGGGATACGTGAATCGGTGCGGGAAATGTTTCTGATGTAGCTTTGGATTTCGTATACTGCTGAGTCCATATTATTCCTCCTGTGAAAGCTCTCTGCCCGGGTATTGTCTTGTAAGTCTTTGCTGACCCTCCCTTACAGTGGAGTAGGCATCAGCCAGGGTGTTCCAGGTTCTTTCGTCTACGGTTCCTGTCTGCGGAAGAAAGAAAATCCGTTGGAATTCACGGACTGCATTCTGTGTTCTGCGGTCAAATATATTATTTGAAGATACGGGAGGTATATCGAAGAAAACTCTGGAAAGGTAAGAAAGATAGCTTTTGAAGACGGCAACAGAGGGTCCCGTATCACCCTGACGCAGAACCACACCGGGATAAGGCTGAGTGGGTACACGGTCTATCTCACGTCTTTCTTCGAGATAATCCACTATACCCTTGTAGGCATCGTAGAGACTTTCCCAGGTAGCTCTGTCCACCTCACCTGTTGTAGGTAAGCCTTTATACTGCTGAAAGGCTCTTACCTGGTTGGCTGTGTTCTGTCCGTAGACACCGTCGGTATTTACAGGTGCGACGAAATCCACGAACTGACTGATGAGAGTGAGGAAAAACTGTACCGTTACCACCTGGCCGCCCTGTGCGCCTATACCGAGAGCGCCTGTGAACTGTTTGGGGATGTTTTCGTAGCCGATGCCCTCACTGTCAAGTTCAGCGAGGCGGGTCACTGAATCATAAATATAAATTATTCTGTACCAGGTAGCCTTGCCGACGATACCGTCAGGTGTAAGGGAAAAGACACGCTGAAAGGTGCGTACTGCATTTTCGGTGCTTTCGTCGAAGGCGCCGTTTATGACGGGAATTTTAGGAATGGCAGGGTAGTTGGCTGAAATTCTGTTCAGATAAATCTGAATGCGGCGTATGCTTTCGTTCAGCTGACCTTTTTCGAGGGGTGTGCCGGGATATGAGGGGAGATTATCGCCTACGGGAGCGTTGACTACGATTTCCGTATCTTCTCCGTAGTAGTATTTAAGTATATCCACATCCGAATAACCTCTTTCGGCAAGAGAAAGGCTTCCCCACTGTGAAAGACCGTCACAGGTAACCTCTCTTCCGTCACAGTATGAGGTGAAATAAGGGTTAACAGTACCTTCCTTCCTGACATAGTCATTGAATATTTCATCGACGGTTTCACTTATATTTTCGTATATGTTTCTGCCATTTACGTAGGACTGGTCGAAGGCGGTGCTGTTAGTGATATCGAAATTGTAGCCCATGGCTCTGTACCACTCGGTGTAAATACGGTTAAGGGTAAAGGTAATCTGTGCCAGGATATTTGCTCTTATAGCCTGAGGCGGCCAGGTGGAGAAGATTTCGGAAGAGGCTACATTTTTAATGTAGTCGGTAAAGGGTACGGTGACGTTTTCTGCTGACGATGAGGGCGGACCGAGATGTACGGTTATATTTGTGGGTATGACAGGTATGGCAGGCATATCATTTCACCCCGTAACTCAGCGGTGTCATCTGCACATCGAGAACGATGTCCGAGCCGCCTACGGCACTTATCAGAAGACCTTTTTTAGGTGAGAAGCCTGTAGCATATACTTCTCCGGTATAGTTCACTCTTTGTGCCTGACTGTCAGGGTCAAGAGAGTTGCTTTCGGGGAAAGCAGGGAGACGGACCTTTTTCGTCACACCGTCTCTGTCTGTGGTGAGGAAGGTGTAAAGCTTGTCGTCCTTAACCACCAGCACCTTGGCATTTTCGACCGGGTAGGCGTTATTCCCCGTGAAAACACGAGCGGAAAAGGTGGCATAAGCCGTCATTTTATCTGCTTGTTCTTCAGGGATAATTTCCTCGGTCGTTTCTTCGTAAAAGTCCGTGGATTCTATACCGGGAATGTCGGAAGGGGACAGTCTTTCGTCGTCAGCGGCATTTTCTTCTTCCCGGACTTCATCTTCAAAAGGGAAAAGCTCACTTTCTTCCGTGGGAGTAAATTTTTCTTCTGTATCTTGCCCCGACGGCTCCTCCGTCACATCAGGCAGAGCTTTTTCTCTGCTCATTTTTATCAGCTCGTCGGCATATTTTTTTATCATGCTTTCAAAATTACTACCGTTCATAGCAAAACTCCTTTAATTGGTTTCACTTTTATTTATATAACCGTAAAGGAAGTTTTATGTATGCTGTGGTGAAATAAAAAACAGGCTATCCGTGCGGATAGTCTGCTTTTCAATAAAGAAAGAAGCATTTTAAAACGCTTCCTATTATTTTTCCGATTTTATTATGTAGTCTTTCAGTATCTTATTGTTGTATTGGGAAAAAGAACGGTCGTCTTCTTCTGCCATTTCTTTGATGCATTTTACTATATCTTCATCAAGTGTGATACTTACTTTTTCTTTTAAAGGTTTCATTGCCGATCAACTTCTGCCGTATATGATAACATAACCGACAAACTTTATATTGACAAATCATATAAAGTAGGATAAAATACTATTTAAGAAGTTAACAAAATGTTAATGCGGAGTACTGCTTGACATAAATATTTTAAAAGGAGAAAAGCAAATGAAAAAATTATTATCAATCATTCTTGCAATCTTAATGATTGTAACAACCGTGCCCTTTGCTTTTGCGGCAGACCATTCCCACGGTGAAGAACTTTTTAAAAAGACTGTCAATGATGACGAAACTGCTTTTTGCACTGTTTATGAAGACGGCTGTGCTGTTGTTGAAGGCGAAGGCTATGCCGATTTTTACAACAGCTACAATTGGGGCTGGTATGAGGGTTACGACTTTTTCCGTATTGAAACCGTATATATCGGTGAAGGTATTTCAGAAATCATCAATGTTGAATCAGGCTTTAAAATTGTTATTGATGAAAACAATCCTTACTTTTCAGTTGATGAAGACAGCTCAATTTATAACAAGGACAAAACCGAGCTGATTTTATTTAACGGCAACAGTACCTGTTATACTGTTGCATCATCTGTTAAAACTCTCAAGTCAGGTTGTTTTTCCGGCTGGTATATTTCCGATCTCACAATACCTGATACTGTTGAAACAATTGAAGCCAATGCTTTTCAGGATTGCAGTGTAGGTTATCTTGAATTACCCGCTACACTCAAGGTAATTCCCGAATTTGCATTTTACGGCTTATCCTGTGAGGCTATTGTTATTCCTTCCACAGTTGAAAAAATTGAAGATTATGCATTTTATTTTGGAAAATACTCCTTCTGGGACGATGGCAATACAGTTGTGTTTATTATGAATCCCGAATGTGAAATCGGTGACATCGGAAGAGGTATGAAGCTTGTAGGTTACAGCGGCTCTACCGCAGAAAGATATGCCGATGAAAACAGTGTAGCCTTTGATGTAATTGACGGTGATGACCACAAGCATATTTTCATTCCCCGTGTTACTAAGGAAAGTACCTGTACCGAGGATGGTATTCTTACTTATAACTGCCCTTGCGGAAATGCA
The DNA here is from genome assembly GCA_045613145.1 of Acutalibacteraceae bacterium. Classification (GTDB taxonomy): domain Bacteria; phylum Bacillota; class Clostridia; order Oscillospirales; family Acutalibacteraceae; genus UBA6857. The sequence goes on from JAZLAJ010000042.1 coordinate 20,473, forward strand.
CAGCCCTATGAGGGAATTGATAAAAGCTACGGTCATTATATGGACTATGATTTCCCTGCCGCTGACGGCAATGTTTATTGTGAAAACTGCGGTGTAATGGCAGATTGCAGATGTATCTGTCACAAAGCTAAAAAATATGATGCTTCAGATTTTGAGGTTTTCATTTATAAGATTTACAAATTCTTCTGGAAATTATTCAGAATAAATGAAGAGTGTGCCTGTGGCAACGACTATCATTATTAATAACTGTAATTGAAGAAAGGAGGACACAGCAATGAAAAAATACAAGGTTTTATTATCATCAATTCTTGCTATCATCGTTCTTTGCTCCTGCATTGTGCTTCCCGTAAACGCACAGCAGACACTTCCCGAAAGTGAGCACAGATATAAGAACGATTTTTACGGTGAATGGGACTATACTCATAGCAATAAGGATGCTGAGGGCCTTTTTGTAACCTTCTCTGACAACACCTATGTTGAAGACGGTGACGATTATTATGAGATTTACTTTGAAGATGAAGATATAACAATCGGCGATGTGTTTGAAGAAGGTGAACAGAACAAAATCGGTGATATTATTTCAATTTATGACAGTAAGCAGAATCTTATTGGTGTTTATCAGGGTGATGAGCTCGCAGGTGAGACTGTTTATGTTCCTGATTCATCCTTTAAAATCACTCTTATCACCGACGGCAGTCTTACAGCCTACGGCTTCAAGGTTACAAATATTACCGATGAATTACCTGAGGATGTCACGATTTTCCGTTACCATATGCCCGACGGCAGCATAAAGGGTGAGGTTGCTTCGACATTTACGGTAGATGATTGTTATATGCACGTTATTTCAGGTGATGAGGCAATCATCGGTTGGAAATTACCGAACGGTGAAGACTGGTATTATGCATCTGATTCAGTTTATGATACATATATTGAAGAAAGCGGAGCTTATGACTTCTATGCAATTTCAACACCTGTTCAGCTTCTTCCTACTGATGTTTACGGTTTCACAAACAGCAGTCAGTATTTTACCTTTGACGGTGACAGATATTATATGACAAAAGAGCATCAGTTAAGACTCGTTTCAAGCACCTGTCTTGCAGGCGGCACAATTCCTCTTGCTCTTCCGGCAGGAATATTGGCAACAGTGCTTTCTACATATTCCACTTGGGATTGGAACGGTGCTTGCATCGGCTTTGCAAACACCGTATGTCTGCAGAAAAAGGGCATTCTTGATGTGGTTTCCACTCAGGAGGGTGCAACCTGTGTCCGTGACCTTCAGCCCACACCGGAGCTTATCAGTCTTCTTAACTACTATAATGCTCATTCAGCTGCTACAATTCTTCCCAAGGATAAGGCTTTCAAGCCCGGCAGTGCAGAATATACAAGACAGCTTAAAAAGCTTGTAAAGAGTGCTCTTGACGGAAACCTTATTCTTTTCGAGTTTTTCCCCATTGAAGAAGAGCTTTCACAGATGTTCAGCGTTTATCACGGCATTGTAATTACAGGTGCTTATGAGCATCCCGACGGCGGCTATGTGCTTCTTTACTATGATGAAAATGACGGCAGCTATGCAAGAGACGGTGAATGTAACTACCTTTATGTTCCTGCTGACTACAGTCAGATTTACGGTGAATACAGTAACCTTATGATTTTCTGGACAGACAGCTTTGAGGAATTCAGAAGTGTTGACCCGGATATAGAAAACTCCAACATTTTCTCATTCCGTATTGAATTTTTCAAACACCTTCTCGAGCTTATCAGAGAATGGTTCGATTATTACATCAAGGCTTTATTTATAAAATAATAAGTAATGAGGTATAAATATGAAGAACAAAAAAATAACAGCGATGCTGTTGGCTGTTGTTTTGCTCTTTAGCTGTATGATGCCCGCTTATGCAGTCGGAGCAGTACAGACAGCAGCGGAAACAGAACAGACGCAGACTTTTTCTATTGTCGAAGGAATCAAAGAGTTTTTCCATCGCATTATTGAAAAAGTGTTACTGCTGTTCGGAATGGAATGTCCCTTCTGTGCGGCGGATTATGTTCCGGTTCATATTGAAGAAACGGTCGCAAAGTATAATGACGGTGTCAATGCGATTAAAAGCTATAATGGTAAGGTTACAGTAAAAAAGACAGAAGATGTGTCTGTAGAAATTCCTGATGCGCCTTCTGTAGCAGAAGCAGTGATGAAGGAAATTGCTGAAAGCTTTACCGGAACAACTAAAAGCATCTGGATTTTCGATAAAGGAAAAAGTTCAGACGGTGTAGCACTTGGTGATATGATCGAGCCTTGCGGAAGAAATGCAGAGCTCGATGCAGCCGGCGTTATCGTAACGGAAAGCGCGCAGCTCGATAATGGCGGATCAAAAATCAGAATTGTTCTTATGTCTGAAAATTCCGTTTATGACGGAACCTCTGTTACACAAGAGGCTGTTTATAATGCAGGAGTGATAACGACATTGAACATAGGTGTATTAGATCTTGGTCCCATCGTGATACAGGAGGCAGAAACGACCTATACAGAAACAGTTCTTGAGGCAGAATATGACAGCCTTGGCAGAATTGTAAAGCTTGAAATCTCCGCACCTATGGATATTTCTGCTCTTGGAAAAGCGGGTATTTCTATATCTACAGTAATAGGCGTTGATTTGGTGTATAAGTACACCTTTGATTATTGGTCATAAGCAGCAAACTGCAAGACATAAATATTTTTAACAAGGAGGAAAACTTATGAAAAATCACAAACTTATTTTTGCCGTAGCACTTATGCTGAGCCTGGTGATGATGTTCGGCACATTCAGTGCTTATGCAGCAGAAGAAACAGAGGTGCCCGTCACAGGCACACAGACGGAGACCGTCTTGCCGGAAGAGGATGTAACCGAAGACCCCTATTCTGACGGTTATGAGGACGGATATTTTGACGGCTACAATGATGGCTACGATAACGGCTATAATGACGGCTTTAACAATGGCTTAGATTACGGCTCCGACTCTCAGCCCGCTTTCCCGTCAATCTTTGACTTCATCACAGAGCTTCGCTGGAGACTCGAATGGTTTATTGATGATGTGAAGGACTACATCATCAATGCACTTATGTTCGATTTCCCCGCACCTAATTTCGATAACAGATATCTTCCTGCTGAAAATCAGGCAGTATTAGGTGAAGAATCCCGCGCTCTGTGTGAAGAGTTCAACGCTATGGTTGAAGCTGCACGTTACGTTACAGACCCCGTTGCTGTTACAAAAACAACAAATGTAGATTTCGATGTAACAGATGTTATGGGCGGAAAGCTCACCGAAGCCATAATCAATCCCATTCTCAAGGAATATCTTGTAGCAGATTCCACCACAGAGGTTTACTACGAGGGCGACGAAATCTGGAATCTCCAGTATATCGAGCTTTATCCCGAAGGTCTCGTTTCAGCCAAGAAAACAGAAAATGCTGACGGTACCACAGATTATGAATTTGTTCTTAAGGAAGAAGCAGCTTATTTCACGGGTCAGGAGGGCGACTATTTAACAGTCGGCATCGAAAATTATGAGGGAAACGAATTAATGACCAATGAAATTTATCACGACCTTTGTGCAGATACACTTGACGTCGAGTGGTTTATTTATGACTTTGCACCCCTTCAGATAACAGGTGCATCTATCAATTATCCCGGTGCCACAGTCAAGGCAACAACCGATGCTCAGGGCAGATTTACTTCTCTTTCCATCGATATGCCTGTCAAGGGTGCAGGTGAGGCAGCTGTCGGTTTCATCAAGGGTAATATCGCTCTTGAGGGATACAGAAACGAAGGCTATACATTTGAGTATGTCGCATAATTGAAAAGGGGAATACAGAAATGAAAAAAACACATAAATTGTTGTTATTGCTGGCTCTTGTCTGTACACTGTCAGTGTGCGGCATAATGTCAGCGAGTGCGGATTACAGAAATAATTTCTACTACACTGTTACTGACAGCAATGTAACCATTGATTATCTCGACCCGTATCAGACCTTCACGGGAGAGATAATCATACCGGAAACCATTAACGGATATCCTGTAACAGCAATCGGCGATGAGGCTTTTAAAGAAAGAACAGGCCTTACAAGTGTTGTTATCCCTGAGAGTGTTACAACTATAGGAAAAAGTGCCTTCGAAGGCTGTACAGGTCTTACAGGCATTACAATTCCTGACAGTGTTACGAGTATCGGAGATTATGCTTTTTATAATTGCACAGGTCTTACAGGTATAACAATGTCAAAATGTGTTACAAGTATGGGTAGATACGCTTTCTCCGGTTGTACAGGTCTTACCGATATAACAATACCGTTTGGTGTATCGACTATAGGAGAATATGCATTTGCTAAATGTACAGGTCTTACAAGTGTAACAGTTGCTGACAGTGTTACAAGTATAGGAGAATATGCATTTGACGGATGTAAGCTTCTTGCTGAGTTTACTGTTCCGGCAGGCGTGACAAGTATCAGTGATTGTACATTCAGAAATTGCTATGCTCTGGCAGAGGTAACGGTACATAAATACGTTACAAGCATTGGTTATAATGCATTTTATAAATGCTCTGCTCTTACAAGTCTGGATTTACCCGGTGTGAAAAATATTGATATCGCGGCGTTTCGCCGTTGTACTTCACTCACGTCCATAGAATGCAGTGATGCTCTTGAAAGCATTGGTAATTATGCGTTTGAAGACTGCTCTGCTCTGAAGTCTTTTTATATCGGAGAGAACGTTTCAGAGATTCAGTATTCGGCATTTGACGGCTGTGTTTCCCTCGAGAAAATCGAAGTGAGTAAAAACAACAGCTATTATATGAGTGAAAATAATGCTATCTTATATAGTAAAGACAAGAAGACACTTTTCAAATGTGCCGCAAAGTATGGTCTTACCGAATATGTAATACCTGACGGTGTTACTGTAATCGAGCGTAGTGCTTTTGAAAGCTGTACTTCACTTAAGAGTCTGACACTTCCGGTCAGTGTTAAGACTGTTTATAACGATGTGTTCACAGACTGTACAGGTCTTGAGAGCTTAACAGTACCCACAGGTATAAATTATTTAGGTGCATCCGATGGCTGCACAGCACTGAAGAATATCACAATTATCAAGGGTACTTATAAAGACTATCAGGCAGAAAACAGAAATAATGATTATTACAGCGGATATCTGCCCTGGAATACCTTGAATGATAAAATAACAATTACTTATGCTTCTGATGTTACCGAAATATCAGCGTGCATGTTTTACGGTAATACCAATCTTACCGAAGCACCTATTTATAAGGGAATAAAAACTATCGGTAAAAATGCTTTCACTGACTGTACCGGACTTACAAGCTTAACTCTTCCCGCCAGTGTCACCGCTGTAGGTGAGGATGCATTCAAGGGCTGTACCGGTATTGAAAGACTGACAATGACTCCGTGTATAGATTTCAAGGATGCTTTTTCAGGATGTACAGCGTTAAAAGATATCATAATTGCAGACGCCGGTACTTCATACAATTATCAGAAGGATCCCGGCAAGAGCTATTATTACGGATACCTGCCATGGAACACATTAAAGGAAAACAAACCGACACTTACTGTTTCTGACGGTATATATTTTATTCCGGCTTATATGTTTTACGGCTGCACAGATTTAACAAGCTTTACACTTCCTGACAGTGTCACAACCATTTCTTCCTATGCATTCGCAAACTGTACAGGCCTTACAGGTATAACACTTTCCGATAGCCTTAAATATATTGGTGATGGTGCGTTTAAGGGATGTACTGCTCTTGAAAGCATAACCATTCCTCAGACTGTTACCGGAATCGGAATGGCAACATTCAAGGATTGTGTCGCATTAGAAAGTGTAACTATTCCTAAGAAAGTTACAGATGTCGGAGTAGAAGCATTTAATGGTTGTACCAATCTTGAATCTTTAACAATTCCGAGCATTATAAATATCGGAAGAAAAGCATTTTACGGTTGTACCAAATTGAAAAACTACACTGTCACAGGTGTATTCAATTGGAACAACAACTATCAGGTAACAAATGAGAGTCAGGATTATTACAGTAAAAACTTACCCTGGAACGCACTGACATATAATATGTCCAACATTACTTTTGCTGACGATGTTACCAGAATACCGAGTTATATGTTCTATGACTGCAGTATTCTGACAGATATAAGCTTGCCTGACAGCGTTACACAAATCTACAGCAATGCATTCGATAACTGTACAAGCCTTACAAGCATCACAATTCCTGAGGGCGAATCAAGTATTTCTTCTGAGACATTCCGTGGATGTACAGCTCTGAAGAGTGTAACTATTCTTTCTGAAGATACATTTATCAGTCAGTATGCATTCCGCGGCTGTACCAGTCTGGAGTCGTTAACCTTACCGATAAGCTCTGAAATACAAATATGGGCGTTCCATGGCTGTACTGCATTAAGGAATTATACCTTTACAGAAGGCGAAGGTATTGATTATCAGGTTAACGGTCGTGATGAAAGTCGTTATACCTATGACGCCCCTTGGTATTCTCTGCAGCTTGACAATGTGAATGTCACATTTGCTGAAGGTGTTACAAGAATACCTGCGTATATGTTCTATAACTGCACAGACATTACAAGTGTAACATTTTCCGACAGCGTCAAAAAGATCGGAGCGTACGCTTTCTACAATTGCCCGGGTGTTAATAATATACCTGAAGGAATTGAACGTATTGAAGAGTATGCTTTCTATAACTGCAAAAATATTACAAGTGTAACATTATCTGATATCTTTATGATCGAAGAAAGAGCCTTTTCCGGTTGTTCAGGAATTACAGATTTAGAAATCGACGAAGATGTATCATTTGTTGAGAGTTATGCATTCAACGGTTGTACAGGCATTACAAGCTTAGCATTTCCCACTAAAAGCTTAATTGGAGATGGAATTGACAGCTATGCATTTAATGATTGCACAGGTCTTACAAGCATAATTATCTCTGCTAATTTCAGCAGATTCAACTATTCCCGCATTCTCAGCGGTTGTGACAATATAGAAGCAATACATTTTGAAGGCACACGAGAGCAGTGGGCAGAAAAAGAAGTCTATACTGTACCTGAAAATGTAATAATTTATTATTATGACGGTCCTATGGAAGACCATACACACGATTACAGTATATTTGTCGGCGGTGAGAACTGGGAAAACAGATGTACTGAAAGCTGGGAAGAAATAGATTATTGCAGCTGTAATAATTTTATAAGCACATATAAAGATCCTGTAGGACATAGCGAGGTAACCGATGAAGGTGTAAGTCCTACCTGTACAGAAACAGGTCTGACGGAGGGCAAACACTGTACAGTCTGTGATACGGTAACAGTTTCGCAGACAGAAATTCCTGCAACAGGTCACACTGAGGTTATTGATGTGGGTACTGCTCCTACCTGTACTGAAACAGGTATTGCAGACGGCAAGCACTGTTCCGTGTGTAATGAAGTGCTTCTTGAAAAAGAGGAGATACCGGCACTCGGTCACAGCTTTACAGAATATACTTCAAACGGTGATGCTACCTGTACTGAGGACGGAACAAAGACTGCTTCCTGTAATAACGGCTGCGGCGAAACCGAGACAGTAACTGACATAAATTCAGCAAAAGGCCACAGCTTTACAGAATATACCTCAAACAATAATGCTACCTGCAGATCAGACGGAACAAAGACTGCACCCTGTAACAACGGTTGCGGTGAAACTGAGACAGTGACTGATATTGGTACGGCAAAAGGTCACAGCTTTACAAACTATGTTTCAAATAACGACGCTACCTGCAGAGCAGATGGTTCAAAAACAGCATACTGTGATAATAACTGCGGTTTTAGCAATACTGTAGCGGATGAAGGCACAGTAAGGGATCATAGCTTCACGGACTATTATTTGGACTGGAATGCAACCTGTGCCAAAGACGGAACAGAAACAGCAAGATGTGATTATAACTGCGGAAAGACAGATACAAGAACTGTTCCCGGTACGAAGGTGGGTCATCGCTACTCGAAATATTATGTAGGTAAAAAAGCAACATGTACCGAAAACAGCACAAAAGTAGCATATTGTGATTATGGTTGCGGTAATTATGACACTATAATAAATTACAATACAGCAACGGGACATTCATTTACGAAGTTTTATTCGGTAATTTACGTGACATGTACTGAGGATGGTCTTCAGAAAGCTACCTGCGATAACGGTTGCGGTGAGACGAAGACAGAAGTCGTACCGGCTCTCGGTCATCGATTCACCCAATATTATTCGAACAAAGATGCATCCTGTCTGGCAAACGGTACCAAGACAGCTTACTGTGATAACCATTGCGCTACAAAGGATACCATAATTGATTACGGTACACAGAGAACACATTCAGACTATAACCGTGACGGTAAATGTGATTATAACGATTGCAGACATGACCTTACTGAAGGCTGCAGACATCTTTGCCACAAAGGCGGCTTCTGGTATAAGCTCAGCCTCTTCTTCTGGAAGCTCTTTAAAACAAACAAGGTATGCTCCTGCGGTATGTACCACTACTATTAATTCTTAATCAAAAAAATCGGAGTCGTTTTTGCACGGCTCCGATTTTTGCTTTAATTGACTTTATCACATAAGACCTAATTCCTTACACTTTTTAACGTGTCCTTCCCACGTTTCATTGAAATAAAAGTTCTTTTCCTCGTCTGTAACGAAGAAGAAGTAGTCGCTTTCTGCGGGATAGAGTGCCGCTTCTATAGCTGCCGTACCGGGGCAGGTGATGGGTCCCTCGGGAATGGCTGGGCATTTGAACACGTTGTACAGAGCTCTGAATTTGTCTGTTTCTGCTAAAAGCTCTTCTTCGGTTATTTCTCTGCCTTTTTCCTCTTCGATAAGCTTTTTAAGATAGGGCGATCTCACTACATAGCTTTCGAGATATTTGATAGTTACGTCGCATTCGAGCTTGGTGCTGCTGTTAAGACGGTTATAAAGGACTGAGGAAATGAGGTTCATTGATTCTGCGGAGTAGGATTCCTCCTGGATAATGGCGGCAAGAGAAATGATTTCATCGAGTGTATATCCGAGCTCTTTTGCTCTGAGGAAGTATTCCGGCTTTAATTTGGATGAGGTGTTCAGGAGAATCTTTTTCAGCACATTTTCCGCACTGTCATTCAGATAAAATTCGTAGGTATCGGGGAAGAGATATCCTTCCATAAGAAAGGCACGCTGTGAACCCGGGATGAATTCCGTGAAGGTGTAGCCGAGGGAAGTGATGTAGTCGGCATCGTTCGTCAGGGCGATAAACTCCTGAGCGGAGCATACGCCGTTTTCCTCGAGCTTTTCGGCTATCTGAACTACCGTGAAGCCTTCAGGGAAAGTGACCGTAGCGGTGGGAATTCCTGTGGTAGCGGCAGTGGAGGGCGTGGGAGCAGTGGTGGATGTCTCTGCTTCATTTTTACCGCAGCCGAATAAAAACAGAGTGCAGAGAACGAGGAGAAGAGCAGATATTTTTTTCATTTTCTTCACTTCCTTAATTTTTTTATTATGCAAGAATTTTATCACACAGGTGTGGAAAAATAAAGAGAAAAGGCGAGAATTTATAAAATTTGTAAGAAAATGGCATTTTAAAGCAATAAAATACACTCTATTTTAAGAAAAAGACTTGAAAAATATTCGCATTTGTTATAAAATGAAACAGATAAAAAATCTTAAAGTATTCGGAGGAATATAAAAATGGTATCAGCAGGTGATTTCAGAAACGGCGTTACTTTCGAAATGGACGGTAACGTACTTCAGATTATTGAATTCCAGCACGTTAAGCCCGGTAAGGGTGCAGCCTTTGTACGTGCAAAGGTAAAGAATGTTATTACAGGTTCCGTTATCGAACGTACCTTCAACCCCAACGAAAAGTTCCCCACAGCTTTCGTTGAAAGAAAGGATATGGAATACTCCTACAGTGACGGCGGTCTCTACTACTTCATGGATCCCGAAACCTATGAGCTTGTTCCCATCAATGAAAGCGAGCTTTCCGACAACTTCAAGTTCGTTAAGGAAAACATGGTTTGTAAGGTTCTTTCCTACAAGGGTAATGTTTTCGGTGTTGAACCTCCCACATTCGTTGACCTTCAGGTTACAAAGACAGATCCCGGCTTCGCAGGCAACACTGCTACAAACACAACCAAGCCCGCTACACTTGAAACAGGTGCAGAGGTTAAGGTTCCCCTTTTCATTGATGAGGGCGAAATGATCAAGATTGACACCAGAACAGGTGAATATCTCGGCCGTGCATAAGATAGTATTATCTTAAATTTTTAAATTAAAGAAAGGAAACAACTACTATGTCAGTTTCAGAAAATGTTGCATATTTAAAGGGCCTTATGGAAGGTCTTGATTTAGACGAAGATAAGAAGGAAACCAAGCTCTTCAACGCTATTATCGAAACTCTCGATGAAATCGCATCAGAGCTCAGCGATATGGAAGAAGAAATGGAAGACCTTTCTGATTACATCGAAGAAATCGACGAAGATCTCGGTGATGTAGAAGAATATGTTTACGACGAAGACGACTGTGACTGCGATTGCTGCTGCGATGATGACGACTGCGATTGCTGTGACGATGAATGTCTCGAAGTAGAATGTCCTGCTTGTGAAAACACTGTTTGCATCGGTTTCGATGAAATCGACGATGACGGTGAAGCAGAATGCCCCTGCTGCGGTGCTATTCTCGAATTCGAAATCGAAGAAGAGGACGAAATCGAAGAATAATCCCTGATTAAAATCAAATCTCCTCGGCGGAATGTCGGGGAGATTTTTGTGTAAAAGGAATTTATTGTTAAAGAGGTATTTATGGTAATAAGAAAACCTGTCAGAGAAGAAATACCCGCACTTCTCGATATTTATAACTATGAAGTAGAAAATGGGATAGCCACTCTCGATATTAACAAAAAGACTGCAGCAGACTGGGAGCGATGGTACGATAACCATAATATCGTAAACCATCCGCTTATAGTCTGCGAATATGACGGAAAGGTGGCAGGTTATGCTACTCTTTCATCTTACAGAGAAAAGGAAGCTTACAAATCCACAGTAGAGCTTTCCGTTTATGTTTCTCCGTCTTACCGCAAAACGGGTGTAGGCACTGCACTTATGGATGCTATTATAGCTATGGCGAAAGAAGACGAAAGCATACATACGGTGGTATCGGTTATCACTGCGGGAAATGAAGCATCACGCCGACTCCACGAAAAATTCGGCTTTACCTTCTGCGGAACCATTCCTGAGGTAGGGGAGAAGTTCGGAAGATATGTGGATATAGAGAATTACAGTCTTATAGTGTAAACGAAAACCGTGTCCTTTTTCGGGACACGGTTAATTTTATTTTGCACATTTACTGCAGGGAGTAAGTCCCGCTTTTACTGCTTTTGTTTTGGTTGTAGCAGTACTGTTTTTTCCGCCACACTGAGGGTCTATGTGATATCTTTTTCCCGTGGGTGTACGGTAAACTGTACCGTTTTTTGCATCGTCTTTGTCGGGATCTCCCTTAGAGTTTGTGGCTGTAGGTTTTTTTACTGTTACGGTACAAGTGTACTTTTTGCCTTTATATGTAGCGGTGATTTTTACTTTACCCTTTTTCTTTGCTGTTACTTTTCCTTTTTTAGAAACCGTTGCAATTTTTGTGTTTGCAGATTTCCATTTTACTTTAGTGGAAGAAATGGTTTTGCCTTTTTTGTCAAGTAATTTCAGAGTATAGGCTTTGCTTACAGTTAAGGTAATCTTTGTTTTTTTGAGATGTGTCTTCTTCGATGCTGCCTGAACAATAACAGCAAACGGAGTAGAATAATTTTCTGCAGTGTAACCGGTAGGTAGTGTTCCAAGCATAGTCAGAACAGCAACTACAGTAATAAATAGTTTTGAAAGTTGTTTTTTCATTTTTTCGCTCCTTTTCTTTTTTTCTTTATAAGGTCAGTATATACTTCTATTTTAAAATAGTCAAGTGTAAATTACACTTATTTTCTCAAGTGTTAAAACAAGGTGTATATCTCTTTGTTATTTTGTCGTAAAATAACAATGAGGTGAACTGATAATGTTTGAAGTGAAAAAAGAAGAATATATAAATAAAACATTCAGAATGCCATTAGGTCTTGTTAAGAGACTCGAAGAGGTTGCTCAGAAGGAAAAAGTTTCCCTTAATAATTTGGTTGTACAATGTTGTGAGTATTCATTAAATGATATGAAGAAAGATGAACAATAAAAAAACCGTGTCCTTTTCGGGACACGGTTTTATACATTCAGTTATCTTACATATTTATCGATATATTCTCTCATAAGCTTATCTGCCTTCTCTGCACATTCCGGGTCGTTTGCCAATCCGTGGTCAGAATTCGGATAGCTGATGAAATTATATTCTACACCGTACTGTTCAAATTTTTCCACAATGGAAAGAGCATTTGAATAAGGAACGATGGTGTCTTTTTCACCGTGGCAGATAATGGTAGGTACGGTGCTTTCATTTACATAGGTGAGGGGTGAAACACTGTCAAGAGCTTTTCTGAAATCAGCTTTGCTTTCTATGGAGAAGCTTTCACCGCATGCCCAGGACATAAGCTGACAGACAGTAGCTGTATCACCTAAGTCGTTATCAAAGTAGAAGTTATCGTCATAAAGATCCGTAGGACCGCAGTAACTGCATACTGCTGCCGGAGTTATGGGGGCTGAGTCATTTCTTGAATAGGCATAGAACATAGCGAGGTGTGCACCTGCTGAGGCACCTGTGAGAAGAACCTTGTTAATGTCAACATCTCTCTCCTTTGCCTTTTCTTTAATAGCTGAAAGAGCTGCATCGATATCGTCGGCTATGTCGTGAAGACTTGTGCTGTCGCTGATGTAACGGTAATTGAGAGCTGCTGCTGCAAGGCCTTCATTATTGGCACAATTTGAAACCATATCCTTGTAGATGTCTTTCTCTCCGCCTATCCAGGCTCCGCCGTGAATGAAAAGAATCAGACCGATTTCACCGTCGTTATCCTTCGGTATGGCAAGATCAAGAACCTGCCTTTCGTGACTGCCGTAGCTCATATTAGCATAAACATAGGCTTCAGAGCTGTTGATCCCTCCGAAAATACCGCCAAGACCAAGAGCGTTGAGTACGGTAAAAATAATCGAAAGAAAAAATGCGATAATTTTGCTGAACATAATAAAGTCCTCCTTTTTAATTTATATGCCGAAATGCTTCACAAGTCTTTCGTACTCTTCATCACTTATGGAGCATATACTGCCGTGTCTCGGTGAGAAGTCCATAGAATAGTCTTCTTTTTTTACGGGAAGATAGTTTTCGAAATCCTCTGTCTGCTGCATAAAGAAGCGTCCCTTTCCGTATTCGTCCATAATGAGAAGGAAGGTGTCTGTGCCGTTTATGGGGTACATTTCGCTTCCTTCCACACCGCTGGGTGCAAGTGAAACTACTACGGGTTTATCTTCGTAGGGACCTTCGGGTCTGTCAGAAAGAACGCAGGCTATGGTCTGATCCTCATCGTGCTTGAAGTAAAGGTAATATTTTCCGTTTTTCTTATTATATATTATGTCACCGTCGATAGTCTGTATGTCGCGGCAGTACATTTTCTGCGGCTCGGTAATTGTCTTGAAATCGTCAGTGAATGCATAATACATACCCGCTGTGTTGTGTTCCTTGGTGGAGTGTGCCCAGTAGAGCATATAGGTCTGCTTTTCTTCGTGCCATAATGCCTGAGGCGCCCAGGCACGGGTGGTGTTTTCGAATTTACCGCCGAGAGCCTTTATGTCGATAATCGTTTCGTCTGTCCACTCGATAAGGTCTTTTGATTTCCATGTAACAAGAGCGTGATTTGATTCCCAGCCCTCTTCACATTTCATATCTGTACCCACTATGTAATAAAAACCGTCCTGTCCTTTGAGAATGTAGGGGTCACGGACACATTTTTTACCTTTGTTATGCTCGATGACAGGTCTGTTTCCGTTAAGGGCTGTGAAGTTGTAGCCGTCCTTGCTTACTGCGAAATGAAGGGTTTCCTCGCCCTTACCGTTACCGATGAAGTAAACGAAGAGATATTTTCCGAAAAGGCTTTTTACGGGTTTTGCGTAATTCATAATTTTCTCCTTATTTTTTTATTTTGTCCCAGTATTCCTTTGCCGCCTGTTCTGTTTTATTGTCACCGTAGACATAATATTTTTTGTTTTTTATTTTGTCAGGGAGATACTGCTGAGGAACATAGTGTGAAGGATAATCGTGGGGGTAGAGATAGAACTGACCTTTATTCTGATTGTCTTCACCGTCGTAGTGCATATTCTGAAGCTGACGGGGGATAGGTCCGAAGTTGCCACGGCTGACATCTGCCATAGCTTCGTTTATTCCCATATATGCCGAGTTCGACTTAGGGGAATTGCACACGAGGACTACCGCATTGGCCAGGGGTATTCTTGCCTCGGGCAGACCTACCATAAGTGCCGTGTCTACTGCTGCTTTGACGATTGGAATTATCATCGGGTAGGCAAGACCCACATCCTCGTTGGCACAGACTAAAAGTCTTCTTGTAGCCGAAGGAAGATCACCGGCTTCGAGAAGTCGGGCAAGATAATGAAGAGCCGCATCAGCATCACTTCCGCGCATACTCTTCTGAAAAGCAGAGAGAATATCATAATGCTCGTCACCCTCACGGTCATATTTGAGAGCGCTTTTCTGTGTCAGCTCTTTAGCTTTTTCGAGAGTGACGACTATTTTACCGTCCTTGTCGGGGAGAGTGCTTAAAACACACAGCTCTGCCGAGTTCATGGCCTTTCTCACGTCTCCGCCACAGGAAACGGCGATATGCTTTATGGTCTCTTCGTCGGCAGCTATGGGAAGATTTTTTTCGGTGGCAAGGTAAGAAAATGCTCTTCTTACTGCGGGAATAATGTCCTCTGCCGTAACGCTTTTAAATTCGAAAACGGTGCATCGGCTCAGAATTGCTCCATGAATATAGAAGTAAGGATTTTCCGTGGTGGATGCGATGAGGGTGATTTCTCCTCTTTCGATGTAGTCGAGAAGAGTCTGCTGCTGTTTTTTATTGAAATACTGTATTTCATCCAGGTACAGAAGTATTCCCTGAGGAGCGGCGAGGGTGTCCAGCTCGGCTACGATAGCCTTTATGTCAGCTGTGGAGGCAGTTGTGCCGTTAAGCTTGTGGAATTTTCGGTTTGTTTTCTTCGCCATAATGGAGGCAAGAGTAGTCTTACCTATGCCTGAGGGCCCGTAGAAAATCAGATTAGGAAGGTCTCCGGAGTCAATAATATTACGAAGGGCGGCACCTTCCTTAAGAAGATGTCTCTGTCCCACTATATCCTCTACTGTCTGCGGACGTATTCTGTCAGCAAGGGGTGCTTTCATTTTTTCACCTGCTTTTTTATTTTGTCTTCAATAATTTTAACATTAATTTTTTCTGTTGTAAATACTTTTGACGAAGGTAAAAATTAAACGGACTTTTTGAAGATAAAAAGCAGATAATATTAAAGACCTCACTAAAAAGTTTTTTTGACAGAATATATTTAGTGTATTTTTCACAAAAAGGCTGAAAAGGTCTTTTATTTTGGAAAAAATGGTGTTATAATACATTAGTTATATAATGACTTATACTGTCTTTGAATAAGAAGAGACGAAAATATATTGGCGTATTTCCGAAGAAAAAACGGAAAGGGAGATTTAATTTTGGAAAAATTAGTAATCCACGGCGGAAACAGACTGTCCGGCGAAGTAGAAATAAGCGGTGCAAAAAATGCCGCTGTTGCTATTATTCCTGCTACTCTGCTCGCTCAGGATGTATGCCGTATCGAGAATATACCTAATATCAGTGATGTATCCTGTATGGTCAGAATCTTAAGTCAGATGGGCGCACAGGTAAAATACATCAATAAACATACTATCGAAGTAAATACCAAGTCCGTAAATTCCTACATCGTGCCTCACGAGATGACGAAACAGCTTCGTGCTTCCTATTATCTCATCGGTGCACTTCTGGGCAGATATAACAGAGCTAAGGTTGCTCTTCCCGGCGGATGTGATTTCGGTGTCAGACCTATCGACCTTCACATAAAAGGCTTCGAGCTTTTAGGTGCTTCAGCAATTACTGAGGGCGGCATGATCAATGCCAGAGCCGATCACCTTACAGGCAGTGCTATTTATATGGATAAGGTTTCCGTAGGTGCTACCATTAACATTATGCTCGCTGCTGTAAAGGCCAGAGGTCTTACTATCATCGAAAATGCTGCCAAGGAGCCTCACATCGTTGATCTGGCTAATTTCCTTAATGCTATGGGCGCAGATGTAAGAGGCGCAGGTACTGACGTTATCAAAATTCACGGCGTTACCAATATGCACGGCTGTACTTATTCAATAATTCCCGACCAGATCGAAGCAGGAACCTATATGGTTGCAGCTGCAGCCACAGGCGGAGACGTGCTGGTAAAAAATGTAATTCCGAAGCATCTCGAATCAATCAGTGCAAAGCTTATTGAATGCGGTGTGGATATTACGGAATATGACGATGCAGTCAGAGTTCAGTCTGACGGAGCTTTTAAAAAGTGTAATCTTAAAACTATGCCTCATCCCGGCTTCCCGACGGATATGCAGCCTCAGATGGCAGTTCTTCTCTCTGTGGCAAAGGGAACATCACTCGTTTCCGAGGGCGTTTGGGATAACCGTTTCAGATATGTCGAGCAGCTCATCAGAATGGGCGCCAATGTACAGGTTGACGGAACAATCGCTGTCTTCCAGGGCGTCGAGGAGCTGACAGGCGCTCCCGTAAAGGCCGATGACCTTCGTGCGGGTGCAGCTATGATTATCGCAGGTCTCATCGCCAGAGGTATTACCGAGGTAGAGGATATCGTCTACATCGACAGAGGCTATGAGGATTATGTGGAAAAATTCAGAAATCTCGGTGCGGACATTTACCGTAAGGAAATCCGTGATGCCGAGGCGGTAAACAACGCAGGATAAATAAAAATTAAAAAGAGTTTGTGAAAGAATCTTTTCTGGCAGGCTCTTTTTTTTCGGGAAAGGAATACTATGGCAAAGTTCTGTTCTTTGTTTTCCTCGAGCTCCGGTAATGCAACCTTTTTAGGTAACGGTGACAGAGGAATACTTATTGATGCGGGTGTGAGTGCTAAAAAAATAAAGGAAGCGCTTATTTCCAGAGAAATTGACCCGTCTAAAATAGACGGCATTTTCATCACTCACGAGCACAGTGATCACATAAAGGGACTCAGAATAATTGCTTCAACCTATAAAATTCCCGTATATGCCACAGAGGGCACTATGGCTGCTTTAGAGGAAAACGGAACGGTAAACGGTAAGTTCCCCTTTGAGATTATGCCCATAGAGGGTGTTCAGGCGGGAGATTTGTTCGTAACATCCTTCGAAACTCCTCACGACAGCCGTGAAAGCTGCGGCTATAAAATTTCATTTCCTCACGGACAGAAGGCAGTAGTAGCCACAGACATAGGAATTATAACTCCCACGGTGGAAAAGGCACTTATCGGTGCTGAGCTGGTAATGCTCGAATCCAACCACGATGTGGCTATGCTTCAGAGCGGAGAATATCCTTATTACCTTAAACGAAGAATACTTTCTGACAGAGGCCATCTTTCTAATGCTGCCTGTGCTGAGGAAGCGGTCAGGCTCGTAAAAAAAGGGACTACCCGTCTTTTTCTCGGACATTTAAGCACGGAAAACAATTTTCCTGACCTTGCCTATCAGACTACATTTTCCGCTCTGGAAAGTGAAGGGGCAAAGGAAGGAATTGACTATATACTAAAAGTAAACGCTAAAGAAAACACCGACGGTATAATAAGATTCTGAGGTGAAAAAATGCAGAATATTACTCTTATATGTATCGGCAAGCTCAAGGAAAGTTATCTCAGAGATGCCGTAGGTGAATACATAAAAAGACTTTCGGGACTGTGCAAGCTGAATCTTATCGAGCTTCCTGCGGAAAAGCTTTCCGATAATCCTTCACAGAAGGAAATAGAGAACGCTCTGGAAAGTGAAGGAAAAAAGATTCTCGAAAAAATACCCAAGGGAGCATATGTGTATACTATGTGCATCGAGGGTAAGCAGAAAACCAGCGAGGAATTAAGCGCTGAAACAGACAATCTTGCCGTAAGAGGCTACAGCAACATCGTTTTCATTATCGGAGGCTCCTTCGGTATCAGTGAAAAGGTGAAGGCTGTAAGTAATTACCGTCTTTCCATGAGTAAAATGACTTTTCCCCATCAGGTGGCAAGAGTTATGCTTTTAGAGCAGATATACAGAGCTATACAGATTTCTATCGGCACTAAATATCATAAATAAAAATATAGTTTAAAACGGAGGACACAATGGAATTTTTTGGTTACACTCTCTTCGGCTCCCTCGGTGGCGGAGCACTTATGGCAGTATCCGCAGTTATCTTTGTTGTAGGTCTTATCTTTATCATTAAGGGTGGCGACTGGTTTGTTGATTCAGCATCATGGTTTGCTGAAGCTACAGGTATTCCTAAGTTCGTAGTAGGTGCTACGGTAGTTTCTTTCGCAACCACTCTTCCCGAGCTTCTCGTTTCAGTAAGAGCAGCGATGAACGGCTCAGCACAGCTTGCTATCGGTAATGCTGTCGGCTCAGTTACAGCTAACACCACTCTTATCATGGGTGTTTCTCTCGTGGCTATGGCAGGCGCTGTAAACAGAAAGAGCTTCTCTCTCAAGGGCGGACTTCTTTTAGGGGCTTCTATCGCGCTTACTCTTCTTTCTCTTTCTCTCGAGCTTCCCACCTGGTCAGCTTACATACTCTGGGCTATCTTCCTTATCTTTATGATAAGCAATCTCGTGGAAGGTAAGAAGGCAGCTGCAAGCGACGAAGTAGACTCCTACGAAAAGAAAGAGATTCCCTCCAAGCTTCTCTTCTTCGTTCTCGGTACTGCAGGTATCGTTTTAGGTGCTGAGTTCCTCGTAGGCTCAGGTCAGACCATCGCTAAGGGCTTCGGTATCAGTGAAGCAATCATCGGCTTTACCGTTATCGCTCTCGGTACATCTCTTCCCGAATTTGTTACTACTCTTACTGCTATTCGTAAAAAGGAATCAGGTCTTTCTGTAGGTAACATCGTAGGTGCTAACATTATCGACCTTACACTTATTCTTCCCGTATGTGCTATTATCGACGGCAAGGCTCTTCCCGTAGAACAGATGAACATCAACTTTGATTTCCCTGTATGTATTTTCGCATGTGCTGTGGCTGTAGTTCCCACCATCATCGCAGGTAAGTTCAGAAAGTGGCAGGGTGTGGCTCTTCTTGCTATTTATGCAGGCTATATGGCCTGTCTCGTTCTCAACGAAACAGGAATTATTTCCTTCGCATAAGTCAAAAAACAAAAAATAAAAGTCAGGCGTTATTTGATTGCCTGACTTTTTTGCTTTTATAAATACTCTTCGGGAATGTTATCCACGAAAAGCTTCTGTCCTTCCACATTGTAGTGGATGAAATCTTTGGTGAGCTCTGCACGGAGGACTTCTCTGTCATTTTCATCTCTCAGATAGTCCGTGGTAATCTGTCCGTCGTGTTCATCGGATTCTGCTATCCATTTATCCATAGCATCTACTACGTCCTGTATTTCTCTCTTCCAGGTGAAATCTCTTATACCGGGAAGGAGCTTTCCGAAGCCTTTAAAGGGGGTCTTGCGTGAAACATAAACCTCCCAGCCCTGTTCTTTGCATTTTGCGATGGCTTTTTTCGTCCGGTCGATTACTTCTTCTGCAGTTATGGGTGTACCGCCCACAGTAAGGGAGTGGGGATGAATAACATCGTTGATGCCTTCTTTGAAGATAACCTTTTTTACACCGGGACATTTTGCGATGTCTTTGTCGAATCTGCCGAGAAAGCTTTCACCGTAAAGATTAGCGATGATGCCTTTTCCGTTTTCTCCGATACGGTTTCCGGCGATTGCCTGCTGGATGACAGCGATATTCTCCTTGCCCATTTTCTTAAGGCGCTCGGCTAAAAGGAAGGGGATTTCATTTGCCATGGTGGAGTCGCCTGCGATTACGATGGCGTAAGCATCTGCATCAGCAAGGGTATCCACACGGGTGAGGAAGGGGTTGGTCTGCAGTACGGCAATATTCGTTTTAAGAATGAGATGCCACATAGGAGTAAAGCTCGGATTTTTCGTCTGATTGCCGAAGGAAAGCCAGGTGTCACTGCCGTAAAGACCCTTGGTGCGCATAACGGCAGATTTGACGAAAATATTTACTGCTATTTCCTTGAGACATTCTGTGGGGAAGACAACCTCGTCTGAGGTTATATCCTGACCTGCGGGGATGGTTACCTCTTCTTTCCCTGCGAAGGTAACGGTGACGGGAGTGTCTGTCTCGTGTTTTTTCAGGTCTGTCACCGTAGCTACTGAACAGCCTGAAATGGTGAGAGGCTTTTTACTGTAGCGGTTTGAAAAGGTGAGTCTGACTTTTTCTCCTTTAAGGGTAGGTCTTAAAACGGTTCTTGCTGTAGAATAAAGCAGTCCGTTATTAAGATGAAGAGGACCGATATGTATACCGCCTTTTGCGGGAGCTGCAGACCAGCAGGCTACCCATTTTTTGTTTTCTTTCATAATGCTGACCTCTTTTCTCTTTTTGATGATTCAATAATAACATTTTGAGAAAGAGTAGTCAACCTTTTACTATACTACTGTAAGGACATTTTCGTAGATCTGCTTATGACCGAAAACACTTATTTCCATAGTATAGATTCCCGGTTCAGCATCCGGATCAAGGATGCAGCAGGAGAACTCTGTAAATTTTTCTCCGCTTTTAATCAGTATGGGGTTAGGTATGAAATCCGAGCTTATATAAGAAACGGAAAGATACTTTTTTTCATCGTTTTCGTATTTGTAAATGCTGACGTGTGCATTATCGTGAAGGCTTGTTCCTTCGAAGGGTCTGCCCGTATTTTCACAGTAGCAGTAAACATCAACATAACCGTCAACAGGTATTTCGATATTATCTCCCTGGGATATTTCTGTTCCGTTTACATTTACCGTGTAAGTTATCTCTATGGGCTTATCTGCATATATAAAGCCTACTAAAATCAGAGTGAGAGATAAAAATACGGATTGGATTTCAAAGAAAACCGACTGAATATCATAATAGAAAAGCTTTAACATAGATATTTCCTCCTTAAAGGTTAATTCAGCTTACAATGAATACCGTGTTCGATTCGCCTTTCTCGGACAGGCTTTGAATACTGTAGTACACGGTTATTCTGTATTCTCCGGGAGAAAAATCAGATTCGTTTTCCAAAGAGAAATAAAAGGCTTCAGTAACATCACCGCTATGCAGTACTGTCCAGTAGTCTTCCTGAGGGATATAACCCTTGCCCATATTAATCCATTCCCCGTCTGCTTCTTTTTCCAGAACGGCATAATCGGGCTTACATAAGGTACGGAAGGTTTTATTTTCCATCTTGACTGATACATAACAGTAAGGTGTGTCGAAATCCTCGTATGTACCCTGGCCGTATCCTGTTACGGTGAGGCTTACGTTGCCAGGGTCAGCGGGCATTAAAAGGCATACTATCGAAAATATAAAAGTGACGATGCTTGAAAGGTAGATTTTCAATGAAGGTTTTACAACTGTGCTTAACATAATATTATCTCCTCTGATGTTTTATTTCGGATGTGTGCACCCATCCTCAAATTTAAAATAGCACACTTTATTTTGCTTGTCAACATATTTTGTGTAACAAAATATAAAATTATGCAAAATGAGTATTGATTTGTACTTGCTTGTGTGTTAGAATATACTCAGATAATCAGGAGAAGGGAGAACTGCTCAGCAGTTTGTGGTGTAAAGCTTTGCAGAATACGGACAGCTTTAAAAGAGGAACTGTAGACCTGGCAGTTCTGTGTGTCCTTAAGGAAAAGGATATGTACGGCTATGAGATAGTCAAAGCCGTAGCGGAAAAATCGGGCGGAAATTTTGAGCTTCCTTTAGGAACACTTTATCCCGTTCTTTACCGATTCGTGGAAAACGGTTACCTTACGGACAGGGATGAAATAGTAAAAAAGAGACTTCGTAAATATTACCACCTGGAGAAGAAGGGTGAGGAATATTACGCTGAGCTTCTGAAGGAATACAGGAAAATATCAGAGGCTGTTAATCTTATGACGGGCGGTGAAAAGTGATGAACAGAGTAACAGATAAAGAATTGAAAAATTATTATTCTCAGATAGAACGCCTGCTTTTCTGTGACCGTAAAAAGAAAAAAGAGTTTTTATGTCAGCTTAAGGAGAATGTAGAAGATTTTCTTTCCGATATGCCCGAAGCAACGATGGAAGACATAAAAAAAGCCTTCGGAACACCTGAGAGCATCTGTGGAAGCTTCATCGAAAACACTGACAGCGTAAAAATAAAGAAACAGATTCAGTTAAAAAAGGTACTGATAATATCGGTTATTATTGCGCTTATTATTTATGCTCTCTTTGTGGTAGCAAGTCTTATCGATGTACACACGGAAGCACACGGCTATTTTGAGGAAGGCTTTCTTGCTGTGAGCAGTATAATAAAGGGCGGTGGCAAAATATGAAAAGAATTATATCACTGCTCTTAAGTGTTCTGCTTCTTGCTTTCTCTCTTGTACCGTCAGTAGGTGCATCTCAGAGTGAAAAAGAGTATTTCGAGGATGGATCTTATATTATAGTAAGCGATGAATTCATAGGTAATGACTATGAGAACGGTTATGAGGGCGATGAGGATGATAATCTCTCTGTTGACGGAGAACCCGAGGATTCGGATTTCGGAATAAGCAGGTTGCTGAAAGTAGTAATGGAGTTTCTGAAAAAGATTATTTCACTTCTGAAAAATCAGAAAACAGTTACCGAAACGAAATATGTTTCTTATTTCAGCTCTGACGGAAAGCTTTTATGGACGGCTCTGTTAACTGCGGAGTTTACATATAACGGAAAAAGCTCCGTCTGTGACAGTGTGAAAACACGGTGTATGATTTATGATACTGACTGGAATGTTATGTCGAAGGAAGGCTCGAAAAGCGGAAACACGGCTACAGCGTATTTTAAAATCAGACAGAATAAATTAGGCGTACCCCTTAAGGTTATAGAAAAGACGGTAACGCTCACTTGCGATAAGGACGGCAACATAAAATAAAGCAGGGTCACAGCCCTGCTTTTGCTATTATCTTTTCCACACATTCCTCTGCCGTGAGACCCTGACACTCTACGGTGAAGTCTGCATATTTTTCGTAAAGGCTCCGTCTTTCCTCGAAAAGCTCTCTGAGGGTAACTCCGTTTTTCATGGCCACACCTCGGGTATGGATATCCTTTATTCTCTTTTCGAGCTCGTTCACAGGTAAAGACAGGTAGACGACGGTGCTGATTTTCTTCAGCTTTTCCATAGCTTCTTTTCCGTAAACGGCGCTTCCGCCCGTGGCGATTACGGAGTTTTCGAATGTCTGTGCGAGAATTATACGGTTTTCCGTTTCGAGAAAGCTTTCGGTACCCTCTGATTCGATTATTTCACAGAGGCTTTTGCCTGCTTCACGCTGGATGATAAGGTCTGTATCCGTGAAATCCATAAGAAGTGATTTTGCCAGAAGGACACCTACAGTGCTTTTGCCGGCGCCGGGCATACCGATGAGAGTGACGGATTTGTTCATAAAAATCTTCCTTTGCATTTTATAATCAGAGTTTAACATTCTGCTCTTTCCAGGTCAAGATAATAATTAAACTTTATGAACCAAAAACTAAAAAAGAATAATTCTGTGGACAAAAGTAATTATTTATGCTATTATTAAGCTTGAAAGCATACAATTATATACCGAGGTGAAATTATGAAGAAAATCGACATTAAAGAGCTTAAGGGTAATGCTGTTTCGCTTTTCGATGATAAGTGGTGTCTCATTACTGCGGGTAACGGTGACAGCTATAACACAATGACTGCATCCTGGGGCGCTATGGGTGAGCTGTGGAATAAGGATGTGTGCTTTTGCTTTATCCGTCCTCAGAGATATACCTATGAATTCACGGAGAAGAATGAGCTGTTCACATTGAGCTTTTTCGGTGAGGAGTACAGAAAGGCTCTGACATTCTGCGGAAGAAACAGCGGAAGAGACTGTGACAAGGCGAAGGAAACAGGACTCACTCCTGTGGAAATCGACGGCTCCGTTTCTTTCGAGGAAAGTGAAATAGTGATAGTTCTCAGAAAGGTAGCTTACCAGGACATTAAGCCTGAGGGCTTCATCGATGAAGCTATTGATGAAAAGAACTATCCCGAAAAGGACTACCACCGTATGTACATCGGTGAAGTAGTAAGCTGTTATGTAAAATAATATTTTTATACTACAAATATAAAGGAGAAACCAAATGAAAAAGATTATCGCACTTAATAATGACTGGGTATTCTGCAAGGAAGGTGTAAAGGAAACCGTAAATCTTCCTCACACCTGGAACGGACTCGACGGTCAAGGAATGAACGAAGGCTCTTACTACAGAGGTGCCTGCACCTACACGAGAATTATTCCGAAGTATGATGGGATTACTTATCTTGAGCTCAAGGGCGCAAACAGTGTAGCTACAGTTAAAATCAACGGCAGAAAGGTAGGCACACATGAGGGCGGATATTCTACCTTCCGTTTCGACATTTCTTCCTTCCTTTCTTCACCTAAAAACTTCCTCGAAATTACAGTGGACAACGGAGAAAACAAAAAGGTTTATCCCGGCTTTGCTGACTTCACCTTCTACGGCGGTCTTTACAGAGAGGTTAACCTCATCACTGATGTTCCCGAGACAAGATTTTCTCTCGACGACTACGGCAGTAAGGGCGTTTATGTAACCGCTAAAACAAACGGTGATGTAAAGGTAAAGGCTGTTATCAATAATTATCAGAAGGATATCAAGGTTCTTTATGAGGTTCTTGATGCTGAAAACAATGTCGTTGCATCAGCGGGTGACAGAGAAAAGCTTCACGTGGAAAACCCCATTCTCTGGAACGGTATGAAGAATCCTTATCTTTACACTCTTCGTGCTACTCTTAAAAAGGGTGATAGCCTCATCGATAAGGCTGAACTCCGCTTCGGCTTCAGAGACATTAAATTTGATGCAAATGAAGGCTGCTTCCTTAACGGCGAATACATCAAGCTCAAGGGTGTTTCCCGTCATCAGGACAGAGAGCTTATCGGTAACGCTCTCACTATCGAAGAGCATAAGGAAGACCTCGGTCTTATCAAGGAAATGGGTGCTAACTCTATCCGTCTTGCTCACTATCAGCAGGCAGAAGAATTCTATGACCTCTGCGACGAAATGGGCTTCCTCGTATGGGCAGAAATACCTGTGATCTCACGTTTTTCAAAGGCTGCTCAGGACAATGCTCTCAATCAGCTTGAGGAGCTTATCAAACAGAATATGCACCACGCTTCAATCTATGCCTGGGGCGTTCAGAATGAAATCACCATCACCAGCGAAAACGAAGCACTTATCGAAGGTATCAAAGAGCTTAACGCTTACGCCAAGCTTCTCGATTCCTCCAGACCTACTACCTGTGCACAGTTCACTATGTGCGGTCTCGACTCTGAGCTTAACAGGGTTACAGATATTCTTGCCTATAACCACTACTTTGGTTGGTATATGAAGACCTGTGACGGTCTCGATGAATGGCTCGAGAAATTCCACGCTGCCAACCCTGATCTTAAGATGGGTATTTCCGAATACGGTGCAGAGGGTGTTCTCGGTTACTTCAACGATTCTCCCTTCCAGGGCGACTACTCCGAGGGTTATCAGGCTCTCTATCACGAGCATTACATCAAGAGCATCAATGCAAACAAGTGGATATGGGGCTCCTATGTATGGAATATGTTTGACTTCGGCTCTGCTATCAGAAACGAAGGCGGTGTCAAGGGCAGAAATAACAAGGGTCTCGTTACCTTCGACAGAAAGACAAAGAAGGATGCATTCTGGCTCTACAAGGCATTCTGGGCAGATGATAAGTTTGTACATCTCGTAGGCGACAGATATCCCCTCCGTAAAATCGGTGAGCAGACATTTAAAGTCTATTCTAACTGCGACAAGGTACAGATCAAGGTTAACAATAAGCAGAAGACAGTTACTGCAGAAGGTATCTTCGTATTCGACGGTATGGAAATCAAGGCCGGTGAAAATAAGATTACCGTTACTGCAGGCGACATAAAGGAAACCTACATCATCACAGGTGTAGAAGAATATCCCCGTGAGTATTCTCTTCCCGACGGTGCAAAGTCAATGGTTCGTAACTGGTTCGTAGAAAAGGACAGCACAAAGAGAGATGACTGCTTCTCTCTTGACGACACCATCGGCGACCTTCTTAAGAGTGAAGACATTCTCGGTATGGTAGGCGGTGCCGCAGGCAAGCTTCTCAAGAGTCCTCTTATGTTTGCAGTGAAGCCCTTCACACTCCGTCAGCTTCTCGACCTTCCTCTCGTAAATCTCAATCCCGAAATGGTTGATATGATCGAGGATTATCTGGGAACTATTTCTAAATAAGTATATATAATAGAAAAGACAGACTTTTGTTTCGGGCAAGAGTCTGTCTTTATTCGTTGACAAGATAAACGTGAGGGTGTATGATGATTACAACAAGTTTCAAGGAGGAAACAAAAATGAAAAAAATAGGTTTATTATTTGTATCGGTATTTATGATTGTGCTGTTTGCTTTAACTGCCGGTGCGGCGAGTGAAAGCGATTTGACTTTCGAACTGAACAGTGACGGAAACAGTTATTATGTGGCAGATTGTAATACATCAGCACAGGGCGAACTGGTGGTTCCCGATACATATAACGGAAAGCCGGTAACGGGGATAGGTGTTTATGCATTTAGTAATTGCAGCAGCCTTGAGAGTGTAACAATCGGAGACAATGTAACATCAATAGGTAGTGAAGCATTTTATTATTGCTACAGCCTTGAGAGTGTATATGCAGCCGATCTTGAGTCATGGCTTAACATCAGCTTCAACAATTACTATTCTAATCCTATGTACTATGCTGAAAATCTTTATTTCGGGAATGAACTTGTAAAAGATGTTATTATACCGGACAGTGTAACATCAATAGGCCGTTATGCATTTTATTATTGCGACAGCCTTGAGAGTGTAACAATCGGAGACAGTGTAACAACAATAGGCTCTTCTGCATTTAGAAATTGCAGCAGCCTTGAGAGTGTAACAATCGGAGACAGTGTAACATCAATAGGCAGTTGTGCATTTTTTTATTGCAGCAGCCTTGAGAGTGTAACAATCGGAGACGGTGTAACATCAATAGACGAGGAGGCATTTGCTTGTTGTACCAGCCTTGCAAATATAACAATCCCTGATAGTGTAACATCAATAGGCAATTATGCATTTAAATATTGCAGCAGCCTTGAGAGTGTAACAATCCCAGACAGTGTAACGTCAATAGGTGAGGAAGCATTCTATGGTTGCACAGGTCTTGCAGACATCACAATCCCAGACAGTGTAACAACAATAGGCGATTATACATTTGAAAATTGCAGCAGCCTTGAGAGTGTAACAATCGGAGACAGTGTAACATCAATAGGCAGTTGTGCATTTTTTTATTGCAGCAGCCTTGAGAGTGTAACAATCGGAGACGGTGTAACATCAATAGGTGAGGATGCATTTTATGATTGCAGCAGCCTTAAAAATGTATATGCCTCCGATGTTGAGTCATGGATTAACATCAGCTTCAACAATTACGATTCCAACCCTATGTACTATGCTGAAAATCTTTATTTCGGGAATGAACTTGTAAAAAATGTTATTATACCGGACAGTGTAACATCAATAGGCAGTTATGCATTTTATAATTGCAGCAGCCTTGAGAGTGTAACAATCCCAGACAGTGTAACATCAATAGGCAGAGATGCATTTTATTATTGCGACAGCCTTGAGAGTGTATATGCCTCCGATGTTGAGTCATGGCTTAACATCAGCTTCTACGATTACGATTCCAACCCTATGTACTATGCTGAAAATCTTTATTTCGGGAAAGAACTTGTAAAAGATGTTGTTATCCCTGATAGTGTAACATCAATAGGCAGTTATGCATTTAAAAATTGCCACAGCCTTGAGAGTGTAACAATCCCAGACAGTGTAACATCAATAGGCGAAGAAGCCTTTAACGTTAAAACGATGGTTATAGCAAATAAGGAAAGCTATGCTCTTGAATGGGCGGAGAATAATAATCGTCCTTATGCATCTCTTAATCCTGACAGTTCCGAAGAAAATATTATTTCTGAGACAGTCAATGCAAAGCTTTCCTACAGTATCGATAAGCTTACCCGTACTCTGACTGTTACCTGTAACGGCAGTATGCCTGAGTTTGGTTCCTATGACGCACCGTGGAAAGAATATTACCCATATATTTTTCATGTTGTTGTAGAAAACGGCTGTACAACTATTTGTAGTGAAGCATTTAGTGAACTTAGCTATCTTTCGGATGTTTCTATACCTGACAGTGTAACATCAATAGGCAGTCAAGCATTTAGTTATTGCAGCAGCCTTGAGAGTGTAATAATCGGAGACAGTGTAACATCAATAGGCTCTTCTGCATTTGAATATTGCAGCAGCCTTGAGAGTGTAACAATCGGAGACGGTGTAACATCAATAGGCAGTTGTGCATTTTATGATTGCAGCAGCCTTGAGAGTGTAACAATCGGAGACAGTGTAACATCAATAGGCGGTTATGCATTTAAATATTGCAGCAGCCTTGAGAGTGTAACAATCCCAGACAGTGTAACATCAATAGGCAGTGATGCATTTTATGGATGTGAAGTTCTTAAAGATGTTATAATTTTTAGTGAGGAATGTTATTTCGACGGCAATTGCGGTTTCAACTATACTCAGACAATTTACGGTTTTCCAGGTTCAGACGTAGAGGAATTTGCAGACAAATACGGACTGACTTTTGTTGATGTGGAAACTGTACACACCCATGAGTTCAAAACAGAGGAAAATGATAAATACTGTAGCCATAAAAAATGTTATTGCGGTAAAGTGGAAGCTACTGGACATACCGAAGTTACCGACCCAGCTGTAGCTCCCACATGTACACAGACAGGTCTTACAGAAGGTAAGCACTGCTCAGTATGCGGTGAAGTTCTTGTTGCTCAGAAGACAGTATCAGCTACAGGTCACAAACTCACAACTCTCAAAGCAGTGGCAGCAACCTGTACAAAGACAGGCCTTACTGAGGGTAAGAAATGCTCTGTATGCGGCACAGTAACCGTAGCACAGAAGACTGTAGCTAAGAAAGCTCACACAAATGCAACATCTGTCACTAAAGCCACCCTTTTAAAGGACGGCAAGGTAGAAAGCAAATGTACAGTCTGCGGAAATGTAAACTCATCCACAGTAATAAATAAAATCAAATCCGTCAAGCTTTCTGCAACCTCATACACATATAACAACAAAACAAAAACACCTTCCGTAACAGT
>JAZLAJ010000043.1:0-7845 GCA_045613145.1 Acutalibacteraceae bacterium
TGAACAAGTCCGTTAAAAACGGACAATAGACAAAATCCCCCTATTGTAGGATAATACTACAGTAGGGGGTTATTATTATGCCAAGAAAATATCAACACACACAGAAACTGTTGCCGCAAATCAAAGAAATGTTAAGTCAAGGAATGACACAAAAAGAAATTGAAAAGATTTTAGGGTTAACTGGAGATAGACCTGTTCATAACTTACTAAAAAGAGAAAGAAAAAAAGAACTTCAAGGAATTCCAAAACAAAGAGGGCGGAAACCTGCAAAAACTTTACAAGAATACAAATATGAAAACAAACGCTTGAAAATGGAAAACGAGTTATTGCGGGATTTTCTCTCGCTCACAGAAAGGAAGTGAGGACAAGTGTAAAATATATGGTTATTTATCGTCATAAGGATAAGTATTCAATAAGCGAAATGTGTCGTTTCTTCAATGTATCAAGAAGCGGTTACTATGATTATGTCAAAAGAATGGATATACCTGCAAAAGATTTACCGTTAGCAGAAAAAATAAAAGAATGTCAGAACAAGTGCGGAAAAACCTATGGATATCGAAGAGTTCATATATGGTTAGAAAAACAAGGCGTTCATCATGATCCAAAGACAATATTAAGAGTTATGCAGAAATACGGATTGTTATCGGAGGTCAGAAGAAAGAAGTATCGCAACTATGGTGAGTACATACATCGATATCAAAATCTACTTAACAGAAACTTTAAAGCTGATAGACCTAATCAAAAGTGGGTAACAGATATATCATACATAAAAACTAAACAAGGAACATTATATCTTTCTGTAATCAGAGATTTATTTGATAACAGCATAGTAGCATACAAAACTGGAACTGAACAGAATGTCAACCTGGTATTAAGTACTATCAGAGCAGCAAGAAAAAAGGAAAAGGTCACTGAAGAGCTGCAACTCCACAGTGACCAAGGGTTTCAATATACATCCCAAGCATATTTTAACCTTACTAAATCATACGGTATAACTCCGTCAATGTCAAGACGTGGCAATCCATATGATAATGCAATGGCTGAAAACTTTTTCTCAATTTTGAAAACTGAATGTATTTACAGAACAAAACTGCGAACCTATGAGGAGGCTCGCCTCCTCATAGGCCAATATATCCACTTTTACAACAACGAAAGAATTCAACTAAAAACAAAACTGACTCCGCTTGAAAAACGAAGTCAGTATGTCGCTTAAAATTTAATTTTATCCACATTAAGGGGATTTTTGTACTGTCCGCACAAATTGGGGCAGTTCAATACCTTACGGGTAATTTAAGGAAAACTTAAGATTTGAACCTCTCCGTCAGCCTGACGGCTGCCACCTCTCCTTTTAGGAGAGGCTTTGCGGACACAGCACGCTGTGTCCCTACGGTTTGCCGTGAGGTTACGGGAGTCTGTACCCTGCTGCAAGATAAATCTTATACCAATCCTCTCTGGAAAGAGTGATATCACTTGCCTCGGCTATTGCCTTGATTCTGTCGGGATTAGTGGAGCCGACGATGGGCTGCATCTTTTCGGGCAATCTCAGAAGCCAGGCGATAGCCACACCTGTATCGGTGATACCGTACTTTTCGGCTATTTCATCGATAACCTTATGAAGCTCCTTATACTTTTTATTTTTAAGGAAGCTTCCCTCGATGAAGCCGTACTGTAAGGGTGACCAGGGCTGAATAGTAATACCGTTAAGACGGCAGTAATCACGAAGATATCCGTCATAGTTTACGCCATCGGTATTAGGAAGGTTAACATTGGCACCGCTGGCAACCATAGCGGCATTAGTTACGGATAACTGCATCTGATTAAAGAGAAGTGGCTGTTTTACGCTCTTTTTCAGAAGCTCAATCTGCATAGGACTGTGGTTAGAAACACCGAAATATTTAACCTTGCCCGACTTTTCTAATTTCTCAAATGCTTCGGCTACCTCCTCAGGCTCCATAAGTAAATCGGGACGGTGTAAAAGAAGAGTGTCTACTCTCTCGAGACCTAATCTTTTAAGTGAGCCATCTACGGAAGAAATGATATGCTCCTTTGAGAAATCGTACATTTTACCGGGAACTATTGAGCATTTAGTCTGGATATAGATTTTATCCTTTAAGGTAGGATTTCTCTTAAGTGCCGCGCCGAAGACCTCTTCGCATTTTCCTCTGCCGTAAATATCAGCGTGGTCGAAATAATTAAAACCAAGCTCCACGGCATTATTAAGATAGAAATCCATTTCTTTGTCGGATTTGTCGGCTATTCGCATACAGCCGAGAGCTACCTGTGAGATTTTTTCTTCGGGGGTAAAGGGTGTGATGTATTTCATATGTATTCTCCTTTTAATATAAATTAAAATTTTATCAAATCAAAAACGAAAACTGTGGCCACAGCACCAATTATAAGGCCCAGTAAAAACGATAAACAACCTAATGTTTTACGAGATATTTCTTCATATTGAGGCTCTGTTTCTAAATTTGTATCATTCGTTTTTTCTTTAAGCCTTCTGTATTTTGCAAGAGGATCATCAGTAGCCATAACACGTGAATAAAAGTCATTAATCCACTGTATATCCTCAGGTGTACACATATTTTCCTCAGTGCAATTCAGCTCATGTACAATCTGATTTCTGACCCAACGATAATGCTTCAATTGCTTTAAATCTTCCTTCCACCCC
Source organism: Acutalibacteraceae bacterium (assembly GCA_045613145.1). GTDB lineage: Bacteria > Bacillota > Clostridia > Oscillospirales > Acutalibacteraceae > UBA6857. The sequence continues at coordinate 2,672 of JAZLAJ010000043.1, forward strand.
AACACATAATAAGAACCGTCGGAGGTATTAACCATTTCATCAATATAAGCAGAAATTCCGTGATTTTCACCGTAAGCCTCACTTAAAAGCTTCTCAAGTCTTTTGTACGAATCAATAAATTTCATAAGAACCATCCTCTGATTTTCCAAAATCTATTTCTTATCCGTTCTGCCTAAAATATAATCCACGGTAGTGCCGTAAAAGTCAGCAAGTGCGATAAGTATGTCCGAGGGAATATCTCTGTAACCCTTTTCATAACGACTGTACTGAGGCTGCTTCATTTTAAGATATTCAGCCACCTGTGTCTGAGTGTAATCATTATCCTCTCTTAGCTCTCTTATTCTTTTATAGTATCCCAAAACAAACACCACCATAAAAATATAATCATTCGGTTATATTGACATTGTACCTTATGTGATGTTATAATAAAGATAATATAACCATTCGGTTATATTATAAGCTCCGATAGTCGTCGAACTAATGCAAAGAACCGCCGTTTTATCACGGCGGTTCTTTGTGTACAATAAGATTTATTTCTTAGAGTTAAGATATTCTTCTCTGCCGAGCTCGTAAAGGTTGTTGCCTTCGCTGTCGATGATAACTACGAGGGGCATATCCTCTACATAAAGCTCACGGAGTGCTTCTGCACCGAGATCTTCATAAGCGATGAGCTTTGCACTCTTGATGCACTTAGCTAAAAGAGCACCTGCACCGCCGATAGCACCGAAGTAAACACCTGAGTATTTCTTCATAGCTTCTACAACCTCGGGAAGTCTTGCACCTTTACCGATCATACCTCTGGCACCTACGCTCATCATTGTGGGAGCATAAGCATCCATACGTCCGCTTGTTGTAGGACCTGCTGAGCCGATTACTGTACCGGGCTTAGCGGGTGTGGGACCTACATAGTAGATAGTAGCGTTCATAGGATCGATGGGTAATTCTTCACCCTTTGCGAGAGATTCACACATTCTCTTGTGACCTGCGTCTCTTGAGGTGTAGATGATACCTGTGAGAAGAACTCTGTCGCCTGCCTTGAGGGTTTTGGCGATTTCTTCGGTAAGGGGTAATGTAATTTTCTTTTCCATGTTAGATTACCTCCGACTGATGACGTGTTACGTGACAGTTAATGTTGATAGCACAGGGCATACCTGCGATGTGAGTGGGAAGAGTTTCGATGTTAAGACCGATAGCTGTTGTCTTGCCGCCGAAGCCCTGAGGTCCGATACCGAGCTCATTGATCTTTTCGAGCATTTCCTTTTCGAGATCTGCATAGTAGGGATCGGGATTTTCGGAATCGATGGGTCTCATAAGTGCCTTCTTAGCAAGAAGAGCAGCCTTATCAAAGGTACCGCCGATACCTACACCTACTACCATGGGAGGACAGGGGTTGGGACCTGCTGTTTCGACTGTTTCGATGATGAAATCCTTGATGCCCTGAAGACCTGCGGAGGGCTTGAACATACGGATAGCACTCATATTTTCACTGCCGAAGCCCTTGGGGCCTACGGTGATCTTAATGTTTTCACCGGGAACGATTTCTGTGTAGAGCATAGCAGGTGTGTTGTCACCTGTGTTACCTCTTCTGATGGGGTCCTTAACTACGCTCTTACGGAGATAACCCTTATCGTAACCTCTGCGAACACCTTCGTTAACAGCGTCCATAAGGTTTTCGCCAACGATGTGTACATCCTGACCGATTTCAAGGAATACACAAGCCATACCTGTATCCTGACAGATGGGTACATTTTCATTGTCAGCGATTTTGTAGTTTTCGATGATGTCATCGAGAACGCCCTGAGCGATAAGTCCGTCTTCGCACTTACGGCAATTTTCGATGGCACACTTTACATCACCGGGAAGGTGACAGTTAGCTTCAATGCAAAGCTTTTCAATAGTGTCTCTGATAATATCTGTGCTGATTTCGCGCATAACTTTCTATCTCCTTATAATTATCTTTCGTGACGTGCATACTTGGGAAGAAGAAGGGGTGAAACTGCTTCTGTAGCAAGACCTGCTTCTTCAAGCTCCTTAGCATAAGCGTCAATGTGATCAAGATTCATTTCGCCAAGTGTTACATCCTTAGCCTTAGCAGCTGCAGCCTTACCTGCATTTCTGCCGAATACGATGATGTCGAGAAGAGAGTTACCCATAAGTCTGTTTCTGCCGTGGATACCGCCTACTGCTTCACCGGCTACGAGAAGGTTACCGATAGCCTTGGTAAAGCCTTCGCCACCGATTTCGAGACCGCCGTTCTGATAGTGAAGTGTGGGATAAACAAGGATGGGTTCTTTTCTCATATCGATACCGTAGTTAAGATACATACGGAACATAGCGGGAATTCTCTTTTCGATAGTGCCTTCACCGCCGAGGATTTCGATCATCGGAGTGTCAAGCCATACGCCCTTACCCTGAGGAGTGTCAACACCCTTACCGTTAGCGCATTCACGGATGATAGCAGATGCGGAAACGTCTCTGGTTTCGAGAGGATGAGCATAAGCTTCACCGTCTTTATTAACGAGCATAGCACCGAGTGAACGAACCTTTTCAGTTACGAGAGCACCGAAAAGCTGTGAGGGGTAAGCAACACCTGTGGGATGATACTGGATAGTATCCTGATAAAGGAGAGGTGCGCCTGCTCTGTAGCCGAGGATAAGACCGTCAGCTGTAGCACCGTAATGGTTTGATGTGGGGAAGTTCTGATAATGGAGTCTGCCTGCGCCGCCTGTAGCGATAACAACAGTCTTTGCCTTGGCTACAAGGTAGTCGCCTGTTTCCATATTAAGAAGAACTGCACCTGCTACCTGGCCCTTATCGTCCTTGATAAGCTCAACTGCAGATGTGAACTCGATAACGGGAATCTGTCTGTTGAGAACCTCATCACGAAGGTTTCTCATGATTTCAGCGCCTGAATAGTCCTTACAAGCGTGCATTCTTTTTCTGGATGTACCGCCACCGTGTGTGGTAACCATTCTGCCGTCCTCGTCCTTATCGAACATAACGCCGAGGTCATTGAGCCATTTGATAGCGTCGGGAGCTTCCATAACGAGTCTTCTGAGAAGCTCAGGTCTTGCTGCGAAGTGACCGCCACCGAAAGCATCAAGATAATGCTGTACGGGAGAGTCGTTTTCCTTATCAGCTGCCTGGATACCGCCTTCAGCCATCATTGTGTTAGCATCACCGATACGAAGCTTGGTAACGATCATAACGTCTGCGCCTGCTTCGTGTGCTTCGATAGCTGCAGATGAACCTGCACCGCCGCCACCGATAACGAGAACGTCTGTCTCATAGTCGATCTTTGAAAGATCAACCTTGTCCTTTAAAAGTCTGCTGTTTGAATGAATAAGATCTGTAAGCTCTTTGGGAGCCTTTTCACCCTTGTTGGGACCAACCTTGATTTCAGCAAAGCCGTCTTCACGGTAGTCGGGATGGTAAGCCTTGAGAAGGGCATCCTTTTCCTCTGCTGTCATTCTGCGGGGCTCAGTCTTCATTCTTTCTTCTCTGGTTGCTTCAACCTTTTTAATTGATTCGAGCATTTCAGCTGTAAACATTGGATTTCCCTCCTTATTTCTCGATTTCTCTTGTATTGTAAAGTTCTTTCATCTCTGTGATGGGCTTCTGCATAATGTTTTCGATGAGTTCATCGTAAGCACCCTTGTTAACCTCGTCAACTCTTACCTTAAGATGCTCGGTTTCGGGAGCGATGTACTTACCTACCATACGACGGGCAAGAAGACCAACCATAGGATGAGAAATTTCTGCGGGACATCTTACGCTGCAGCAGCCACAAGCTACGCAGTCGAAGGATTCCTCAGCACACTTTTCGTATTCGCCTCTCTGTGCATAAGCGATGTACTGCATTACGTTAAGGTCCTGAGTACATGCATTTGTACAGGCGTTACAGCCGATACAGCTGTAGATTTCGGGATAAAGCTCCATCATAACCTTTTCTGTGGGCTTTGTTTCCTTGATGTCGTAGGTTCTCTTGTCTGTGGGGAAGAAGGGAATGGATGCTACGTACATTCCGTCTTCTACCTGCTTCTGACATGCAAGGCAGGTTTTAAGAGTGTTGTCACCCTTGATTCTGTAAATAGTGGCACATGCACCGCAGAAGCCGTGACGGCAGCCGCAACCTCTTGAGAGAGTGTAGCCTGCATATTCCATCGCGGTCATAATGGTCATATCGCCCGGTACTTCATACTTTTTACCGAAAAAATATACATTTACTAAATTGCTCATATTTATAATGTCCTTTCCAGATTAATACTCGTCGGGTAATTCGTCTACTTCGTCGCAACGGAAAACAGGTCCGTCCTTACATACATACTTGGAGCCGATGTTACATCTGCCGCATTTACCTACACCGCACTTCATGCGAAGCTCGAGAGTGGTGTATGCCTGCTCTTTTGAGTAACCCATTTCTGTGAGAGCTGCAAGAACAAACTTAATCATAATCGGCGGACCGCAGACAAGAACAGTCTTGTCACAAGAAAGCTCGAGTTCCTTAAGATAAGCGGGAACAAAGCCTACGTGACCGTCCCATCCTTCCTGGGGTCTGTCGATGGTAAGATAAACATTTACATCCTTCGCATTCATCCACTTTTCCCGGATTTCCTTAAGCTGAACGAGATCGTCAGCGGAACGTGAACCGTAAAGAATGTCAACCTTGCCGTAGTTTTCACGGTTATCAAGAACATAGTTGATAACGGAGCGGAGAGGTGCAAGACCGATACCACCGGCAACAAAGAGGAGATCTTTACCCTTAAGGTCAGCCTCGACGGGGAAAGCGTTACCGTAGGGACCTCTTACGGTGATTTCGTCACCTACCTGAAGGTCGTGGAGATAGTCGGTAAGTACGCCGCACTTCTTGATTGAAAATTCCTGATATTCCTTATTTGTGGGTGATGATGTGATTGAGAACATCGCTTCACCGACACCGGGTACTGATACCATTGCACACTGACCGGGCTTATGCTCGAAAAGCTTGCCGCCCTCGGGAGCATTGACTCTGAAGGTCTTTACGTCGGGAGTTTCCTGACGGATGTCGGTAACAATGCCGACCATAGGTACAAGTGTATCCAAATTATAATTCTGATGACAGTTACAATCGCACATTCTTACTTACCCTCCTTGCTGAAAGCCTTGATTACCTTGATGATGTTTGCTGATGCGGG
>JAZLAJ010000044.1:0-44720 GCA_045613145.1 Acutalibacteraceae bacterium
AGTGTAGAGCATATTGGTTCCTCCGTTCATGGTTTCTGGACAATTCCATTTTAACGGATTTTTACCAATTATGCTCTACTTTTTTATTTTATTTTTTCGTAGGCTCCATTGGTTACCCCAACATTTATTATAGAGCCTTAATAATTTAAGGAACGGCGTAAAAACCGTTCCTTTTTTATTTTTTTTAGGGAACTAAGTCTCTCTTTTCAGGAGAGGTGGATGCGAAGCAGACGGAGAGGTTCTGCGGACACAGCACGCTGTGTCCCTACGGTGCGGGGGAGTGGTAGGGACACGGTGTGCCGTGTCCGCTTATATTATTTCACGAAAACCCTTGTTTTTTTGCAGTTAAAGTGCTAAAATGAGATTGATATATTTCAAAGGAGGAAATAAAATGAAAAAAATAAGTTTATTATTCGCAACGGTAGTTATGATTATGCTTTTTTCGTTAACTGCCGGTGCGGCGAGTGAAAGTGATCTCATCTTCGAACTGAACAGCGACGGAAACAGCTATCATGTGGCTGTTTGTTTTGAGTTTGCAGAGGGTGAGCTGGTGATTCCGTCTACATATAACGGTAAGCCGGTGACATCTATAGGTGATTGGGCATTTTACAAGCGCTCCGGCCTTACCAACATCACAATCCCTGACAGCGTAACGAGCATAGGTGATGATGCATTCGGATATTGCTCCAGCCTTACAAGCATCACAATCCCTGACAGCGTAACGAGCATAGGTGATGATGCATTTTACGGTTGCAAAAGCCTTACAAGCATAGAAATCCCTGACAGCGTAACGAGCATAGGTGATTATGCATTTTCTGGTTGCCACAGCCTTACAAGCATAGAAATCCCTGACAGCGTAACGAGCATAGGTAATTATGTATTTTCTGATTGCTCCGGCCTTACAAGCATAGAAATCCCTGACAGCGTAACGAGCATCGGTAATTCTGCATTTTACTATTGCAGAAGTCTTACAAGCATAGAAATCCCTGACAGCGTGACGAGCATAGGTGATTGGACATTCAGTTATTGCTACAGTCTTACAAGCATAGAAATCCCTGACAGCGTAATGAGCATAGGTGATGGGGCATTCTATTGGTGCAGAAGTCTTACAAGCATAGAAATCCCTGACAGCGTAACGAGCATAGGTGGTCGTGCATTTGAGGATTGCGACAGCCTTACAAGCATAACAGTTGACAAAAACAATCAATATTACTGTAATGACGATTACGGAGCTTTATATGACAAAAATAAGACGGTGTTAATTCAATATCCTGTTGGAAATACACGGACAGCATATACAATCCCTGACAGCGTGACGAGCATAGGTGATTATGCATTCTATAGGTGCTACAGTCTTACAAGCATAGAAATCCCTGACAGCGTAACGAGCATAGGTGGTCGTGCATTCTCTTGGTGCGAAAGTCTTACAAGCATAGAAATCCCTGACAGCGTAACGAGCATAGGTGATTATGCATTTTACTATTGCTCCGGCCTTACAAGCATAGAAATCCCTGACAGCGTGACGAGCATAGGTAATTATGCATTTGAGTATTGCAGAAGCCTTACAAGCATAGAAATCCCTGACAGCGTAACGAGCATAGGTGATGGTGCATTCAGAAATTGCTACAGCCTTACAAGCATAACGGTTGACAAAAACAATCAATATTACTGTAATGACGATTACGGAGCTTTATATGACAAAAATAAGACGGTGATAATTCAATATCTTGTTGGAAATACACGGACAGCATATACAATCCCTGACAGCGTGACGAGCATAGGTGATGATGCATTTTACGGTTGCAAAAGCCTTACAAGCATAGAAATCCCTGACAGCGTAACGAGCATAGGTGAGGATGCATTCAGAGATTGCTACAGCCTTACTGATGTATATTATGACGGTACCGAAGCACAGTGGAATGAGATTTCTATTGGTGCCAATAATGAACGCCTTACTAATGCGACTCTTCATACAACTGACGGTCCTCTCACCTTTGAACTGAACGCTGACGGAAACAGTTATTATGTTGCTGATTGTGATGAGTCGGCACAGGGACATCTGACGATACCTTCTACATATAACGGTAAGCCGGTGACATCTATAGGTAATTATGCATTTTACAATTGCTCCAGTCTTACAAGCATAGAAATCCCTGACAGCGTAACGAGCATAGGTGAGGGTGCATTCTTTTGGTGCGAAAGTCTCACAAGCATAGAAATCCCTGACAGCGTAACAAGCATAGGTGAGGGTGCATTCAGAGATTGCTACAGCCTTACTGATGTATATTATGACGGTACCGAAGCACAGTGGAATGAAATAGATATCCTTAGTGGCAACAAAAACCTCACTAACGCAACGATACATTTTGCTGCTTGCACTCACGAAAACACAGAAGTCTATCCCCGGCAGGATGCTAACTGTACTGAATCCGGCTACACAGCAGGTACTTACTGCTCTGACTGTGAAACATGGATTTCCGGCAGAGAAGAAATTCCTTTCCCCGGTCACTCCTACGAAAAAGTGGTAACAGTACCTACCTGTACAGAAAAAGGCTACACTACCTACACCTGTAAGGTCTGCGGTCACAGTTATGTAGCTGATGAAGTAAAAGCAGAAGGTCACTCCTACGAATCAGCAGTAACAGCACCCACCTGTACCACAGACGGCTATACTACTTACACCTGTTCAGTATGTGCTGACAGTTATGTAGCTGATAAAGTAAAATCAGAAGGTCATTCCTACGAATCAGCAGTAACAGTACCCACCTGTACCACAGACGGCTACACCACCTACACCTGTAAAGTCTGCGGTGACAGTTATGTAGCTGATGAAGTAAAATCAGAAGGTCACTCCTACGGAAAAGTGGTAACAGCACCCACCTGTACAGAGCAAGGCTACACCACCTACACCTGTGAAGTCTGCGGTGACAGCTATAAAGGCGACTATGTAGGCGCAAAAACACACAACTACACTGCAACCGTAACAAAACCTGCGACACACCTCACCGAGGGTATAAAAACTCTTACCTGTAGCGAGTGCGGCTACTCTTACGATGAAAAAATAGCTAAGTTAAAAGAGCACAGCTATTATGCTTCGTATACCGTCGCTCCTACCTGTGAAGCAGACGGCTATACAGTTTATCTCTGCGAATGCGATGCCAGCTATAAGGGAGACATAATCCCCGCCACAGGTCACGATTATGACGGAGATATCTGTAAAAACTGTAACAAGAGTAAGGTCGACAACTGCACCTGTAACTGTCATAAGAGTGGTTTCAGCGGTCTTATCTGGAAAATCCTTCGCATATTCTATAAGCTTTTCGGAATGAATAAGATTTGTGAATGTGGCATAGCACATTATTAATAATTTAAGGAACGGCGTAAAAACCGTTCCTTTTTTATTTTTATAAAAAAACTTATAAATTTTTCTTAATCCTATTGTTAATGGGTAAAATTTATTATATAATGAATTATTACAATAGAGTTATTATGTCCTCATATAAGAAAGGAGAAAACTTATGTTATTTTCTCAGGATATAGGTATAGATTTAGGTACAGCCAATACCCTCGTATTTGTAAAGGGTAAGGGCATAGTTATAAGAGAGCCTTCCGTAGTTGCCATCAACGTGGCTTCGAGACCTGCTAAGGTGGTAGCTGTCGGTACGGAGGCGAAAGAAATGATAGGCAGAACTCCCGGCTCGATTACTGCCATGCGTCCTTTAAAGGACGGCGTTATCGCAGACTTCGACGTTACCTGTGAAATGCTTAAAAAGTTCATTCATAAGGCTATGGGCGGGTCTTATCTTGCCAAAGCGAGAGTAGTAATCTGCATCCCCTCGGGCGTCACTGAGGTCGAAAGAAGAAACGTACACGACGTGGCTATCGAAGCGGGTGCGAAGTATGTAAGTCTTATCGAGGAGCCTATGGCGGCGGCTATCGGTGCAGGTCTTCCCGTGGGACAGGCTATGGGCAGTATGGTGGTTGATATCGGCGGCGGTACTGCCGAGGTGGCTGTTATCTCTCTGGGTGACATCGTATGCTCACGCTCGGTAAGAATAGCCGGTGACAGCTTCGATAACGCTATCAGCCTTTACATCAAGAAAAAATATAACCTTCTCGTAGGTGAAAGAACAGCCGAGGAAATCAAGATAAAAATCGGCTCTGCCACCGAATATGAGGGCGAGGGTAAAATGGAGGTCAAGGGAAGAAATCTTCTCGACGGTCTTCCCAAAAGCATCACTATCACCAGCGAAGAGGTCCGTGAGGCGCTCAAGGACTCGGTAGATCAGATTCTCGATGCGGTCAAATCCACTCTCGAAAAAACTCCTCCCGAGCTTTCGGCAGATATTATGGAACACGGTATCACTCTTACGGGCGGCGGTGCGCTTCTCAGAGGTATCGATAATCTTATTTCGCAGCAGACTGGTATGCCCGTAAATGTTTCGGATAATCCTCTCGACTGTGTCGTAGACGGTACAGGTATTTATCTTGAGTCGGATGTTCTCGGTGCTAACGGTAAAAGGTTTTAAGTAAAAATAAAGACTTGAATTAATAATAAAGGTGTTTGAAATGCTTCAGTTTTTAAAAAGCAGAAAATTTAAAACTTTTCTTCTGACTGTCTGTGCTCTGACAGTGGGTGCAGTCCTGGCTGTGGCTGTGAGAAGCTCGTCTTCTCCCTTCACCAGCGCTATAGGAATGATTTTCAGCCCCGTGCAGAAGCTTTCCTCTGTCGTCGCTGAAAAGATGGACTGGTTTCAGGCCTCCTTCCGCGGGTCGGGAACGTATCTTCGTGAAATAGAAAGATTACAGCAGAAGATAGCAGAATATGAAAATAAAATAGTAGATTATAACGCTATGGAGCAGAAGGTAGCCTCCTATGAAAAAATGCTCGGCGTTAAGGAGAAAAACAGAGACTTTGCTCTTCAGAGAGCCGATGTCATCGGTACAGACAGTGCCGATATGTTCTCTTCTCTCATAATAGATAAGGGAAGTAATGATGACATAGCCGTAAATGACCCTGTTATCAGCGGTAACTATCTGGTAGGTATCGTCAGTAAGGTGCATCCCTCCTACTGTGTGGTGGAAACGGTGCTCAGTCCCGACCTTAACATCAGCGCCCTCGAAAGCAAAACCAGAGAAACAGCCTATGTTACTACTACTTTAGAGCTTTCAGGCAAGGGTGCCTGTATGATTTCGGGTCTCGAAAGAACCACAGCTGTAACTCCCGGAGGTATAGTTATTACCTCAGGTATAGGGGGTACTTATCCCAAGGGTATTATCATCGGTACGGTTAGTGAGGTGTCGGAAAGCAAGTACGACCTTTCCAATTATGCCGTAATCGAGCCCGGTGTCAATGTGCGTGAATTAGAGGATGTTTTCGTTATTACAGATTTCGACGGACAGGGCATAGAAGAACGTGTTGATTAATAATCTGCAGACTACGATAAATGCAAAATGCAGAATGCAAAATGCAAAATATCGGTCGCGTATTTACCACGATATAATATTTTTAAGTTATCTCCGCAGAGAAAAGTGCGAAGTGAAAAGTAAAGAGTAAATTATAATTAATTATGTTTTTTTAGTTGTACAAAGTATTTTGGCGGTGTAAAGGTATATTTTAAAACAACCTTACACGGATATAATCCGGAACGAAGTGACCATTTATTCTGCATTTTGCATTTTGCATTCTGCATTTAAAAAAGGACGGTGAAAAAATGAGATTTGCTTCTTCACGTAATATTTATATAAGAAGAGCCATTACGGCTGTTCTCGTTTTCGTAACCGCTCTTTTTCAGCATTCGGGCTTTATTCCTGAGCTGTTCGGTGCACCCGCTATGCTTCTTATACCCCTTACGGTGTGCATCGCTATGTTTGAAAGAAGTATTCCGGGTATGTGCTTCGGTGTGCTTGCAGGTCTTCTGTGGGATTTCGCAGCTTCGGGGGGTGACGGATTTTATTCCGTTATGCTTACGGCAGTCGGCTTCGTTTCGGGTGCATTGGTGACCTTTGTTTTCAGAAACAATATCCGTGCCGCACTTCTGATTTCCTTGGGAGCGCTGAGCTTTTGTAATATTGCTCACTGGTGTATGTTCATTCTCAGAAAAGGATATGAGGGTGGATTTGAATTACTGTTTTCACGGTATATCCCCTCGGTATTCTATTCTTTGATATTTGTTTTTATTTATTATTATATAGTTTCACTTATATTCAAGGTGACAGCGGAAAAGTAAAGATGATTTTTACTGTAAGATTTCTGTGGTTTTGCGAGAACGGCAAGCCGTGACCCTACAGAATACACCGCATAAGTTGTGGCTTTTTTCGGTGGGATAGGGTCATCCCGCCCTACATAACCACTGTTAATTTGGCGGTGAATCATTTCTTTTTACCGAAAACTTTTCCCGCGATTGCGCATTCCGAATTGCGCATTCCGAATTATTATGAAAGGATGTGATAAGATGCAGAATAAATCAGGCAGAAAAAGATATGCCTTAGTTATAACTATGTTCTTTTTACTTTTTGCAGGCTTTCTTACGTATCTTTTCAATATTCAGATTATCGACACCAAGCAGAATGAGGACACGGTAGTTTCCTCTGTGGAAGTGAGCGTAGATGCTATCAGAGGTAATATCCTCGACAGAAACGGTTATCCTCTGGTAACCAATAAACAGGTTAATAAAATCGTCTTTAACTATCTTGGCTTTCCCAAGGCATACAGCGACAGAAATCCCATCATTCTCGAGCTGATAAAGATTTTCGATAAAAATGAAGTAGAATGGAAGGATAATCTTCCCATAGAGCTGAAAAAGGGTAAGCTCCGCTTCGCTGAGGACAGAGATAACGAGGTTTCTTATCTTAAAAGTGAGGCTTTCCTCGACCTTAACTATTATGCTGATGTAGATGACTGCTTTAATGCTCTGGTGGAAAAATATGAGCTTTCCGAGTATACACTCCGTCAGCAGAGAGACATTGCTTCCGTTTACTATTCTATGGTAAAGGACGGTTTTAATGCAGGCCGTAATTATGAGTTTGCCACGGATGTTTCCGCTGCTCTTGTCTCCGTTATCAAAGAAAAAAGCGCCCGTTTCCCCGGTGTGGATGTACAGGTCTCCTCTGAAAGGCAGTACACCGACGGCAAGATAGCACCTCACCTTTTAGGTATGGTGGGCCCCATCACTAACGAGGAATACGAAAGCCGTAAGGATAAGGGCTATACTCTTAACGATGTTATCGGTAAAAGCGGTGTCGAATCCGCTATGGAAAGCTATCTTAAGGGAACCAAGGGTGTCAAGACAATAAATACCGATGCTTCGGGTAATAAGAGTGAGGAATATACACTCTTGCCTCAGACGGGTGATACGGTAATTCTTACTATAGATTATAAGCTGCAGGAGGTGGCACAGGAGGCACTGGCTGAGGGTGTAAAGAGTCTGCAGACGAGTCTCGAGAGAATCTATCCCATGTCGGGTGCTGTGGTGGTTATGAACACGAAGAATAATGAGGTTCTGGCGATGGCTTCATATCCCACCTACGATAATTCCACATATAACGAAAATTCTGACAAGCTTAATACGGACCAGAGCAAGCCTCTCTGGAACAGAGCTCTGAGAAGCACCTATACGCCCGGTTCTACCATAAAGCCGGCAGTAGCTATGGCGGGACTTCAGGAAAAGGTCATTTCTGCTTCCTCTCTCATCAAATGTCTCGGTATCTACACCTACTATGAGGACTATCAGCCGGGCTGTACGGGACACCACGGAAATCAGAACGTAGTCAATGCTATTTTTAATTCCTGTAATATTTTCTTTTATGAGACCTCCCGTCTTTTAGGTATAGAAAAGATGAACAACTATTTCGCCATCTTCGGTCTCGGTGAGGAGACGGGTGTGGAGCTTTACGAATCCACAGGTACCGTTGACTCGGTGGCTCTTAGAAAGGGTATGGGTGAGCTGTGGACTCCCGGTCTTACTATCCAGGCGGGTATCGGTCACGGTAATAATCAGTTCACTCCCATTCAGCTGTGCTCTTATGTTTCTACCATCGCTAACAGAGGTACGAGATATAAGGCAAGCATAATAAAAAGCGTAAAAAACGCTGACCTTTCCGAAACGGTTATGGAGAATAAGGTGCAGATTCTTTCTCAGGCAGATTTTTCCGATGCCAACTGGAATCTTGTCCATAAGGGTATGCTTCTGGTAGGTACGGAAAGCTATGCTAATTTCAGAAATGTTCCCGTTAAGGTAGCCGCAAAAACAGGTACTACCACCATCGAAAAGACGGTAAACGGCAGAAAGATAGAAACCTATAACGGTCTTATCCTTACCTTCGCTCCCTACGAGGACCCCGAAATTGCAGTAGCGGTGGTGGTCGAGGGTGCGGGAAGCGGCGGCTCGACAGCTCCCATAGCATCAGCTATAATGGAGCACTATTTCGCAGAAAAGGATATGGCTGAAAGTCAGCAGAACGAAAACACATTACTTGGTTAAGAGGTATACATTATGGCAGAAAAAATTCTTATTGCTTCGGGTAAGGGCGGTGTAGGTAAAACCTCCCTCACCGTAGGTCTCGGTAAGGCTCTGGCGGCTATGGGTAACAGAGTGCTTCTTATTGACTGTGACTGTCTTAGAAGCATCGACCTTCTCGTAGGTGTTACGGAAAAGATAGTATATGACTGGGGCGATGTAATAAAGGGCGCTGACAGTGAGGATGCCCTCTACGATGCGGGTGATGTTTTCGTGCTCACCTGTCCCGAGGATTACGGTGATATTACAGAGAAGGATATGAAAAAGCTTCTCGATAAATATGATACCGATTTCAATTACATACTCATCGACGCTCCTGCAGGTGTGGACAGAGGACTTACACTCTCTGCTGCTGCCGCTGACAGGGCAATAGTAATCTCTACGCCTGACCTTGTCTGTGTGAGAAGTGCCTGTATCGCTGCACGTAAAATCAGCAGCTTCGGTATCGACGATGTAAGACTTATCATAAACCGTGTTTCCCGTAAAGATGTGGTCAGAGGCAGACTTCTTAACATCGACTCGGTAATCGACGGGGTAGAGGTACAGCTTATCGGAGTGGTACCCGAGGACGGAAAGATCCGTTTCGGTGCTATGGGTATGAATATTTACAAGGAAAATCAGATCTCCTTTGACTCGCTTAATAATATTGCGGCAAGAATAACAGGGGAGTATGTGTCGCTGGATTTATAATATATATCCCACAATAACAAAAACCTACACTAAATTTCTGAAAATCTATTGATTTTTGACAATTTTTTTGTTAGTATATATTTTGACAAAGATTTGAAAGGGATGAGTAGATGAACATTGCTTTAATTGCACACGACGCAAAAAAAGAACTTATGACCCAATTCTGTATCGCCTACTGCGGTACTCTCAGCAAACACTCACTTTGTGCAACAGGTACGACCGGTAAAATGGTAAGTGAAGCAACAGGTCTCGAGATCACTAAATTTCTTTGCGGTTATCAGGGCGGTGAAGAACAGATCGCAGCCAGAATAGCCTGCAACGAAATCGACCTTCTTCTGATTTTCCGTGACCCGCTCACTGCGAAGCCCAACGAACCCAACGAAGCAAATCTCTTAAGACTTTGTGACGTGCATAACATCCCTGTGGCTACAAACATCGCCACAGCAGAAGCTCTGATTATGGCTCTGGAAAGAGGAGACCTTGACTGGCGTGATATTATCAATCCGAAAAACTGAATTAGTATAATATAGTATAACAGCTGTGACGGAAAAGAGTAACAGATGACCCCGTTCAGAGAGAGATGCCCTGTGCTGAAAGCATCTTACGTAAGGAAATCTGCCAAGACATTCCCGAGCTGACCGTTTGCCGCGTTAAGGCATAGAGAGGAACAGATTTTCTGTTCAATCGGGGTGGTACCGTGGAGCTTTGCTTCATCCCCAATGCAGAGTTATTTTGCGTTGGAGATGGAGCTTTTTTGTTGAATGCAAAATGCAAAATGCAAAGTGCAAAGTGCAAAGTGCAAAATGCAAAATGCAAAATGCAAAGTGGCGCCCCACGCTTCGAAGAGCAGAAAGCTATATTCCGCCGCTTTGACGGATTTGTTCCGTAGGGACACGACGCATCGTGTCCGCAAGGAAAACCTCTCAGTCACTTCGTGACAGCTCTCCTTTCAAGAGAGCCTGAAAAACCTTAAGGTGAGCATACGGAGAGGTTATGTAGGGATGACTATCGGTCGTCCGCAGGCTTGCTGATGCTCTTCATTACGGATTCCGTAGGGACACGGCGTGCCGTGTCCGCTAATATACGCCACCTCACCGTATCCCGTAGGGACAGATATTATCCGCCCGTTCTCGCCTGAAATGAAGGAGAATGAAAATGTCCGAAAAAGGCTGTAAAGAAATAAAAAAAGAAAACAAGAGAAAAAGAAAAGAATATAAGGAATACAAAGCCTTTTTATATTCATCTTTTATCAAATTTATTATCGGCACGTATCTGATAGCATTCATTTTATCTCTTAATGATGAGTTACCGCTTTTCAATTTGAAAAATTTTCTCACAGGCTTTGTTATTGCAACGGCTGTTAATGTAATATTTTGGTTTATCAGGCGGATTTGTCTGGGATATAAGGCCCTGTTTGAGCTTGATATGCGTAGTGTATATAATTCAGAACGAAGAAAATCAGTCTTTTGGAAAGATTATAATAACAAGCTTCTTTCTTCCGTATATTTTTCTGAGGGTGATTTTTTAAAAGCAATTTCTTTATGTGATGAGATGCTTAGCAATACAAAAAGCAAGAAAACAGTTTTATATTCACGGCATACGAAAATTCTCTCCTTGTTCTTCAGTGAGGGAACTCAGAACATAAAGGAACTCATTCAGGAACAAAAAGTGCTTAAAGATAAGGTTAAAAGTAAAGATTTTGATTTTATGTTCAGAACGTATGAGTTTATCGGAGCGTATCTTGACGGCGACTATGAAAAGGCTACGGAAACAGTATCTGCTTTTCTGAATGACGAAAAAGAAAGCGTATATAATTCGAGAAAAATAATTTTTCTTCAGTTTAAGAAAATGCTCTGCTTAAAAAATAACGATGCAGAGGGTGTTCAGAAGTGTAATCTCGAAATACTTAACTGTGACAGTGAAAGAAAAACATTCTTTTCAAAAATAATAGATTCATAAAATATACAATTTGGAGGATACTATGGCTTTAGTAACAAAATCAATCAAGGGTACACAGGATACCCTGCCAAATGAAAGCTACAAGGTGCAGTTTTTAGAGCAGACCGTACTCGAAACTGCGAAAAATTACGGCTATAAAGAAATCAGAGTGCCTGTTTTCGAGCATACGGAGCTTTTCCAGAGAGGTGTAGGTGACACCACCGACGTGGTACAGAAGGAAATGTACACCTTCGAGGATAAGGGCGGAAGAAGCATTACTCTGCGTCCCGAGGGTACTGCAGGTGTAGTCCGTTCCTATCTCGAGCACGGTCTTTTCAATGAGCCTCAGCCTATGAAGATGTGCTATCTCACATCCTGCTACCGCTACGAAAAACCCCAGGCAGGCAGACTCCGTGAGTTCCATCAGTTCGGCTGTGAATGTATCGGTACTGCTTCTCCCGCTGCTGATGCAGAGGTTATCTCTCTCGTAAGTGACATTTTCACCTTCCTTAATGTTAAGGATATTTCACTTGAAATCAACTCCATCGGCTGTCCCGAATGCAGAAAGAATTACCATAAGGCTCTTCACGATTACTTTGAAAGTAAAAAAGGTGAGCTTTGCGGTACCTGTCTCGACAGACTCGAAAGAAACCCCATGAGAATTTTAGACTGTAAGAGTCCCGTCTGCTCAGAAATAGCTAAGGACGCTCCCAAGGTTACAGATTATCTCTGCGATGAATGTGAAAATCACTTCGCTTCAGTACAGAAATATCTCGATGCTATGGGTATTCAGTATAAGGTTAACCCCTCCATCGTAAGAGGTCTCGACTATTATACCAAGACAGTTTTCGAATTCGTTTCAAATCAGATAGGTGCTCAGGGTACTGTCTGCGGCGGCGGACGTTATGACGGCCTCGTTAAAGAGGTGGGCGGTCCCGACACTCCTGCTCTCGGCTTCGCTATCGGCATCGAAAGACTCCTTCTTCTTATGGCGGCACAGAACACACCCTTCCCTCAGGAAGCAAAGTGTGATATTTATCTTGCCTCAATGGGTGAGAATGCCACAATAAAGGCGGCTCAGATAGCATCTGACCTCCGTGGTGAAGGCATCCACGCACAGTTCGATGTAGTCGGCAGAAGCGTCAAGGCACAGATGAAGTTTGCCAATAAAATCGGCGCTGCTTATACGGTAGTTCTCGGTGACAGTGAGCTTGAAGAGGGTAAGGCTAAGCTTAAGAATATGGCTACAGGTGAGGAAACTGAAATTCCTCTCGAGGGCTTCGAGGACATCTTTATGCGCATTTCTATTAATGAAAGCCTTAAGGAGCTTGAAGACTTCGGCTATGAAAGCAACATCGACATCAATTCTATATTAAACGGAAACTTATTTTAAGGAGGACTGAACAAATGGATTTTATGACAGGACTTAAAAGAACAGACTACTGCGGTACCTTTACTGCAAAGGACTGCGGCAGAGAGGTAGTAGTAGCAGGCTGGGTACAGAGACAGAGAGACCTCGGTGCTCTCATTTTCGTTGACCTTCGTGACAGAACAGGTATCGTACAGCTTGCTTTCGACGATAACACTCAGAAGGAAATCTTCGACAAGGCCTTCACCGTAAGAAGCGAATATGTTCTTATGGCAAAGGGTGAGGTCAGAGAGCGTTCCTCAAAGAATATGGATATTCCCACAGGTGAAATCGAAATCTTCGTTACCGATCTCCGTGTTCTCGGAAAGAGTGAAACTCCTCCCTTTGAAATTATCGAAAACTGTCAGACTGCAGAAAACACCAGACTTAAATACCGTTATCTTGACCTTCGCCGTCCCGATTTACAGAAGAACATCATTATGAGACACAAGATAACAAAGATTATCCGTGACTACTTCGACGATAACGGCTTCATCGAAATCGAGACACCTATTCTCGTTAAATCTACTCCCGAGGGCGCACGTGACTTCCTCGTTCCCTCACGTATCCATAAGGGAAGCTTCTACGCCCTTCCTCAGTCACCTCAGCTTTACAAGCAGCTCTCAATGGTGGCAGGCTTCGACCGTTATATGCAGATTGCCCGCTGCTTCCGTGACGAGGACCTCCGTGCTGACCGTCAGCCCGAATTTACACAGATTGACGTGGAAATGAGCTTCATCGATATGGAAGATATCCTCGGACTTATCGAAGGCTTTATGAAGAAGGTTTTCAAGGAAGCTATCGGTGTGGACATCGAAACACCTCTTCCCCGTCTTACCTATAAGGAAGCTATGGAGCGTTACGGCTCCGATAAGCCCGATACAAGATATGCTATGGAAATTACCGACATCTGTGACGAGGTTAAGTCCTGTGGCTTCGGTGTGTTCACCGGTGCCATCGAAAACGGCGGTAAGGTAGCAGCTATCACAGCTAAGAAGGCCTTCTCCGTTCTTACCCGTAAGGAAGTGGACAAGCTTACCGAAACCGTAAGAGGTATCGGTGCCAAGGGTCTCGCCTGGGCAAGAATCGGTGATGACGGCACTGTCGCTTCATCCTTTGCTAAGTTTATGACCGAAGATGAAATGAAGGCTATTATGGATAAGTGCGGTGCTGAAAACGGTGACGTTATCCTCATTATCGCAGACAAGGCAAGTACTACTCTTTCTGTTCTCGGCGCCCTGCGTCAGATAGTAGCAAAGAAGCTCGACATCATCCCCACAGACAAGTACAATCTTCTCTGGGTTGTTGAGTTCCCCTTCTTCGACTGGGATGAAGAAGCAGGCGAGTATGTTGCTATGCACCATCCGTTCACTGCTCCTCTCGACGAGTGTATGGAATACCTCGAAACCGATAAGGCTAAGGTAAGAGCTAACGCTTATGACCTTGTACTCAACGGCATCGAGCTTGCTTCAGGCTCTATCCGTATCACAAATCCCGACCTTCAGAAGAGAATCTTCTCTCTTCTCGGTCTCTCTGACGAAGAAGCACACGAAAAGTTCGGCTTCCTCACTGATGCCTTCAAATACGGCGCACCTCCTCACGGCGGTATCGGTCTCGGTCTTGACAGACTCGTAATGCAGATGTTAAAGCTCGACACACTCCGTGATGTAGTAGCCTTCCCGAAGCTTCAGAATGCAAGTGAGCCTATGACAGAGTGTCCTTCAATCGTAGATGCTGATCAGCTTGAAATGCTTGGTATCGGTATCGTTAAGGAAGAAGAATAAAATTAAAGTGGCTGTTCAGAACGGACAGCTACTTTTGTTGACAATGCAGAAAAATATTGCTAAAACGGTAAGGAAAGAGAGGGGAAGAAAATGAAAAAACGTGAATATGTAAAAACCTTTATTATCTGTATTTTAGTTTTGTATTTTGTGTCTGTGAGTGCTGTTTTCGGTATGTCAAGGCTGATGGTATGGTGTATGCTCGAAACGGAAAAACGGCAGGTTGCAGAGATTTATGAGGGAAAGGCTCAGGAGTGTGAGGATAAAATCATCAAGGGTGAAATGACGGTGGAGGAAGCTTTCGTATATATCAGTAAGCCGGAAACAACCCTTGTAAACTGTATGTCCTTTGCCGCTGTCTGTACACCTTATGTTGACGGTGAAAGCACCGTTATCGCAGGTCAGGGTGAAATAAGAGACGACTTTGCAGATAAAAGTGAGATGGAAATTTTTTCTGAATATTATGAAAAAGACGAAACCCTCAGACTGAAAAAGGATTTTAAAAACCTTGACCTCTTCGACGATGTGCAAACAGGTGATGTTTACATAACTCTTGGCGGCACAGAATACAGGGTATTTTACGTTATAGCCATAAATCAGGATTATATAGCGGCTACCAATTCGGAGTTTCTGGAAAAGCTGATATATGTGAGTGTGGCTTATATCGCAGTGGGGGCTGTGCTTTACGGTATACTTCCCCGACGAAAGAAAAGTGAATAAAAATATCTCTCCCTGCTTTTAAAGATGGGGAGAGATTTTTCTTTGGTTGTTTCTTACGCTTAAATCCTGATTAAGATAAGCTTCTTCGAATTTCTGTATGACCTCGTCCTTGCTGACGGAGCTTTCATACCAATTTTTATCACCTAAAAAACTGCTGTTATGGTAATATATCTTACCGTCATTCTCACCAGAATCAGTACACATAAAAACATAGGTGTTACCGTTTTCCGGCATACCTCTGTTCATATCAGAAAGCATACCGTTCGGCTGCTGACCGCCCCAGCAGAGCATAGTGAATTCTTCGGGTGCTTCGCCTTTGATGTTGTGCTTTACCTTTATGCGGTAGTGGGTTATGGGGTCATTGTCATAAAGACCGAACCAGTTTTCATTAAAGACATATTCGAGATCAGTATATTCCGTACCGAGGATTTCCTCTACAGTGCCGATAAACGTGTAGTCAGACCAACCGATACTTTTTTCTGTATCGCTTAAGGGGAAGATGTAATCCACACACATAGGAACAATTTCCATAGAAGAAAACGGTTCTGTTACGGGGTGAAGCTTACTTTCCATAACACGGATTTTTATGTATCCGCCCGTAATGACTGTAAGTGCGATAATTACTGCAGTAAGCAGAATGGCTGAAGCAGTCTTTATTCTCTTTTTCATTTAATCAGCCCCTTTCATTATATAAGATGAAAAATGACGGATTTCTGTTGCATAAGAAAGAGAAGGGACAAATATAATTAATTAAAATCCGAGGTTGTCGTTTACGAGAATAACGTGGATTCTTTCCTTATCTCTGCTTCTGCGGGTAACGACGATCTGATTACAGATACAGTCGGGGGACATACAGTCACCGCATTTACCAGTAACGGCACAGGGAGTATTTTTGCCGAGACGGACGGTGTTCGGGGGAGAAGCGATGTTTCTCGTTCTGTTAAAGCCTTCCTCTACGTTTGCGACAACCTTGTTCATACCTGCCACGATGATAACGTGATCAGGTCCGAAAATGAGAGAAGATAAACGGTTGCCCGCTCCGTCGATATTTACAAGCTCACCGTCAAGGGTGATGGCGTTAGTGCTCATAAAGAAGTAGTTCGACTGAAAGGCGAGAGCATAAAACTTTTTCTGCTCTTCGGGGGTGATATAACGGCTTCTGTCATAAACGGTAAATTTTCCGCTTTCCTGTAAGGCTGAAGGGATACCGCATTCCTTTATGCTTTCGCTTCCGCCCCAGGCAATGGTGCTTCCTTCGGGAATAAGGGAGAGAACGAGATTTACACATTCCTCTTTATCCTTACAGTAATAACCGTTCATATTTCTTTTTCCGAGGGCGGATATAATTGATTTTGCCTGATTTTCACGGGCAGTAGCAAGATGTGACATAATAAATCTCCTTTGTATGTTTATACCGCTATTTTATCAAATTTATGCATAATTTACAAGAGGTTGTGTGTTAATATACATCTGTCTACGAAATATATCAAAGACTTTTGTGTAAATGATATAAAAAAATAATCGATATATAAAAACTTTTTGTTTTATTTACAAAATTGAAAAAGGGGTTTATTTTTTTCTTGCAATTTCGACATTATGGGTATAAAATATTTTTCATCACACATTAAAGCGTTAATAGCTTTGATGTTTTATTCACCCTTTTTAAGGGATATAAAGGAGTTTGGAATTAAATGAGTTATGTACAGAATGTAATCGATTCAGTAGCAAAAAAGTATCCTCACGAGCCTGAGTTCGTGCAGACAGTAACAGAGGTTCTTGCATCTATTGAGCCTGTGCTTGAAAAGCACCCTGAATATGAAAAGGCAGCTCTTCTCGAAAGAATGGTTGAGCCCGAAAGAACAGTAAGCTTCCGTGTCACATGGGTAGACGATAACGGTAAGGTTCAGGTAAACACAGGCTACAGAGTTCAGTTTAACGGTGCTATCGGTCCCTACAAGGGCGGTCTTCGTTTCCATCCCTCTGTTTACAGCGGTATTATGAAGTTCCTCGCTTTCGAGCAGACCTTCAAAAACAGCCTCACCACTCTTCCTATGGGTGGCGCTAAGGGCGGCAGTGACTTCGATCCCAGAGGCAAGAGTGACGGAGAGGTTCTCCGCTTCTGTCAGGCATTTATGACAGAGCTCAGCAGACACATCGGTCCTTCTCTTGACGTTCCTGCAGGTGACATCGGTGTAGGCGGCAGAGAAATCGGCTATCTTTTCGGCCAGTACAGAAGAATTAACGGTAACTTCGAAAACGGTGTTCTTACAGGTAAGGGTCTCTCTTACGGCGGTTCACTCATCCGTCCCGAGGCTACAGGCTACGGTGCTACATATTATGTGGTTGAGATGCTTAAGCATTTCGGTGAAGACATCAAGGGTAAAACAGTAGCAGTTTCAGGCTTCGGTAATGTTGCATGGGGTACTGCAAAGAAGGTAGCAGAGCTCGGCGGTAAGGTAGTTACTCTCTCAGGTCCCGACGGTTACATCTACGATCCCGACGGTGTTATCACAGAGGAAAAGATCAACTATCTCCTCGAAATGAGAGCATCAGGCAGAGATAAGGTACAGGATTACGCAGATAAATTCGGTGTAGAGTTCCATGCAGGTGAAAAGCCCTGGGGTGTAAAGGTTGACATCGCTATGCCCTGCGCTACACAGAATGAAATCGGTATGAAGGAAGCAGAGCAGATGGTAGCTAACGGCGTACCCTACTATGTAGAAGTAGCAAATATGCCCACAACCAATGAGGCTATGTCTTACCTCATGAAAAACTGTAAGGCAGTAGCTCCCTCAAAGGCAGTAAATGCCGGCGGTGTAGCTTGCTCCTCTCTCGAAATGAGCCAGAACGCTATGCGCTTCAGCTGGACAGAGGAAGAGGTAGACGTTAAGCTTAAGAAGATTATGAAAAACATTCACGACTCTTCTGCCAAGGCTGCTGAGGAATACGGTCTCGGCTATAATCTTGTAGCAGGTGCCAATATCGCAGGCTTCCTTAAGGTAGCAGATGCTATGATGGCACAGGGTCTTATCTGATAAGAAAAAATCAATAAGCTGATATACAGAATCATTGTACATTGATACAATGGTTCTGTTTTTTTGTGCAGAAAATATGGTAGACAGGTTATAAAACAATTAACAGTTTAATAATTTTTAATTATCAAGATATAAAATATTAATATTTAACCGTTTGTTAACATTTGTTTCTGCATATTTTAATATGCAAAGTTTATCGTATGGATGAAAAAAAACGGGAGGTTAATAATTATGAAAATATTGAAAAAAGTACTTTGCCTTATTCTTGCGCTTACGGTATTGCTTTCGTGCAGCTCAGCAGCCTTCGGTGCAGAAGAGTACGAGGGGGACCATCTTCCGCAGGTTTTTGTAACGGGTATAGGCTCGGCAAAAATTTATTATGAGAACGATCCCGAAAAGAAATCCCTGTTCTGGCCTTTTGAAACAGAGCGCTTTATTAAAAATCTCGGAAATATCGGAGCGTATATTACTGAGGCGGTAAAGAATAAGGATGCAAATGTTTTGCGTGCCATTGTTTACGGCTACCTTATGGATTGCTTCGGTATGCTTGCTTTTACACCTGAATGTGAAAGTCTTGAGGGTGTAACCGTTGAGCCTACTGTGCTTTCGCATGACGGAGACGGCAAATATACATTTTATTATGACTCAAGACAGGCACCCACAGTAATAGCACCTCAGCTTAATGAC
This sequence comes from Acutalibacteraceae bacterium, assembly GCA_045613145.1. GTDB lineage: Bacteria > Bacillota > Clostridia > Oscillospirales > Acutalibacteraceae > UBA6857. The sequence continues at coordinate 18,779 of JAZLAJ010000044.1, forward strand.
TACATTCATCTCGTTATGGAAGCTACAGGCAGTGACAAGGTTGAATTAGTCGGCTCAAGCTACGGAGCAAATGCCGTGACAGCATTTCTCTATGCCTTTCCTGAAGAGCTTCATCATATTGATTCACTCCTTTTATGTGTGCCCTCTGTAGGCGGTATGCGTTTTCTCGGTGAAGTGATATCCGGTAATTTTAATATCAATCCTCGCGGCCTTTGCGACTTTATCAGCAATCTTGCCGATGCGCAGTTCATTCCTGATTTCCTTTATCTTATGGAGGAGGCAGGCATACTGGGAATTTTCCTCGAGGCACTCGTTGTTCCTGCTTTAAGAGAGTCAATATATGCGGCTGTTATCGATGTTGCCCGTGACGCTGTCGCTACGGTTCCTGCCTTATGGGTATGTGTTCCCGATGAAAACTTCGAGGCGGCTATGATAAATATGTACGGTGAGGATTATAAGAATCCGAACCATAAATATGCCAAGCTTATCGCTGAAATGTCTCATTATCATTATGATGTTGCCAATAAAGCAGTTGAGATTTACACAGAAGCGGTAGAAAATAACGATATGGTAATTTCCATTATCACCAAATTCGGAAGCCCCGCTATTCCTCTTACCAGCGGTGAAACTATTATGGATGACAGTCTTGTCACCGTACCGGTATCATCCTTCGGCGCAACCTGTGTCAATTACGGTGAGCAGCTGCCGGCTGATTATGTGCAGCAGAGATATACTGAGTATAATTTTATGTGTCCCGAATGGAACATAGATGCCTCTACCGGTGTTTTCCCGTTCAACACATGGTACATCAAGGGACTCGGTCATTCAAAGAAAAATGCGGATTATATGAAATTCGTCGATGAAATTATCTACAAGGACCTTGATGTTTTTACTGATCCTGACAGACCTCAGTATCTGACTGTTTCTGAGGATGACCCTGAAAAGCTTGTTCCGTTGGTAGCGGAGGAAAAGACAGAAACTTTCTATGACAAAATAATGGCTGTTTTTAAAAGACTGATGCAAATTCCCAGGATGATTCTGGAGAGACTTTTCGGATATATCGTCTGAGCGGATATGCTGCCGTGAAAAAGTTCTGATATAACAAGAATATAAAAACACTCGCATAAATACTGCCCTATGGTGAGCCGTATAGTTGTGGGTGTTTTTTTGATAAATCAGAAATTTGTTTCAAAATAAATCATATATTTAACAATTTATTAATAAAAAATAATTGATATTAAGGCTTTTTTATGATAATATTTTTCAGGATTGTAAGTATCTGATTATATTATGGAGGTTTAAGTATGAAATTATTTAAAAAGACACTTTGCCTTATGCTTGCACTTGTTATGGCTTTTTCCTGCTGCAGTGTAGCTCTCGGCGCAGAAGATGACAGCTATGACCATTATCCTCAGATTCTCGTAATGGGCTTCGGCTCCGGATGTGTAAAGATGTACTATGAGGATGATCCCGAGCAGAAATCTCTTTTCTGGCCTTTTGAAACCGAAAGATTCATTAAAAATCTCGGTAACATCGGTGAATATGCTCTCAAGGGAATCAAGGAAGGCAATCCTGATATTTTACATTCAGTAGTTTATAACTACGTAATGGACTGCTTCAGCATGCTTGCTCTTAATCCTGACGGCTCAATGATGGAAGGTGTTACCACAGAGCCTGTAGGTGTAAGATATGCAGGTGACGGAAAGTACGAATTCTGGTATGACTGCAGACAGTCTCCCATGCACACAGCTAAGTTCCTTCATGAAGCTGTAAACCAGGTTCTCGCAGAAACAGGTAAAGAAAAGGTTGAGCTTGTAGGTTCAAGCTACGGTGCAAATGTCGTAACAGCATATATGTATCTCTACGAAGAAGAGCTTGACAAGGTTGACACTGTACTTCAGTGCGTACCCTCAGTAGGCGGTATGAACTTCTTCGGTGAGCTTTTCAGCGGTAACTTCACTATCAATCCTCTCGGTCTCTGTGACTTCATCGACCGTATGGCAGGTTCAGGTCTTATCCCTGATTTCTTCTACATTTTAGAGAAGGCCGGTTTACTTGAAATCTTCCTCGAGATACTTGTTGTTCCCGTTCTCAGAGATGCACTTTACGATGCTATCGTAGATGTTGCACGCGATTTCATCTGCACACTTCCCGCTATGTGGGTATGTATTCCCGATGAATATTTCGAGGGTGCTATGAAATTCCTTTACGGTGAAGATTATCTGAGTCCTGACCAGGAGTACGCTAAGCTTATCTCTGACATGCATTTCTACCACTACGAGGTAGCTAATAAGGCAGCAGAAATTTATAAGAAGGCAGAAGAAAACCACGAAGGCTTCAATATGGCTCTTATCACCAAGTTCGGTATCGCAGCTATCCCCTTCGGAACAGGCGAAAACATTATGGATGACGGTCTCGTAACTGTTCCTGTTTCCTCCTTCGGTGCTACCTGTACTACCTACAACGGCAGACTTCCCGAGGATTATGTACAGCAGAAGTACACAGAGTATAACTTTATGTCTCCTGAATGGAACATCGACGCATCCACAGGTGCATTCCCCTTCAGAACATGGTACATCAAGGGTCTCGAGCATACACAGAAAAATGCTGATTACCTCAGACTGGTTGATGAAATCATCTACAAGGATCTCGATGTATTCACAGATCCTAACAGACCTCAGTATCTCACCGTTTCAGCAGAAGATCCCGAAATGCTTGAACCCCTCGTAGTAGAAGAAAAGAAGGAAACCTTCCTCGAGAAGATCGTCAGCTTCTTAATGAAAATAATGGAAATTCCCAGAATGATTTTCGATAAGCTCTTAAACGGAAAAGTAATCTCTCTTTTCAGAAAATAATCGACTTTACAGCCACGGTTAATCCGTGGCTGTTATTTTTTTGTTAACAATATTAATATTTTTTAATAAAATGATGACAACTTTGGCATAAATTGAGAGTAGACTTAACTATCATACAGAGTATATATTTATAAAACAGAACATATATAATTAAAAGCTGAATGATGTAAGTTTTTTGAAAGAACTTCCGTTAATATAATGAAAGGGGTTTTATAAATGAAAAATATGACTAAAAAAATTCTGTCGCTTATTCTCGCTTGTATTATTACTCTTTCAGTGATCCCTGTGGCTTTTGCCGGAAGCAAGTACGGTGAAGGAAATTATCCTGAGCTTACTGTAAAAGGCTTCGGTGCCAGCAGTGTCAAGATTTATTATGAGAATGATCCGGAGAAGAAGTCACTCTTCTATCCCTTTGATGAGGAGAGACTTACCTCTAATCTCGAAAATATCGGAGATTATATTTTAGCTGCAGTGAAAAAAGGTGAGCCGAATATTCTTCGCTCAGTTATTTATGACTACTGTATGGAAACCTTCGGTATGCTCGCATTGACTCCTGACGGTGAAAATATGGAGGGTGTAGTCAATGAAAAACCGGGTCTGAGAAAGAAAAGTGACGGTATTTATGAGTTTTACTATGATTGCAGAGAGTCGCCCGTAGTTTCGGCACATCAGCTTCAGGTGGCTATTGATCAGCTCTTCGCTGAGACAGGCTCTGAAAAAATCGAGCTTGTCGGCTCCAGCTTCGGCGCCAACATCGTTACAGCTTATATGAACGAATTTCCTGAGAATCTCCATAAGATTGACACTATTCTTATCTGTGCTCCCTCAGTAGGCGGCATGGAGTTTCTCGGACAGCTTTTAAGCGGTAATTTTGATGTAAGTGCTGTGGGTTTATGCGATCTTATTGACCGTCTGGCAGAGAATGAGCTTATTCCCGATTTTCTTTATATTCTTGAGAGGGCAGGAATTCTCGATATTTTCCTTAAGGCTCTTGCTGTTCCTGTACTGAAAAAGGCAGTTTACGAAGGTGTGGTTGATGTTACACGTGATCTGCTCGCTACTATGCCTACTCTGTGTGTGTGCATTCCCGACGAATATTTCATCCCGGCTATGAAATTCCTTTACGGTGAAGATTATAAGGACCCTGATCACACCTATGCAAAGACTATAGCCAAGATGGAATACTATCACTATAATGTAGCAAACAGAGCCGCTGAGCTTTATCTTGATGCAGAGAAAAACAATGAAGGTCTCAACATGGCTATCGTGTGTAAATTCGGTGTGGCTGCAATTCCCCTTACATCAGGTGAGAATATAATGGATGACGGTCTGGTCACCCTTCCTGTTTCATCCTTCGGTGCTACCTGTGTCAATTGCGGTGAGAAGCTTCCGGCTGATTATGTGCAGCAGAAATACACGGATTATAACTTTATGTGTCCCGAATGGAATATAGATGCTTCTACCTGTGCATTCCCCTTCAGAACCTGGTTCATAAAGGGTCTCGGTCACGGTAAAAAGATATGGGACTATAATAGGTTCATAAGAGAAATCACGGAAAAGGATCTTACGGTTTTCGATGATGCCAACAGACCTCAGTATCTTAAGGTGCGTGACGATGATCCTCAGCATCTCGAGCCTCTTAAAGCAGACGTTACAGAGGAACAGCCTGAGACTCTGGTTCAGATGATTACCGAATTCCTCAAAAAGCTGATTGAATATATTAAAACAGCAATCATTGACTTTTTAAACGAAAAAGGTGTAGTACTGAAAAAATAACAGTGCGGACAGCTGCAGTTAATCTGTGGCTGTCTTTTTGTTTAAAAAGAGAAGTATTATTCATTTTATATAAAAAATAAATCAAAATTAAGCCTATTCCACTTGACATATTGTGTAAATTGTTTTAAAATAAACAAGATAGTGCAGAACTGTCGTTCGAGTAACATTACTGTAATTCTTTTGATGAAAAAAACGATGAAATCAGATTTTAAAAAGAAGGAGGTGCTGCTACTTTGGATTGGTTATATATAGTAATCGGCGCTGTATGTGCAGTGGTCTTTGGTGTAATCGGCTTTGTTGCCGGTCAGGCACACAGAAAAAAGACTGCTGAAGGACTTATCGGCTCCGCTAATGAAGAGGCTATCCGCATTGTCAACCAGGCAGTTGCAGAGGCTGAAACGAAGAAAAAAGAGGCTATTCTTGAAGCCAAGGATGAAATTCATAAATTCAGAAATGAAACTGACAAGGAACTCCGTGAAAGAAGAAACGAGGTTCAGCGTCAGGAAAGACGAATGATTCAGAAGGAAGAAAGTCTCGATAAAAGAACTGAAAACTTAGAGAAAAAAGAAGAACAGCTTGACGAAAAAATTAAGCAGGCTGAAAACCAACTCTCCGAAGCAGAAAGCATCAAAAGAAGTCAGTTAGAAATGCTTGAAAAGATATCGGGCTATACAAAAGAGCAGGCTAAGATTGATTTAATAAATACAATCGAAGAATCTCTCAAAAGAGAAAAGGCTGTCAAGGTTATGGAATACGAGCAGATGGTACGCGAGGAAAGCGAAAATCTTGCCCGCGAAATCATCACTACCGCTATTCAGCGCTGTGCAGCTGACCACGCATCAGAAGCTACCGTTTCTGTTGTCGCTCTTCCCAATGATGAAATGAAGGGCAGAATTATCGGCCGTGAAGGCAGAAATATCCGTACCCTTGAAACCATCACAGGTGTTGACCTTATCATCGACGACACACCCGAAGCTATTACCCTTTCATCCTTCGACCCTGTACGCAGAGAGGTAGCGAGAATTACTCTCGAAAGACTCATCAGCGACGGTCGTATTCACCCCGCCCTTATCGAGAAAATTCACGAAAAGGCTAAGCGTGAGGTCGATCAGACCATCAAGCAGGCAGGTGAAAGAGCAGTTATCGACGCCGGCGTGAACGGTGTTCATAATGAGCTTGTAAAGCTTTTAGGACGTCTTAAGTACCGTACAAGCTACGGTCAGAATGTTCTTAACCATTCTCTCGAGGTTTCCTACATCGCAGGTCTTATGGCTGCAGAACTCGGTGTTGATGTCAAGCTTGCACGCCGTGCAGGTCTTCTTCACGACATCGGTAAGGCTATCGACCATCAGCAGGAAGGCTCACACATCGAGCTCGGTGTGGAAGCTGCTAAAAAGTATAAGGAAAACGAAACCGTTATCAATGCTATCCACGCTCATCACGGTGACGTTGAACCCAAGAGCATCATCGCCTGTCTCGTTCAGGCTGCCGATGCTATCTCAGCAGCAAGACCCGGCGCAAGAAGAGAAAATCTCCAGAACTACATCAAACGTCTCGAGTCTCTCGAAAAGATTTCGAAATCCTTCAGCGGCGTAGACAGTGCCTTTGCAATTCAGGCAGGCCGTGAGGTTCGTATTCTCGTTAAGCCCGAGGCAGTCAGCGATGAAGAGATGGTGCTTCTCGCTCACAGCATCGTAGAAAAGATCGAACAGGAGCTTGAATATCCCGGTCAGATCAGAGTTAATATGATCCGTGAGACAAGAGCAGTTGATTACGCTAAATAATTAAAGTAAAAGGAGTTGCAGATTTTGCAGCTCCTTTTTTGGCAGGTGACGGTATGGAAATACTTTACGAAGACAAAGATTTAATCGTGTGTATAAAGGAAAGAGGTGTCTTGTCCCAGGAGGGAAAAGACGGTGAGAAGACGATGCTTTCTCTTCTTTCGGCTGAGACGGGAAGTGTGATTTATCCTGTTCACAGACTCGATAAAGAGGTGGGCGGAGTTATGGTTTTCGCTAAAAATCAGAGGGCTGCCGCTTCTCTTTCCGCCCAGGTAACGGACCGCACGATGGAAAAAGAATACATAACCCTGGTGGAGGGTATACCCGAAGAGAAGGAAGGTAACATGGAGGATCTGCTCTTTTTCGACAGAAGTAAGAATAAATCCTTCACGGTGAAAAAGGAGAGACGTGGCGTTAAAAAGGCGAGTCTCAGCTACAGAGTTCTTAACGAAAAGGAGGGTCTTTCTCTCGTAAGAGTAAAGCTTCACACAGGCAGAACCCACCAGATAAGAGTGCAGTTTGCCTCACGTAAAATGCCTATCGTCGGAGACAGACGCTACGGAAGTAAAAGAGAAAGTAAAATCATCGCTCTGTGGTCCTGTTATATATCCTTCATTCATCCTGTGACTAAGGAAAGAATGAAGTTCGAAAAAATGTCAGAAGAAGATGTATTCCTTTTATGAAAGGAGAAAAAGTTATGAAAAGAATAATTTCATTTTTGATGTCAGTCCTGTTAGTGGTGACTATGTTCTGCGGACTTTCCTTCGAAAGCTCTGCAGCTAAAAAGAATACCCATAAGATTACTGAAAAAAATCCTGCTGTGGTTATCCGAAGCACCTTCGCTACGGGTAAATTCAAGGAAGGCTGGGGCGGTGTTTTCCAGGCTGTTCCTATGAAGGATAAGAACGGATATATCCTTTATGATGTAATTATCTGGGAGGACAGAATTAATTTATACAAATTTCCGAACGACCTAGAGGATAATGAGAAAGACGGGTTCAACGGTGAGTATTCTACAGAGGAATACTATCAGTGGAGAGAGTCCTTCTGCCTGAAGAGTGTTCTGTGTAAGGATACAGAGAACATGAGTAAAAGCAGTAAGATTCTCCGTGATGCCTTTATTGAATTTTTCCGCATAGTCAATAAGAAAACACCCTCTGATAACATAGTCCTCAAATATTCCGGTCACGGTAACATCGGCTACAGCGGCTGCATGAATGTGGAGGATACTAAGGTTATGCTCGAAAAGGGTGTCAGGATTTTCGGCCAGAGGTTCGCTCTTATCGACTTCGGAACCAACTGTCGGTCGGGTAATACCGATTATCTTCAGGTTTATCATAACTATACAGATTATCTTCTTCTTTCACAGTTTGACTTCGGCGGTTATTCTATGGATAACTGGGATTATGAGATTTATAAAAAGGTAGACGGAGATTATAATTACGGAAATGTGTTCAATGTGGGTTCTACTGTGGAGCAGGCAGCAAAAAGTCTGGTTGACCTGGAGACACAGCGCTGGAAGTACAGTAAAAAGAACCTTAAAAAGGGTAAAATCAAACAGTCGATGACTCTTCTTGATATGAGTACCTATGACAGCTTTATGCCTGAGCTTGCTAAGCTGCTGTACAAAAATCCCGGCAACTGGGGAAAGGATGCTTATACTCTTATCAGTAAAAAGGGCAGTAAGAAGCTGAAAAATCTCTACAAAAAATTCGTGATTTACTATAAGGACAATAACAGTAAGGATTATTTTCTGTGGGATGAAAAGGCCTACGGACTTACTACCCGTGTCCTCGTTTATAAAACAGAGCTTTCCGCAAAGGAATACACATATAACGGAAAGGCACGTAAGCCTTCGGTGAAGATTACTCTTTCTGACGGTTCGGTTCTCACTAAAGGAACAGACTACACTGTTTCCTATCAGAAGGGCAGAAAAAATGTAGGTAAATATAAGGTAACTGTTTCATTTAAGGGTAGTCTAGGAAGCAAGGAAGAGCTGTTCTTTACCGTTAAGCCACAGAAGGTTACAGTAAGCAGTGTTTCTGCCATAAAGAAAGGCTTCAAGCTTAAGTGGAAGCCTGTGTCGGGTGCTGTTACAGGCTACCAGGTGCAGTATGCTCTTAAGTCATCCTTCTCGGGTGCCAAGACAAAATGGGTTAAGAAGGCTGACACATCAAGCGTTTCTGTTAAAAAGCTTAAGGCAAAGAAAAAGTACTATGTCCGAATCCGTGCTTATAAGACAGTCGACGGAAAGAAGATTTATTCACCCTGGTCAGTGAAGAAGACAGTTAAAACCAAATAATTTAAAAGGCATCTGTAAGAGATTTACGGATGCCTTTTCAGGTGAAATTGCAGAGTGTGAAGTTATCGTACACCGTCTGTCAGCATAAATCTGTATTTATCGGTCAAAAGGAAACATTCAGTCGGTATAGCTTCACAGAGTGTACCACTTTCAAAGGAGGTAGGCTAAGGCTCTCCTGAAAGGAGAGCTGTCACGCAGTGACTGAGAGGTTTCTTCGTTTCAATAAAACATCCAGTCGACATCCGCTCGAGCTGCATCGTCACCGAAGCGCATCTCTTTCAGAGGAGGTAGACGAAGGCTCTCCTTTCAGGAGAGCTGTCACGCAGTGACTGAGAGGTTTTTTCGTTTCAATAAAGCATTCAGTCGTCATCCGCTCGAGCCGCGGAGGCTCTTACTTTGCTCCGGAGGCGGCAAAGTAAGCAAAGCCCCTCTTTTTTTAGCGGGAAAAGAGTGTGCTATTTAGCTAAGTGTATGGAAACAGTAAGAGTGTTCTTTTCTGTTACAGTTCTAAAACAATTACTTTCCCTTGGGGTGCGACCCGTGGCAGGGTCGCAGACAGAAAACTGCCGTTCTACAGTAAAGTTTATGTTTGTGTAACTTGCCAGCATTAGCAGTGTTTCTGCTTTTTCACCTTTCAGTACCTCCTTACAAAACGCTCTGCAGGGGGCACACCGTGGCAGGTGTGCAGACAACCGATAAGGCTTCGGAAGTACAGAAAGGTTTTCGTTAACCCCTATTACTTTTATGTTGTTATAGGCTTAAAAGGATCACTGACCGTAGAACTTATCTGAAAAGATGACAGAGCGGGAAGCGACTGTCGGACTGACAGTACTTAAGGAGACGAAGCGTGTGGTGACGGAAGTTACCACAGGGTAGACAAAATATCTGTGCGTTGAGGATGCGACGGCAGCGAGTTCATTGTTATACTTTCAGTAAAAGCACTCTGTAAGCTCACTCTCTCGGTAAGGCTGTGCGTAGAACTATAGATAACGGTAGACTTAAAAGGCTGTTTCTTTATGAGTGGCAGACTAAGGGTGAGCTGTAAAAGAAAGTAATCACTTATTCCGTTATCGTGTTCGGATTGGTTCCGCTGAAAAAGCGCTTTTGGTTACTTTTGGCAAGGACAAAAGTAACTCTGCGAAGCTATGCCGACTAACGATTTCATTGAAACGAAAATCATAAACTGCACCGCAGAAGCGGGCGGATAATATCCGCCCCTACGGGTTAAATTACAAAAAGTAACTCTGCGAAGCTATCATAACTGAATATTTCACTGAAACGAATGCAAAAAATACACATTATTGTTAACCACTTTTGTCTTACCGACGATACAAACAAAAAAAGACATATTTTCTATAAAATTTTATTAATATTTTCTACAAAAGACCTGCAAAAACTTGACTGATGATATTTTAAAGTGCTATTATAGTACAGTAAAGGATTAAACCTTATAAATTAAAAGGAGATGTTTTTATGAAGAAAATTATTGCTCTTGTTCTTGTGGCAGTTCTTGCCTTCGGAACCTGCGTTCCCGCATCAGCAGGTCTCTTTGAAAAGAAAGCTGCAATCCGCCTTATCGTTCCCGAAAACTGGGAAATGGAAGTGGGCGACAGCAGAAGCGTGGACTGTGCCGCACAGAACACAAGTAACTACGTACAGTGGACAGCTGAGCCGGAGAGCGTGGCATCTGTGGATGAATTCGGCAGAGTTACGGCTCTTAAAGAGGGCGAAGCAGTTATTAAAGCCGTAAATGCTGACGGCTACGAGTCTGCGGTAACTCTTAAGGTCGTTTCCGAAGCTACAAAAAGCGATGTAAAGAAAACCAAGATTGACTATCAGGGTGAAGCTGTAGCAGAAAACGAAGCCTTACAGAAGATAGTCACCAGATACGAAATCGGCAGTAAGGATGTTCCTTCTGAGGTATCCGATAAAGACGGTTATGCTCAGGCACAGACAGCTACCACAGCTGACGGAGCAGTATGGACCATAACTGCATACGGTGTACTTCGTACCGATGAAAATGCTAAAAATGAAAGAGATAAGCTTCAGCGCTTTATGGGTGACAGATATTTCTACTCAGCCGATACCACCGAAGGCAAGGTTTTAGCTATCTTCGCTGACGGTAAAAACGGTATCTGGACAGCGATGGCAGAAGGCTATACTCACATCGAAATGCTCGAAATCGACGGCACAGATAAGGCCGCTATGATGAGTGAAAACACACAGAAATATGTTTCCAGAAGAGGTATGGTTTCCGAAGCCTTCCTTATAAACGGTGAATGGGTTCCCAACGAAAGCGATAATGACGGTCTGTGGACATCTATGTACGGTGCCGGTGAGCTTATGAGATATGCAGTTCTCCGTGACGATCCGACAGCTACCGCCGAAGAAATCGAAGCCGCACGAAAGACAGCTACTCTTGCCACAGAGGCAGTGGTGCTTCTTACCTACATTTCTATGCGTGACGGCACTACCGAGAGCTTCGTAAGAGCTCAGAGAAACGGTGGAGTTACAGATTATGACAAGGGTAAGTATTACACTCCCGGTGCTCTTATCGTGGGCGGTAACTACGGACAGAATGTACCCTTCGAAAGCCCTGCTACCATGTTCGATAAAATGAATGCTCAGTATATGCTTTACGGCATTCCTTCATACATACAGGATGATGAAGGCAATCTTGCCGTGGAAGACAGTGCATCCTGGGTAGATACCACTACTGCCGCAGAGGATGTTAATTATGCCAAGAGAACCCGTTTACTCGAGGGCTTCTGGGCAAGAACCTACTCCTTCAAGGATGAGAAATTCGACTATGACGGTTATGCCTACTGGTCACATAACGGTGACGGTACAGCTACAGGTATTTCTACCAAGAAAAACTCTGACGGCTCCGATTACCTTCTCCATTATGAAAACTACCGTGGCCTCAAGGTAGACGCTACCAAGGAAATTCCCGAAAGATTATGGAATGACCTTATCGGTGCAGGCTATGATGTAGAGGATATCTTCTACAAGGGCGACACAAGTGCTGACGAGGTTATCGGTCATCTCTTCCTTTACAAGTTAGCTTATGATATTTTAGGTGATGAGGATCCCGAGCTTAAGGCTCTTATCGTAAATGCCGTAGACAAGTTCGCACAGCATCTCGTAGATAACAGCTACTGTCTCGTAGACGGTTCAGGTCAGCCTACCACATGGGGTAAATTCTCCAGAACCTACCTTCATAACGGTCAGGTTTTAGGCGGCGCACCTCTTCAGACTCTTGTTTGTCTTAACGTATTCAAGCTCGCTCATTACCTTACAGGTGAGCAGAAGTGGGAAGATGAATACAGAATGGCAGCTCTCGATGAGCAGTATCAGTATGCTAAGGTTATGACACAGGAAAAAGAGAGATACGAAATGTGCGTTCTCGAATTCGCTAACAGTGTTTCTCCGGCTCTCGGCTTCATTCTCCGTCCTCTCGTAGGTACTGAAATGTTCAAAACACTCGTAAGAATCATCCTTAACTACTCTGACGAAGAAATGGCTATGCTTGGTTATTACCTTCTTTTCCAGATGGAAGATGATGAAGAGCTTCTCGGCTATTACAGAGAGGGTCTGAGTGACTGGTGGTATTCTATGAGTCACAGTGAAAATGCTCTCTGGTACTACATTTATCAGCTCGCATATCCCGAAAGCGAAATGACTGACGTTTACGGTAACAGCCTCGTAGAGACTGCATCATGGGTTCTTTCCCGTCATCCTATCGACACCAGACGTTATCTCGCTTCAAACTCAATGAGAGACGATATCGCAGAGCTTGACCTTGACGATGTAGGTATCGACGGAACAAGTGAGCTTTCCTTCGACCTTACCAAGAAGGTTCCTATGTTCTGGAACTCTGATAATAACATACTCAAGCTTATCGGTATGGTACTCGCTCTCGGTAAGCTCGAATGGGCAGTTGCTCCTGCTGACGAAAGATCAATGCACAAATACAACGGCTCAACCTATGAAATGGATAACAACCATAATCCTTATGAAATGGAAGGCTCTACTACTTACACCCTTCCTTACTGGATGGGCAGATACCACGGTATGCTTAAGTAATAATGCGGAATTCGGAATGCGCAATCGCGGGAAAAATTCCGTATAGAAAGTACTGATAGTCCGCACCTTTTACGGTAAGACCGTAGAGGTGGCTATTGGGTTGTCTGTCGAAATGAATAACATATGCCACGGAGATTTAACGGTCTCTGTGGCATTTTTTTCATTAAAACACGTCAAAATTAAAACATCTCCATATATATACGCCGGAAAATGCCCTTTTTTGCGCACTTTACGCAAAAGTCACCCCTTTTTCTGCAAAATAAATTTTACTTTGAAAAAAGTCTTGACAAGTGTGATTTTTTTCTCTAAACTTAAATTATGACAGAAAAAATCCTTTCCGCAAGAGGGTTTGAACTGTCAGTTTTTAATTTTTTAAGGAGGAAAAACTAATGAGAAAAGCTATACTTTTGCATTATGATTTTTATGATATGTTCGCACTTCTGACCGATGAAGAGATAGGAAAGCTTATCAGGGCTGTTTACGAATATGATATGAACGGTGTTCTTCCCGATTTCGGAGACAGAATGCTCGAAAACTGCTTTCTGCAGATAAGACGCTTTCTTGACAGAAACAGTGCTCATTATGAGGAAATATGCTTTAAAAGATCAGAGGCAGCTAAAAAGAAATGGGAGAAGCTTAAAAATCACTGTGTGGAAAACTGAATAAAATCAAAAGGAGCGATGTGGAAAACTCACATTCGCTCCTTGATTTTTTATGCTTTTGCATCCATTTGTAAGAATTGTTACAGCTGCAGGTAAAGAAAAACAGAATGAAAACATAAAGAAAAAGAAAATTATAATAATAAACAAAAAGGAACCGGAAAGATTTTGTTGAAAACTTTTCTGTGTGGAAAACTTTCTGTTTTTTTACTATTTCTTCACTTTAACACTTTGTACACTGCTGAAAGCACCATAGACCTTTTTATCGTTCACGGTCTTGTACCCTCTTAATTTTACATAATACCTTTTGTTCTTTTTCAGTGACTTTACAGTGGCTTTTACTGTCTTTCCGTTTTTCACCGTAACCTTTTTGGTTGTTTCTGAGGTGAAATCCTCGCTTGTGGACAGATAAAGCCGGTAGCCGTCTGCTCCGCTGAGCTTAGTCCAGGTAGCAGTAAGAGTTCCTCTTTTAGCGGATTTGACGCTTTTGAGCTTTACGGTACCTACCTTGGTAGCAGTTTTAAGCACGGAAGAATAAGATCCCTTATTGCTGCCTGTGAAAGCACGGACCTTAAAGCGGTAGTTTTTGCCTGATTTCAGATTCTTAACGGTTAAGGCAGCTTCGTCGGTTTTTACGGTGGTCCATTTCTTGCCGTCGGTGGAGTAGCTGACCTTGTAGCCCTTGGCGCCTTTGACCTTTTTCCATGTGAGCTTTATGTAGGAAGTAGAGGTTTTACTTGCCCTGAGGTTTTTTACTTTGCTCAGAGTCTTACGTTTTACGGTTTCCTGTGCTTTGATAACTGTACCGCATACCTTACAGTGGCTGCCTTCAGTGAGTCCTGTTTTTTTGTAGGTGGGAGACACTGCCTCGTCAATAACGGGAGTATGCTTCTTTTTAGCTATGGAAGAGGTGTAGCTGTCACCGCAGGAGCAGGTGTAAACCTTTTTACCTTTTTTAGAGCAGGTGGCTTTTTTGGTGACCGTAGCCTCATAGGAGTGACTGTGCTTTACGTTAAGATAGGAAACACCCTCGTCGAGACCGGAAAAGTCGTTCTTGTCTATAGCAAAGTAGGTTCCGGAGCCCTTCAGCACCGTTTCGCTGTACTGATTGAAGGTCCAGTTGTCGGGCATTTTGTAGCCGCAGTTTCCGTAAAATCCCGTGGACAGACCACTTACGAAGCTGTAATCTGCATAGCCTTTTTCCGACACGGTGAGACAAACACCTTTTGAGCCGTAGATGCCGACTTTATAGGGTGTTTTTTTCATTGTTTCTTTTATTTTTTTGAAATAAGAGAGGATGTTCCCTTTCATCTGTGAAGGGGTGACATCGTAATCCACAGCGAAATAAATTACGGTGTCTCCGGGCAGACCTAATTTTTTAGCTGCTTTTACGGCTTTGGAGGCATCGTCTGTGCCTCTTGCAGCAGTGAAGTAAGAATAACTGCGTCCTGTAGTCTGATAAATGGGAAAGAAGTTAAGTCCTGCAGAAAAAATAATTTCCGCCTCCTCCTTCGTAATGGCCTTGTTATAGCCGGAGGGAGCATTGGTGAGGTATCTGCCGATGTATCTGTAGCCGTTTTCATAGAGAAGCTTTGCCTTGGTTTCGGTTAAGATGGTGGCAGTATCGGCTGCCTTGGCTTTTCGTGATGTGTTACCGTGAGAAGTGAGAAGGCTCATCCATGTGGAAAGATCCGCCTTTGAGGTAGTCCTGAGTCCCATAAGAGTCTGATAGTCATAGAGAGCCTGTTCGGTGTCACTGTCGAAAATTCCGTCATATTTTCCTGCTTCAAAGCCGTTTATATAAAGAGCGTATTCGAGCAGAAGAGTGAATTTTTTTATCTTTTTCTTTGTGTAGCTTTTCCCGGAACAGGAAAGATTCTTTCCGTCGTAGGGAATAGTGGGACAGCATTTTTTGGTGGTGGAGCCGAATTTTCCGTTTACTGTACCTGAGGACATACCCTCGAGTGCCTGCAGTGCATAAATAAAGGCTTTACACATATACGGTGAAACAAATCCGTCGCAGGGAATGTAGCGTATGTAAGCGGAGTATTCGGTGTTAAGATACTGCTGTATTTCCTTTATCCTGTCTTTTTCAGTGCTATCTGCACCGAAGGAAACCACGGTCAGGGAAGACAGAGTAAGAACAACAATCATCAGAAATGAGAGTATTTTTTTCATCGGAGACCTCCTTATGGTGAAGGGTATAATTAGTTTTTGCGTTTTGTCGGATCGGTATTTATGTATAATGCGGTTTTTACAGCGGGCAAGAGTATTCACTCCTACGTTAATTGCATCCGTAAAAGCGGTGGGCTGCCGCTTGAATCTTTATGAATTGTTCAGCACGATTGCGAAATCCGCATTATTTCAAGGTGACTATCGTTACGCCTGTCTCACCTTCACCGTAAACACCGAGTCTGAAGGATTTTACATATTTACTCTTTCGGAGATATTCCTGTATACCCTTACGAAGAGCGCCTGTACCCTTGCCGTGAATGACGGTAAGCTCACCTAAGCCCAGACGGAGTGCCTGATCGATGTAGCGGTCAAGCTCGAGGACACCCTCTTCGATGTTCATACCTCTCAGGTCACACCGTGTCTGTGCCTCACTTCCGGGAGAGAAGACGTGTTCTCTTTTATTCGGTACACTGCGGTTTTTATTTGTCTTGGCTTTAGATTTTTCTGCCAGACGGATGTTCGAAAGGGGAGTACGCATCTTCATAATACCTGCCAGAACTTCTATGTTTCCTTTTCTGTCCTCGAGTGCGGTTACCGTGGCAGTTTTACCCATATCCACGAGGAATACTTCGTCGCCGAGCTTAAGAGGACGGGGAAGAACATAGTTTTCGTCCTCGATTACGGCAGCTACTACGGGATTGGTAATATCGTCGAAGTCGGCAAGGCCTTTTTTCATCAGCTGTTTTGCTCTGCGGAGCATTTCAGCCTTGTCGGCATTTTTATCGCTTTCTTTTTTCAGCTTTTCCAGCTCAGCAGTAAGTGCATAGGCACTGCGCTTGGCCTGCTCGACTATCTTGAGAGCCTGACTCTGAGCCTTTTCCAGCTCCTTCTGACGCATTTCTTCGATGCTGTCCTTATATTTCTGAGCCTGTGCCTTTTCGATTTCAGCCTGAGCCTTGAGTGTTTCGGCTTCCTTAGTCTGTTCCTCAAACTGCTGACGGGATTTTTCGAGAGATTCGATAACTGTTTCGAACTGAGTGCTTTCCTTGGAAACGAGCTCCTTCGCTCTGTCGATGATGCTTTCGTCCATACCTAAGCGAAGGGAGATAGCGAAAGCATTCGAACGGCCCGGAGTACCGATTAAGAGACGGTAGGTAGGCTTAAGTGAAGATACATCAAACTCACAGGAGCCGTTTTCGATGCCGGGTGTCTGCAGAGCATAGGCTTTAAGCTCGGCATAGTGGGTGGTGGCGGCTATTCTTGCGCCCTTATGATGTAATTTTTCGAGAATAGAGATGGCGAGAGCTGCACCCTCGATGGGGTCGGTGCCTGCGCCTAATTCGTCGATGAGGACCAGAGAGCGGTCATCGGCTACATCGATGATATTTATGATGTTTACCATGTGTGACGAGAAGGTGGAGAGAGACTGCTCGATGCTCTGCTCGTCACCGATGTCGGCTAAAATGTGATCAAACACACTCACACGGCTCTGATCCTTTACGGGAAGCATCAGTCCGCACATAGCCATCAGAGACATAAGACCTACGGTTTTAATGGAAACGGTTTTACCGCCTGTATTAGGACCTGTAATGATAAGTGTGTCGAAGCTTTCACCGAGCATAATGTCCGTAGGAACGACCTTTTTCGGGTCGATGAGGGGATGTCTTGCCTGCTTAAGATTAATGATACCCTCGTCATTGAGAATGGGTACGGTTGCCTTCATAGCATAGGCGAGCTTGGCTTTGGCGAATATAAGATTAAGCTCTACAGCACACTCATAGCTTGCCTTGATGCCCTCGTAAAAGCCTCCTGCTTCTGCGGAAAGCTCGTAGAGGATACGTTCTATTTCTTCTCTTTCCTTGCCCTGGAGAACCTTTATTTCGTTGTTTGCTTCTACCACTGTGGCGGGCTCTACGAAGACCGTGGCACCGCTGGATGACGTGTCGTGGACAAGACCGCTGATTTCGCTTCTGTGCTCGATTTTAACAGGCACTACATATCTGCCGTTTCTCATGGTAACGATGGAATCACGTAAGAATTTCTGGTAGTGCTGAGATTTGGTGAGCTTGTCCAGCTGGTCACGTACCTTCGAGGAGGCAGCACGGATTTTTCTTCTGATTTCGTAGAGGGCAGGGGAAGCGTTATCGCTCATTTCCTCTTCACTGATGATGGCATTAGTGATTCTGTCCTCGAGAAATTTATTCGGGGACATAGAGTAAAAGAGAGTGTCGATGCGGGTGGTTATACCTGCATTTTTACTTCTCCAGTCATTTAAAGAACGGATAACACGAAGCACCTCAGCGATGTCGAGAAGCTCACGCATATTAAGAACACTCCCCGCATTGGCACGGCTGAGAGCGTTATTTACATTTTTAAGAGAGCCGAAGGAGGGCGCACCGAATTTTGCCATAAGGGCGTGGGCATCCTCTGTCTGTCCTAAAAGAGCATTCGCTAAGGCTAAATTACTCTCAGGCTCCAGATGCTCTGCCATATATCTTGCATCCTCACAGGTTGTATATTCTGTCAGAAGAGCAAGAACCTTATTAAGTTCCAGTGAAATATGATGTTTATTCATTGTTTTAACCTCACATCATTTTTTTATAAAAGTCCAGTGTTTTGAATTTCTTTCTTGTTATGCTTTTCAGGTATCTTTCCGAAATTTCAGACAGAGCAGAAAGTCCGTCGGGGGAAAGTGAAAAGCTGAAAATTTTATTTGCCGGGGCGAGACAGATATATCGCATAGCTGTCAGCACACCGACTGAGCAAGGGAGAAGCTTTCGGCTTCCTTTACACTTTTCACAGAAAAACTCTCCCGTAGTATAGTCGAAAAACAGTGTTTCATCCTTAAGGTCGCATCCGCATTCACAGCAGCATTCCACTGCGGGCATATAGCCTGCGAGAGTGAGCAGACGAAGCTCAGTAACGCTTTTAATGAGAGAAATGTCCTTTTTGCCGTCGCAGAGAAGATGCAGAGCATTAAGGATAAGAGAAAGCTCTCTGTCAGCCTTGTCCTCACGGGGGCAAAGCTCATATGTAAGCTCAGCGAAATACTGAGCTAAGGAAAGAACCGTAAGGTCCTCACGAAGACGGAAAAAGACCTGCTTAGGTACTGCATCCTTAAGCACATAGGAGTCACCTCTGGTGCTTGCCACGGAAAGGTCGGAGTAGGCGAGAAGGCCTGTGGCACTGCTGTGCTTTCCTACCTTGGCACCGTTAGCGAAGATGCTGATTACACCCCTCTCACGGGTGAGAACGGTAATGATTTTATCTTTGTCCTTAAGAGGCTTTTCGTTAATTATTATACCATCCGTCAAAATCGTCATAGTCAAACTCCTCGGCGTGGGGGTTCTGAAGATAAAATTCCTCGGCAGCTTCCATATCCATCGTATCGGGAAAGTCAGGATGCTTGTCTGCAGCACTTTTGTAGCGCAGATAGTCGGAAACCTTGCCTGTTTTCATAAAAATATTCCATAAATCTTGCTTGTTCATCGATAACACCTCACTGTAAATGATACACATATCATTTGCAGAAAAGGTAAAATAATGCGGAATTCGGAATCGCGATGAACAGACATAAAACGGGAAAAATCTCCCGCAACTTTGCTCCGGTTGTTTTTAATTCTTTTGGGGTTTATTATTCGGGCAGAACATACCGTATACATAAATCTTTACTGCGATTCAGCATTCCGAAATAATAAGTTTTCTGCTAATCAATACGGTTGGTTTTGATTCCTTGTGATTGAAACAAGGATTTTTATCAGTTCAATGCAATCGTCGTTAATGCTTTCAAAGTGTTTGGTTTCAATGTAATCACTTTCGTGTAAAAGCTCGAGCCAATATATTGTTTCTTCGGCTTCTTTAAGAGAAATGTTGAATTTGGCATAAAAATCGGCAGAGCTTTGTCCTCTGACAGCTTCTCTCGCATTAGCACCGATGCTTGTGCCGCTACGGAGAATCTGTTTTGAGAGGACATACTCCTTTTTTTCTGTCGTTAAATATTTGTACAGATTTATTATTCTTAGGGCAAATTTTTTACTCTTATCTAAAATGACGTTGTTTTCTTTCATATTGTTTTATCCTTTTTCTTTTGCGGAACAGCACTTGCTGTGTACTTGAAGCTTTCGCGCAATTTCGCATTCCGAATTAATAAGTTTTCTGCTAATCAATACGGTTGGTTTTGATTTCTTGTGATTGAAACAAGGATTTTTATCAGTTCAATGCAATTGTCGTTAAATATTTGTACAGATTTATTATTCTTAGGCCAAATTTTTTACTCTTATCTAAAATGATGTTGTTTTCTTTCATATTGTTTTATCCTTTTTCTTTTGCGGAACAGCACTTGCCGTGTACTTGAAGCTTTCGCGCAATTTCGCATTCCGAATTCCGAATTCCGAATTAATCTAACCCGAAATTATGAATAAGTCCCTCTCTGTTTCTCCAGTCCTCTTTTACCTTTACCCAGCACTGAAGGTTTACACGGATACCGAAGAACTTTTCCATGTCCTGTCGTGCATAGGTGGAGATACGCTTGAGTGAAGCTCCCTTTTTACCGATGATGATGCCCTTGTGGCTCTCTCTTTCGCAGTAAATGGTCGCTTCGATATCCATAAGATCTGTGTCGGAGCGTTCACGCATCTTTTCGATGGAAACGGCTACACCGTGGGGTATTTCCTTGTCCAAAAGACGGAGCATCTTTTCTCTGATGATTTCAGATGCGAGAACTCTTTCGGGCTGGTCGGTGAGAGTGTCCTCGGGAAAGAAATGCTCTGAAGGGAAGGCTAAAGCCTCAAGCTCCTTCTGAAGCTCGGCTATACCGTCATTTTTTACCGCTGAAACGGGCACGATGGCCTCGAAGTTATATTCTGCTGCCATCTGCATAATTTTAGGCATTATCTCTTCTTTGTTTTCGATGGTGTCTATTTTATTGATAGCGAGGACGACAGGCATTTTCTGCTGACGGAACTTTTCTAAAAGCTCCTTTTCGCTGTCCTTGATGTCTTCGGTACATTCTACTACGAAAAGGCAGGCATCCACACCTGAAATACTGTCACCGACGGCCTTAATCATCTTTTCACCGAGCTTGGTTTTAGGTCGGTGAAAGCCGGGAGTGTCCGTGAAAACCAGCTGTGTCTCATCCACCGTAAGAACACCCATAATTCGTGTACGGGTGGTCTGGGGCTTGTCGGAAACGATGGCGATTTTCTGGCCGAGCATACGGTTAAGGATGGAGGATTTACCTACATTCGGTCTGCCTACTATAGCGATAAAAGCGGTTTTAGTCATAATTTTATTCCTTTCAGTATATGCCCTCGGGGCTGTAAATGATGAAATCTGAGTAGCCTGCTTTCTGCATTTTTCTCAGCAGTGAGGCTGAATATTCGTTTTTGTCCACTGTGTAAACTGTTCTCTTTTCACCTGAGTTATTTTTAAGTGAAGAGAAAAGGGAGAAAAGGGAAGCGTAGTCTGTTTTTTTGTCGACGGTGATGTTTTCGGGTCTTTCGGCTGTGTTTACCGAGAAGCCGTCGGTATCTGATTTAAGCATAGAGCCGAAGTAAAGCTCACTGTTTGTTTCGAGAACATCATTTGCACTGTGTCCGAGAAGAAGGATACGGTCATCACCGACGAGCTTTTTTGCCTGTCCGAGGAAGGAGAGGAGAGCTTTGTTTCTTCCTTGTCCCTTCTTTTCACCCGGGTAGGATGCGCTGGAAACATATTCGCCTGAGGGGTAGGAAACCTCCTCAAGAAGTATACCGTCGATTTTAAACTGCAGTACCTCTTCAATGACGTTCAGTACATATTTTCTCGCATCCTTCGAAAGGGGGTTCAGACGGCTCTGTCCTCCGTTTTCAGCCTTGGCATCTATCCAGTTTACGTCTGTGTTCATATATTTTACGGCTAAATCGGGATTGGCTGTGGAGACAGCATTATCCCTGAAGCAGTAAATCCGTGCGATGACTCTTATGTCTTCTCTTTCGAAAAGGTCGAGAGCCTGTCTTACGGTGTCATTGTCAAAAAGAGCAGTTCTTGCCATAATGGCGTTTTCGTTAAGCGAGGTGTAGGAAAGCCTGCCATCACTGTTTTTGAAGTCGATTACGGCACTGTTACAGTTTTTTCGTCTGATCTGTTTGATGAAAGAGCTGATGTATTCCCTGTCACCTAATTTTTCTGCGGGCATATACAGAGCCTTTACACTGTCACCGCCGAAGGGGAGAGCCGGCTCGGAGGTGTCGCCTTCATTTACGGAAGATTCAGCTTCTTCGGAAGATGCCAGCTTTTCTGCCTCCGTGTATGAAATGTCCGTGAAAAGGTTTACCGTGAAGTAAGACAGGAGCATAAGAGAAACGAAAAGGAAGCACAGAAGAATATTTTTCACGATGCGGTTTTTTCTGTACTTTCTTCTCTTACCTCCAAGGGGTAAAATCCTCGAGGGAAATTCACGGGCAAAGGTGTAGTAGCTGTGTCTGATTCTTACCTTGCCGTTTTCGGGGTAGGGAGATTTTTTCTTGTCTGTTTTTTTGTTCGACATAATATGTTTATCCTTATACAAAAAGTGATTGTCCTGAAATACAGCTCATAGCCAGAGCAATAAGCGAAATGTAAATGAAAAGTGAGGGAGTACCTTTGAATACTTCGGGAATGTAGCGGTTGTTTCTGATATGCTTCATACCTGTATTGATTAAAAGCATAGACAGAGTGAATGCCAGTCCTGCACCGATACCCATACCCACCGTTTCAGAGAGAGTATATCCCGCCTTGAAATCGACTACGGGCAGAGCGATTATCAGTGTGTTCAGTGCGCACATACCCAGTGAATTCATAAATTTTTTGTCCGCCTTCAGTACCGTAAGACAGAAAAGAGCCGTCACGAGATAGAGTGCAAGAAGCACCACGGTGTACAGTGCTATACGGTATTTGATTCCGAGGGAGAAGATAAAGGGTATACTGTTAAGAAAGAAGCATATGAGGGAAAGCGCCAGGGAAAAGAAGGTTACAGTGCCTCCGTACATAAAAAAGTGTTTGGGGCGCTTTGCCATTCGTATGCTTTCACTCATACCGTAGCCGGCAGAGAAAATGATGTTCTGCACCAGCATAGCGTAAAGAGCGGCAGTTAGCATGGAAGTAAACTGTGTCATTATTGCGCACCGCCTTTCCCTGAATCCGAAGTATCGTGTCTCGGACGGATTTTTTCGTCATAGTCACGGATAACCTTCGGATTTGTTTTTCTTTTATCGGAGAAAAGACCGGGGTCCTTTTTTACGGGCTTTTCGAATACTGCATTCATTGAGAAGGTGTCACGCACCTCTTCGGGGTAAAATCTGATGAGAAGCCATTTATGACCTGCGGCTAAAAAGCCTAAAATTACCAGTGCTACGAAGGGCATAGCTGCCTGGGGTAAACGTGGCAAAGCATCTGCGGAGGAAAAGAGCGTTCCGTAGGTCAGCAGTTCTCTTAATGCACCGACTATGAGGGCGACGGTGCCGTAGCCTGTACCTGCTGCCAGACCGTCGGTCAGAGCATTAAGTGCAGTGGTTTTACAGGCGAACTTTTCGCAGCGGATAACTGCCAGAGCATTAACACTAAGAAGGTAGAAGTAAATACCGAGTCCCGCACCGCTGTCGGGAGTCAGAGAAAAGATGTATCGGTCGCATAAAAGCACTGCCGAAAGAGAGATGAAGGTGTAAACTGCCATACGGAGCCATCGGGGAAGCTTTTTAAGAAGAAGGCTCGTAACAGTCTCCGTCAGTATAAGCACAGCAGTAATTCCCAGAGCGAGACATAAGCCGTTTACCGTAGTGGTGGCGGCGCCTACTATGGGACAGATACCGATTATCTGTGTCAGTACAGGATTATGGACGAAGCTTCCTTTGAAAAGAGCAGTGGAAAGGCTCAGCACAGGTGATGATTTTTTATTTTTCATTCTGCACCCGCCTTTCTTTTAAGGGCCTCTTTTTTCTTTTTAAGAGGCTTTCTGTATTTTTCAGCTGTTTTTTTAGAAAGGATGGTTTCACCTGTCAGTGCCGGCCAGAGTGCATTTGTGATGAGAATACTGAAGCAGGCGGCATCGGGTGTTTTCGAAAAGTATCTGAGAAGCATACACACCGCACCGCCCATAAGGCCGTAGAAGAAAGCTCTATCAGGCTTTCTCGGCGAACAAACAGGGTCGGTTATGAGAAGCAGAGCGGTGAAGATAAGACCGCCTGCGCACAGCTCGATGATTACGGAGGAGAGTCTGCCTGAATTTACTCTCGGAAAGAGGAAGGCAAAGACAGCGGCAGAAAGGATGTAGCCTGCCGAGGCGAAGAGCCTTTTAGGATGTTTTACGGCCATATATCCGAAGCCGCCGAGAAGAACGAGCATACTCGTAGTACCGATAGCACCGGGATAACTGCCCGCGAGAAGGGAAACTCTGCCGAAAACATTCAGTGAAAGGCTGGTTCCTTTAGAGAGCATATCGAAGACGGTTTCACCCTTTACGAATTCCTCACTGCCGAAAAAGGCAAATTCACTGCCTGTGGCGGGATAGGTGAAGACCGCATCGGTGAACATCATCGCTGCAAAGCAGAAGCCTGCCGCAGAAGGAAGGAAGGGAGTGTTCCTGACATCACCGAAGGGGAGCTTTGCCACGAGAATTGCGAAGGCTGAGGCACTGATGCCCACATAAAAGGGTGCGGATACGGGGAGCAGAAGAGCGATTATCATACCCGTGGTAAGAGCACTCAGGTCTCCGACAGTATTCTTTTTAAGCACAGCCTTAAAGCTGACAGCTTCACAGAGAACTGCCGCACCCGAGCAGAGAAGAATCTGCCACAGGGCATAAATACCCCCATGGAAAACTCCCGCTGCCGACAGGGCAAGACAGACGGCGAAAATGTCAGCGTTATATCTGAAAATGGGATTTCTGAAAGAAAAGATTTCTTTACTGTTTTGCATAACAGTACCTCAGATTAAAAGTATTTGGCGGCTTTTTCACGAAGGGTAGTGATGGCCTGCTTCGGGTCTTCTGCACAGAAAACGGCAGAGCCTGCCACGAGAACATTGGCACCTGCCTTGGCAGCGGTCTCTACTGTAGCGGGGGAGATACCTCCGTCTACCTGGATATCCATTTCGATGTTTCTTCTCTTGCATTCTTCACGGAGCTTTTCGATTTTAGGCATCATATCGGCCATAAAGCTCTGTCCGCCGAAGCCGGGCTCTACGGTCATAACGAGAACCATACCTATTTTTTCGAGGTAGGGGTAAACGGCTTCGATTACCGTGCCGGGTTTAACGGCAAGAGCTGCGATTTTACCGCTTTCTCTGATAAGGTCGATGGTTTCTTCGATGGGGGAGTCACATTCTACATGGAAGCAGATGAGGTCTGCACCGGCATTTATGAAGTCGGGAGCATACTTAAGGGGATCGCTTATCATAAGGTGACAGTCGAAAAGAAGGTCGGAGCATTTTCTCAGGCACTTAACGAGAGGGGCGCCTAAGGTTATATTGGGAACGAAATGTCCGTCCATAACGTCGATGTGAAGCCAGTCAGCACCGCAGCGCTTCATATTTGCGAATTCCTCACCCATTTTAGAATAGTCACAGGAAAGAATGGAAGGTGAAATTTTAATCATAGTATATAACTCCTTTATATTAAATATATGTTGAATATATATTATAGCAATTATGTGGGGAAAAATCAAGTGAAAGAAGGGTGCAGAAAGTACAACAGCATATATTTTATTTTCAGTTATGTCTGAAGGGAGAGGTAAGGCTTCTTTTTACAGAGATAAAGACTGTTCTGTGTGCGGTTGAAGATCAGATAAAACTATTGCTCGTTGTAGATTTGCAGAGTTACTTTTGTCCGTTAACCCGTAGGGGCGACCATCGGTCGTCCGCTTTTGCGGTGCGGTTTATGGTTTTCGTTTCAAGGAAACTATCAGTCGTCATCCGCTCGAGCTGCATCGTTAGCGAAGCGCCCGCAGTGCGGGATGAAGTGAGATGTGAAACAGGAATGTATATTTTTATGATTTTTGTTTCAATGAAACAGTTAATCGGCATCCGCTCGAGCCGCGGGGGCTCTTACTTTGCTCCGGAGGCGGCAAAGTAAGCAAAACCCCTCTTTTTTTAGCGGGAAAAGAGAGTGCCTATAGTTAGTTTGTTAAAACATTAAGAATGTACATTTCTGTTAAAGTTCAAAAACAATTACTTTCCCTTGGGGTGCGACCCGTGGCAGGGTCGCAGACAGGAAACTGCCGTTCTACATTAAAGTTTATGTTTGTGTAACTTGCCTTCTTAAGCGGTGTTTTTGTTTTTTCACCTTTCAGTACCTCC
>JAZLAJ010000045.1:0-17810 GCA_045613145.1 Acutalibacteraceae bacterium
ATATCGTTGTCACGACGGTAAACGTTTGCACGGGGGTTGTCCCATGAACGGAAAACAGCCTGAACTGCGCCCATAAGCTGTTCTTTGGGATCTGAGGGGAAATCGGAACCGATCTTAGCTTTGTATTCAGCCTTGAACTGTTCTGCGAGTTCCTTAAGGTCAGCAGCAGTAAGCTCAGTATCCTGAGTTACGCCTCTTTCTTCCTTCATTTTGTCGATAAGCTCTTCGAAGTACTTCTTACCAACTTCCATAACAACGTCAGAGTACATCTGAATGAAACGTCTGTAGCAGTCATATGCCCATCTTTCGTTGCCTGATCTCTCAGCCATAACCTTAACAACTTCTTCGTTAAGACCAAGGTTGAGGATTGTATCCATCATACCGGGCATGGAAGCACGTGCACCTGAACGAACTGATACGAGAAGGGGTCTCTCGAGGTCGCCGAACTTTTTACCGGTGATTTCTTCCATCTTGTCGATGTTTTCCATAATCTCAGCAACGATTTCGTCGTTGATCTTACGGCCGTCTTCATAATACTGTGTGCAGGCTTCTGTTGTGATTGTGGAGCCCTGAGGAACGGGAAGGCCAAGATTGGTCATTTCAGCGAGGTTAGCACCTTTACCGCCGAGAAGCTCTCTCATTGTGCCGTTGCCTTCTTTAAAAAGGTATACCCATTTTTTGCTCATTGGAATCTCCTCCTAAAAAATAATTTATTGGTTTAAGTTACAGCGGAGAGGGTATAGAAATACCCACCTACTGTTTCATCCTTTAGTTTAACAGATTTTTGCGCCGTTGTCTATTGTTTTTTTACATATAGATTACCTTATTTTATCGTCAAATTTGTCAAAATTTACAGAGATTTCTGTTTTTGCTTACTGTCAGCTTGAATATTGTGTAAATTTTTTCTCTTATATATAGAATTTAAAGTAAGTTTATGTTAGAATGATAAATTGATACAGAATCAGATTTTATATGCACAATCACAGGAAAGGCTTCGGGATAAAAGAAAAGACCTTCCGACCTTGATTAATTCGGAATTCGGAATGCGAAATGCGGAATTAAGGGTCCTTTAAATGCAAAATGCAGAATGCAAAATGCAAAATAAAGGGTCACTTCGTTCCGATTATATCCGTATAAGGTTATTTTAAAATATACCCTTACACCGCCAAACTGCTTTGTACAACTAAAAAGTATAATTAATTATAATCTATTCTTTACTTTTTACTACCCACTTTTCTCTGCGGAGACACCTTAAAAATATTATACCGAGGTAAATTCGCGACCGAAATTTTGCATTCTGCATTTTGCATTTTGCATTTACTATAGTCCGCGACCATAATTTTGCATTTTGCACTTTGAACTTTGCATTTACTGAAAAACTCGGCCCTCGGCCCTTCACTAAAGGAGTAACAACTATGAATAAAAAGCTCATCGCACTCATCGCAGTAATCATAATAGCCGTAATCGCTGTCTGTCTCGTCTCCTCCGGCAGTAAGAATGAGTCTGAAACCACTGCTCCCCCGACAGAAGAAGCTCAGCCCGTTACCGTCAATATCGACCGTGAGACCCAGCAGCCCACAGCTACTGCTGCCTATGATAAAAAAATCACCGTTACTCTTCCTATGGATGTAGTAGATAAGGAGTACGGCGGAGATCTCGACGCTTACGCAAAAGCAAACGGCTACTTTTCCGCAAAAAAAGCGGGAGACGGTATGGTTAAAATCAGAATGCGTGAATATTCCTACAGACTTCTTCTCACTTCTGCAGGTATGGAAACCGTCAGAGGTATCGGTTATGCCATAGACTCAGGTGATTATACCTTCGTGGACAGATTAGCCAAATACAACAGTGATTTCAGCGAAGTGATTTTCACTGTGGATAAAGAAAAATACGAATCAGCTGAAAACAAGGACGAATTTTTCACTATCGTTGCCTTCTACTGCCATTACTATCAGAAATTCTGCGAAGACAACAAAGCACTTTGTAAAATCACTGTCTGCGAAAAAGGAACCAATCTCCTCATCGAAACCAGAGAGATAACCGAAGCTGACCTCGGGTAAATCAGCAATTCACAATGCGCAATCGCGGTGAAGACTTCGGGAAACGGATAAAGGTATTCCGCCCTTGATAAATTCGGAATTCGGAATGCGGAATGCGGAATCAAGGGTCCTTTAAATGCAAAATGCAAAATAAAGGGTCAGGACCCCTCCGTCACGGCAAAGCCGTGCCACCTCCCGCTTTCAGGGGAGGCTCTGCGACGTGGCACCTGTCGGTGCTGTTATATACGTTCCGGATTATATCCGTATAAGGTTATTTTAAAATATACCCTTACACCGCCAAACTGCTTTGTACAACTAAAAAGTATAATTAATTATAATCTACTCTTTGCTTTTTACTACCCACCTTTCTCTGCGGAGACAACTTAAAATATTATATAGCGGTAAATTCGCGACCATAATTTTGCATTTTGCATTTTGCATTCACTATGGTCCGCGACCATAATTTTGCACTTTGCACTTTGAACTTTGCATTTATTGTGGTCCTCGACCATAATTTTGCATTTTGCATTTACTTAAAATTCGGCCCCCAGGCCCTTTCATAAGGAGTCACATTATGAGTTTCATCGAATTTGAAAATGTTTACAGAAGATACCAGACGGGAGAGATAGTTATCCCTGCCGTAGACGGTGTCAGCTTTTCCATAGAAAAAGGCGAATTCTGTCTTATCGTCGGCACCAGCGGTGCAGGTAAATCCACTGTACTTAACATTCTCGGCGGTATGGACAGCTGCGACGACGGAAGAGTCCGTGTAGCAGGCAGACCCATCAACGACCTTTCTAAAAGTGAGCTCGTTGACTACCGCAGATATGAGGTAGGCTTCATCTTCCAGTTTTATAATCTGGTTCCTAACCTTACGGCTCTGGAAAACGTGGAGCTTGCTACCCAGATGTGTAAAAAGCCCGTAAAGCCCGAAGAAATTCTGGCAAGAGTCGGCCTCAAGGAAAGACTCGACAACTTCCCCTCTCAGCTTTCGGGCGGTGAGCAGCAGAGAGTTTCCATCGCACGTGCCCTTGCAAAGAATCCGAAAATTCTCCTGTGCGACGAGCCCACAGGTGCTCTTGATTACCGCACGAGTAAGCAGATACTCTCTCTTTTACACCGTCAGTGTAAAGCAACAGGCACAACCGTCGTAGTTATCACCCATAACCAGGCTCTCGCCGCCATGGCTGACAGAATCATAACCATGCGTTCAGGCAGAGTGGTACAGATAGCAGTCAATGACAGACCCGTACCTGTAGAAAAGCTCGAATGGTAAGCCAACTATAAATTAAGGAACACGAAAATGAAAAAGAAAAAAATCAATCCAATTCTTATAACCGATACACGGCGTACCATCGAACGGTCTTTCTCGAGATTTATTTCCATAATCTCCATCGTCGCTCTCGGTGTAAGCTTTTTTGCCGGTATGAATGCCATCGCACCGAATATGTATGACACAGCAGAAAAGTACGTTCAGGACAGTAATGCTATGGATATTCAGATTGTATCCACGGCGGGTCTCACAGAAAACGATCTGGCTGTTATCGGCTCGGTGACAGGTGTCGAAAGCATCAGCGGTGAAAAATTCGTCGACGGTGTGGTAAAGGTAAACGGTGAACCCGTAAACGACATCGACGGCTCGGAAATGACAGTACGCGCCTACAGTCTCGACATAAATAAGGTCTATGCCCAGGCAAACGGCACAGACGACCCCTACTATATGAACCGCCCTCAGCTGGTGGAAGGCTCCTGGCCTACATCCTCCAATCAGTGTCTTGTAGATGCGAGTATCCTTTCCACTCCCGAGGAATTCAGAATCGGCTCGGTAATCACTCTCAGCGGTGACGGTACCGATCTTTCCTCCTCTCTTCAGGGTAAGGATTACACCATCGTAGGTATCATCCGTACACCGCTTTATATTTCCTATGACCGAGGAAATACCACTGTTGGTACGGGTAAACTCGGCACCTTCGTTTATCTGCCCTCAGAGAATTTCCTGAATGAATACTATTCATCCATTTCCATTAAAATCGCAGGCAGTGAAAACTACAACTCCTTTTCCGAGGAGTATCAGAGCTTTATCGCTCCCTACAGAGACTATATAGAACAGATTTCCACTGAGCTTCTCGAGCCGAGAATAGCATCTCTTAAAGCTGAATACACCGACCTGGTGGTAAAAAGTGAAATCGAATATGCCGAAGCCAAGGCCGACATCGAGCTGCAGCTCGCAAATGCCGAAGAACAGGTGAAGCAGATTCTTGACCTGGCAGCAAACGGCGATAATATGCTTCTGGAATACAAGCAGCAGTATAACGAAAAGGCTATGGAAGCTAAAAATGCTCTCGACTCGGGCAAGACAGAACATTCGGCACAGTATACTCTCTGGGAAAGCAAAAGAGAGGAATACAACGAAGCTAAAGAAGTCATCAGTAAATATGCTAATGCCGATGTGAATCTCGCTACGGCAAGAACAGAATACAATACTACAAAAACACAGGTTGACTCTATGCTCAGCACCGTGGAGTACCTCGAGGATCTCGTAGTCACCACCCGCTCGGCTATGGATCAGTTCGATGCCACACAGGATGATACCGTAGGTCAGCTCATTTCCAAATTCGAACAGTCCGGTCTCGTAGGACAGGAAGTAGACAACATAATTTCTTCCATCAATTCTCTTACTGCCGTAGGTACAGCAGAAGAAATGATAGCATATATGGAGCCTCAGCTTCAGTCCTTCGAAGCCAAGCTCGCCGCTTCAAAGCAGGAGCTTTCTGCCGCACAGACCACCCTTGCCGAAAAGAAGGCACAGCTGGACAAGGCAGAGGAATTAGTCGGAAAGCTTCAGCAGGCACAGGTAAAATTAGATCAGGCACAGGTACAGCTTCAGGAAGCTGAAAATCAGCTCACTGCTGCCGGCTATGACATACAGATAGGCGAAATCGAGGTTCTTTCTCAGCTGAGCGATATGAAAAATCAGATTAACTCCTTCGAAACCAATCTCATCATCGCCAAGGATAAAGCGCCTACCGTAGAAGAAGAATTCGAGCTGGCAAAGCAGAAGGCAAACGAGGAGCTGGAAAATGCCCGTGATCAGCTGGATGCAGCAAAGAACTTCCTTTTAGGTCTCGACAGTGCGAAATGGTACGTAAATGACAGAAGCGACTGTCTTTTAGGCTTAGAGGAATACGGTCAGACAGCAAACCGTACTGCCGCTATCGCCTTCCTTTTCCCCTGGTTCTTCTTCATTGTCGCAGCGCTTATGTGTCTCAATACTATGGCACGAATGATAGAAGAGGAAAGAACGAGACTCGGTACCTTTAAGGCCTTAGGCTTTACTGATACGGAAATCATATCAAAGTATCTCGTTTATGCAGGTCTTGCATCGACGATAGGCAGTGTGGCCGGATCCTTTATGGGCTTCGCGCTCTTCCCGACTCTGGCACATACAGCCTTCGGTATTCTCTATGACCTGCCCGAAATGGTCATAAAATACCGTTTCTCCTTCGCACTTCCCGCCATCATTATTTCCATCGCATCCACCGTGGGTGTAACCTATTACACCTGCTATAATAACCTTAAGGTAGTCCCCTCCACCCTTATGAGACCCAAAGCTCCCAAGGGCGGTAAGCATATCATTCTCGAAAGAATCCCTCAGCTCTGGACTAAGCTCAGCTTCACCTGGAAGGTTACCTTCCGTAACGTTTTCCGTAATCTTAAGAGATTCCTTGTGGCTACTGGCGGTGTTCTCGGCTGTACGGCGCTTCTCCTTGCGGCCTTCGGTCTGAATGACTCCATTCATCAGATTATGGACAGACAGTTTACCGACGAAAACAAGATATGGCGCTACGATATGCAGATAGTGCTTAACGGCTCTTACGATACCACTGTATCATCCTGCGAGGGCTATGAATTCATTAAAGGCCAGGCCAGCATAGGCTCAGCTATGCTGGAATATATGGAGGTTTTCGAAGCCACCAACGAAAAGGGTGACAAGCCCCTGGAAATTTATATGCTCGTTCCCGAGGACGCTTCTGCTGTAGGTAACTACATCGCACTTAACGATGCAAAAACAGGTGAGCCGCTTCCCATCTCCTCGTCAGGTGCCATCATCACCGATAAGCTCGCCAAAGAGCTGGATATATCTCCCGGTGACACCATAGATATCATTATCAATGAGGGCTACAGTGTAAAAGTACCCGTGTCAGGCATAGCTGAAAACTACTGCTTCCATTATGTCTATATGACAAAGGATCTTTACAAGTCAATCTTCGGCATAAATCCCCTTTACAACTATGTTTCCGCTAATCTTGCCATACCCGATATGGAGCAGGAACAGAAAAACCTTCTGGCTAAGGAGCTTATGAGTGAATACAGCATCAGCGCCGTAGCCTTCACCAGTCAGATTCAGAACTCCTTCCAGAACATTATGAACTCCATTAATTACATCGTAATTATTCTTATCGTCTGTGCAGGACTTCTGGCATTCATCGTTCTTTATAATCTTTCCGTAATCAATATTACAGAAAGACTCAGAGAAATAGCCACCATCAAGGTTTTAGGCTTTGACGATACGGAGGTTTCATCTTACATCTTCCGTGAAAATATCATTCTCACCCTTATCGGTACTCTGCAGGGTCTGTTCTGGGGCGTGGTTGTTCACAGACTGGTTCTCAATGTGGCAGAGGTAGACATCATCACCTTTGTAAGGAACATCTCCTTTATGAGCTTCCTTTACTCGGTAGCACTGTCCTTTGCCTTCTCCATGACAGTAAACCTCGTTCTTCATTTCAAGCTGAAGAAAATCGATATGGTAGAATCCCTTAAGTCTATAGAATAAGGAGAGAAAATAATGCTCGTTAATATGAAAGACCTTCTCATCAAGGCACAGAAAGGAAATTACGCTGTCGGCTCATTTTCAGTAGCGAATATGGAAATGATCTTAGGTGTTGTCAAGGCTGCAGAAGAAATGAATTCACCCATCATTCTGCAGATAGCTGAGGTAAGACTCAACCACTCACCTCTCAACATAATCGGTCCGACTATGCTCGCCGCAGCAAAAAATGCCAAGGTACCCGTAGCCGTTCATCTCGACCACGGCACTACGGTAGAATGCATAAAGGAAGCTCTTGAGCTCGGCTTTACCTCCGTAATGTTCGACGGCTCACATCTTCCCTTTGAGGAAAACGTGGAAAAGACCAAAGAGGTCGTAGCACTCGCAAAAAAATACGGTGCTGCTACAGAAGCTGAAATCGGCTGTGTAGGCGGAAGTGAGGACGGAAGCGTGGATATCGCTATGCGCTGCACCTCTCCCTCTCAGGCTAAGGAATTTTACGAAAAGACAGGCGTAGATGCTCTCGCCATCGCCATCGGTAATGCCCACGGCTTTTACAAGGATGCTCCTGAGCTTCGTTTCGATATTCTCGAGGAGGTGGCAGAGACTGTTTCAGTTCCCCTCGTTCTTCACGGAGGAACAGGCATTGAACCTGAGGACTTCATAAAATGCCACCAGAAGGGCATCAAAAAAATCAACATCGCCACCGCTACCTTTGCTTCCTGTGAAAGCAAGGTAAGAGAAGGCTACGATAAAGGCGAAATCAAAGGCTACTACGACCTTCACCAGAAGGAAATCGCAGGCGCTTATGAAAACGCTAAAAAGCATATAGAGATTTTTTGGTCTGAAAATAAGGCCTGATTAAATACAAAAAAATCCGAAAGGAAGAAACATTATGAAATACGTAGAATTTGACCAGAGCAAACCCCTTGAC
Source organism: Acutalibacteraceae bacterium (assembly GCA_045613145.1). Taxonomy (GTDB): domain Bacteria; phylum Bacillota; class Clostridia; order Oscillospirales; family Acutalibacteraceae; genus UBA6857. The sequence goes on from JAZLAJ010000045.1 coordinate 7,805, forward strand.
GTTATCCCCATCGGCAGAGTAGCCATCGACTTCAACCCCACCGATATGAACAGACCTTTAGCAGAGAGCTGTAACTTCAACAAGTACGTGGGCGGCTCACCTGCAAACATTGCCGTCGGTCTTGCCCGTCTCGGCAAGAAGGTAGGCTTCATCGGCAAGGTTTCCGATGACCAGCACGGTGATTTCGTTATCGACTACTTCAATAAGGACGGTATCGACACTTCTAACATCTACCGTGCGAAAAACGGTGAGAAATTAGGTCTTACCTTCACTGAAATCAAAAGCCCCACAGAAAGCTCTATCCTTATGTACCGTGATGCTATCGCTGACCTTATGCTCGAGCCCGAAGAGGTTAAAGAGGAATACATAGCTTCCGCCAAGGCAATCGTTATTTCAGGTACTGCCCTTTCTAAAAGCCCCTCCAGAGACGCTGCTCTCAAGGCTATGATGCTCGCAAAGAAAAACGGTGTGGTAGTTATCTTCGACATCGACTACCGTGCATACACCTGGAAGAATAAGGACGAAATTTCCGTTTACTATCAGATGGTTGCCCGTAACGCAGACATCATTCTCGGTTCAAGAGAGGAATACGACCTCACTGAAGCTATCACAGGTGTGTGCGGCTCTGACGAAGAAAGCGCTAAGCTCTGGCACTCCTACGGTGCTAAAATCGTTATCATCAAGCACGGTAAGGACGGCTCCACAGCCTACACCAACGACGGGAAGAGCTACTCCATCAAGCCCTTCCCCGTTAAGGCTATGAAGGGCTTCGGCGGCGGTGACGGCTATGCAAGCGCATTCATCCGCTGTCTCCTTGACGGTTATGAGATGATCGATGCTCTCGAATTCGGTACAGCATCAGCATCCATGCTTATTTCTGCTCACTCCTGCAGTGCCGCTATGCCTTCAGTAGAAGCTATCGAAGCTTTCATCAAGGAAGAAAAAGAAATCTACGGTGAAATGGTAGCGAGAGCCTGATTTAATTCGGAATGCGGAATTCGGAATTCGGAATCGCGGATGAGATTTCGGGAAGGAAGAAATGACTGTCCGCCACTTATATTCGGTTGTTGATTAAAAATCTGCATAATATAATGAAAACTCCCCATCACACGGTGGGGAGTAATTTTTTTAGTAATGACAGACTGAAAGGTCAGATTCCGAAAACACCGATTTCGTACCAATGACTGTTTATCCTGTGATAATCTGCTGCTTTATACCAGTCGGATTTCATTTCACGGATAACGGACAGAGGATTATCCGAATAAATCAGCCCGTAATATTTAGTTTCATCACGCCAGAAAATGACCGTGTTTTCCGTAACCCACAGAAAATCAAAATCCTCTTTTAATCTTTCAAAAGATTTGATCTGCTCACCGGTTAATGTAAGAGTGCTTCCGTCTGTGTAATCCTCGATGTAACCGTCGCAGACAGAAAGAGTTTTTCTTCCGTCTTCTGACGGATTTCCTTTATAATACTCAAGGCACACTTCAGCAACAGCTTCAAAATCACTCGAAGCTTCACGGAAATTTTCATTCTGCACCTTACCGCCAAAAACATAAAAATATATTCCGAAAGCTAAAACGACAACCAATAATACTGCGACGAATATTGCTGTTCCTTTTTTCATGATTGTTCACCTTAATACAGTATAACTTTTCTTATTATGCGTACACAGCAGATCTGCGGGAAATGTATTTCTACCTCACCGAAATCTCACCTGTAATTGCATTAACCAAAGCAAGGCTTTCCGTTTTTGAATTCAAGCTTCTGCACATAAGTAAGTCTCGGAGTTTTAAAGAAGTCCATTTCACGGTTAGCGTGAAATACGGTGTAGATGTCACCATTATCTCTGTAAAGGAAGCTACAGTGTCCTGCATTGTAAATCTCCTTAAGAGGCTTGTGATAGGAAACCCGTGTAGAGCTCTTTTTCCAGCTTGTCTTGTCCATAATATCGTCACCGTCAAGAGTGAGCATACCCATACAGTAGTGATTCGAATAATAACCGCTGGCAGAGTAAACGATGAAAATATCCTCACCGTGATAAAGAACTGCAGGGCCTTCATTTACGGGCCAGCCTCTCTTTTCCCATCTGTACTTCGGATAGGAAATCTCTGTAGCTTCACCCTTTAGAGTGTAGGGATTTTCCATTTCACAGATGTAAAGTCCCTGATTACCGATATCTCTGTAGGCTGAGCATACATAATAAAGCTTTCCGTCCTTCTTGAGGTAAGTGCCGTCGATGTTATTGAGTCCGTTCGGGGCAAGAATACCCTTAAAGGTGTAGTCGCTCATAATATCTTCGCTTTCACTTTCGAGAACAAATGAGTAACGGTAATAGTCATTATCCTCTTTATCGGGATCTCCTAAGGGCATAGTACCCTTCGGCACTGCATTTTTATCGAAAAGAGCTGCCGCAATAATGTACCATCTGTCTCCTATTTTATGAAATTCGGGAGCCCATACATCACCGACGGTACCGTTTTCACCACTCCACATAACCACTTTACGGTCAAGCTCTGTGGCATCGTTGAAGGCTTTGATTTTAACCACATCGACACCTCCGCCCGTGGTATAGGTATAGTAGGTTTCGCCCTCATATTCCACGATAAAGGGATCTCCCCCGTTTATCTGGTCGATGGGATAATCCTCATCATCGGTAAGGGTAACACCGAAGAAGGTGATGATTGTGGCAAGAACTGCCGCAAGAGACCTGATGAAATTTGACATAATATTTTCTCCTTTTGTTAATTCCGAATTACTTAAGCATATCCTCTAATATCTCTGCCGCATCCTCCACGACTCTGAGACAGGGTCTTTTTTTATAATATTCCGCTGTCCTGTCGTCAGGTCTTGCAGTGCTTTCCATCTTCACATCGAGCTTAAGCATTTCACGGCATACTACAGATGAATGTCTTTCGAGAAAACGCTCCGAAAAATCTCTTACAAGGTCGTAGTTTTTCTTTTTGCTTTCACTGTCGCTTCCGTCAGTAGGCGCACAGATACTGCCTAATACCATAGCCGAAGCAGATACTGCACCGCAGACCTCTCTCATTCTGCCCACACCTCCGCCAAGACCGGCTGATATTTTTTTTGCAGTCTCTTCATCTATTCCGAATCTGTCGGCAAAGGCGCAGAACACTGACTGTGAGCAGTTAAAGCCCTGCAGAAAATATTCTCTTGCTTTTTCTTTTGGTGTCATTGTTGTTCTCCTTTCAGAAAAGAGATAAGTGCTTCCGCGCTGTTTTCGGGCAGGTCTACCGTAAACTCTGCATCTCTCATATTCTGCAGATAATGTGCATCGGAAGAACGGATAAGTATTTTATCCTTAAGTACAGGATAATTCTCCCGCCACTCCACTTCGTCTGCCTCAGGTGTCAGCTCGAATGCATTAACCTTAAGTGTATCGGGAAAATCACCCAGAGCGCTTACCACACTGTAAGATGCTCTGTCAATGTGAGCAGGATAGCATACTCCCCCGTATTCTTTTATAAGGTCGGGTAATTCGTCGATGCTTACAGAAGAAGCTACGGTGAGAAGGATTTCTTCCTTACCGAGAATGCCGTCTTCTGTGTCCATAATCAGCTGCTGACCGAAAATTTCTTCTTTATTTTTAACGGGAGGCATAGTCGTTTTAATGAAACGGCTGAACTCCACCGCCTTTTCCACCGTAGGAAAAAGACATACATTATGTATTTCTTCACTCGTGCATAGCTCCATTCCCGGAACTACCGTAAGACCGATTTCCCTGCCGATTTTCACGGCACTTTCACAGTTTTCGGCACTGTTATGATCTGTCAGTGCGATAATATCATAGCCTGAGAGCTTGGCCATATTGACGAGATTATAGGGTGACATATCATTGTCACCGCAGGGAGACAGACAGGAGTGAAGGTGTAAATCGTAATAAAGCTTCATATCAGCTTCGATATTTCCACAGAAAGCTCGTAGGCATTTCTGTCACCTGAAAGAAAGGTTACACCCTGCTGTAAAGCCTTTTCCTTCGCTGCGTCGTCAAGAGGTGAATTCTCCGTAAGCACGATACAGGCACAGTCGGAAAGAACAGCTACCGCCACGGCATTTACATTACCCATAACAGTAAGCCATACATCGCCCTCTCTCGCACGTGACATAACCCAGGAAAGAAGGTCTCCGCTGTAGCAGCCCGTCACCTCTCTGGAAAGGTCACCCTCTGTTAGAATTTTTAAATTTAACTTTTCACTCAATTCTTTTACGGTCATTATTTTATTCACCCGACTCCTCTGTAATAATCTTATCTCTGAAGGGAAGCGGAAGCCAGTCATCACCCTCGCTGTGGCTCTCACTTTTAAATCTTTTTATCATACAGTCATTTTCTGTTGCGTATCCTCTTACGATGTCATCTGCCAACGCTCTGCAGGAGGGTGCACCGCATATACCGCAGTCAAGACCCGGCAGTGAGGCTTCGATTTCACGGAGCTTTGACATCATTCTCATAGCCTTGATTACATTATCTGCCAGCTTCATGGCAGGTGAAGGAGTCAGCTCCTTCGTCCACGCCAGGGATTCGATGTCGAAATCATTCTCGATACTGTTACAGGAAACGGGCATAAATTTTCTGAGTCTGTTTATTCTCGCCTTGGCGACATAAGGATTTTCCACGGTGAGGACACCGCCCACACAGCCGCCCGTACAGCAATTAAGCTCGATAAAATCCAGGTCATTTAATTTTTCGTCCTCCAGCTCCTCTAAAACCTTGATGACATTTTCGATTCCGTCTGCGGCAAGATAACGCTCCTTCAGAAGACCTGCCGCTTCACCGCCGCTGCTTGCCCAGCTTACACCGATGATTCCCGAATCGTTAAGTGGCTCTATTTCCTCGGGATGCAATTTTTCCATGGTCTGTAAAAGAACGGGATAAATGTCCTTTATGCCGAAAGCTCCGTTAAGTCCCGAGCCGTCATAGCACAGCGGAGAACGGATAGCCGTTCTTTTGGCAGGACAGGGTGAAATGAAAAATACACCGATATCCTCGTCGGAAAGTCCCGTTTTTTCTCTTGCCTCTTCTCTGGCCTTTTTAGCGGCGATGTCGATGGGTGCGCATAAGGGAAGAAGATTAGGAATAAGGTTAGGGAAACGGGTTCTGATAAGTCTTACCACAGCAGGACAGGCTACGGAAATGGCAGGCTTTTTCAGCTCACCCGTATCGAACATCATTCTCGTAGCACTGCTGATAAACTCAGCACCCTTACTTACCTCTGTCACCTGGTCGAAGCCCATCTTTTTCAGACCCGTCAGTACATAATCCACATTTTCCAGATTATTGAACTGACCGTAAAGGGCAGGTGCAGGCAGGGCTATCCTGTATTTGTATTTTACTATTTCGTTGAAATGCTCCGTGACCGCATATTTGGCGTGATGGGGACATACCCTTATACATTCGCCGCAGTCAATACAGCGGTCGGAGATTATGTATGCTTTTTTATTTCTTACTCTTATTGCCTCGGTAGGGCAACGCTTTATGCAGTTGGTACAGCCCTGACACTTGTCTGCATCAAGACGTACTGAATGAAATGTTATAGACATAGGAATACTCCTTTTATCAATTCGCAATTCGCAATGCGCAATCGCGGGGAATGTTTAATGAGACGGTAAGAGATAGTCCGCCTTCGGAAAATTTGTAATGCTGAATGCTAAATCCGGAATTAAGGGTAACTTAATGCAAAGTGCAAAATGCAAAGTGCAAAGTGCAAAGTGCAAAGTGCAAAATTTCGGTCGCGAATCTACTACAGTGTAATATTTAAAGTTTTCTCCGCAGAGAAAAGTGGGTAGTAAAAAGTAAAGAGTAAATTATAATTAATTATACTTTTTAGTTGTACAAAGCAGTTTGGCGGTGTAAGAGTATATTTTAAAATAACCTTACACAGATATAATCCGGAACGTATATAACAGCACCGACAGGTGCCACGTCGCAGAGCCTACCCTGAAAGCGGGAGGTGGCACGGCTTTGCCGTGACGGAGGGGTCCTGACCCTTTATTTGCATTTTGCATTTAAACGGACGAGCGGACTATCTTTTCTTCCCTCCGGAAACTTTCCACGCAATTCCGAATTTCGCATTCCGAATTCCGAATTTATTTTACTGTATCTTCACCTTAAGGTTCAGTGTGGTACCCACACCTACCTCTGTGTCGATAGAAAATTCGTCTGTATATTTTTTAATATTAGGAAGACCCATACCGGCACCGAAGCCGAGAGTGCGGATATTATCGGGAGCTGTGGAATAACCTTCCTTCATGGCAAGCTCTACATTTTCGATACCGGGACCTTCATCCTTAAGTGTCATAATAATTTCTTCTTCGGTGATTTCCACGTCGATTTCTCCGCCGTCGGCATGAATTACCATATTGATTTCGCCCTCATACATAGCGATGGAAACATTTCTGATAACAGAAGGTGAAACACCTAATTCCTTAAGTGTACGCTTTACGTCACCTGAGGCGGCTCCTGCTCTCGTGAAATCGTCACCGGGAACTACATAATGAAGTTTAATGCTTTCTTCCATTATTTTCCGCTGCCTCCTCTCAGACCTGCCGAATAGAGCTTACCGCAGGAGGTAAACATTTCCATATCGGTGCATATCATCACCATATCTCTGTCCTCGGCCATTTCTATCATCTGAAGAGTAGGTCTTTTACCTCTGACAAAGATGATGCAGTGCATATCCATCATTTCTGCCGTACGCACTACCTGAGGATTCACCAGACCCGTAAGAAGAGTAGCCTGCTCCTTTACGAAGGCTAAAACATCACTCATCATATCGCTTCCGCACGCAGCGTAAACCTCAGTGTCCGTAAGGTCACCCCTACAGATAATTTCTCCCTCTAAAATATCACATATTTCGCTGATTTTCATATTTTTTCCTCCTGTTATAAAACATACAGGCATAGGAATACCCTCTGCCTGCAAAAACTTTAAATATTTTCGAAATCTGCTTTTTCGATTTCTTTTGAAATAATGTCAACTGCCAGATTCCACACAGTTTTACCCGCAGTTACGAAGCCTTCCTTATTCTTTACCGAGCAGAGCATAGCGAAGGCCTCACCGATGTGACTGCTTAAATCTCCGCCCTTCTGGATAGCAAGATAATAGAAGGTGAAGGCGGCACCGTTTGAAATATTAGAATAAAATCCGGGAGACTTCTCCTGAATAACCTCGTACATGGAAGCGATGGCAGTGGTAGAAACCACCTCACAGGGGCATTCTATCTGCAGAAGTGTTTCGCAGGCAAAAACCAGAAGCACCTTAATCTGATAAAGAATATCCTGAGCGAAATATTTCGGTGCAAGATGCTCCTTTACAGCCACCACAAGACCCTCTTCACCCGTAGGAGTTATAGTGCCGAGAATTTTACCCAGCGCCTTGGCCTTGTCTATGTTACCGTTTGCACGGTGGGCTATGACATTATTAAAGGTATTAGAAAGGTCAGCTGCTTTGTTCAGCTCCTTTTTGCTCACATAAATCTTTACATCGCTTTCGCTCATAAATTATCTCCCTTTCTGCGAAGGACAGTTATTTTGCAGCCTCCGCTTCGAGTTTCTTCTGTTTTCTTTTCTTCTTTGCCTTGTATGAAAGAAGTGCGGCTACGGCATCCTCATCGGGACCGTATTCACCGAGCTTTATGGGATAAGCATTGAATGCGCCGTGGAAATCACTGCCGCCTGTCATAACCAGTCCGTGCTTACGTGCTGTCTTTATAAGCATCTCCTGCTGTTCGGGGGTATTTTCCGGATGCCATACCTCCACTCCGTCGAGTCCCTGAGGAATAAGCTCCTCTAAAAGCTCAAAGTTATCATAGAAGCCGGGATGAGCCAGAACAGCGATACCGCCTGCTTCGTGAATGGCTTCGATGATTTCTGCGGGTTCAGGATACCTACATTCCATCAGAACATTCATCTTTGACTCTTTGCTGAAGAGCATTTTATAAAGGTCTCCGAAAACGGAGGTGGTATAACCGCATTCCATAAGAGCCTGCATAATGTGCTGCTTGTAGATGTTTGTGGAGCCCTGACAGCACTTGGCAATAAATTCGGGAGTTACGGGGAATTTGTTACAGACCTTCATCACCATCAGCTGAGCTGCTCTCTTTCTTTTCAGAGAGTTACTCTTACACAGACCTTCCAGACGCTCGGGTCTGTCGGGAAGATAGCAAAGAATATGAGCTTTTGCGTTTCTTTTGGCATCTGTAGCGGAAAATTCCACGGCAGGAATAACATTTATACCGTGTCTTTTACCGATAAGCTCCGCTCTTACGGTACCTGCCAGACAGTCGTGGTCCGTGATGGCAAGAGTGGTAACACCGCTGTTTTTGGCTAAGACGATTATATCGTCAATACCCATAGTGCCGTCAGATAATTTGGTGTGACAGTGTAAATCTGCTTTCATTTTTTTACGCCCCGTTTCTTTTTTTGCCTGTTTTTTCCTCTCCGAAGGGTAATCCACCCAAAAAAAGGTAAAACTACCTCTATGTTACAATACATTACTAATTATACTCCCCCGAAAAATCTTTTTCAAGACCTTTGGAAGCATTTTTTGCACATTTTAAGGCTGTAAGTGTTAAAAAATCTTTAAAACTTCCGGCTTTTCACTTATATCATAACACTTATAGCAGTATGCGTTCAGAGCTTTTTTATATATCGTCATATAAGAACCTACGGTGCCGTTTATGCAGTGCCGACCATCAGTCCGCTTCTGCGGTGTGATTTATAATTTTTGTTTCAATAAAATATTCAGTCAGCATAGCTTAGCAGAGTTATATTTTTGCATAGAGATAAAGCCTCGCCTGAAAGGAAATTCCCCTGTCAGGGGAAATGTCTGCAAAGCAGACAAAAGGGTGCCGGTCTCCCGGAGGGAGAGGTGGCAACCGTAAGGTTGACGGAGAGGTTTTTTCGTTTCAATAAAACATTCAGTCGGCATAGCTTCGCAGAGTTACTTTTGTCCTTGCCAAAAGTAACCAAAAGCGCTTTTTCAGCGGAACCAATCCGAACACGATAACGGAATAAGTGATTACTTTCTTTTACAATTCACCCTCAGTCTGCCACTCATAAAGAAACAGCTTTTTAAGTCTACCGTTATCTATAGTTCTATGCTCAGCCTTACCGAAAGAGTGAGCGTACAGAGTGCTTTTACTGAAAGCAGTGCAGAAAAATCGCTGCCACAGCTCCCTCAACGCACAGATATTTTGTCTACCCTGTGGTAACTTCCGTCACCACACGCTTCGACTCCTTAAGTACCGCCAGTCCGACAGTCGCTTCCCGCTCTGTCATCTTTTCAGATAAATTCTACGGTCAGTGACCCTTTAAACCTACACCAACATAAAAGTAATAGGGGTTAACAAAAACCTTTCTGTAATTCCGAAGCCTTATCGGTTGTCTGCACACCTGCCACGGTGTGCCCCCTGCAGAGCGTTTTGTAAGGAGGTACTGAAAGGTGAAAAAGCAAAAACACTGCTTAAGAAGGCAATAAAGAGAAACATAAACTTTAATGTAGAACGGCAGTTCCCTGTCTGCACACCTGCCACGGTGTGCACCCCAAGGGAAAGTAATTGTTTTTGAACTGTAACAAAAAAGAACACTCTAACTGTTTCCATATACTTAACTGTAGGGTCTCTCTTTTCCCGTCCTAAAAAAATGGGCGCTTTGTTTACTTTGGCGCTCGCCTGTGCCAAAGTAAAAGCCCTTTTCTCTTGCGGTTCCCAAAGTTCATTACGGCTTGGAGCGCCTATGAACTTTGACCGCTGCGCCATCCTCACCTCGCTTCTTCTCCCACAGGGAGCGCTTCGGTGACGATGCAGCTCGAGCGATGCCGACTAATTGCTTTATTGAAACAAAAAAACCTCTCCGTCAACCTTACGGTTGCCACCTTTCCCTCCGGGAGACCGGCACCCTTTTGTCTGCTTTGCAGACATTTCCCCTACCAGGGGAATTTCCTTTCAGGCGAGGCTTTATCTCTATGCAAAAATATAACTCTGCT
>JAZLAJ010000046.1:0-4185 GCA_045613145.1 Acutalibacteraceae bacterium
CTATATTCTCCTTTTTTTGAGCATATTTGATACCATAAGGCTTGAACAGATAGATTGGAGTAGGACGCATAGAATACTCATAAGGATTACATCCAAACTCTTTGTAAAATGCTCGCTGATAGCCGTCTACACTCTCGTATCCTGTGTCAAATGCAACATCAATTATCTTTACTTTTTCATCTCGTAATCGGAGTGCGGATTTAGATAATCTAAGACGCCTGATATAAACTGCTGGTGTCATATGGAGCAAATCCACAAAAAGTCTGTATGAGTACCACGGAGAATACTGTGATACATTTGCAAGGTCGACCATTGAAATATTTGTATCAAGGTTCACTGCAATGTAGTCCTGCATTCTTTGAACCGCTTCGACTCGCTCATCCATTTCTGTTCACCTCCTTATACTCATATTATAGAGAAACATAAAAGGACTTTCTCGACTTAATTTGCTGAAATAGTGCAGCCGCCCACACTTATTCACTATTCCCTATTACTTATTACTTTGCCAAAAATCGATCCAAAGGATTAGTGAAGAGTGAAGAAGTAATAAGTAAAAATCGACAACCTTCTATCGAAGATTGTCGATTTTTGTGTTTACAGGTCAAAATAGCAACAAAAATCATTTTACAGGCTGTCGTTATTTACCGATTCATTTCTGATTTGTGCAATGTATATAATTGCATTATTAGTTACACCGTCATATTCGTGCGGAATATATTTTATTCTTAAATGCTGTCCATTATGTGTAACTACGCCTCCGTGTGAAGCGGAAATATTATATCCGTTTATCATAATATAGTCAGAATATTCAAAATAAACTCCATTAATTTCAAAGTGTTCTGTATCATGGCCTTCATATGGCATTGGATAATATTCTTCAACATAGCCCTCGATTACACAAACCTCATTGTTGTGGATCAACTCGACATAATCCCTATGTTCTAACAGCACTCCAACAGAAATAGTTAAAAACAAAAAAATGCATAATGGTCCAACAACAAAACCGACATATTTAAAGAATGAATCAACAAGTCCGTTCCATCCTTTATTTTTCACTTTTTGTCGAACTTGTTTGATTGAGTTTGCTAAAAATACGACACCTATTACAAGAGGTATAAAACACAAAAGTATATTTGCAAAATTGAAAGTGTATTCATATAATACTGTTTCCATTGGCAATCACCTCTAAAAATATTATATCAACTTAAAACAAAAAAATCAAGGCGAAGCCTTGTATGTAATCCGTCGCAGACGGAATGTAATCATCAGGTCGTGATGCATGTAATCCTTTCGCAGAAAGGTATGTAATCAATCCGAAGGAGGAAACATACAAGCCTTACGGCTTGATGCCATACCGTTTGCTTTGCAAACGGATTACATACGCCTCACGGCGATTACATACCAATCCTTCGGATTGGATAAAAAAAACGACAACCTTCTGTCGAAGATTGTCGATTTTTGGCTGCGGAACTAGGATTCGAACCCAGACAAACAGAGTCAGAGTCTGCTGTGCTACCCTTACACAATTCCGCAACGAACAAGTGATATTATACACATCTATCATACAAATGTCAAGTGTTTTTCTGAAAGTTTTTTTATTTTTTCTTTCATATTTTTTCTTTCTTTTTCAGCAAAAGCTTATATGCTTATTCAACAAAACATCGTAGTTATTTTTGTTATGTTTGTATAGTTTTATTCTTGTCTTTTTAAATAGTAAATGATAGAATAACTGAGGTAAAATGATATACCAATAAAATAAAATTATCGGAGGTTCATTTATGAGTTTCTTAGGCGGAGTTATCTCCATCAGTAACATCTCGACATTACTCTTAGTTGTTTTTGCTGTCCTCTTCGGCGGTTACGCTCTGGGCAGAATCACTGTCAAGGGCATCTCTCTCGGTGACGCAGGCGTGTTCATCGTTGCTCTTATCCTCGGTGCTCTCGCTTTCAGCGTTAATGCAGACGGACAGTTAGTCTTCTCTCTTTCCTCTAAGCCCTACGATTTCAATGCAGGCCTTTCTCTCGTCGAAAGTCTCGGCCTCGTTCTCTTCGTAACCTCAGTAGGCTTCATCGCAGGACCGAAATTCTTCGGCAATTTCAAAAGAAACTTCAAATCCTATGTTCTTTTAGGTCTTATCATCATCCTCGCAGGCGGTCTTTCAGCCGCAGGCTGTATCGCACTCGGTGAGGTTATCGGCTACGGCGGTGCTATTCAGGAACAGGACGGCTTCGTAGCTATGATCGTCGGTCTTCTTTCCGGCTCACTTACCTCTACTCCCGCATTCTCAGCTGCTAAGGCAACTGTAGCAGAACAGTATCAGGCTCTCGTTTCCGTAGGTCACGGTATCGCTTACATCTTCGGTGTTATCGGCGTAGTTCTCTTCGTTCAGATTATCCCCAAGCTCACAAAGGCTAATATGGAAGAAGAGCGTGCTAAGCTCGTAGTCAAGTCTGAAGGCGAAAAGAAAGCCTACACAGGTAAGCTCTTCCACCTTGACCACATGGGTATCGCTGCTTTCTCTCTCGCAGCTATCCTCGGCTCATTCATCGGTCAGGTCAAGATTCCTCTTTCCTCTGAAGGTCTCAGCGGTACATGCTTCTCACTCACCACCACAGGCGGATGCCTTCTCGTTAGCCTTGTACTCGGTCACTTCAGCCGCATCGGCAAGATGAGCATTATGCCCGAGCAGAGCACTCTCAAGCTCTTCCGTGAGCTCGGTCTCGTTCTCTTCCTCGTAGGTGCAGGTATCCCCGGCGGTGCAGAATTCGTTGAAAACTTCGATGCTATGTACTTCGTATACGGTATCATTATGACTATCGTTCCCCTTCTCATCGGTTACCTTTTCGCTAAGTATGTTCTTAAGCTCAGCCTTCTCAACAACCTTGGCTCAATCACAGGCGGTATGACTTCAACTCCCGCACTCGGTACTCTCATCGGTACAGCCGGTACAGAAGACGTAGCAGCAGCTTATGCAGCTACCTACCCCATCGCACTTATCGCAGTAGTGCTTATTTCGCAGTTCCTTATCATTCTTTTCTGATTCGGGGCAAGAAAAAAATTTACACCGCAGATTTGATTTCTGCGGTGTTTTTTACTGTTTGTAAACTAAAACTGTCCCTGCCGTGTTGACCGTCAGCAGATGAAAAAAGCGGACACGGCAAGCCGTGTCCCTGCATAATCATTTCCGTATATTCAGAAGAATGTTATTTGCTGTTTTCTGAAACCTTCCCTGCCACTTTGCACTTTGAACTTTGCACTCAATCAAGCACCCACATTTTAACCACAGCGAGCATTTCTCTCATATAATTCATCGGTACTGTGTACCATACTATATCCGTTCCGAGATGCTTTATTTCTTTGAATCCCTCAATCTCAGCATATTGGGCAGCACGGTAAACATGATAAGCATTGGTAACGAAAACTGTGGAATGTACAGGAAGATTCCTCTCATACATTATTTCATAGGAATTACGGAAATTCGTTATGGTAGAGGTGGATTTATCCTCCATAATTATCTTGTCCTCAGGTACACCCTTTTCGACAAGATAGCGTTTCATAGCGAGTGCTTCGGGAATATCCTCCTGAGGACCCTGACCGCCTGAAACAATAATCATAGCTTCTGGATTTTTAAGATGGTATTCGTAGGCCTTATTGAGCCTTTTGGCGAGACCGACGCTGACCCTCTCCCCTCTTATACCGCAACCGAGTACGATAACCGTCTGCTCCGTATAGTCCGCCGTATCATTACCGCCGTAAACACCGAGGAAGATACCGAAGGAGAGCAGAGCAGTAACACCGACACCGATAATCACACCGAGGATTTTTCTATACTTGAGCTTTTCAAAAAGAAAACCGTAAACCGTCAGCACTGCTCCAAGACAGTAAACGGGCAGAAGACCGATGTTAAAATTAGCGATAACTGACATAAGAAGTCCGTTGCCTAAAAGAAGCACTCCGCATACAAGAGAGACATATTTAACTGCTTTTTTCATAGAATCACCTCTTGCTTTCAGTCTAACACAAACAAAACCCGCAAGGCAATACTGAACAAGTCCGTTAAAAACGGACAATAGACAAAATCCCCCTATTGTAGGATAATACTACAGTAGGGGGTTATTATTATGCCAAGAAAATATCAACACACACAGAAACTGTTGCCGCAAATCAAAGAAATGTTAAGTCAA
>JAZLAJ010000047.1:0-2804 GCA_045613145.1 Acutalibacteraceae bacterium
ACAATTACTTTCCCTTGGGGTGCGACCCGTGGCAGGGTCGCAGACAGTGAACTGCCGTTCTACAGTAAAGTTTATGTTTGTTTAACTTGCCAGCATTAGCAGTGTATCTGCTTTTTCATCTTTCAGTACCTCCTTACAAAACGCTCTTCAAGGGGTTGCCCCGTGGCAGGGGCAAAGACAACCGATAAGGCTTCGGAATTACAGAAAGGTTTGATGTAACCCATATTACTTTTATGTTGCTTTAGGTTTAAAGGGTCACTGACCGTAGAACTTATCTGAAAAGATGACAGAGCGGGAAGCGACTGTCGGACTGACGGTACTTAAGGAGTCGAAGCGTGTGGTGACGTCAGGCACCACAGGGTAGACAAAATATCTGTGCGTTGAGGGAGAAACGGCAGCGATTTTTCTGTCCTGCTTTCGGTAAAAGCACTCTGTACGCTCACTCTTTCGGTAAGGCTGAGCATAGAACTATAGATAACGGTAGACTTAAAAGGCTGTTTCTTTATGAGTGGCAGACTAAGGGTGAGATGTAAAAAGAAAGCAATCTCTTCTTCCGTTATCGTGTTCGGATTGGTTCCGCTGAAAAATGGGCGCTTTGTTTACTTTGGCGCTCGCCTGTGCCAAAGTAAAAGCCTCCGCGGCTCGAGCGGATGCCGACTGATAGTTTCCTTGAAACAAAAACCATAAACCGCACCATAGAAGCGGACGACCGATGGTCGCCCCTATGGGTTAACGGACAAAAGTAAGTATGCGAAGCTTTCGAGGTGATTCTGAAGTCGGGATTAATAAAAATAAAATCTTAACTATGGTTAAAAATTATAAAAATCGACTTTTTCTCTTGACATAACAGAAAAATCATATATAATATAACTTGTTAGTAATGACTTTGATAACATAAAAGTAATCAGTTTTATAACATATTAATTATCGGAAGGAGTTTTACCGTGACATCTTTACTGTACTTAGGTATTATGCTGGCAGTTATCTGCATCTGGTTTCTCGCTTTTAAAAGGCCTGTATACGAGGCTGTTCTACTGGCTTTTATTATTCTTCTTGCCGTTACAGGCACCTGGAGTAATGTTCTCGATTACATCAATGTAGGTCTTTCCACCTCGCTGCTTTATTCGATGGTTGCTTTTGTCGCCATGTCTATCATACTTACCAAGACAAAAATCGTAGACAGCTGCATCGCAGTAGTGCTCTCTCTTATCGGAAGAATCAGAGGCGGTGCCGGCTACACAGCAGTTATAGCAAGTGCATTTATGGGTGCCTTGTCAGGCTCGGGCCCGGGTAACGTAATGGCTACAGGCTCTCTCACTATCCCCGCTATGAAAAAGACAGGCTTTCCCGCTGAATTAGCCGCAAACATCGAAAGTAATGCCAGCTATATGGGTAATATGATTCCTCCCTCATCGAACATCGTGGCAGCTATGGCGGCTTTTACCACATACGCAGCAGCTAACGGCATCGAGGATGTTTCTCAGGGTAAGTTCTGGATTGTGCTCTGGAGTATTTCTGTCTGGTTTATCGTACAGCGTCTTATTATGGTATGGGCCTTCTGTAAATACTATAAGGTCGAAAAGATAAACAAGGAAGACCTTCCCGATCTTAAGGAAACTCTCAGAATCGGCTGGCAGGCTATGCTTCTTCCCGTAATCATTCTTCTTCCCTTTGTTCTTGATGCGGCATTTGCCGATAATTTCTTCGTAGAGCGTCTCGGTGCCCAGGGTGCGAAATATCTTTCGAAATCTGTACTGCTCTTCGTGGCAGGCATATCCTCCATTTATGCCTGTCTTATCACAAAGGATAAGTCAGCTGTAACTCCCTCAAAAATAGCAAGGATGTTCGCAAACGGAGTAAAGACTATCTCTCCTGCCATCGGTGTATGTGTGTTCGGTTATATGATCGGTGCACTCTTCGATGATCTGGGCGTGGCTGAAGCTCTCGGTGAGGTTATGGCTTCGTGGAGCTTCGGAAAGCTCGGTATGGTTCTGGCCATCTGTGCCATCACCTGTGTTATGGGTATGGTAGTGCCCGGCTCATCACAGGTAGTTATCTTCGGACCTGTATTCATCACTCTTTTAGCAAATGTAGGTGTAAGCCCTCTTCTGGCAGCGGCTATGCTTCCATGTATCTGCGGTGTTATGTGCGGAATCACTCCTCCTCTCGGACTCGGTATGTATGCAGGTATGACTATCGCAGAGTCAGATTTCAGTAAAACCTTCAGAAATAATATGTGGTGGGTTATCGCACAGTTCGGTCTTCAGGTCGCTGTTCTGATGGGCTGGATTCCCGTTTTCGGTATATAAAGGAGGAAAAGACAATGAAAGAATTCTGTAAAAAGCTTTCTGCCGTACTTAAAACTGTTTTCGGCTACGGCATAATGGTATCACTTTTCGCAGGCGGACTTACCTTTTTCGGTTATGTGGCAGCTCTGATTATCGGCGGTGATACGGCTGCAGTTATCTGCGCCTTCCTTTATGAAAAGATTATTCCCACCATTATCTACCTTTCGGTGGCTATGGTGCTTCTCGGACTTGTCGCTATGTATCTTAACGGAGAAACAGCACTCACTCCAGAGAAAAAGCATGCACATAAGCATGAAGGCGAAATGTAAAAGCCTTCATCACAGAATAAAAACCCGTTGTAAAAGCTCAGGCTGATATGCCGACTTCCCATAAGGAAGTATTTCTTTAAAATGTAAAATTTTGGCACAATAATGCGTTAAAAACAGCCGATACGCGTCAGCGTTATCGGCTGTTTTTGCCTTTTCTTGCACTCAAAATTTTCATTTTAAAGTGCTT
>JAZLAJ010000048.1:0-105996 GCA_045613145.1 Acutalibacteraceae bacterium
AGACCACTGCTGAGTTTAAGGCAGCGGCTGAGAAGTTCCTTGCAACCAAGGACAACGGCGCTGAGAACGAGTCTGCTACCAAGGCTCTCGTAGTAGAGCTTGAGAAGGCTGCAGCTGCAGGTTGCCCCATCGCTCCCGCAATCCTTGCTGAAAAGGATTACCTCGCTAAGAAGTCCGTATGGATCTTCGGTGGTGACGGTTGGGCATACGATATCGGCTTCGGCGGTCTCGACCACGTACTTGCTTCCGGTGAAGATGTAAACGTTATGGTATTCGATACAGAAGTTTACTCCAACACAGGCGGTCAGGCTTCCAAGGCTTCCAACATCGGTCAGGTTGCACAGTTCGCAGCTGCAGGTAAGGAAATCAATAAGAAGAGCCTTGCTGAAATCGCTATGAGCTACGGTTATGTTTACGTTGCACAGATCGCTATGGGCGCTAACATGAACCAGACACTCAAGGCTATCCAGGAAGCTGAAGCATATAAGGGCCCCTCAATCATCATCGGTTACTCACCCTGTGAAATGCACTCAATCAAGGGCGGTATGGTTAACTGCCAGGCAGAAATGAAGAAGGCTGTAGAATGCGGCTACTGGAACCTCTTCCGCTTCAATCCTGCTCTTAAGGCAGAAGGCAAGAATCCCTTCACTCTCGATTCTAAGGAACCCAACGCTGAGTATCAGGCATTCATTAAGAATGAAGCTCGTTACACAAGACTTATGCGTGAATTCCCCGACAGAGCTGAAGCACTCTTCCAGAAGAGCGAAAAGGTTGCTCTCGACAGATATGCACACCTTCTCAAGCTCAAGGATCTCTACGCTCCTGACGCTGAATAATAAAACAATAATTAAAAGGCTGCTTTCGGGCAGCCTTTTTTCTGTCAAATCAAGGGGGTTGGCGAGATGTTTAACAGTAAGGTATTTTTTTATTTTCTTCATTTCAATAAAGCTATTAATCGGCATCCGCTCGAACTGCATCTCCTCCCCCACTTCCTGCAAACCTGTCGTAAAACGGAATCAGTATCACCGTATTGACGATATTGAACACAATATGAAAAACCGATACGGCAAGAGAAGGATTACCGATACTCTCAAGCCACTCTCCCACAGGAAGAAAAGCACACAGCGGAAGGAAGAAAGCACATCCGGCTATATTAAATATCAGATGTATTTTTCCTATCTGCTTCGCCTTTTCACTTCTACCCACAGAGGCAAGGATAGCTGTAAGCACTGTACCTATATTCTGTCCCAGAACTATGTAAACTGCATCATCCAGACCCACCAGTCCTTCAGCGGCAAGACCCTGGAGTATACCCACGGTAGCAGAGGAACTCTGTATAATAACTGTCATCAGTATACCGCTTAAAATTCCGCCTATCTTTCCCGAAGCGGAAACTATCATATTAAGAAAAACAGGATTATCCCTCACAGAAGAAAATGCACCCGACATAGCCTTCAGACCTGCGAAAAGCATACCGAAGGCAAGAAAAACCTCACCGACGGCACGAAGCCTTTCTTTACTGCATAAGAGCTTAACGAAGGCACCGAAAAGGATGAATAAGGGTGCCAAAGCAGAAAAATCAAAGGCTATAAGCAGACTCGTAACCGTAGTGCCTATGTTAGCGCCCATAATAATACCCACCGCCTGAAAAAGAGACACTATCCCCCTTTCTGCCAGTGATACGAGCATAACAGTTACTGCCGAGGAGCTTTGTACCGCCGCAGTAACAGCCGTACCCGTAAGGATAGACGACCATCTTCCCCGTGCAGTCTTGCCCAGAAAAAGCTTAAGCCTGTCACCGAAAGCCTCCTGTATTTTTTCGCTCATTATGTTTATGCTGTAAAGGAAAATACCTATACCGAAAAAAAGTCCTGAAAAACCTTCGTACAAAATAACATCACCATTAATAAATATTAAGGTAATCAAGAAAACTTTACCGATATATTGAAAAACTTTCTTTTATACTATATAATCATAACAGAAAGACCTTTAAGGAGGAAAAGATATGCAGCTTAACATTATACCTAAACCGAACAAAGCCGAAATTTATGGCGGTGAAGTATGGATAAAGGATTTACCTGTCCGCTACGAAACAAATGAATTTCATCCCGAGGAATACTACTGTCTCGAAATCAAAAAGGATGAAATCGTCATCACCTCAAAGGGCGAAAAAGGAAAATACTATGCTCACCTTTCCTTAAGCCAGCTGGAGGAAATGGGCAAGGTTCCCCTTATGAAAATTACTGATATGCCTGCATTCCCCTACCGAGGTTTTATGATCGACTCGGCACGTCATATGCAGTCAGTGGATGAAATAAAACGCTACATCGAAGCTGCAGCAAGATATAAGATGAACATTTTCCACTGGCATCTCTGTGACGACCAGGGCTGGAGAATAGAAAGCGAAAAGCATCCTCTTCTCAACCAGAAAGGCTCCTGGAGAGACTGTCACGGCTTCGGCTCGAAGAATATGCAGAAGTACGGCGGTTACTACACCAAAGATGAAATCAGAGACATCGTGGCATTCTGTAAGGAACGCTTCATCGATGTTATCCCCGAATTCGACCTTCCGGGTCACACTACGGCTATCATTTCCACCTACCCCGAGCTTTCCTGCCGCGGAGTACAGGTACCCGTGGAAACAGTAGGCGGTATTTTCAAAAATATCCTCTGTGCAGGTAATGATGATGTGTTTAAATTCTGCTTCGACATCATCGACGAGCTCTGTGAGCTTTTCCCCTACCCCTTTATGCACATCGGCGGTGACGAAGCACCAAAGGCACGCTGGTGCAACTGTGAAAAGTGTCAGAAGAGAATAAAGGACGAAGGTCTCGAAAACGAAGAACAGCTTCAGGGCTGGTTTGCAAACAAAATTATCGCCTACCTTAAAGAAAAAGGCTACACCGCTCTTGCCTGGAACGAAAGTCTTAATTCAGGAATTATCGACGGTGACACCGTTATCTGCGACTGGATGGACAGAACGAAAAAGTGTGTCCCCTATGCTAACGGCGGCGGCAAGATAATCATCGAGGACTTCTATCACTATTATCTCGACTATGTTTACGGTATGACACCGCTTAAAAAGACCTACGGCTATAATCCCTATCTTGACGGTCTTACCGAAGAGGGCAAGAAAAACGTTTTAGGTGTGGAGACTCCCATCTGGACTGAATATGTGGAAGACTTCGACCGTATGAGCTATATGTGCTTCCCCCGTCTTATCGCAGTCGCTGAAAGAGGATGGACAGAGGTCGACAAGGCCGATTACTCTTCCTTTAAGGTAAGAGTAAAAAATCAGAAGGATTTTCTCTCTTCTCTCGGTATCACTCTCTGCGACGAAAGCGAATGGGATCCGAATACTCTCATAAGAGTTAAGGAATCTGTGGGCAGACTCATAAAGAGCATCACACCTGCATCCATAATGGCGACAGTTTTCCCGAATGTGGATGAGAAGTAATTCAATGCGGAATGCGAAATTCGGAATGCGGAATCGCGGGAAGGGTTTCAGAAATTAACAAGCGGTATCCCGCCACTTTTACGCACTTTGCCATATCGTTGATTTATACCTCCTCTTTTAAAAAGGGGAGGTGTTTTTCTTCCGGATTCATTTTTCTAAATCGTAAAGAATCGATAAAAATGAACAAACTGTTGATTTTTATTTAATATAATGATAAAATGAGCATATACGTAAAAACGGGATTGCTTTTTTTAGGCAATCTTATTTTAAGATTACTTTTTTAAGGAGGTAAAACAAAATGAGAAAGAAATTCAAAAAAATCCTTTGCACATGTCTTGTGATAGTTATGTGTCTGACCGTGGCTCCGCTTCAGGGGTTTGTGGGACTCGATTTCGGGATAATGGCGAGTGCCATCACTTCGGGCTACTACACTTATACCGTAACGGATAACAAGGCAACCATAACTAAAGTCAGCCAGAACATCAGTGGCAGTATAACTGTACCTGATACTTTAGACGGATACCCTGTAACCGCCATAGGTTCTACTGCTTTCTGGAATTGTTACAACCTTACAGGCAGTGTAACAATCCCTGACAGTATAACATCTATCGGAGCAAGCGCATTCTCTCATTGCCAATACATTACAAGTATAAATATCCCTGACGGAATAACAACTATCAATGACGAAACTTTTTATTATTGCAAAAGACTTACAAGTATAGAGATACCTACCAGTGTAACATCTATCGGTTACGGTGCTTTTCGTGCCTGTACCGGCCTTACGGGTGAATTAGTTATTCCTGACAGTGTAATTACTATCGGAAGAGAAGCTTTCGACTATTGCATCGGAATTACAAGCGTAATAATCCCTGACAGTGTAACTACAATCGGAAAAGACGCTTTCAGTGGCTGTGAAAACCTTGCAAGTTTAACTATTCCTGACAGTGTAATAACTATAGGTGACGGTGCATTCGGTGGTTGTGAAAGTCTTACAGGCGAAATAATCATCCCCGACAGTGTGACTACAATCGGCGCCTCGGCTTTCAGCCACTGCTATGGTATAAGTTCTGTCTCTATAGGAAAAAGTGTAACATCTATCGGTGACAGTGCTTTTTCCAACTGTTATAATCTTGACAGTATAACAATCCCTGAAAGTGTATCCTATATCGGTGCTAAAGCTTTCTATGCATGCGAAGATCTCAAAGGCGAAATAACTATTCCTGACGGTGTTACATCTATCGGCGACGAAACCTTCGCCTACTGTATTATGCTCACAAACATAAACATTCCCGACAGCGTAACATCTATAGGAAATTCTGCTTTTAAGCGCTGCGACAGCCTTACAAGTTTAACACTTCCTGACAATGTGTCAACCATCGGCAACGAAGCTTTTTCTGAATGTTATAATCTTACAGATATAAATATCCCTGACAGCGTAACAACTATCGGCTACAAAGCTTTTTGGGACTGTAAAAATCTTACCGACATAACGATACCTCACGGTGTAACAACCATCAGTCGGTATGCTTTTGTGGGCTGTGAAAATCTCAAAAGTGTAACACTTCCTTACAGTGTAACAACTATCGAGGAAAGCGCTTTTTCAGCCTGTACAAGTCTTACTGAAATAATAATTCCTGACAGTGTAACAACTATCGGACGCAGCGCTTTTTCAGCCTGTGAAAGCCTTACAAGTGTAAACATACCAAAAAATGTAACATCCATTGGCACTTATGCATTTTATAATTGCACAAGTCTTACAAACATAACTGTAGAGGAAGATAACCCGGCATATTCCAATGATATAGCAGGAGTTTTATTTAACAAAGATAAAACCACACTTATTCTCTACCCCATCAGTAATACAGCCGAATCATACAATATCCCCGATACTGTAACAACAATCGCAGGCTATGCTTTTGATGGCTGTAAAAATCTTAAAAGTGTAACCATTCCGGATAGTATGACGGTCATCAATGATGAAGCTTTCATCGATTGCTCAAGTCTTACAAGTGTTACTATTCCTGACAGTGTAACAAACATCGGCATGAACGCTTTCTGGAATTGTTCAAATCTTGCAAGTGTTACTATTCCTGACAGTGTAACAACTATAGGCAGTTCAGCTTTCTGGAAATGTTCCGGTTTAAATAGTATTGAAATTCCCGATAGTGTTGTAACTATCGGCAGAGATGCTTTTTCCGAATGTACAAATCTTACAGAAATAACAATTCCCGGCAGCGTAATAACTATCGATGAATATGCTTTTTCCGAATGTACGAACCTTAAAACAGTATTTATTCTCGACGGTGTTACAACTATCGCTCTGAGAGCATTCACAGAATGTTCAAGCCTTAGAATGGCAACAATTCCTAACAGCGTAACAACTATCGAGGCAGATGTTTTCCAGTATTGCAATGCTCTTACTGATATATATTATGATGGTACTAAAGCAGAGTGGAACGAAATAGACATCTCAACTTCGTATGATACTTTTGAAAACGCAAGAATACACTATTCCGGTGATTTCCTTAATCATTATACAGTAACCGTAATTCAGCCTACCTGTACATCCAACGGTTATACATGGCATCACTGTTCCTGCGGTCACAGTTATAATACTAATTATGTATATAGTAAAGGACACTCTTACACATCACAGATTACCCAGGCTCCCACTCACTTTGAAACAGGTGTGAGAACTTTTACCTGTAGTGCATGTGACAAATCATACACAGAAACAATAGCAATAATTCCTCATTCTTACACTAAAACAGTGACTGACCCCACTTGCACAGAAAAAGGCTATACTACATATGCCTGTGAATGCGGTTACAGCTATGTCGACAATTATACATCAACCATATATCATAGCTACACATCCGAAATTACCAAGCAACCTACTCACTTTGAAGAAGGCGAAAGAACATTTACCTGTAGCACATGTAACAGATCATACACAGAAAAAATAGAAATGATTCCCCACTCTTATAACGCCAAAGTAACTGCTCCTACCTGTACAGAAAAAGGCTATACTACATTCTTCTGCTCCTGCGGTAACAGTTTTACTTCCAATTATAAGGATGCAAACGGGCATTCTCATGTAGGCGCTGTTACCACTCCTGCAACTCACACCAAAGAAGGTATAAAAACCTTTACCTGCGAATGTGGAGACAGCTACACAGAGGTTATTCCGAAGCGTGCCGATGATCACACCTACACATCACAAATCACTAAACAGCCTACACACAACGAAACAGGCGTAAAAACCTTTACCTGTGAATGCGGTAAATCCTACACAGAAACCCTCGCAGTGATTCCTCATTCCTACAGTAAGACAGTAACTGCTCCCACCTGTACAGATAAAGGCTTCACTACTTACCTTTGTGAATGCGGTTACAGTTATATTGACAATTACGTAGATGCAACCGGTCATACTTACACCTCACAGATAACCAAACAGCCTACCCACAGTGAAGAAGGTATAAAAACCTTCACCTGTAAATGTGGCGACAGCTACACAGAAACTCTCGCAGTGATTCCTCATTCCTACACCGAGACAGTAACCGAGCCTACCTGTACATCGATGGGTTACACAACCTTTACATGTGCATGTGGTTATAGCTATGTCGGTAATTATGTCGATGCAAATGGTCACTCTTACAGTAAAGTCGTAACAGCTCCCACCTGTACAGAACAGGGCTACACCATCTTTACCTGTGACTGCGGTTATAGCTACAAAGGTGATTATGTGAATGCTAAGGGTCACTCCCACACTTCTGAAATCACTGTACCTGCTACTCACACAGCATCAGGCGTAAAAACCTTCTCTTGCCATTGCGGTGACACCTACACAGAGGTTATTCCGAAGCTCAGTAATGACCACATTTATACCTCTGAAATCACCAAACAGCCCACGCACAGTGAGACAGGTATCAGAACCTACACCTGTGCCTGTGGCAAGACATACACTGAAACAGTAGCTAAGATTCCTCACTCCTACAGCGGGGAGATAACTGAGCCTACCTGCACATCGATGGGCTACACAACCTTTACCTGTGAATGCGGTTACAGCTACAAAGGTGCTTATACAGGTGTGAAGCCTCACAGCTATACCTCAGAGGTAACCACACCCGCTACTCACCTCAGCGAGGGTGAAAGAATCTACACCTGCAGTGACTGCGGTACATGGTATACTGAGTCTATCCCCAGAACTGCTGAACATAATTATGTGGCAGTGTCTGTAGTTGAGCCTACCTGTGAAGAGGATGGCTACACAGTTTATCTTTGCGAATGCACAGCCTTCTATGAGGGTGATATAGTATCTGCAAAGGGTCATAGCTATGACGGTGACATCTGCACTGTATGCGGTGAAAGCAAGACAGAGAACTGCTCCTGTAACTGCCATAAGGGCGGCTTCGCAGGCCTTATCTGGAAGATTCTCAGAATATTCTATAAGTTGTTCGGTATGAATAAAACCTGCGCCTGCGGTATAGCACATTATTAATAATAAAAAAGGGAACGGTGCGTGCCGTTCCCTTTCTATTCGCTTACTGTTCTACTTATTCCTTCTTCCCTATTACTTATTACCTTCCAAAAATCCCCCGAGGAATATACCAGAGAAAAGTGAATAGTGAATATGTAAAAAGTAAAATCCCACCCGAAAAACGGATGGGATTTTTGGTGATCCACCGGAGATTCGAACTCCGGACACCTTGATTAAAAGTCAAGTGCTCTGCCGACTGAGCTAGTGGATCATCTGACAGCGTGGTTTATTCTACATTAAAAACGTCAAAAAGTCAATACTTTTCAGGAAAATATTTGTTATTTAATATCTTTTACCAAAAAGCGCCTTTTATGCAGAAGGAAAATATCAAAAATGTCAATAAATATTGAAAATGTGTGTAGGGTGTGATAAAATGAAAGGGTATATTAACCTGAAAGGAACGATAATAATGAAATATATAGTTCTTCTTTGCGACGGTATGGCTGATTATGCCGTAGATGCTCTCGGTGGCAAGACTCCCATGATGTGCGCCCATAAGCCTAATATGGATTATCTTGCCTCAAAAAGTGAAGTAGGTCTGGTAAAAACCGTAGCCGACGGACTTAAGCCGGGCAGTGACGTGGCAAACATGAGTGTTATGGGCTTTGACCCTAAAAAGTATTACACGGGACGTTCTCCTCTCGAAGCGGTCAGCATCGGCGTAAAATTAAAGGATGACGATGTGACTCTCAGATGTAATCTCGTTACTCTTTCCGAAGAGGAAAACTTCGAGGACAGAACGATGGTGGACTATTCTGCAGGTGACATCAGCACTGAGGAAGCCGCCAAGCTTATCGAGGCTGTAGAAGAGGCCTTCGGTAACGAAAAATATAAATATTACAGCGGTGTAAGCTACCGCCACTGTCTCGTCGTGTCTGAGGGTACTACAGATCTCGGAGATATGACACCGCCTCACGACATCAGTGACAGAGTTATCGGCCCCTACATTTCAAAGAGCGAAAATGCGAAAGAGCTTGTTTCGATGATGAAGAAAAGCTATGAGGTGCTGAAGGACCACCCGGTTAATCTTGACCGCATCAGCAAGGGCAAAAGACCCGCTAACTCCATCTGGCTGTGGGGTGAGGGTAATAAGCCTATTCTCCCCTCCTATGAGTCTCTTTACGGAATCGAAGGCTCCGTTATCTCTGCTGTGGATCTGCTTAAGGGTATCGGTATCAGCGCAGGAATGAGCACACCTGACGTAGAGGGTGCCACAGGCTACATCGACACTAACTTCGTCGGAAAAGCCGAGAAAGCCCTCGAAGAGCTCGAAAACGGTAAGGATTTCGTTTACATCCATGTGGAGGCTCCCGATGAATGCGGTCACAGAAACGAACCCGAAAACAAGGTTAAGGCTATCGAGCTTATCGACGAAAAGATACTTTCTCTTCTCCTTAAGAAAATGGAAAAGTATGACGATTACAAGATAATGATTTTACCTGACCATCCGACACCCATAGCTACGAAAACTCATGCGAGTGATCCCGTACCCTATCTTATCTACCATAAGAACGGAGAAAAGAAGGGTGTGGAAGCCTTTACGGAGGAAACTGCGAAAGCTACAGGTAATTACATAGAAGACGGTCCTTCCATTATGGGTAAGTTTATAAAGGAGATGTAAAAAATGGTAGAAATAAATAAAGATCTCGCTCTGGAAAATTTTCAGAAGATAGTAAGAGTAAAAACCGTTTCCAATAAGGATGACGAAATTTACAAAGAGGAATTCAAAAGATTTCTCCCCCTTTTAAAGGAGCTTTATCCGAATGTTTTCAATACCGTTTCGGTCATCGATGTTTGCAATTCCGGTATTCTTCTTTACTGGAAGGGTGAAAACAGCAGCAAAAAGCCTGTAGTGCTTATGGCGCACTACGATGTCGTTTCTGACGAAGGACAGGACTGGAAGCATCCCGCTTTCGAAGCAGAGATAATCGATGATGTTATCTGGGGCAGAGGTACCATAGATAACAAATGCATCTTCACCGCTATTTTAGAGGCTATGGAAGGTCTTATAAAAGACGGCTTCACCCCCGGAAGAGACATCTATTTCGCTGCCAGTGACAGTGAAGAGGTAGCCGGTGACACTATGCCCGGAATCGCCAAATGGTTCGAAGAAAAGGGTATCATTCCCGAATATGTTCTCGACGAGGGCGGAGCAGTTATGCTCGAGCTTCCTATGGGTGTAAAGATTCCCTATGCTATGATCGGTCTTTCAGAAAAAGGCTTCGCAAAGGTAACTCTCAAGGCTTACAGTAAGAGTGCCGCACATTCTGCCAAGGCTGTAACAAGTAAAAAATCAGCACCTGAGCAGATTATCGATGCGATAAATGCCATCAGCAAAAACCCCACTCCCTCCACCATTACTCCCGCTTTAGAGGGTATGCTCAAGGCTTTCGCTCCCAATGTGGATGCGCCCTTAAAGCAGGTATTCAATAACATAAATCTTCTCAAACCCGTAGTTAAAAAGGCTATGGAATCCATTCCCGATGCTGCGGCGATGATAAGAACTCAGATAACCCTTACATCTGTAAAAGCATTCAATGAAAAAGGAACGGTTCCCGACGAAGCATCTGCTACCTACAGTGTGAGACTTGCTCCCCAGGATAAGTTCGATGACATTTTAGCTCATATGAAGAAGGCCGTAGGTGAGGATATCGAATTCGAAGTGGAAAGAATGAGAGAAGCTCCCCCTATTTCTGACTTCCACACTGAGGGCTTCGAATACATCAAAGAGACAGTTAAAAAGGTTTACCCCGGCTACGGTGTATCACCCTTCATCCTTAACGCAGCCACCGACTCAAGACATTTCGCACATCTGTGCAACACCTACCGCTTCGGTGCTTTCGCCATTAATAATGAGCTTTTCGCCACAGTGCATAATGCCGACGAAAGACTCCCTGTAGCAGATTTTAAGCGCTCCATAGATTTCTATGTAGAATTTATGAAAGGCCTTAAATAAATGCAAAAAGGCGGAGAAGGTTAATATAATCGAAAGACAAAGTCCGCCAAGATAAGCTTGAACTATATTAATTATAAAAACCGTTATCTTAAGATTTTCTTAAAATAACGGTTTTTATTGTGTATAGGTTTTGTTTATGATATAATTTTTACAGAAATAATTAAAAGCAAAGGAAGGATTTGCTTGAAATGGTCTTCAGAAAAATTTTAAAAATCTATTGTATATTATTGATAATAAGTACCGTTTGTTTTTTTGCTGTAGGTAATTTTATTTACACCTATGCGCTCGTTCGAGAATCAGTTTCTATCAGTACGGAAAAAGAAAAACTGAACTGGTTAGAGCGAAACAGTGAAGAAAGACACATTATCTCTGATGACGGACTTCGGCTTCACGGTTATTTTGTGAAAAATCCTGATGCAGGGCATAATTATGCTATTGTTTGTCACGGATATTCCGGTGACGGAGCGACTATGTCCTCTTACGCTAAAAGGCTTTATGATATGGGAATGTCAGTTCTGTGTCCTGATGCCAGAGCTTCGGGCAAAAGCGAAGGAAATGTAATAGGAATGGGTTATATCGAAAAAAGGGATATTATTCTGTGGATAAAAGAAATAGCAAGAATTGACCCTAATGCGGAAGTTTTACTCTTCGGTGTTTCAATGGGTGGCGCAACAGTGCTTTTCACAGGCGGAGAAAGAGATCTGCCCGTATGTGTAAAGGCGATAGTTTCTGACTGTGCTTTTACGAGTGTTTATAAAGAAATAGGAAATGTTATAAGGTTATATGTTCCTTTAATATCTGACTTTCCGATAGTTAACAGTGCTTCACTGGTGTGTAAAATCAGGTCGGGATTCTCTTTTAAAGAGGCAAGCTGTGTTAAAGCGGTTAAATCAAGTGCAACGCCAACGCTTTTTATTCACGGCAGCGAGGATACCTATGTGCCTTTTCATATGCTCAACAAACTATATGAAAGTGCAGCCTGTCCGAAGGAAAAGCTTGTGGTAGAGGGTGCAGTTCACGCAAGAAGTGCCAAGAAAAATCCGGAGCTTTATTGGAACACGGTAGAAAACTTTGTTGGTAAGTACATAAAATTATAATAGCAAAAAGAGGTGACCACCGTCACCTCTTTTTTTAACAGTTCTGATTCCTTATAACTTCTGCAAGCTCATAGGAAACATTAAATTCTATCCGTTCCCCGTTTGCTGTTTCGACTTCGATTTCTGACAGATAGTGTCCGTTTTTCTGTTTTTCCAGAGAATCACCCATCCACCAGGTTTTTTCGAGAGTTTTTACATCAAAATCGGGTGTTTTTATTTTATAATTATACAATAATATCTTTTCAATATCTCTTTCATACAAGGCATTTCTGCTGTCGAGATATATTTCCAAACAGTTCCGTTTCGGCTTTTTCTTATGATAATCGGGAATTAGTTCGACTTCAGAAACGGAAATAATTTCTGCATCGTGCAGACCGTATTTCCAGTACCAAGCGGGAAACTGTACATAATATTCTTCAAGTTCTTTTGCAGTTGCTATTATATCCTTTATTTTCATAATCGCACTGCCTTTCTTTATCCTTTACCAGCCGAAGCCGAAATAATCATTGAAGAAATCCTCGAAATCACTTGCACCGCCATAGTAGTATCCGCCGCCGCTGTAAGGAGCCGTGGTGGTTTCCTCTTCCTGCGAAGCGCCCTTGTCTTCGACGAGAGTAATGGTTACATCGAAGGTAGTGGTTTTATAGGTTCTGCTTTCGATACGGCAGAGAGTGAGGGTGAGAGTGTCACCTACTGCGCCTGTTTCGATAAGGTCAAGAAGAACACTCGAGTCGTTCATATCCTTGCCGTTTACACCGATGATAAGGTCACCTACCTCAGCTTCTGTGCCTGCCAGTGAGCTGTCAGCGGAAATGCCTGCAATAACAAGTGAGCCCTTGGGAAGTCCCTTGATGGAAACTACCATACTGTAAAGCTGATAGGAGCTTACGGAAGCATATTCGATGCCGAGCTTGGGTCTGTTGGGAACATATTTATACTGAACGAGAGCCTGAGCTACGGGAAGTGCGATAGACATAGGAACTGCGAAGCCCATGCCCTCATATTCGGTACTTGCTATTTTTGAGGAGTTGATGCCTACTACCTGACCTGAGGTGTTTACCAGAGCACCGCCTGAGTTACCGGGGTTGATAGCGGCACTGTGCTGAATTACAGTCATAGTGTAGGTAGATGAGATAGAACGGTCAATGGAAGAAATGATGCCGTCAGTTACTGAGCCGAAGAAAGCACTTCCTCCGGGATTACCGATAGCATAGATGGGCTCACCGATTTTAAGTGTGGCTGAGTTGCCTATTTCAGATAAGGGAAGACCTGTGGCTTCCATCTTGAGAACACCGATGTCTGTTCTGGTATCGGCTGCTACCATTTCCGCCTCGTAGGTTTTACCGTCTTCGAGCATAATTCCGTAGGTAACACCCTTGGAATCAATTACGTGAGCACAGGTGATAACATAGGTAAAGCCGCCTTCTTCCTTCCATAAAACACCTGAACCTTCACCGTCGAGCTGCCCCTGTCTGTAGGTCATAACACCTACCACACCGGGTCTCGCCTTTTCCGCAACAACTACGGAATTATAAAGATCTACCGTACCGGGCTGTGTGGTGGCATAAACAGAATCTGCCGTGGTGGGTGTTTCCGACTGAACAGTAGTGTCATTCTGCGAAGGCTGTACGGAGCTTCCGCCGTCTGATAAGCTCAGAGCCATAGCAACTGCGCCTACGATGAGACAGAGAATGATGATAACGGCAGCTACGGTTTTACCCTTACCCTTCTTTTTCGGTTCCTCGGGAACAGGCTGATAAGAAGGCTGTGTGCCGAAATTATAGTTCTGCTGAGGCTGATAGGTTGCGTGGGGAGGCTGCTGTGAATATACAGGCTCCTCCTTATGAGGTATATCAGCAGAAGTGAAACGGTAAGTGTCTGACGGAGATACATAAGGATTAAAGACAGGCTCTTTCTTTACAGGCTCTGCCTTTATCTCCTCTTCCGATGAAGAAAAGACATTTTCATCATTTACGGGATATACGGGAGGCTTCGGGAAATCGAAGGAAAAGGACGGAGTGAAGCTTTCTTCCTCGCCGGAAAGCTTTTCAGCCTTTTCTTCACCCTCGAAGCCGTTAAGTCTGTTTTCATTGTCATTCATAAGTATTTGCTCCTTTTTTATTGCCGGATTTGATTTTTATGGTTAGAGAATAACTGCTTACATTAAAAGCAAGTTTAAAAAATTTTAATTATTCGTCGATATAGGGAATTTCGAAGCTGAATTCGGTATATTCTCCCTGCTTGCTCGAGGCATAAATTTCACCGTCGTGCATATTTATAATGGTTTTTACGATGTAAAGCCCGAGACCCACACCCTTGGTATCATAAGAGCGTGATTTATCCACCTTGTAGAAACGCTCGAAAATACGTGCGATTTCTTCCTCGGATATGCCCTGTCCCGAATTTCTGATAGACACCTTTGTCAGCTCTCCGTCATTCGATGCGAAGATACTTATAGTACCTCTTTCGGGAGTGAATTTGACCGCATTATCCACCAGATTGTAAATAACCTGCTGCACAAGGTCCTTATCGGCACGCATCATTACTGCACCCATTTCCTCGAAGCCTTCGATTTCTATCCGCTTTTCATTGATAGTCTTTTCAAAGGAAAGAAGAGTTTCAAAGACCTGTGCACTGACATCGTAAATGATGGGTGAAAGCTCTATTTCCCCTGCTTCAATTTTCGAAAGATTCAGCATGGAAACAACCATACGGGAAAGTCTTTTCACCTCATTTGAAACGATTCCGAGATATTTCTTCTCTTCACCGGGAGGAATGGTTCCGTCCATTATTCCGTCAATAAATCCGCCTATGGAGGTCATAGGGGTTTTAAGCTCGTGGGAAACATTCGCCACAAAGCTCTTGCGGGAGTCTTCGTTTATTTTCAGCTCATATCCCATTTTATTAAGAGCCTTTGCGAAGTCATTAAGCTCACGGTTTTTATAGTTTTCTTTTGCTTTATGTCCGAAATCACCTTTAGCATAATGGTCTGTGATTTTCTGCATATCGGAAAGCGGTACTGCTATGTCCCTTGTAATAATGAAAAGCGCTATGAACACAGCTATAAGAGCGATAATCAGAGAGTAGAAGAAGGATTCGATGATACGTACACTGTAAGGTACCAGACCGGTGATAGCATCCTCTACACCGAAGACCACAGCTACGGGAACCTCCTCCGCCCTGACCGGTGCTACAACTACAAAGGAGCCTATTTCGAAATCATCATCACTGATATAGTCGGAATACCTTCCCTTCAGCGCACGGTTTATATGATCTTCCGACACATCATAATTGCGGTGATTTTCACATCCGTGGTTTTTACCCGCCTGACAGTCACTGCAGTAAAGAACATTACCGTCTGTGTCAGTTATGAAATACTCTGAGAGAGTAGCCTTACCCATAGTGTTAAGCACATTATGAAGCGTCATTTCAGCAGCTGCCGCCTCAGCCTTACTCTTCTGCGGATTTTTATGAATAGAGAGCGCTACATAGGTTTCACATATATTGTTTATGTTCCGGTTAAGAGAAACATTCTTTTCGTCCCACCACTGGCTTCCTATAAACAGCATCATTACAAAGCATAAGATAATAAAGCCTACGGAAACGGCCAGTGCGGAACGGAAAAAATATTTACGCAGAATACCGGCTCTTTTCCTTCGTCGGAGACCTTTTCTTTTTGCCATTTTTCTTTCCCCTTTTCAAGAAAACGCCTGAAAAAATCAGGCGTTGAACTTATCGGTTTATTCTTTTGTTTCGAATTTATAACCTACGCCCCATACGGTACGAAGCTCCCACTTATCGGAAGCACCCTCTAATTTTTCACGAAGACGCTTTACATGAACGTCAACAGTACGGGAATCACCGTAGTAATCGTAACCCCATACTTCATCGAGAAGCTGGTCACGGGTGAATACTCTGTTCGGATTTTTTGCCAGATGGAAAATAAGCTCCATCTCTTTCGGAGGAGTGTCTATCTGAACTCCGCCTACCTTAAGCTCGTAATTTGTAAGATTAATTGAAAGCTTGTCGTAATGTACTTCCTTGATTTCCTCTGAAGCTGAGGAAGCGCTGCGGCGGAGAACTGCCTTGATTCTTGCCACGATTTCTTTAGTGTCAAAGGGCTTTACCACATAGTCATCAGCACCGAGCTCGAGACCTAAAACACGGTCAAAAACCTCACCCTTGGCAGTGAGCATAATGATGGGAGTTTCAGAAATCTTTCTGATTTCTCTGCACACCTGCCAGCCGTCAAGCTTAGGAAGCATAATGTCAAGAAGAACAAGAGACGGACTTTCCTCCTGGAAGGTGGTAACGGCACTCTGTCCGTCGTTGGCAATTACTACATTATAGCCTTCTTTGGTAAGATAAAGTCTGAGGAGTTCGCAGATATTAAGGTCATCGTCGACAACAAGAATTTTTTCGGGATTCATAATATTTTCTCTCTTTCTTTTGTAGTTTATTTTATTATGGTCTGCACGGTTTAAAATAACTTTACTTTTTTAGTATTTTAACAAAAAGAATAAAAATACATTACATTCTTTCCGGTGAATCAACCTTGAGCATCTTAAGAATACTCTTCATAGTATCTCTTACACAGATGCAGAGGAATAATCTCGCCTGCATAAGACTCTCATCCTCTACACCTACACGGCATGCACTGTAGAATTTATGGAAAAGTGTGGCAAGATCAACTGCATAATGAGTAACCTTTGCAGGGTCGTAGTTCTTCGCTGCACCGATGATAGTGTCTCCGAGAGATGAAAGGAAACGGATAAGCTCTCTTTCCTCGGGGCAGCTGAGCTTCTGAAGCTCTTCACTTGTACATTCTCTCGACTTTTTGCCTTCTCCTTCGAGCTTCGATAGAATACTGCAGATTCGTGCATGTGCATACTGGCAGTAATAAACAGGATTCTGTGAGCTCTGCTCTACAGCTAAGTCGAGATCGAAGTCCATCAGTGAGCCCGGCTCTCTGATATTGAAAAGGAAGCGGACCGCATCGATGGGTACTTCATTGAGAAGATCAACGAGTGTGATAGCCTTACCTGTTCTCTTTGACATTCTTACCACCTCACCGTCACGCACAAGACGGACGAACTGCATAAGAAGAATGTCGAGTCTGTCAGAGTCGATACCTACTGCCTCCATGGCACCCTTCATACGTGCCACGTGTCCGTGATGATCTGCACCCCACACGTCGATAGCCTTGTCGAAGCCTCTCTTCTCCAGCTTGTTTCTGTGATATGCGATATCAGCAGCGAAATAAGTGGGATTACCGTTGGCACGGATGAGAACATCGTCCTTAAGCTCTAATTTGTCGATATATTCCTGACTTTTGCCCTCACGAAGGAGCATTTTAGTCTGAACCTCTTTATTCTTGTACCAGAGAGCGCCATCCTTTTCGTAGGTGTAACCGCCCTTAGTAAGTATGTCGATGGTTTCCTGAAGCTCACCGCCGTTATGAAGAGTCAGCTCACTGAACCACAGATCATAATCGATACGGTATTTTTCCATCGCTTTTTTCATATTTTCGAGGTTTTTCGGAAGAGCAAACTCAACGAGAGCCTTTCTTCTTTCTTCCTCACTCTTTTCCATAAAGGCTTCACCGTAAGCCGCCTTGAATTCGCCTGCTCTTTCTGTTATGTCTTCGCCGTGGTAGCTGTCCTCGGGAAGCTCGATTTCCTCACCGCAGAGCTGACGGTATCTGATGTCCAGTGAAAGGCCGAACTTTTCGATCTGATTACCTGCATCGTTTACATAAAATTCTCTGGCTACCTCATATCCTGCATAATCGAGAACACCTGCCAGACAGTCACCTAAAGCACCGCCTCGTGCGTTACCCATATGCATAGGTCCTGTAGGATTGGCTGAAACAAATTCTACATTTATTTTTTTACCCTGACCGTAGTTGCTTCTTCCGTAGCTGTCACCTGCTTCTTTGATTTCAAAAAGGATGTCTGCATAGTAAACATCTAAAAGGTAGAAGTTAATAAAACCGGGGCCCGCTATTTTAATCTCTCTGAAGTATGTACCTTCGAGATCTGCATTATCTACGATTGCCTGTGCGATTTTCACGGGAGGCAGACGGAAGGCTCTGGCATTTACCATAGCTGCATTAGTGGAAAAATCACCGTTATTTCTGTCAGCGGGTACTTCCACAGAGAAAGCGTTTACCTCTCCCTCGGGTAAAACTCCCTCGCTCTGAGCTTTTGCTATAGCAGCGGCTACGGTCTGTCTTATCTGATTCTGTGCTTTATCTGATGTAATGGACATTAAAGTTCCTCCTGTTCGGCTCTGTAATTATTTTTTCTTTTAACTGTTATATCAAATTCAATAATGCCCAGGGGATTTCTTTCTATATCCGTGGCATAACTGAATCGGAGCGTTCCGCCTCCGGCAGTCATATCAGACTCTATCTCCGTTCCGCATACACCCATAGAAAAGCTTCCGTAGGGCGTAACGTGATGGGACAGATGGCGTACTTCCTTTTCGATAATCATATAGGTGGCAATACTGCCTTCACGGTTAACGGTAACACTCCCGTTTTCCGTACGGAGTCTGGTGGTGCTTTCGGTGCCGTCATCCTCCTGCTCGGTATATATAAGAGTGTAACATTCACCCTCACCCTCTAAATGTCCGTGGGTAGTGACCTCTAAAAGATCTCTTTCTCCCTCGATTTCCTGTCGGGTGACGATGGTTACGAGATAATCTTCTTTCATCTGATTTGCCTTTCCTGAAACGAATTATAAATATACATAATATATGATAACACAGTTTATTTCAAAAAGTCAATTTTTTTCGCATCTTTTATAGTATATTATTGTATATTTTTTCATTAAGGTTGACATCTGCGAGCAGAAAAAGATATAATAAGGAAAATAACCGTGATTCTGTATGCTTTTCCTGTGATCACTGAGTTGGAATTACGGTTCCGAATCAATCAAAGAGGTGTCATTATGTATTTATGCTATAAAGAACCTGCTCATATGAGCTACTACGGTTGGGAGAATGAAGCGTTGCCCTTAGGTAACGGTAAAATCGGAGCCAAGGTTTTCGGCGGAATCAAAACAGAGCTCATTCATTTCAATGAAAAGACCTTATGGTCAGGAGGTATGACCGTAAAAGGCTACGACGGCGGAACAGGCAAAAAGGACAAGGGTGAGGCATTCAGGGAAATCCAGGCCCTTCTGGCTGCCGGAGACAATAAAACCGCTACCTCCAAAATGAAAAACCTTCAGGGTGATATGACAGGCTTCGGTGCTTATCAGTCCTTCGGTAACCTCTATTTTAATTTCGACGGAAGCGAAACTGCTGACAAATATGTCCGTGATCTGGATCTGGACACTGCATCCGCTATGGTTTCCTACAAGGAAGAAAAGGTGTCCTATACCCGACACTATTTCGTATCCTATCCCGACAATGTATTCGTAGGAAGATTCCAGTGTGAAGGCACAGACGAAGAAAGCACTGAAATTCCCACCTTCGGCTTCGAAGCTTATGCTGTCTCCGAACAGAAGGGTACAGTAAAAGTTGACGGAGAAGGAATCTCACTTTACGGAACCGTAAAGGCTAACATCGGTCTCGACGGAAAGGACGGAGATGACGCCAACGGTATGAAATACGGCGGATTCATTAAAATTATAAGTGACGGCACCGTAGAATACAAAGAAGACCGCATCACCGTCAGAAATGCTACAGAGGCAACTGTTATTATGAGTCTTGCCACAAACTACATAAATAATTATCCTGACTTTTTCACTGACACAGATCCACTTTCAGAAGCAAAGTCTACAGTAGAGAAAGCAGCCGAAAAATCCTTCGGTGAGCTTTACAGAGCTCACATAAAGGACTACACAGACCTTTATAACCGTGTCACCTTCAGTCTCGGTCAGGAAGAAACTCCGCTCACCACCGATTATATGCTCAAGCGCTTCGGTAAAAAAGGCGAGTACAAGAGAAGTCTTATCACCACTCTTTTCCAGTACGGCAGATACCTTCTTATCGCCTCCTCCCGTGACGGCTCTCTTCCTGCCAACCTGCAGGGTATATGGAATGCGAAGAACAATCCCCCGTGGTCCTGTGACTATCATTTCAATGTAAATGTGCAGATGAACTACTGGCCTGCTTATGTGGCCAATCTTGCTGAAACTGCCCTTCCCTACATCGACTTCGTCAACTCTCTGAAAAAACCGGGCAGATATGTGGCTAATATGTATCTCGGCATCGGTGAGGATAAGGCTGACGGAACACCTGA
Source organism: Acutalibacteraceae bacterium (assembly GCA_045613145.1). GTDB lineage: Bacteria > Bacillota > Clostridia > Oscillospirales > Acutalibacteraceae > UBA6857. The sequence continues at coordinate 20,302 of JAZLAJ010000048.1, forward strand.
CTATGAAAAGCCTACCGGCTATATGATCAATACTATGGTTACCCCGCTGGGCTTCGTCGGTCTCGGCTATGACTGGCAGTGGGGCTGGGCTCCCACCAACGGAGCCTGGGCATTACAGGGAATGTACGATTATTACCGCTTCACCCTCGACATAGAAAAGCTCAGAAACGACATCTACCCCGCTATGGAAGAATGTGCACTTATGTGGACACAGCTTCTCGTAGAGGATAAAAACAGTGACCGTCTGGTGGTTTCTCCCGGCTATTCTCCCGAGCACGGACCCGTAGCCGCAGGTAATACCTACGACCAGTGCATTATCTATAATCTTTATTCCGATGTTCTTCATGCAGCAAAGGTGCTCACCGAAAACGGATACGGCGACACAGTAAACAGAGAAGTAACCGACACAGTAGAAAAGCAGATAGTCCGCCTTAAGCCTCTCCACATAGGCAAATGGGGACAGATAAAGGAATGGTACGATGAAGACAGCTTCTTTATGCGCGGCTACAGAACAAAAAATGTTCAGAGAAAGCACCGCCACATCTCCCATCTTCTCTCCCTTTATCCCTTCAGTCAGATTTCACCTGACGATGAAAAGCTTAAGAAGGCTGCTCTTACCACTCTCGATGACAGAGGCTACAAAAGCACGGGCTGGGGTCTGGCTATCCGACTTCTCTCCTATGCACGTTTAGGCGAAGGTGACAAATGTAATCTCATCGTAGAAAACATAATGAAGGGCGCCATACTCAAAAATCTTTTCGGCACCCATCCCCCCTTCCAGATCGACGGAAACTTCGGCTTTACTGCAGGTGTGTGCGAAATGCTTCTTCAGAGTCACGGAGACTATATCGCTGTTCTGCCTGCTCTTCCCTCCTCCTGGCACGAAGGTGAAATCAAGGGTCTTATGGCAAGAGGAAACTTCGAGCTTTCAGTAAAATGGGAAAATGATAAACTTAAAACCGCCACCGTAAAATCAAACGAAGGCGGTAAATGCGCTCTCAAATATGACGGAAAGATAATGATTGTCTATGACGAAGAGGGCAAGGAAATCGAAACAGCTTTCGAAAACGGAGTAACCTCCTTTATGACAGAAAAAGGCAGAACCTACTCCTTCAGCTGACAAAAATACCCCACCGTAAAACTGCTACGGTGGGGTTACTGTTATTTCCCTGCTATTCCGGCTATAATCTCCACGCACTCGTCGTGACCGATAGCACTGCTGTCGAGGCAGATATGGTAGTTAGTGAGCTCTCCCCAGTTTCTGCCTGTGAAATATTTGTAATTAACCCTTCTTCGGGCATCCTTGTCCTCCATTCGCTTTTCGGGAGAAGCATCTCTTTCACCGTAAAGCTCAACTATTCTGTTAGCCCTGAATTCATCATTTGCATAAATAAAGACATTCAGACAGTCCTTTCTGTCCTTAAGAATGTAATCGGCACAGCGGCCTACTATCACACAGTTACCCTTATCGGCTATTTCATTGATAAGCTTACACTGAGTACTCCAGAGATAATCGGAAGCATTCATATGCCTGGGGGCACCGTGAGGAAAAGCAGAGGTAAAGGCATAGGAAAGAATGCTTTTACCGGGAGCATATTCTCCCACATCGGCGATAAAAGACGGATCGAAGCCTGTCTCCTCAGCGACCATATCCACGAGCTCCATATCATAACACCTGTAGCCTAATTTTTCTGCCAACGCCTTACCGATGGTTCTTCCTCCTGAGCCAAACTGACGGCTGATGGTTATTATTTTCTTCACAAAAATCATCTCCTTTTGTTTTTTCTATTATATTATACACTTTTGTTTTTTATCATACAATAGATAAAACGAATAAATTATCAAAATAAATCTGAAGTATGGCTGTTTCTGTTCCGCTGAAAATATATTTGTGCAAAAATCCCTACTATATTTTGTGTCCTGTAAAAAAAATACGCTGAAATATATTCATCATTACCATAAAAATACTTTAACCGTAATTTTCAGATAAAAATTATGTGCAATTTCACGAAAAATTAATTTTTCAGAAAAAAATGTTGACAACGGCAGTTTATGGTAGTACAATGTGTATGAACTTTAAATGGGGCCTTGCCCTGTAGTTATAACATCTAAAACTACCGAAAGGAGAAAAAACACCATGAAATTCAGCAAGTTTCAGGAAATTTGGAATGACTTCATCTTCTTCCTTGACAGATCATTCCAGTGGCTTATGTATCTCTTTGATCCCGAAAAAGAAGGCTCAGAATGGAATCCCGAAAATTGGCCCAACATCTTTGGATAATATCTATTACAAAAAGTTCCGAAAGGAGATAAATTATGAATTGGCCTATGATGGAAGACCTTTATCTTGCTTTCACCAGAATCTTTTCCGCATTCATTGATTTCCTCGGTAAGATTTTTGATTAATAGTCAAGATTAAGACGGTTATTAAAACAAAAATGTAACACCCTTCGTATGAGGGGTGTTATTTTTGTCTTCTTTTTAAAACTTTTATATTCAAAACCCTTGATATTTTCTGCGAAATTTGAGATAATATACTGAAATATACCCAATTGATTGGAGGGCTTTATTTGACTGATAATTTTAAGCTTGCGGAATTACTTTTTCCCGACATAAAAGATACACCCGAAACCTTAGAGGAAAGATTTCCCGAAAGAAACTTAAAGGAAGGCACCAAGGTTACCCGCCTTGCTCCCTCTCCCACAGGATTCCTTCACTTCGGAAACCTTTTCACCGGCACTATTGCCTATAAAACAGCTAAAACCACCGATGACGGTATTTTCTTCGTAAGAGTAGAGGATACGGACCAGAAAAGAAAAATCGAGGGTGCCGTAGAGGTTATGCTCGGCGGACTCGAGGCATTCGACGTTATCGCTGACGAAGGCGTTATCGGTGAAAACAAAGAAAAGGGTAATTACGGTCCCTACTATCAGAGCCACAGAAAAGAAATCTATCACACAGTGGCTAAAAAATTAGTTCAGGACGGTTACGCTTATCCCTGCTTCTGCTCCGAAGAGGAGCTTACCGCTTTAAGAGAAAAGCAGGAAGAAGAAAAGTGCGACAATAAGGGCTACTACGGTAAATGGGCTAAATGCCGTGACCTTTCTTTTGATGAGCAGAAGGCTCTCATTGAAAGCGGAAAGACCTACACTCTGCGTCTTCGCTCACCCGGAAGCACAGAAAAGAGAATAACCTTCGAGGATATGATCAAGGGCAAAATCGAAATGCCCGAAAACATCCAGGATGTAGTTCTTCTTAAAACAGACGGTATTCCTACATACCACTTCGCACACGCTGTAGATGACCACTTCATGAGAACTACTCATGTTATCCGAGGAGACGAATGGATTTCCTCTGTTCCTCTTCACATCCAGCTTTTCAAGCTCTGCGGTTACAGAGTTCCGAAATTTGCCCACGTTGCACCTATTATGAAGGAAGAAAACGGCGGCAAAAGAAAGCTTTCAAAGAGAAAGGACCCTGAAGCAGCTGTTACCTTCTATCAGCAGGAAGGCTACCCGAAGGAAAGCGTAAACGAATACATCATGACCCTCGCCAACTCCAACTTCGAGGACTGGCGCAAAACAAACAAGGATGCTGACATTTCTGCTTTCCCCTTCAACCTTAAGAAGATGAGCGTATCAGGCGCACTTTTCGATATGGTAAAGCTTAATGACGTAAGTAAGAATGTTATCTCTCTTATGTCAGCAGAAACAGTTTACGGCTACACTGTAGCATGGGCAGAGAAATATGATGCAGACTTTGCTTCAGTTCTTTCCCGTGACGCAGCTTTCGGCAAGGCAATACTTAACATCGACCGAGAAACACCGAAGCCCAGAAAGGACATCGCCTGCTGGAGCGAGGTGAAGGATTACATCAGCTATTTCTTCCCCGAATACTTCGACGGCGTCTTCGAAAAGCCCGAAAACATCAGCACTGATGACACCAAGGCTATTCTCGAAGCTTATCTCAAAGTTTTCGATGCAGCAGATGACAAGGACACCTGGTTCGGTAAAATCAAAGACCTCTGCGAGCCTCTCGGATTTACCCCCAACGTCAAAGAATACAAGAAAAATCCCGAAGCCTTCAAGGGTCATGTCGGAGATGTTTCCACCGTTATCAGACTCGCCGTAACAGGCAGAAAAAATACTCCCGACCTTCACGCTATTATGGCACTCTTAGGTCAGGATACAGTTACAGAAAGACTTACGGAAGCGATGGCAAAGGCCTGATGCTCCCAAAGAAAGGATACAGTTATGGAAGAAGAAATCAAAGTTTCTAATTTTATTCACGATTTCATTGACGAGGACCTGGAAAAGGGAGTCTATACCCACGTACAGACCCGTTTCCCGCCCGAGCCTAACGGCTACCTCCACATCGGTCACGCCAAGGCTATACAGATAGATTTCAGTACCGCTGAAAAATACGGCGGTGTGTGTAATCTCCGTCTCGATGACACCAACCCCTCAAAAGAGGATGTGGAATATGTCGATGCCATCAAGGAAGACATTCAGTGGCTCGGCTATAAATGGGATAAGGTCCTTTACGCTTCAAGCTACTTCGATTTCATTTACGAATGCGCCATTAAGCTCATCGAAATGGGCAAGGCATATGTATGTGACCTTACCGCTGACGAAATCAGAGAATACAGAGGTACTCTCACTGAGCCCGGCAAGAACAGTCCCTACAGAGAAAGAAGCATCGAAGAAAATCTTGACCTTTTCAAAAGAATGACCGACGGTGAATTCCCCGACGGTGCGAGAGTTCTCCGTGCAAAGATAGATATGGCATCACCCAACATCAATATGCGTGACCCTGTTATCTACCGTATCGCTCACATCAGCCATCATCAGACAGGCGACAAATGGTGTGTTTATCCCATGTACGACTTCGCACACCCCATTTCAGACACAAGAGAAGGGGTTACCCACTCTCTCTGCTCTCTCGAGTTCGAAAACCACAGACCTCTTTATGACTGGTTCCTCAGAGAGCTCGGCTTCGAAACTCCCTCGAGACAGATCGAGTTCGCCCGTCTTAACCTCAACTACTGTCTTACCAGTAAGAGAAAATGTCTCGCACTGGTTAACGAAGGCATCGTAGACGGTTGGAACGATCCCCGTATGGTTACCATCAGCGGTATGAGAAGAAGAGGTTATCCCGCCGAAGCTATCAGAGATTTCATTAACCGTGTAGGTGTTTCGAAGGCTTACAGCGTGGTTGACTACGGTCTTTTAGAGGCCTGCGTAAGAGATAATCTTAACCAGAATGCTCCCAGAGCTATGGCAGTTCTCCGTCCCCTTAAGGTAATCATCGACAACTATCCTGAAGGTCAGAGCGACGAAATCGAGCTTCCCATCAATCAGGACAGACCCGAAATGGGTACGAGAAAGATTTTCTTCTCTAAGGAAATCTACGTAGAAAAGGAAGACTTTATGATAGAGCCTCCTAAAAAGTATTTCCGTCTCTTCCCCGGCAACGAGGTTCGTCTCAGAGGTGCTTACTTCGTCAAATGTGTAGGCTATGACACCGACGAAAACGGTGAGGTTACCGCAGTTCACTGCACCTATGACCCTGAAAGCAAGGGTGGTAACTCTCCCGACGGCAGAAAGGTAAAGGGCACTCTTCACTGGGTAAGCGCAAACCACTGCACCGATTTCGAGGCAAGACTTTATGACCGTCTGTTCAAGGTAAGCAATCCCTCCGATGAATCAGAAGGCTCCTTCAAAAATAATCTCAATCCCGATTCACTCACTATCCTCGAGGGCTGTAAGCTCGAAGGAGAAATCAAAGACCTCAAGGCAGGCGATACCTTCCAGTTTATGCGTCAGGGCTACTTCTGTGTGGACATCACAAGCACAGAGGACAAAGTAGTCTTTAACAGAACAGTTGACCTCAAATCATCTTGGAAATAAAAGGAGATATAAAAAATGAAAATAGCATATCGTATAATTACTCCCCTCATGGCCATAGGGGCAGTAGTAATGGGCTTTCTTCTTAAGCTCTTCTACTTCGCTATCGGCGGTGTTACTGAGGAAATCACCTCCATCGTTACCATCGCTCAGCAGTTAGGCGCATCTACTAAATACGAATTTTCCGCATTCGAGCTTATCAAGCTTCTTCTCACCACCGACCTTTCAGGTGCAGCCGCAGATGCGACTACAGAAGCTGCTCAGGAAAGCGCAGGCTTCCTTACAATCATTCAGCCTGTTCTCCCCCACATTATCGCATTCATCGTATTTTTCGTACTGACCATCGGTCTCTTCCTCGCTCTCGGTGTAGTTGCTGCAGTTACAGGAAAAAGAAAGACAGTTATGATTATGTCAGCAGGCGGTCTCGTTCTCTGCTTCATCTGCATCATCATTTCCAGACTCGCATTCGACAAAATCATCGGCGGTGAAATTCCTCTCGCAGACCTGGTCGGAATGTTCTCTGACAGCGCCTGGATGAAGCTTCTCACCACAGTGGTAACGGTTTCCTCGGCTACTCTCTCTGCCGGCTTCTATGCCGTGTTCGGTATGTACATCCTCGTTATTCTCTGGACTGTGCTTACCAATATGCTCATTAACACTCCCATCGAATTCAAGAAAAAGCACAGAAGAAAGAAGCCCATGAAGAGACTTTCAGCTATATTAAGAAAATAAACATCCAATATTTAGCGGGCACAGAAATGTGCCCGTTTTATTATGCAGAATAAAGTATTTTTTCTTATATAAGTTCAAATAAATTTAACTCTGTCTTTTATTAACAAATTGTTAATAACACTACATTAACTTTATCCGATTTCTATTTTAATATTAATATATTGAAATATATTAAAAAGGAGTTTTTATAATGAAAAAGATTATTTCTCTTCTTTTATGCTTTATTATGATTTTTTCTTTTGCTGTGCCCGTTATTGCAGCTGAAGAAGAACCTGAATATCCTACTGTATACGTTATCGGTGCTCACAAAAACGATATATACAATGCAAAGGGCGAAACAATTTATCCTCTTGATGTAGACCTTGGTGAATCCATAAAAGGCGCTCTCCTTCCCTGTCTTGAAAAGCTGGCTGTCGGTATGCTCACCGATGATTATACCGAATATGTCGAAGAATTCAACAGTGCAATGGCGCCCATTTACGAGGAGCTGATATTGGATAAGGACGGTAATGTAAGCAACGGAAGCTATACCCGATTCCATTATACTAAAGAGAACTTTCCGGCTAAATCCTCAGGCTTCGGCATATGGGATTACCGTTTCTGGTATGATTGGAGAACATCGCCTACTGTAACAGCTTACGAGCTTAAGGACTGTATCGACCGTGTAATAAAGGCTACAAAAAAAGACAAGGTTCAGATTATCGGCCGTTGCTACGGTGCAAATGTAATTGCCGCCTACCTTGAGCTTTATAAAGATCACGCTAAAAAATACGTTTCCGATGTTTGTTATTACTCATCATCTGTTAAAGGCATCGATTTTATGAGTGCTCTTTTCTCAGGCGATATTTATCTGGATGATAAATCGATAAATAACTTTCTTGATTATTATATAAGTGAAAAAGATGTTATCAACGATGAAGCAGCAGGCGAACTCATAGTCACACTGGCTGAGATTCTTCAGCAGGTGCAGGTGCTTGGTCTCAGCGGAGATGCTCTTATGAGCTTTATCGATATGTTCATAGATGACCTTATGCCCGTTATACTCCGAAACTCATACGGCGGATGGCTCTCATACTGGTCAATGGTCACTCCCGAAAAATATGAAAAGGCAAGAGATTATGTTTTCGGTACAGACGAGCTAAAAAAAGAATATGCAGGCTTTATTGCCAAAGCAGATGACTTCTACTACAAGGTTCAGCTTAATGCAGAAAGCACTATGAAAGAGCTTCATAATGCAGGTATAAATTTTTATAATTTCACTAAATATAATTTCCCTGAAATTCCATTATATGAGGGAGCCCGTACTCAGGGTGATGCAGATACTTCAGTTTTCAGACAGTCCTTCGGAGGAACAGCAGCAGACTATAACACTGTCTTTTCAGAGGACTACCTGTCAAAGGTTTCCCCGCAGAATAGAAAATATATCTCTCCCGACCTTAAAATAGACGCCTCCACCTGTCTCTTCCCTGACAGAACCTGGTTTGTAAAGGATCTTCATCATGACTTCTTCGGGCCCTTACAGAGCATTTCAATGGAGCTTATGAGATATGATATGACCGTTGATAACGAAAGATTACCTCAATTTGTAACATTTGTAGGCGAAACGGAGGATACAAACGGTAAAAATCTTATTCCCACCATCGGCACAGATGAAGACGCAGAAAGAGTCCATGATGACATTATTCACTCCACCTTCCGCTTCATCAAAGCACTTATCAGGCTGTTCATTAACATTTTAAAAGGCAGTTTCAGCTTTGATTCAAACATATTCTCCTGATTGTGATTTATACAAACAAAAACCACAGAGACCTTAAAATCTCTGTGGTTTTTTACTTATACAGACGGAATAGCTTTTACCTTTTCAGAAAACTTATCCCGCAATTTTGCATTTTGTAATCTGCACTTAATTAAACGCCGCCGCCTACGGAGCCGTCCCATGTATCTACGGTGGTAGCCTTCATTTCTTCTTCGTCGAACCAACGTGTGGTTACAGCCTTGGTCTCTGTGAAGAAGCGGAAAGCGTCCTTACCTAAGCAGTGAAGGTTACCGAAGAATGAAAGCTTGTGGCCTGTGAAGGGGAATACTCCTACAGGTACGGGGATACCTACGTTAACACCTACCATACCGCCGTCTGTTCTCTTGGCGAACTCTCTGGCATAATAACCGCTCTGTGTGAAGATAACTGAGCCGTTAGCAAAGGGATTGCGGTTCATAAGTGCAAGGCCTTCCTCGAAGGTCTTTACTCTCTTTATGCAGAGAACAGGTCCGAAGATTTCCTGTGTACCTACAGTCATTTCTTCTGTAACATTATCGAAAATGGTGGGACCTACATAGAAGCCGTTTTCACAGCCGGGAACAACTGCATTTCTACCGTCGAGAACGAGAGTAGCACCCTCTTCGATGCCCTTATTGATCCAGTTGATAACTGATGCCTTATGCTCTGCAGTAACTACGGGACCGAGAGTTGATTCGGGAAGATATGCAGGACCGAGCTTAAGCTCTTCAGCGTACTGCTTAAGAAGTGCTACGAGCTTATCAGCGATGCTTTCCTGTGCCACAACAACGGGAAGAGCCATACATCTTTCACCTGCACAGCCGAATGCTGAGTTGATGATACCTCTGGCACTTCTTTCGAGAGCTGCATCCTCGAGAACGAGAGCGTGGTTCTTTGCTTCGCAGAGAGCCTGTACTCTTTTACCTGTAGCTGCTGCTTCTTTATAAACGTGGAGACCTACCTTGGTAGAGCCTACGAAGGTGATACCCTTAACGTCGGGATGCTTAAGGAAGATGTCTGCCTCTACTCTGGAGCAGGTTACGAGGTTAACTACACCCTTGGGAAGGCCTGCTTCACAGAGAAGCTCATTAAGCTTCATAGCAGTCATCGGTGTCATAGATGCGAGCTTAAGAACGATGGTGTTACCTGATGCGATACAGCAGGGAACCATCCAGCCCATAGGAATCATACCGGGGAAGTTAAAGGGAACGATACCTGCGAAAACACCTACGGGTTCATAATAGAGAGTAGTGTCGTAGCCGTTTGATGTATCTCTCATAGAATCACCTAAAAGAGAGATGGGAGCAGAGATAGCGAGTTCTACGGGTTCCTTTACCTTAAGAATGTCGCCCTTTGCTTCAGAGAGAACCTTACCGTGCTCGAGTGCGCAGAGCTCTGAAAGCTCATCGAGATGCTCCATAAGAAGCTCACGGAATTTATAGAGTACCTGAACTCTCTTCATAACGGGTGTATTTGACCATGCGGGGAATGCTGCCTTAGCGGAAGCGATAGCCTGTTCTACTTCTTCAGCTGTACAGCAGGGTGTTTCAGCGATAACAGCACCTGTGCTGGGATTGTAGACGGGCATATATTTTTCGGTTTTTGATTCTAACCACTGACCGTCAACGAAATAGCGTAATCTTTTTACCTGTTCCATTTTTTGTAACTCCTTTTTATGTATTTCATCACCTTATATTAAGCCACAAAATCAAAAATAAATCAAGTCGAAAAGGAAAATTTTTCACTTAATAAAAAATTTTTTATCCGATTAACTCGCTTATGCTTCCGATAACTCTTGCTCCGGTTCTAACGAGAGCCTCTCTGCTGTTATGCCCTCTCGAAATAAGAACACATTCACAGCCTATGCTCTGTGCCACCTCGAAATCGTGAGTGGTATCTCCGACGAAAAGAACCTCCTCGCCCGAAATACCCTTTTCAGCCATCCATTTCTTAGCTATGTCCACCTTGCTGCGGGCATAGATATCCCCCGTTCCGAGAATATCCGAAAAAAGATGATCTATCCCGTGAAAGGCTACCTGAGAGAAAAGCCATTTGTTTTCCGTCATAGAAAGAATTATCTGCTCTATTCCTGCCGTACGGAAATATCTTATTACTCTTTCCGCATCCTCGAAAAGCTCCGCCTCGTGAAAGCGCTGCTCGTATTCGTAAACATAATCTCTGGCTATATCCTCGAACCTTTCATTATCGAGATCGAAGCCCATTCTTTCATAAAAGCGTATAATAGGAAAAGAAAATACACTGTGATATGTCTCTATGCTTTCCATTTCTCTGAGTCCCCTTCTGCGCAGAAGAGTATTTTCGATTTCGAAGTTAATCTGCAGGTCATCCAGAAGCGTTCCGTTCCAGTCCCACATTATATATCTTATATTATCCATTTTAAAATCCTTTTTTCACCTTTACTATTTCTACAAGCTCACCCAGAGTGCTTACCGTCTGAAGCTCCTCGTCTTCTATTGTGATTTCAAACTCATCTTCTACGGACATTATACAGTCAACCACATCCAGGCTGTCCAGCTCCATTTCGCCGAAGGTCATCTCCTCAGTAAATGTTACCTCATCACCTAAGTCCATATTTTCTCTTATTATATCACATATTCTTTCAAATGTATCCATATAAATTCTCCTTTTTGCTTTTTTCTGAATAATATCATATTACCTATATTGCCCTTTTGTCAATCGCAATAAAAATTATTTAACATTCCTTTTTATGGCAGGATGAATATTATAAGAAAGCCTTTCCAATAATTTACACACATTACTTAAAGGGAGTGTAAAATTATGAAGCTCAAAGCCATCGAAATATCCGCCCTCATCGCCCTTATTTTCACAGTTGTTTCCACTCTTTCCTTCGAAAGCAGCTGCGAAGGTATACGGGAAAAGATTCTGCGTCTTCACGTTATCGCTTCTTCAGATTCGGTGACTGACCAGAGTCTGAAATACGCTGTAAGAGACTCTCTTCTACGTGACGGTGAGAGCATTTTCCGAGGCAGTGATACTGTTATTCAGGCAGAAGAAAAGATAGAAGCTTCTCTTGACTTTCTTAAAGAAAGTGCAGAAAGCACACTGAAAAATCTCGGATGCGATTATCCCGTAAGCGTTATCTTAGGCAGAAGCTATTTTCCTACGAGACAGTACGAAGACATCACACTTCCCGCCGGCTACTATAATGCGGTAAAAGTCATAATCGGTGAGGGCAAGGGTAAAAACTGGTGGTGTGTGATGTTTCCGCCTATGTGTCTTCCTGCCGCCTCAGAAAACTCTCCCGAGCTATCCAACCTTCTTTCCGAAAGAGAAGAAGATATAGTTTCAGGCGGCAAAAAATACGAAATTAAATTCTGGTTTGTGGAAAAGTACTATGAACTGAAAGAAAAGTTTATACATTAACACCAACCACAACTTATGATAAAATATTGTCAATTCTTTAAAATAATGTTATGATTAACAATAATAATATATTATTTCAAGGAGTGTTAAAATATGAAGAATTGCGATATTCTTATTGCAGGTGCATCCACTACAGGCTCATGGTTCGCTTATCAGATGGCCAAAAGAGGCTTCAATGTAGTGGTAATCGAAAAGCAGGAAAAGGATAATATTTCCCGTGAGTATGACATCTTCCATATGGGCAGAGAGGACATGATAAAGTTCGATCTGGAAATCCCTGACAAGGAAAACACTAAGGTTTATGGCTTCGAATTTGACTCCACAGCCGTCGTTTCTCCCTACGGCAACTATCCTAAAAGAACTCACGAGGCAGTAGTAGGTCTTCACAAGCACGAGTACATAATGACAATGATAGAACGGGCCGAAAAAGCAGGCGCCGAATATATCTATGATGCTCCCTTCAAGGATTTCATATACGATGAAAAGGGCAAAATTATCGGTGCAAAATACGAAACAAAGGACGGTATACAGGAAATTTACAGTAAGCTTGTAGCCGACTGTACAGGTATTCCCGCCGCAGCAAGAACTAAGCTCCCCGACACCTCCTTCGTAGAAAACTTCAAGCTTACCCCAAAGGATATTTTCTATGTAGTTCTCTACTATGCAAAATATAAGGACGAAAAGGTAGACCCGAAAAAACTTCACGGCTCCTTCTTACAGTACAAGACCTGGTCTGCTCCCTCAGGTGACGACCACGGTGCTATCCTCGGTGTAGGCGGTAACTTCTCCTACGCTTATGCAGAAGAGATTTACAAGGACTTCCGTAAGAATGTCCCCTGGCCCGAGTATACTATTGACAAGGTTGAGAGAGGTATGACTCCCTACCACAGAGGCGTTTACTGTTTCACAGAGGACGGCTTCATCGCTTTAGGTGACACAGCCTGTCTTACCAAGGCAAACTGCGGTGAAGGCTGTACATCCTCACTTTATCAGGTAGAAATCGCAGTGGATGTTATCTCTAAACTTCTGAACGAAGGGAAAGAGCTCACACAGAAAAACATGTGGTCCATCAATAAGCGTTACATCGATGTTCAGGGTAAGGATTTCGATTCTATGCGTCCCCTTCTTACAGGTATCGTTCAGGCAAGCTATGACGAAGCTGAATACCTTTTCAGAAAGGATATCATCTTCAGCCAGAAGATTCTCGGCGGTATGGGTCAGGAGCTTCAGCTCAGTGCCAAGGACATCGCTGACCTCGTAACAGGCATTTCCTCAGGAGTTCTTACTAAAAAGCTCCGTCCCTCCACACTTAAGAAAATCGTAAAAGGTCTCCTCGACAGTGACAAGGTAGCAAAACACTATGATAACTACCCCGAATCTCCCGAAGGATTCCCCGAATGGAAGAAAAAGGCAGACGAAATTTGGGCAGGCACTACATTTATGTACGAAACTGCCGATAAAAAGGTAATGAAGAAGCTGGGAATCGGCTGATTATGTTATGCGGACAGGGCAGTTATATATGAATAATTGCCTCACTTCTTATAAAGGAGTACACTGTTATGAAAAAATTACTTTTATCCCTTTCGGGAGCTTTTACCGTTCTGCTGATTCTGATTATTTCCTCAGTTTCCGCCTCGGCATACTATTATGACGAAGCCGACGGTGCGTCCTTAGAATACACTGCCGATCTGGTAAACGGTACTGCTACCATCACCGACATCGACTACTATTACTATGGCGAAGAAATCATAATCCCTGAATATATTCCCTTCGGTGATTATGATGATTACTACTATGATGACGATTATTATGACTCCGAGGATATGGTTTTCCTGAAGGTAACCTCTATTGACTGCTGTATAGACATATCATATATCAGTTACGTTCAGATACCCGCCTCTGTCCAGTACATAAGAGAAAATGCCTTCTACAACGATGATGAATATGAAAATAAAAGCTTCAGAATTTCCTGCGTCCGTGGAAGCTATGCGGACACCTACGCCCTCTCTAAGGGTCTTGCTACCGAGTATGTAAAGGATTTTTCTTCTCTTGATATCAGTCTTTCAGGGACCGAGTTCACCTACACTTCCGAAAGAATATATCCCGATGTTACCGTAAAAGACGGTAATGTGACTCTCTCGAGAGGAACACACTATTCTCTTTATTATGAAAAGAACCGTAATGCAGGAACTGCCTCGGTATTTATTACCGCTTCCGGCAACTACTGCGGCGGTAAAAAGCTCTACTTTACCATAAAGCCTGTACCTGCCGCCTCAGTAACCGTATCCTCAGTCGAGGACTACGAATATTACGGTGAAGCCGCCGAGCCGTGGATAGAGCTTACCTATAATAATATGTGGCTCGATGAAGGAAGAGATTACACTTATTCCTACAGAAACAACCGCTACCCCGGAACTGCTTCTATAGATATAGTATTCAAAGGAAACTATGCCGGTACAAGGACAATTAATTTCAAAATAAAGCTTTCTGCTGTAACAAACCTGGAAGCCTACTCTTACTCTCCCAAGGAAGTCGATCTTTACTGGTCCTCATGGTCAAGCGAAGCGGACACATACTACATCTACCGTTACAGCAGCAGTAAGAAAAAATATGTATATGTAAATAAATCCGACAGCGGTTACTATACCGACAAAAAGCGCAAGCAATGTACACTGTATAAGTATAAGATAGTCCCCGTAGTGTTCAACGATAAAAAGGAGCCTGTCTACGGTGAAGCAGCATATACGGAATGCTACACCCTGATTTCTGCACCGAAAATCGAACTGACCACTCTCAAAAAGTCCATTGAAATCAGCTACTCTGAAAACACCGCTGCTGACGGTTATGTAATTTACAGACAGAATGTTCTCACCTACTCTGAACCGGAGATTATAAAAACTGTAAAAAGTAACAAGAAGGGTACATATACGGACAAAAAAATAGATCCGGATATCGTATATGCCTACTATGCAGTAGTTTACAAGACCATAAACGGAAAGCGTGTCTACGGCGAAAACAGTGACTACCATTATTCTGACGAGCCAAGTGCTGTTTTAAAAGGCGCCAAGCTGGATTCCCACAGAAGCTTCACCGTTTACGACACACAGGGCAAGAAAACAACCCAATACACCTACAATCTCAGTGACAATGATATTAAAATCCTCAAAAGCTTCGCCAAAAATCACTTCAAAAAAGGTATGACCGAAGAAGAGAAGCTTCGTTATACCCTCGAGTGGATTCACTATAATAACACCTATGCTTTAGGCGATGACTGGAATAAAATCTCAGGCAAATCCTGGGTTGAGGCTATTTTCAAATACAAGCTCGGTCAGTGTGCACAATATAACGGTGCTCTGGCAGGTATGCTGGTTTATTTAGGCTATGATGCACGAGTTATAAAGGGCTACCGTGGCTACAGCTACACCGGATACAAGACTCAGCATTTTTGGTGCGAGGTAGTGATTCAGGGCAGAAGATATGTTATGGAAACAGGTAACTTCAAAAGAAACGGTTCCTGGAAATGCTTCCTTCTTCCGTACAGCCAGTGCGGAGGCTACATAATCAATCAGCAGCCTGCCGAACTTGTAGTATACAAGCCTAAGGTAGATAAGGTTTCACTTTCAGAAACGAAATATGTTTACAACGGAAAAGCAAAAAAACCGAAAATAACCGCAACTGACACTCACGGTAACACACTCACTGAAGGCAAGGATTATACCGTAACCTACAGTAAGGGCAGAAAAAAGGTCGGCAAATACAGTGTTACCGTTAAATTCAAGGGTAAATATTCAGGCTCCAAAAAGCTCACCTTCAGCATCGTTCCGAAAGCTACCTCAATTTCATCCCTTAAGGCCGGAAGTAAAAAATTCACGGTGAAATGGAAAAAGCAGACCACAGAGACCACCGGCTATCAGATTCAGTACAGTACATCTTCCAAGATGAAAAAGGCAAAGACCGTAACGACGAAAAAGAACTCCTCTACCTCAAAATCCGTAAAGGAGCTTAAAAAAGGTAAGACCTACTATGTAAGAGTCAGAACCTACAAAACAGTGTCCGGAAAGAATATTTATTCTTCCTGGTCAAAGATTAAAAAAATCAAGGTTAAATAACACAAAAAAGAGTTTCCTCGGGGTTTGTACTCCGAAGAAACTCTTTTATATTTTATATGTAATTAATGGGTCTTCCAGTTCTTTATTCCGTTGCCCCATTCGAGGATATAAATATCTACATTACGTCTTCCGAAGTTTCTGCAGTTATTATAACCGCGGATGTAAAGGTCAACCACTGTGTTGCTGGTGTAAATGAATCCGCCTGTGTCACTGGCTGTACAGTAACCATAATTATACTTGCCGTCAGAGGAAACGATGTACATTTTAGTACCGTAGGGTATCTCTCTCGGGTCTACTGCCACACGTCCCGGCATAGCAGGTGCGCCTGTGGAACAGGTAGTGCCCGTACAGTAGGCTGTGGCCTTACCCGTGATAACCTTTTTATAATTGACGGGTCTGCCGTTTTTATTCAGCTGTATTTCGAAAGGCGGCTTGAGCTCGGAAATTACCTTGCCCGATTTTACTGTCGCACCGGTAAAGCCTGTGGAGCGTACCTTCGTACCTCTTACGATAATCTGTGTTACCGGTTTTTTGACCACCTTGGTACTCAGAATTTCTGTCTCTGCAATCTCACCGTCAACATATTTATACTTGTATTCGTTTACGCTTTTACCCTTTACGCCTTTTTTCTTGATCTTTCTCTGATCCTCATACAGGCTGTTATCATATTCAATCTTTGTTTTGAAATCTGTCTTTACGGTTTTGGTTTCCGTTTTATATTCGATTCTTTTAACTGTAATTGAGGTAGCCTTTTTAAGCTCCTTGGTCATTTTTTTCGAGATTTCGTCGAACTGACCGAGATTGATTCCCGTCTGCTTAAGCACACTCTCTACGGTACCGCCTGTTATATTAACCGTCTTCACCTTGCCGTCAACCTTGATTTTAACGGGGAAGGCACGGGTAATTTCGATTTTCATATCGTCAGTAATACCCACTTCTTCATCGAAGTTAAGACTGTCTCCGTCCTTCAGCTTTACTCCTGCCTTGTCCAAAGCTGACTTTACGGTGCCTGCCACATTGACAGAAGCTATCTGCTTTCCGTCGTCATAAATAAGCACATCGTGAGGCTCGGCTACGATAATGATTTTCTCTCCCCGGTCGGGATTATAGTAATCGAGGACCAGACTGTTGCTGTCATCGAGAGTAATGCCTGCTCTCTCTACGATTTCCTCAGGAGTTGCAGAAACGGTGACAACCTTATGCTGAACACCGTCACAGAAAACATAGGTAGCAGCCACATCCGATCTGTAAATAAGAAATCCGATCAGCAGAAAAAGCAGTGCTACACCGAAAGCAATAGCCTTTTTCGGGTTTATTCTTCTTATGAATGCGGTGCCGTTGATAAATCGCATCATATATCTGCCCATAAGCTGTATCTCCCCCTTAATTTTTACGAAATCCTACGTATTATACTGATTTGTACTTTTTTTGTCAAATTCAGACTGATTTTTTCTTTAGTCAAGAAACACAAAAAAGCTCCCTGTTTTTTATTCAACAGGAACAATAACAGAAAAAAATATCACCGATATTCCGCATTTTATCCTTATTTCTTTCGTCAAAAAGAACAAAAATCTCAAAAGCCTTGACAAGTGCCTTTTTTTCCTCTAAAATTATATATAGCGGTACCGCAAAGCCGCTGAAAACCGAATATACCATCACAGATTTCAGTGATGCTTCAGACTGCTGTTTTTCCCCTTCAGGAAAGGGAAAAAGGCAGTTTTTTTGTTTTTTACAAGAAAGGAGCAAATATGAAAAACTATCTTATATATCCCTGTAAGACAATGAGAATCACTCAGAGCTACACGGGTACTACCTCACATCTTCCTCACACTACAGGAAAGCCTGAGGATTATCCCATCGATGAAGGCTGCAGTGACACAGGCAGAGACTGGATTTACTGCCCCTGTGACGGAATGAAGATAAAGCGTATCTACGGTGTCGGTACCGGCGGAACTAATACCCTATGGCTCGAAAGCACAGAAAAGGTTATCTTTGCTGACGGCAAGAAGGAATACTGCACTCTTCTCATCACCCACCCCGACGATGCCGACCTTAAAAAGCTGAAGACAGGACAAATTTTCACCCGTAAAGAGAAAATCTGCCGTGAGGGTAAGGACGGAGCCTCAGCCTACCATCTTCACATCTCAGCAGGCAAGGGTAAATTCAAAGGTAACGGCTGGACACGGAACAGCAAGGGTAAATATGTGCTTACCACCACAGGCGGGGCATTCAGACCTGAGAAACTTTTTTACATCGACGAAGCCTTCACTGATATTATCAGCACAAAAGGTCTCACCTTCAAAAAGATGCCTGTTTATACCGTAGGTGCTTATAAAGTAAACACTGCCGTTCTCAATGTCAGAAAAACGGCAGATGCTGATTCTGAAAAGGTCGGCACTCTCTTCAAGGGAAAGAAAATCACCGTAGACAAGGTAATCGGTGACCGGGGCAGAATCGGAAAGTACCGCTGGGTATGTCTCGATTACTGCAAGAAGGTGACGGAATGAGTGAAGCAGTCACCGTCGCCGTTATCAGTCTTTTCGGCACTCTCGGAGGCAGTCTAATCGGTGTTCTTGCCTCGAACAGACTCACCGTCTACCGTATCGAGCAGCTCGAGAAGAAGGTAGAAAAGCATAACAACCTGGTCGAGCGCACCTATAAAATCGAAGAAGAACAGGAAGTAGAAAAAGAAAAGCTCAAGGTTATCAATCACAGGCTTGAAGACCTTGAAGGATTCCACAAGCTTAAATAAATGAAAGAAGGATTAATTATGAAAAACATTGATTTAACACCCATCATTGAAGCATTCATCACTCTTATATCCGCAGTTATTACTATAGTTATTATCCCTAAGGTAAGAGCTTATCTCAGTGAAAAGCTCTCAGCAGAGCAGAGAGAAAGCCTTAAGCAGTGGGTTAAGGTAGCCGTGGCTGCTGCGGAACAGCTTTATTCGGGCAAGACAGGTCAGCAGAAGAAGGAATACGTGGTTTCTTTTCTGCTCTCAAAAGGCATCGTAGCAGACATCGACGAGGTAACCGCACTCATCGAAAGCGAGGTTTACAAACTGTCTTCCGGAGCAAATAACGCTAAAAAAACCGACACAATATAAAAAAGTATCTATTATTCCGTCACCTAAAAATCAACAAATTGTTAACTATATTTCGGAAATAACAAGTTTTTGTGTGTTTTTGAATATTTATTTGACATTACAAAAATTAAGTGATAAAATTAAAAAAATTAATATTTTTTTATATTTAAAAAAAGAAGGTTACACTATGAGCGATAAAAGAAAAAAAGTTCTGCTTATTGTCAACCCCTGTGCAGGCAGAACCAAATCAAGAGCAGGCACCTTTGAGATAGTCGATAAGTTCTCAAAAAACGATTACGAATTCACCGTCCGCACCACCACATGTCAGGGCGATGCTACGGCTATCGTTAAAAGAGAGCTTGATGAGCATGATATGGTAGTTTGCTGCGGCGGTGACGGAACACTCAACGAAACAGTAAACGGTGTAATGGATATGCCCCGCCGTGTCCCCATCGGATACATTCCCTCAGGCTCTACTAACGACCTTGCCACCACTCTCGGCATCCCCAAGGATATCAATGAAGCAACCGATCTGATTATGAGCGGTCAGCTTAACGATTATGACGTAGGTCTTTTCAATAACAGATACTTTACATATGTGGCCTCTTTCGGCGCCTTCACACGTTCCTCTTATGCCACAAGCCAGAAGCTGAAAAATAAATTCGGTTATCTCGCTTACCTTTCAACGGCAGTTCCCGAGGTTTTCAGCATTAAGAACTATAAGCTCAGAATCGAACACGACGGCGGTGTAATCGAGGATTACTTCGTATTCGGCGCTATTTCAAACTCCACCTCTGTAGGCGGATTCGTTGATTTCGATACTGATGAAATAAAGCTTAACGACGGTGTATTCGAGCTTCTTCTGTGTAAGGGTCTTTCCTTCACAGGTGTAGTTCCTGCTCTTCTTAAGATAAAACAGCGTAAGTTTGACAGCGATCCGCTTATCTTCCTTCACACTAAAAAGCTCAAGATTACCTGTCTCGAAGGTGAAATGGACTGGACTCTCGACGGTGAATACGGCGGAAAGCATAAAAATGTTATGGTTCACGTGCTTAACGGTGCCGTACACATCTGCTCCTCAGAAAATCCTCTCTTCGAAAAGCACGAAATCCCCGAATTCACTCCTGCAGCAACCCACAGTGAAGAAAAGGACGATGTAAAGGAAAAGAAATTTTTTAAAAAGCGCAGAGCGCACAAAACAGAGCTTTCCGAAGTATCGGAGGATACCTCAGAAGCAATCGCAGAAGACAGCGAAAAAGACGAAACCACTGTCTGAACTCCTTTTCGTGAATTATAAAAATCTTCCAGAAGAACTCTTTGTGAAAAAAACTGTTGAAAATACATATACTTTATTGTATAATATTACACGAGTTAAATAAATTCTGTAATTTTGTAAACTATTTTTTAATAAATTGTTGACAATAAAAAATTATTAAGGTATACTGTTGGTGTAGACAGATTAAATTCAGTGAGGAGGAACGACTTTGGATTTTATGGATTACATCAGAGCTCTTATAAACTTTATAATGAAGTTGGTTGCCCTCTTCAAAAACGAGGATGCCCCTGAAGAGAACCAGAAATAATCTGAGAAATTAAAGCAGGCTGTTACATAATGTAACAGCCTTTTAATTTTTTTATTTAAGATTCTCTGAAATATCCATTTTTCCGATAAGCTTATCCAGCTTTTTTTCTATCCTTCCCATACGCATATCCTGAAGTACTTCTGAACGGTAGGTCATAAAAGCATCCTCGTCATCAGTGGCTATGGTCTGTCTTTCGATAACATAGATGCTGTCCCCGGATTTAACGGCTTTGGCTCTGCCGTGAGTGACTGAGCTTACATCGTCGAAAAATCCGTCATCATACATAGGATCGCCCTTTTTCGTCAGCATCACCGAAAGCGGAGAAGTGACGATGATGCCGAGCGAGTCATTATATTCCGCATTCAGTTCATCGATGGAAGCAGTTCCCTGATTTATGCTTTCTGCCATAGACGAAAAAAGCTTTTCCGTTTCTTTTATCTCTTTATCGGAAAGAGGTACGGTTTCACCCTTATCGTTGGTTTTGGTCAATGACCCTTCGATAGCCTTAAAGCCCACATACATATCAACGAATCTTTCTTTAAGATCCATTTCCTTTACCGGCTCCTTACCTTCCGCACCGTAAAAATAGTCAAGAAGCTGAAGCAGACGGCTTTCGTGAGTCTCTGCTCTGGTAATATCCTGCTTGGTAACACCTATACTATTATAATAATCAGAAAAAAGTCCCCAGATACTTTCAGTGTTTTCGGCGGCGAGTCGCTTGAATTCACTTCCGAGAGTAATTTTTTCCTTTTCCATCAGCTTTATGGCGGCAAGATATTCCTTACAGCACTGCTTTACCGCTTCATTAATACTGTTTTCATCCTCCGCTACAGCAGAATATTCCTCAGGTGAAGCAGAAACAGCTGCTTTATAATAATTATAAAGTCCTTCGGTGACTACATGGCTTTCGAAGGTAAAGGGATGCTCCTCTTTACCGCAGGAGGCAAAGGAAAATAAAATCAGCATCGCAGAAATAAGAGCAAAAAGCTTTTTCATTCAGTATCAGCCTTTCATTTGGTTGTTTTGGTTATTATACACTATTTTTCCCCTCTTGTCTACCGAATATTTTAACCGTAAACTATTGACATTACCTTGTTTTACTGATATAATCCTTAATTGTCGCAGTATGCAAAGGCATATTACGGCATTCCTTGCTCCGGACAAGAGCCGGGGCCAGAGACCATAAGGAGGTAAAAAGACATGAACAAATATGAGACTATGTTCGTATTTTCTACTGCAAAGGGTGAAGAAGGCGTAAGTGCACTTACTGAAAAGTTCAAGGCACTCGTTGAAGCAAACGGCACTCTCGCTTCTGCTGAAGCTTTCGGCAGCAACGGCGGTGTTCGCACACTTGCTTACGAAATCAATGACGAAACACAGGGCGCATACATGCTCTTCAACTACGAAGCTGCTACCACTCTTCCTGCTGAAATCGAGCGTATTGCCGGTATCACAGATGGCGTTCTCCGTGTTCTCACAGTCAGAAAGTAAGGAGGAGCACTCATGCTTAACTGCGTAACACTTATGGGCCGCCTCGTGGCAGACCCTGAACTTCGCACCACTACTACAGGAAAGAACGTATGTACTTTCCGTATCGCTGTCGACCGTTCATTCCAGAAACCCGGAGAACAGAGACAGGCAGACTTCATCACCATCGTAGCATGGGAAAACACTGCAACCTTCGTAAGCAGATACTTCGCTAAAGGTTCTATGATCGCTGTACAGGGCTCTATCCAGACCCGTAATTACCAGGATACAAACGGTAATAACAGAACAGCCTTCGAGGTTCTCGCCAGAGAAGTAAGCTTCTGTGGCTCAAAGGCTGAGACCGGAACACAGGCTCCTGCCGTTTCTGCAGCAGCTCCTGCTCCCGCTTATCAGACTGCAGTTCCCTCTGATTTCGAAGAAATCACAGATGATGATGATTTACCCTTTTAATTAAAATATTACAGGAGGAAAATACTCATGGCATACGAAAAAGGCGCTAATCGCCCCAACAGAAAGTCACGTAAAAAGGTTTGTGCATTCTGCGTAGATAAGGTTGAAGAAATCGACTACAAGGATGTTCAGAAGCTCCGTAAGTTCACTTCTGACAGAGCTAAGATCCTTCCCCGCAGAGTAACAGGTACCTGCGCTCGTCATCAGCGTGAACTCACCACAGCTATCAAGCGTGCACGTCAGGTTGCACTCATGGCTTACACAGCTGACTGATTTTAAAAGTATGGACGGTATGACCGAAAGGTCATACCGTTTTCTTTTTCATATAACAGCTATCTTTCTTTTTATAAAAACCTATTGCAAAAACAAATCAAATGAGTTAAAATCAGTTATAACTATTTATGAAAGGAAGACACCCCCGGTGTCAGGCTTTTTAAAATGAACATTATTGTGACAGGCTGCGGAAAAATTGGTACTGCTGTAGTGTCCGCCCTCGTAAATGAGGGTCACGATGTTACTGCCTTAGACGAAAACCCTGCAGTCATTAATGAAATAACCAATGTTTACGATGTGATGGCTGTATGCGGTAACGGTACCGACTGCGAAACTCTCGAAGAAGCGAGAATAGACTGCTGTGACATCTTCGTAGCAGTTACCGGCTCCGATGAGCTTAATATGCTTTCCTGCTTCATCGCAAAAAAGATGGGTGCAAAGCATACGGTGGCACGAATCAGAAACCCCGAATATAATGACCGCTCTCTTTCCTTTATGCGTCATCAGCTCGAGCTTTCCCGTTCCATAAACCCCGAACTTATGATGGCACAGGAGCTTCACAACCTTCTCAAGCTTCCCTCAGCCTACAAGGTAGAATATTTCTCGGGACGCAATCTCGAAATGATAGAGGTAAGACTGAAAAAAGACTCCTCTCTCGCCGGCAAAAAAATCAGCAGAATCCGAGACAGAGAAAAGCAGCATTTTCTTATCGGTGCTGTTTTAAGAGAAAATGAGCTTCACATTCCTGACGGTAATTTCGAGCTTCGTGAAGGTGACACAGTAAGCATCATCGCTACTCCCTCTGATATGCAGAAGCTTCTTAAGAGTCTTGATATGATTAAAAAAGCGGTCAGAGATGTTATGATCATCGGCGGAAGCAAGACAGCCTTTTATCTGGCGAAAATCCTTTCATCTACAGGTACCAATGTAAAAATCATAGAAAAGAACAGAGACCATTGTGTAAAGCTCAGCGAGCTTCTGCCAAAAACTGACATCATACACGGAGACGGCTCCCATCACGATGTTCTTATGGAAGAAGGTCTTCGCTCCATCGATGCCTTCGTGGCACTGACGGGCATGGACGAGGAAAACATCCTCACCTCTCTTTTCGCAGGCGAGTTCAATGTACCTAAGGTAATAACAAAAATCAACAGCAACGAGCTGACGAAAATGGGTGAAAAGTTAGGTCTTGACAGTGTCATTTCCTCTAAAAGCATTACTGCAGACATCATTATCCGTTATGCCCGTGCTCTGGAGAATTCTACGGGAAGCAACATCGAAACTCTGTACAAATTTATGGACGGCAAGGCTGAGGCTATCGAATTCAATGTCAGAGAAGGCTCAAAAATCATCGGCATTCCCATTAAAGAGCTTTCGCTTAAGCCGGGTATACTCATCGCAGGAATAATCCGTGAAAGAAAAACCGCTGTAATCCCCACCGGTGACACTGTAATCAATGAAGGCAACCGTGTAATCGTTCTTGCTTCGGCATCTCACAGACTCGGTGATTTATCTGATATTCTGAGGTAACGATAATGAACAGACGTATGGTTTTATATGTGGTCGGTAAGGTGGTAATGGTGGAAGGCGGTCTTCTGCTTTTACCCCTCGTGACTGCTCTGATTTACAAAGAAGCTGTCGCCTTAAGTATAAGTATTTCTATTGCGGTAGCATTGATCTCAGGCTTCTTACTTACTAAAATTTTCAAACCCGGACTAAAGACTATTTATGCGAAAGAGGGCTTTGTTATAACGGCTCTGTCATGGCTTGCCCTTTCTGCCGTGGGCGCTCTGCCCTTTTTTATCAGCGGAGAAATCCCCTCTTATATCGATGCTTTCTTCGAAACCGTAAGCGGTCTTACTACCACCGGTGCTTCGATTCTGACAGATGTGGAAAGCATGAGCAAGGGACTTCTTATGTGGCGTTCCTTTACTCATTGGGTAGGCGGTATGGGTGTTCTCGTTTTCGTTATGGCTATTATACCGTCTCTTTCCGACCGTTCAATCCATCTTCTGCGTGCAGAGGTTCCCGGTCCTGTGGTAGGAAAAATCGTTCCGAGAATAAGAGAAACAACCCGTATTCTTTATATT
The DNA here is from genome assembly GCA_045613145.1 of Acutalibacteraceae bacterium. Classification (GTDB taxonomy): domain Bacteria; phylum Bacillota; class Clostridia; order Oscillospirales; family Acutalibacteraceae; genus UBA6857. Next base: position 45,200 of record JAZLAJ010000048.1, read on the forward strand.
ATATACATCGTGCTTACTCTTACTGAGGCTGTTTTCCTTCTTTTCGGCGGAATGAATCTTTTCGAAGCTCTCGTCCACGCTTTCGCTACGGCGGGTACAGGCGGCTTCGCAATAAAAGCTGACGGACTGGCATCCTACAGCTCTTATCTTCAGTGGGTAATTACTGTGTTTATGCTTCTTTTCGGTGTTAACTTTAACCTTTATTACCTTATCCTCTTAAAGAAGATAAAATCGGTTTTCAAAAGCAGTGAGCTGTGGACTTATATAAGCATAGTCACAGTAGCCGCAGTTATTATCGGCATAAACATTTCAGGTCTTTATGATACTGTGGCAGAAACAGTAAAGCACTCTGTTTTCCAGGTCGCTTCAGTTATAACAACCACAGGCTTCGCAACCACCGATTTCAACTTATGGCCTAATTTATCAAAGATGATAATCTTTATCCTTATGTTCGTCGGCGGCTGTGCCGGTTCTACAGCAGGCGGCATAAAAATAGCACGAGTTATGATGTTCACCAAAATATGTAAAACAGAGCTTCAGAGAATGCTCCATCCCAGAAGCGTTAAAGTAAACCGCTTCGAGGGTAAGGCTCTCGACAGCGGAACTATGGCCTCTGTTAATTCATATCTTACGATTTATGTAATGTTCTTCTTCGTGTTCCTTTTCGCTGTCGCTTTCAGCGGTGCTGATGTGGACATTACGATTTCAGCTGTAACATCCTGCTTCAATAACATCGGTCCCGCCTTCGGCTTTGCAGGTCCTATGGGAAGCTACGCTGACTTCCCCCAGTTGACTAAGGTTTTCCTTTCGATGGCTATGCTTTTCGGCAGATTGGAAATCTACCCCGTCATCCTCACTCTTTCACCCTCCACCTGGGCGAAGAAATAAAAGCAAACAAGCTATACAGACCACCATAAAAGCATACAGCTTTTATGGTGGTTTTTGTTATAGACTTCAGATTTAATGAAAAGCTTTATTTGTCTCACACAGATCAGTCCGAAAAATCAATTCCGTTTTCCTTTTTAGTTTCATATCCCAAGCTGACAAAAACCCGTCGTATCAGCCTCAGGCTTTTACAACGGGTTATCTTTAAATTATACTCTTATTTAAGCTTCTGCTTCAGGGGTCTCGCCCTCTGCTTCACCCTCACTCTTGCTGAAAAGAGGTGCAAGATAAGTCATAAGTGCTTCATAAATCTGAATAAGCATTTCAAGAACTTCTCTGATAGACATAGCGTTTTTACTCCTTTCTTAATGAATTTATTTCTCTGTAATTATAATATCACACATTATTAATAAAAGTCAATTAATAATATCAATCTGACACATTTTCATACTTTCCAGAGCGTTACGGTGACTTTCGGGTGTGACACCTGCAGAAGCTGTGCCGTCTACAGTAACGGGAGTTTCATATAATCTTGCCTTAATAAGCATAGCATTAGAAATAACACAGATGTCCGTACAAAGACCGAGAAGCTCTACTCCCTCGAGGTTTTCCGTTTCCGCTACCCTCTCTGCCAGCTCATAAGAGCCGAAGGTAGGCTTGTCGATTATTTCACAGCCCTCTGTGTCAAGCTCGGAGGAAATCTCCCATCCGTAACTGCCCTTTACACAGTGAACTACAGGAAGCCTTCTGCCCTCAGCTGTGTCAAGATAATTCTCACCGTGAGTGTCTCTGGTGAAAATAATTCTGTCGCCGTTTTTACGGTAGAGAGCAATTTTTTCTTTTACTTTATCTACTATAGCCTCAGCCTCTTTTGTGCCGAGGGCACCGTCGATAAAGTCATTCTGCATATCAATTACGCATAAAACCTTCATCTTATACCTCCGAAACAGCCTTTTCTGACATCGTCTCTCTCTTTTCTTTAAGCTGTCTTTCGATCTCTTTTATGTGAGCCTGATCATCCTTAAGGAAAATGATAACCATAAGATAAAGTGCCGAGCCGATAGCAGGACCTAAAATAAACTGATGCCAGCGATATTTAAGGAAACGGGGAGCCGTCTGTGCACGGACAAGAGCCGAGCCTTCGAGCTTTTTACCGCCGACAGTAATGTTTTCGTTAAAGCCCATAAACTTAAGCATATATCCCTGAATGAACTTAGGAATAGCTCCTGTGAACTTCGAAACAAAGTTCTGCATAGAAAATGAGATAGCCTCTGTTCTTTCTCCTGTCTTAAGCTCCATTTCATCAATAGAGTCAGTAATAAGTGAACGGTGAGCAATATCCTTCATATTGGTAAGAATCTGTGACGAACCGAGTGTGGCCATAACCATAAGGAGTGCACCGATGTTCTTATATCTGTCATTAGCACCGATACCGAATGCGATAAGTCTGGTGATTATAGCAGCAGTTTCGGCATAAACGAGAAGCTTTTTGTTACCGCCAAGCTTTTTGATAACGGGTACTGTAAACAGGTTGGCTATCGCACCGGGAATACCCATGACATAGCCGTAAGCAATCTGAGCTGTACCGCCTGAAATTTCAGCGCCGAAAACATTATAGGAAACACCTTCACTTTCGAAGAAATATTCCCAGGGAAGAGTCAGTGAGAAGCACTGAACGATTCTGGCAAGACAGATAATAATAAGAGTTTTATTATATCTGAGATTCCAGATAGATTTAAGCATCGCTCTGAATTTTTCTGCCGGAGGAACATCATCCTGAGCGGTAGTGTCGATAACCTTTTCCTTCATACGGTAGGAAAGCATGGAAATAAGCATACCGCCTATACCGAAAATCGCAGCGAAGAAAAGATAGGTATGCTTTTCACTCATTACATCTCCGCTTACGAACATATCCTTGAACATCGGGAAAAGACCTGCGATGGTACCGCCGAGACCTGCACCGATGCTTATCCACTGGGCTACTCGCCTTCGTTCATCGGAGCTGGGACTTGACAGGGATGCCATACCCCAGATAGCGATGTCCTGGAATGAATAAAAGGTGTCGAAAAGCAGATAAAGAATCAGTACGTAAAGAATAGTCTTGTTCGTATCAAAACCGAAATCCACGAACATCATCGTAACGAGTATACCGATAATAGCGGGCGTCCACAGCAGGAAGGGACGAAGCTTATAGCCCGGTCTGTGCTTTCTGTGGTCCATCAGTGAACCTATAAGAGGGTCGTTAATGGCGTCCCACATAGTGCTGACGCCGGTGATAATACCCGTCTTCTCTGCAGGTATACCGAGAACGGTGTTAAGGAAAACGAAAAGTCTGCTGGAAACGAGACTGTATGCCATATTCTGACCCATCAGACCTGCCGCATGTGAAAGAAGTCGGTTATTGGCTACTTTCGTATCTGATTCTTCTTTAGAAAAAAGAAAGAAAGGCTTCATATAATCTCTCCTTTATAATTCAGTTGTAAAAATTATACAATATTCTGCACATAAATGCAACAAAAACTATATTATTTTTTAAATTAAAATTATTGTCTAAAAAAATCTTTTATGCTAAAATTAACAGTATTGATTTCCAGGAAAGAAGATAGATAATTATGTTAGGTGTAATTATAAACGTCTGCACAGTAATAGCCGGCAGCACCGTAGGTCTGCTTTTCAAAAAAAGCATAAGCAAAAAATGCAGTGACGCAGTAATGACCGCCATCGGACTGTGTGTTATTTTAATCGGCATACAGGGTATGCTCAAGGGTGAAAACATTCTGATTACCATCTTTTCTATGGTTATAGGCGCTTTAGCGGGAACTGTGGCTGACATCGACGGAAAGCTGAACGGAGCAGGTGACTGGCTTTCCCGTAAAATCAAAACCAAGGACAACGGTAAAAGCTCTATTGCTGAAGGCTTCGTTACGGCAAGCCTCGTTTTCTGCATCGGCGCTATGACCATTTTAGGCTCTCTCGATGCAGGTCTCAAGGGAGATAACACCACACTGATTACAAAAAGCATTCTCGACCTTTTCTCCTCGATGATGCTTTCGGCATCTCTCGGTATCGGCGTTATCTTTGCAGCGGTTTTCGTTTTCGTCTTTCAGGGAGGCATAGTCCTTCTGGCAGGTGTTCTCGAGCCTTTCCTCGACCCGTTCACCGTAGCTGAAATAACCTGTGTAGGCTCGGTTATGATTATGGGTCTGGGATTCAATCTTGCCGGTATAGCAAAGATAAAGGTCGCAAACTTTTTCCCTGCACTCATACTTGTACCCTTTATGTGCTATCTTTTTGATTATCTGGGACAGTTTATCCCCGCTTTAGGTTGAGGTAAAATTTTATGGAAAAACAAAGAAAAGAAAATCTTATCGGCTCCTTTCTCCTGATGCTCTGTGCCGTTATATGGGGCAGCTCCTTTGTAGCTCAGACAACCGGTGCGGAATATGTAGGACCGTTCACATTCATAGCTGCGAGAAGTCTTTTAGGTGCTGTCGCCCTTCTTCCCGTTATCGGTGTAACGGGAGCTGTAAAAAAGAAAAAAAGCGGTACAGCTAAAATGACAGCCGAAGATAAAAAATACCTCCTCAAGGGAGGTGCTCTCTGCGGTATAGTTCTCTTTTTCGCTTCTAATTTACAGCAATTAGGTATCGACGGCGGAACTGAACCGGGCAGAGCGGCCTTCATTACGGCTCTCTACATTCTTCTCGTTCCCATCTTCTCTGTCTTTCTCGGGAAAAAAATCAGACCTCTTATCTGGCCCTGTGTAATAGTTTCACTTGTAGCCCTTTACCTTCTGTGTGTAAAAGAAGGCGGAAAAACTCAATTTTCAGACCTTTATGTTCTCCTGTGTGCAGTATGCTACACCGTACATATCCTCGTCATCGACAAGGTTTCACCGAAGGTAGACGGAGTTATGCTTTCCATGATTCAGTTTCTCGTAGCAGGTGCCGTATCCATCATCCCTATGCTTCTTTTCGAGGATGTAAGCGTGGAAAATATCATAAAGGCAGCCCCCTCCATAGCTTATTCAGGCATAATGTCCAGCGGTGTGGCTTACACTTTGCAGATTTTAGGTCAGCAGAAGACAGAACCGACCATCGCTACGATGATAATGAGTCTCGAATCAGTTTTCGGTGTACTTACGGCGATGATAATTCTTCATCAGGTACCCTCTCTCCGTGAAGGCATCGGATGTATTCTGATGTTCGCAGCCATAATCGTGGCACAGCTTCCCGAAAAGAAAAAAGTATAAAGAAAAGCCATTGTATCAGTGTCAGAAGCTGTTACAATGGCTTAAATTATTCAGTCAGCGCTGTCATTTCCCGGGGTAAGTGTATATGCCTTCGTCGTCGGTACCTTTCCGCTTACATCAGAAAGCTCCGAAAGGAGAAGAATATCATAGGCTTCTCTTATCTGTGCGGGATAGGTTTCTGCTATCATTCCGTCATAGTAAATGCGTACCTTAGTGCCCTTTTTCAGCTCTGATGCTCTGCCTACCAGACCCATATCCTTAAGTGAAACCTGTATTTTATCAGCAGATTTTCTCTCGTTACTGTCCTCTGCCGGCTCTACGAGAACAGTTTTTCCGTCCTTATATACCTCGATAATCTCCGCGTCAAAGACAACCATATTCTGCGGCATAGTAGTGGAAGTAACAGCCGTAGTCGGCTCTTTCTCGGAAGCAGCCGGGGCAGACGTACCGATATTCAGTATATCTGCCATAGGATATACAGCCGAAGCATTATGGATATCGTTAAACTTTATTCCGATGACTCCGTCATAATAGATTCTCACATAAAGACCCTCATATAAATCCGTCAGATACTCTTCGGGAATATTTTCCAGATAAACGGTTATTTTTTCGCCGTATTTTCTTTCCTTGGTATTTTCCAGTGGCTTTACAGTGAAGGCGGTGTCAGTCTTTTCCAGAACCTCGGCATCGAAGAATGCCGCGTATGCAGGTGAGCTGTGAGCAGAAATGACCTCACCCGTCAGAGAGTCTACCTCGAGCTTTTCGACTATCTCTGATGTACCGTATTTTTCCTTGGTGTACACTATTTTATTCTGTGTCTGTGCGTATGAGGTACGGTAAACATATCTCACTCCGTCCTCAATAACTTCGTGCCAACCGATTACACCTGTTTCGTAATTCACCTTAAGTCCCAGAAGCTTATTTGACACATCCACAGAAACGCCTGCATCCGTAAGCAGAACACGGTCAATGTCTTTGTAGTCACCTATAGGGGCTTCTCTGCCGATGGAGTCAAGATAAGCTTCGGCATAAGCCTTTCTCTGAGAGTCGATGCTCTCCTGTTCTTTTTTTGTAAGGTTATGTACTCTGTGCTCATAAACTTTCGGGAACATACGCTTGATGGATTTGGTGTAATTGGAGCCGTCCTGGGCATACTCGACGTCCATAAAGATATATTGACCGTCTTTTTTCTCAAATCTCATCACACAGGGAATACTGTGACCGCCTACGGAAATGAACCACCCGTCCACAAAGCCGTAGGAAGAGAAGCGTTCGAGCATATATACGGAAACGATATCCTTCTTTTCACTTGTGCCGAAAATGATGTGACCCTCGGCAGGACATTCACCGAGCCACTTACTCTTTGAATTAAGGTCTAAGATAGCTTTTGAAACAGCTGTGTCGAGATCTGTGACAGTGGTATTATCCGTCTCGTGAATCTCGTAGGTCGCCCAGCCTTTATTTACGGCGATGCAATTAAGGAACTCTACGGCAAACACTCTTCCGCCCATTTCATCGCTCTTATCCTGGCCGATAACTTTTACGGTAAAGGAAACCTTTTCGCCCTTTTTCAGAGCATTGATTATGATTTCATAGCTTTCATCGGTGAGATATGTATCAAAATCGGGATGCCAGCTCACCTGTTTTTCACCGTCAGGCTCGAGATAGTATATGTTCTCTATCTCTGCCTCACCCTTCGAGCATTCCGCAGATACGAGCTTATATTCCGCAGGAAGGGAGAAGTCAATGGAACTGTAAACAGTGTGACTTAAATTCGGATTGCAGTACCATTTGTTGTTTTCTTCTGTAATCTGAGGCTTTCCGAAACTGTATTCATATCCGTTTCCATATCCGCCTATAACCGTATCCTCACCGCTTATCATATAATAAGTGGATAATCCGTCATTTTCGCCGACTTTAGTTATGTTTACGGTGAAGGTTGTTTTTTCACCGTAGACTATACCCTCAAATGTAAGCTCAGCATCACCGTAGACACCGTTTTCCGCAATCTCGGGAATCCACATATATCCGTCACCGTGTTCGTCAGAGGTATAAGCCTCTATTCTGCCGCCTTTGGCAACAGGTTCTTCCGAAATCTTTATCACAGCATCAGGAAAAAAGCTTATACTGCCGTGACCGTAGGCACTGCTGGCAAAATTACATTCCCAGATATTTCCCTGCTTTATGTAGTCCTCTTCCTCGAAGAAGCTTTTCACCTTTTCCATATCAACCGCATAAAGTGAGCTTTCAGTAACAGTGCTTCCCTCGGTGCTGAGTATAAACATCTTCGAAAATCCGTCACAGAAAACCACATCAATGTTTCCCTCAGAGTTTGAAACCTCGATTTTACCGCTATGGGTAAGACCTTCCGCTTTCATATCAGGCAGTCTTTCCAGAGAAAGAGAGTTAAAGAAATTCAGCACCGTGCTTCTGCCTGCTCCGGGAGTAGCCTTGAAATATGACTTTTTGCCCTTGTAAACGGTGAAGTATTCGGAATATTCTAACAGCTCACCAAAGCGGAACATCTCTTCGCCCTCATCGGTCTGAATAAGATAGCTCTTTTCAGAAGAAGTTCCGTCATCCTTTTTCGGACTCGTGGCAAAGCATACAGCAAGAATAACACTTGTAATTACTGCGATTACAATCAGCCAAAGGGCAGGCCTTTTGTAGCTTAAAACTGCCTTTATTCTTTTCTTTACTCCTGTTTCACCGAAGGCAACGGGACAGGCAGTTATCATTTTTCTGGGAACGGAGCAGTTAATGAGAGCCATAGAGTAAGGCTTTTTTATTTCTGCACCCATTTCCTTTATTACCTTTTCATCACAGGCAAGCTCTATGTCTCTGCACAGAAGAATATAGGACAGCCATATTACGGGATTGAACCAATAAACAGAAAGAATAAGAAAACCTAAGGGCTTCCAGAGGTGATCCCTTCTCTTAAGATGTGCCCTTTCGTGAGCGAGAACAAAAGACCTGTCCTCTTCATACATCAGCGAGGGCAGATAGATTTTCGGACGGATAATGCCGAAAATAAAAGGTGTATCTATCCTGTCGCAGAGATAAATATTGTCACGCAGATGCATACTCTGCCTTACCTTCAGATAAATGTAAAGATAACTGAAAAGCGCATAAAGAAGCATAGCACCTGCGCCGTAAACCCAGACCAGACCGCCCAGAACTGCATCCCACTGAAAGCTTTCCACATCCACAGGAACGGAAGAGTCCACATACTCCGAATAAACGGGATTATTTATAATCTCCATAGTGGTGCTTTCCACACCCTTATGGGGTTCGATGTTCAGAACCTCTGTGGGTAAGGGCTCGGCTGTAGGCACAAGACTAAGACTGCTTTCGAGCGGCACAGGACAGATAAGCCTCACTGCCACCACTGCCCACAAGACAACATTAAGCCATTTGGGAGCCTTACGGAAAGCGAGTCGGAACAAAAGCACACCGCCTACAAGCCAGCAGGCGCTTATGCTTGCATTGAGAAGATTAATAAATATACTGTCGAAGGCAAACATTTTTTCTAAAATATTTTCAATAGCCACAATCATTCCTCCTCATAATTTTCTACCATTCTTTTAAGCTCCTCCACTTCCTTTGCCGTCAGCTTTTTACGTGAAGTGAAAGCGGCAAGAAAAGCCGGCAGAGAACCTCCGAAGGTTTCATCGACGAATTTCTCACTCTGCAGAGAATAAAACTCCTCTTTTGAAATAAGAGAACTGACCGTACCCTTTTCGTTGCGGAAGATTCCCTTTTCGCAAAGTCTTTTCAGCACCGTGTAGGTAGTGGATTTTTTCCAGCTTAAAGCCTCCTCACTTTTTTTCACAAGCTCCGCCGAGGAAAGAGGCTCATTTTCCCAGATAATGTCTGCGAAGCGGGACTCAACGGCACCCATCTGATATTCGTTCATATAATCACTCCTTTTGGTTTACACCTTGTAGACTACAGTTTCAGTTTACACCTTGTAGACTAATTTGTCAAGAACAAATTTTATTTTTAAGAAATCCGTAAGAAATTAATATATTTTAATAAAACCCGTTGACAAGCTTCTTCCTCTTATTGTATAATCTTCAGGCAATCCCGATAAGTGGTGGAGTCTGTCATAGAGTGTAATAGCATTCTATTTATAAGGATTGCAGCTTCGTGCTTTTTTTCACCGAGGGGCAAGTGTGACACTAAAGACGAAGCTTTGTGAAATCCACTGCAGTGCAGGTGGGTTTTATTTTTTTGTACAGACACGCCCGAAAATAATCTTAAGGAGTTAAAAAAATGAGTCCAATTACCATTACTGCTCTGATTATCTTCGCCGTGACATACATCCTTATGCTGGCTTTTCAGAAAATCAGACCCTATGTCACCGTCGGCTCCGCTTTAGTGTTCGTAGCACTTGGCGTTATCGCTTCGGTGAACCCCTCTCTTTTCGGCGAAGGCTTCTTCGCTCTTTCATCGGGAACCTACAGTTATTCTTTAGGTTCTGCTCTTTCGGAAATAGACTGGAATGTTATTATGATGATAGCAGGTACTATGGGTACAGTCTACCTGTTCATCGAATCAAAGATGCCCCAGCTTATGTCCGACATCCTTATTTCTAAAATGCCCAATATGAAATGGGTTGTGGTGGCTCTCTCTCTTTTCGCAGGTATCGTCTCCGCTTTCGTGGATAATGTGGCCACCGTGCTTATGATTGCCCCTGTAGCACTCGCCTTCTGCAAAAAGGTAAACACATCTCCCGTTCCCGCCATCATCTGCATCGCCGTTTCCTCGAATTTACAGGGTGCGGCTACCCTCGTAGGTGACACTACCTCCATCCTTCTCGCCAAGGCTGCTAACCTCGACTTCTCTGATTTCTTCGTTCACGACGGACATATCGGTATGTTCTGGGTAGTACAGGCAGGCGCCATCGTAAGCGCACTTATTATAGTATTGATGTTCCGTAAGGATAAGGATAAAATCTCCTTCGAAGGAAGAACAGTGGTAGAAGACAAATTCCCCACCTTCCTCCTCGTCGGCACAGTCCTTTCTCTTATTGCAGTTTCCTTCATCCCCTATAAGGATGCTGCAGCAGAAGGTCAGTTCTATAAGCCTGACATCACAAACGGTATCATCTGTATCGCATTCTTCCTCGTCGGTGTTATCCGCGAGCTTTTCATCAAGAAAAACAAGGAAATCGTCAAAAATGCCTTCAAGGAAATCGACTACTACACTATCGTCCTTCTCACAGGTCTTTTCGTAGTAATCGGCGGTATCAAAAATGCAGGTGTTATCGATGTTATCGGTTCAGCCATCGCATCTCTCGGTTCAGGCTCTACCTTTATGGTTTACACCATCATAGTATGGATGAGTGTTATTCTCTCTGCATTCATTGATAACATTCCTTACACTGCTACTATGCTTTCTATCGTTCCCGTTATCGCAGGTGACCTCGGCATCGAGCCTACACTTCTTTACTACGGTCTCCTCTGCGGTGCTACTCTTGGCGGTAACCTCACTCCCATCGGTGCCAGCGCAAACATCGCAGGTATCGGCATTTTACGTAAGGAAGGTCACGAGGTAAAAGCAACGACCTTTATGAAATACGGCGTACCCTTCACTATGGCAGCCGTTATCACAGGTTATCTTCTCCTGTGGTTTATCTGGAAATAATCTTCATTCTTTTTTCATCTATATAAAAAATCGGTCAGAAAACCATCTTACGCTCAGTACGGTGGTTTTTTGATTTATAAAAGCTTTTTCTCTATTGACAACCTTACGGTTACTTGTTAAAATGAAGAAGACTTTTATTTCAAAGGAGAAAAATATGAGTAATCTTGTTTCGAAAGCAAAAGGCTTCATAAAGCAGATTCCCGCCCACTGGAACACACCGCCTGAGGGCAAGCACATTTCCTATAAAGAGTTTGCCGCCTATTCCTTCGGCGGCATCGGTGTAAACACCATCAATTCGATTTTCGGTTATGTAGGTCTCACAGCGAGCTGTCTGCTGGTAGGCTCTGCCTACGGAATAGACCCGGTACACCTTGCCTGGATGTCCACTCTTGTTACTGTCATAAACCTGATAAAGACACCCTTTGTAAGTATGCTTATCGACAACACGAACACCAAATACGGCAAGTTCCGTCCTTATCTTCTTCTTACAGGTGTTCCCGCAGCTGCGCTCATCTGCCTTATGGCATACATACCGAACAACCTGAATTACACTCTTAAATGTATTCTTCTGTGTACCATTTACACCTTCGCTATGATTTTCCAGTCGATATATGCTCTGGCTTTTACTTCACTGGCTCAGGTACTTACCCCCGACAGTGACGAAAGAACAGGTCTTCTTTCCGTAAGTCAGTTCATCTATTCTCTCGGTCCCTCCATCGTAAACATCATTCTCCCTGTTCTTGCAGGTCTTTTCGCCGGCGGTATGAAAGGCTTCACGGCATACAGAGTTCTTTTTCCTGTCTTCTCGGTTATCGGTATCGCTCTGAGCGTGTGGACCTTTAAGGGAACCAGAGAAAAAATCGTCGTTTCAAAGGACTATGTGGCCAAGGTAAAATTCACCGAAGGAATAAAATCACTTTACGGAAACAGATACTTCTGGCTTTTCTACCTTTATAACATTCTCGGCTCAATGAAATATGCTATCGGTTCCATTCTCGTATGGTACTGCGCCTATGTTATTCAGAGCGATGCCGTTCTGGGCATTATGAATGCGGTTATCGGTACAGCATCTGTTCCCGGCATGCTTTTAGCTCCGATCCTTGCTAAAAAATTAGGCAAGCGTAACTGCCTTATCCTTTTCAATGTAGTAAGAGCAGTCTTCTCTGTTCTTATGCTCTTCACATCCTCAAGCCCCGTGCTTTTCCTCGGCTCTCTTTACCTGGCTACTTTAGCCATCGGCGGTGACGGTGTTATCTGCGCTTCAATCACAGCAGATATTTTCGACTACCAGCAGTGGAAGACAGGACAGAGACTTGAAGGCTTTATCACTCAGTTCGGCGGTATGATGGTTTCGGGCGCAGGTCTCGTAACAGGTCTCATTCTCCCCTACTTCTACCGCTTCTACGGCTTACATAACGATTACGATGTTCTCTTCGACACCGCCGTAAGAACACCTATTTTCAACGTTATGATTATCACCACTGTCATTTCCTGTCTTTTAGCTATCGTTCCCGTGCTTTTCTATAACCTCAACAGTAAAACCCTCGTAAAAATAGCATCTGACCTGGAAGAAAGAAAAGCTATAAGTGACGGAGAAAAAGCATAACATCCGAAAAATATAGAGTCCGTTACATCGTCACGGTGTAACGGGTTTTCTTTTTGGTTCATCTACTTTCCTTAAAACTCTTGATTATTTTTTTCGTAAGAGTTATACTTAAATAAGTATATCCAAAAAGGGGACAGTAAAATGAAACTCGTAAAAAAATACTTCAAACGCTATTTTGTTGATGCTATGAGCTTTATGGCTCTCGGTCTTTTCTCTTCTCTTATTGTCGGACTTATCATCAGTCAGATAGCCAAAATTCCCCATTTAGAAATGCTCGCCACCTTCTCCGGTGTTCTTTCCGCTTCCTCTCCCGTAGTAGGCGGTGCTATCGGTGCAGCTATTGCTTACGGTCTGAAGAGTAAGCCGTTGGTTGTCTTTTCCTGTATCGCAGTCGGTGCCTTCGGCTATGAGCTCGGCGGACCCGTAGGTGCTTACGTTTCCGCTCTCGTTGCTAATGAAATTGCTTCACTCGTAGCAGGCAAAACAAAAATCGACATCGTTATCACCCCTATCGTTACTATTGTAACCGGCGGATTTGTCAGCACCTTTGTAGGACCTTATCTTTCTGATTTTATGTCAGGTCTCGGTGCTCTCATTAACAGCGCTACTCAGCTTCATCCCTTCCCTATGGGCATCAGTGTAGCTGTTCTCGTCGGTCTGGCACTTACGGCCCCTATCTCCTCGGCAGCTCTGTGTATTATGCTCGGAATAGAGGGAATAGCGGCAGGCGCGGCAGCTGTGGGCTGTGCAGCACAGATGGTAGGCTTTGCCGTAACCTCCTTCAAGGCTAACGGTATGGGCGGACTTATCTCTCAGGGACTCGGCACGAGTATGCTTCAGTTCGGTAATATTATGCGCCACCCTCAGATTATTCTTGCCCCCACATTAGCAGGTGCGGTATTAGGCCCTGTTTCCACCTGTATCCTTAAAATGACAAACACCCCTTCAGGTGCGGGTATGGGTACAAGCGGTCTCGTAGGCCAGTTCGGTGCCCTGTCAGCTATGGGCAGCAGCACGGAATCAGTCATTACTATTGTTATTATGCACTTCATCGCTCCCGCTGTGCTTTCTCTCATTTTCCATCTCATATTCAAAAAGCTCGGCATAGTCAGGGACGAATACTTATCACTTAAAAATCCCGAATAAGAAAGGACCGCTTATGAACGTTTACGATTTCGACGATACTATTTATAAAGGTGACTCTTCTCTGCATTTCTTCCTCTTTTATCTGAAAAAAGAGCCATCTCTCGTAAAATATCTTCCTTTTGTACTCAAAACTCTTTATAACTACCATAAAGAAAAAATCCGCTTTAACGACATCATTGACTCCTTCGGTCATGTTTTCGAAGAGTATTTCACCACTCATACTGTGGATTTCGACTCAGTGGTAAAGGAATTCTGGGATAAGCACGAACACAGAGTCAAGCCCTTCTACAAAGAAATACAGAAGGAGGACGATCTGGTTATAACTGCCTGCCCTAATTTTATGGCACAGGAAATCTGCCGCCGTCTCGGTATAAAGCACTGTCTCGGCACAGAGTTCGACATTGAAACCGGCAAATTCATCAGAGGCTGCTTCCGTGAAAGAAAGATTGACTTTTTCCGTGAAGCCTTTCCCGACGGAGTGATAGATGATTTCTACACAGACTCTATGAATGACAAATTCCTTTTCCCCTATGCCAAAAGAGTTTTCTTCGTCAAGGGCGAAAAAATCACAAGGATAAAATAATATGGAAAGACTCGACAAAATCATCGCATCTCAGGGGAAATATTCCCGTTCCGAGGTCAAGAAGCTTGTAAAGGCAGGTCTTGTTATGCTTAACGGCGAAAAGGTGAAAAGTGCTGATGTGAAGGCTGACGCGGAAAAAGACCTCATCACCGTAGACGGAGAAGACATCTCCTACAAAAAGCACATCTATATTATGCTCAATAAGCCTCAGGGTGTGGTTTCCGCCACAGATGACCCGGTTCATAAAACCGTTATCGACCTGGTTCCTCCTCACCTTTTCAGACAGGGTCTTTTCCCCGCCGGAAGACTTGACGGAGATACCACCGGCTTCGTACTCATCACCGATGACGGAGACTTCGCACACCGTATACTTTCTCCGAAAAATCACATAATGAAAACCTATCACGCCACTCTGGACCACGCTCTTACAGAGGAGGACATAAAACACTTCACCGAGGGCATAGAGCTGCGTGACGGAACGCTCTGCCTCGAAGCACAGGTAAAAATGCTCACTCAGGAGCCACCCGTAGCCGAGGTTAAAATCCACGAAGGTAAATACCATCAGGTAAAAAGAATGTTCGCCGCTCTCGGAAACAGGGTAACTGCTCTGCGAAGAGTAAAAATGGGCGGGCTCGACCTGGATGAAAGCCTTGAAGAAGGTCAGTGCAGAGAGATAACCGAAGAAGAGCTTGAAGCAATACAGAGCCGTGAAATCTTTAATTAAAGATTTTTTAAACTAAACATCTTACAATTAAACAAAACTTTACAAAGAGGTAAGCTATGCTGAACAAAATCAGACAATTTATGTACGGACGCTACGGTGGAAACGATGCACTGAATGTGTTTCTTATTATTCTCGGTGCCGTTATCACCCTTATTCTTTCACTTTTCTTTTACAGAACTCCCTTCACGAGACTTTTAGGTCTCATTCCATACGGTATCGCCGTTTTCAGAGCCCTTTCGAAAAATTACGAGGCAAGAATAAAGGAAAACGCTAAATTTCTCGAAATTTCAGGTCCCTGGAGAGCCTTCATAATAAAGAAATTCAATCAGTTCAAGGATAAAGAACACAGATACTACGCCTGTCCTCAGTGTCACAGAACCCTTCGTGTACCCAAAGGCAGAGGCAAGATAAAAATAAGCTGTCCTCACTGCGGAAAAGAGTTTGTTAAGAAAACTTAATTTATCCGGAATGAAAAAACGCAGGACAGGTTTTAATAAAACAAACCGATATTCCGCCGTCTTTACGGATAAATAATTCACAGCTTAATACAGTTGTCTGTTTTTCACACAAATCAAAGCAGTCTGTCAAATCATCAATCTGATCGGGCAGGCTGTATCTTTTTTATTATCTCAATGTTTCCCCGATATTCCGCACTTTCGCATTCCGAATTATACTTTAGTCATTTTTACCAAAGATATGCTTTTATTTTTTTTACCTTTTCTATTGCAAAATCTGTCATATTTTGTTAGAATACATTTATGCTGATTCGTTACAAAAGGAGAGAAAAGCAAATGAAAATTCTGGAAGAAAGAATAGCAAAGGACGGAAAGGTTTTTCCCGGAAACATTCTCAAGGTAGACTCCTTTCTCAATCATCAGATAGATGTATCTCTCCTGTGCGAAATGGGAAAAGAAATCAAACGCTTATATAATGACTGCGAAATTAACAAGGTTCTCACCATTGAAGCCTCAGGGATAGGTGTGGCCTGTATTATTGCGCAGTTTTTTGATTGTCCTGTTCTTTTTGCCAAAAAGACAAAGACAAAAAACATAGCCAATGCCGTCTACAAAACGCAGGTAGCGTCCTTCACCCACGGTACAACCTATGATGTCATCGTATCAAAGGATTTCCTTTCCTCCGAAGACAAGGTTCTTATCGTAGACGACTTTCTCGCCGAGGGTAATGCCCTCATAGGTCTTATCGACCTGTGCAATCAGGCAGGTGCTGAAGTCAAGGGCTGTGCCATCGCCGTGGAAAAAGGCTTTCAGCAGGGCGGCAAACGTATCCGTGACATGGGAATCAGAGTGGAATCTCTCGCCATCGTAGACTCGATGAGTGACGACTCTCTCACCTTCCGCAGTCAGGATTAAACGAGGAATTTACCGAAGTTATCGGTAAAAATAAAAAATCCCAAAGGGAGGAAAAAACAATGAAAAAATTACTCGCAGTTCTTCTTGCAGCAGTTATGCTCTTTGCTCTTGCAGCATGCGGCGGTAACGGCAACGAAGACACAAACACAGCTAAAGGTATGAGTGAATCTCCTATCGCTGCAGTTGAGATCAAGGCAGATTACGAAGTTCCCGCAGACTTCAAAATCGGTTTCATCTGTCTCCACGATGAGAACTCCACTTACGACCTTAACTTCCTCAACGCAGTAGACAGAATTCAGGAAGCTCTCGGTCTCACCGACGAGCAGGTTATCGTTAAGGTAAACATTCCTGAAGGTAACGAATGCTACGTAGCAGCTAAGGACCTCGTAGGCGAAGGCTGTAAGATCGTTTTCGCTAACTCCTTCGGTCACGAAGACTTCATGATTCAGGCTGCTAAGGAATTCCCCGAAGTAGAATTCTGCCACGCTACAGGTACAAAGGCTCACACTGAAGGCCTTGACAACTACCACAACGCTTTCGCATCTATTTACCAGGGCCGTTTCCTTGCAGGTGTTGCTGCAGGTCTCAAGCTCAACGAAATGATCGAAGCAGGCAAGTTCACCGCTGAAGAAGCAAAGATGGGTTATGTAGGTGCTTTCACCTATGCTGAAGTTATCTCCGGCTACACATCCTTCTATCTCGGTGCAAAGAGCGTATGCCCCACAGTTACTATGGACGTTCAGTTCACAGGCTCATGGTATGACGCTACAGAAGAAAAGAATGCTGCAGAAGCTCTCATCGCAAGAGACTGTAAGCTTATCAGCCAGCACGCTGACTCAATGGGTGCTCCCGGTGCTTGCGAATATGCAGTTATCCCCAATGTTTCCTACAACGGCTCAACCTATGAATCCTGCCCCGAAACCTTCATCATCTCCTCAGCTATCAACTGGACTCCTTACTACAACTACATCATCGGTCAGGTTGTTAAGGGTGAAAAGATCGACGCTGACTGGTGCGGCGGTATCGCAGAAGGCTCTGTAGTTCTTACCGGTATCAACCAGGATGTAGCTGCAGAAGGCACATTCGAAAAGATTCAGGCTCTCGTAGAAGACATCAAAGCAGGTAAGCTTAATGTATTCGATGCTGCTACATTCACAGTAGGCGGCGAAGCTGTTGAATCCTACAAGGCTGACGTTGACACAGATGCTGCTTACACACCTGACACAGAAGCTATCGCTGACGGCTACTTCCACGAATCAGAATCCCGTTCAGCTCCTTACTTCGATCTCAGAATCGACGGCATCAACCTTCTCAACGAGAAGTTCTGATCTGATTAACTGAATAAGCGGGGCACTCGTTGTCCCGCTTACTGTTGTTTTTAAGTAATGAAAAAATAGCCCCTTACGGGCTGTGTTTTGATTGCTTAAACCTTACACAGATATAAAAAAGGAGGAATGAGTTTTGGATAAAGCTCCGGCAATAAAGCTTAAAAATATAAGCAAATCCTTTGGCGGAAAAATCGCAAACAAAAACGTCAATCTTACTGTAAACCGAGGAGAAATTCTCTCCATTCTCGGTGAAAACGGAAGCGGCAAAACCACTCTTATGAATATGATAGCCGGTATCTATTTCCCTGATGAGGGACAGATATTCATTGACGGCAAAGAGGTGGTTATACGCTCACCCAAGGATGCCTTCAAGTATAAAATCGGTATGATTCATCAGCACTTCAAGCTGGTAGATGTCTTTTCCGCTACGGAAAACATCGTTCTCGGACTTGAAGAAAAAGGTAAATTCAATCTGAAGGAAGCTACAGCAAAAGTAAAAGAAATATGCGACAAGTACGGCTTCGAGATCGAACCGATGAAAAAAATTCACGAAATGTCCGTTTCCGAAAAGCAGACCGTGGAAATCATCAAGGTTCTTTACAGAGGCGCTGACATTCTCATTCTCGACGAGCCTACGGCTGTACTCACTCCCCAGGAGACACAGAAGCTTTTCGCAGTTCTCAGAAGAATGAGAGAGCACGGCAAATCTATTATCATCATCACCCATAAGCTTCACGAGGTTCTCTCTCTTTCAGATAAGGTAGCGGTTCTTCGTAAGGGTGAATACGTAGGTACAGTTGAAACTGCACAGACCGATGAAGCAGAGCTCACAGAAATGATGGTAGGTAAAAAGGTAACTCTCAACATAGACAGAAGTGAGCCGGAAAACTGCACAGAAAGACTGACGGTAAAAGGTCTCAACTGTGTTGACCGTGAGGGCGTAAAGGTCCTCAACGATATTTCCTTCACTGCATATTCGGGAGAAATTCTCGGTATCGCAGGTATCGCAGGCTCAGGACAGAGAGAGCTTCTCGAATCCATCGCAGGTCTGCAGAAGGTCAATGACGGTGAAATAATCTACAATAATCCGAAAACAGGAACACAGGATAATCTCCGTGACAAAACTCCTATGCAGATAAGAGATCTCGGTGTCCGTCTTTCCTTCGTTCCCGAGGACAGACTCGGTATGGGTCTGGTAGGTAATATGGACATTATCGATAATATGATGCTCCGCTCCTACCGTAAGGGTAAATCTGTATTTCTTGAGAGAAAGGCACCTAAGGATCTTGCCGAAAAGATAATCAGGGATCTGGAGGTTGTAACTCCCGATGCACGTACTCCCGTAAGAAGACTCTCGGGCGGTAACATACAGAAAATCCTCGTCGGCAGAGAAATTGCCGCTTCGCCTACGGTTCTTATGGCGGCATATCCCGTAAGAGGTCTCGACATCGGTGCTTCCTATACTATATATAATCTCCTCAACAAACAGAAGAAAAAAGGTGTAGCTGTTATCTTCGTCGGTGAAGACCTCGACGTTCTCATCGAGCTGTGCGACAGAATTCTCGTTATCGGCTCAGGCAGCATAACAGGCATCGTCGATGCACGTAATACCACCAAAGAAGAAATCGGTCTTCTTATGACCAAAGCAAAGGATTCACAGGGAGGTGGAAAGAATGAATAAAATGAATATTCATATCGTAAAGCGTGATGCCGTAGTATGGTATAAGAGCTTTCTCGTACGTGCCTTGGCCATTATTGCTTCTCTTCTTGTTTCCGCCGTGGCGATAACCTTACTTACAGGTAAAAATCCCATCGAGGTTTATTCTTCGATGCTTTCGGGCGCATTCGGTTCGTCCTTACGTATCTGGTCTCTTTTACAGAACGTGGCCGTTCTTCTGTGTATCGCTCTGGCTCTTACCCCCGCTTTCAAAATGAAATTCTGGAACTGCGGCGGTGAAGGACAGGTTCTCGTAGGCGGTCTTGCCACAGTATCGGTCATGATGTTTTTAGGTGACAGCCTCCCCTATCCGGTTCTTCTTCTCGTTATGGTAGCAGCCTCTGTTCTGGCAGGCATCATCTGGGCAGTCCTCCCCGCCTTTTTCAAGGCTAAATGGAACACTAACGAGACTCTTTTCACTCTTATGATGAACTATGTGGCCATTCAGCTGGTTGCATTCTTCCTCAAATACTTCGTAAAAAGCGGCTCCGGTATTCTCACTCCTATGCCTGAGCACGGTTTACCCGTTATCTTTAATCAGCCGTATCTTCTGAACATTATCACCGTGGCAGTTCTCACGGTTCTCGTTTACATCTATCTTAAAAAGACCAAGCACGGCTATGAAATCTCCGTAGTAGGTGAAAGTGAAAATACAGCGAGATATATCGGCATCAATGTACCTAAGGTTATTATCAGAACTCTCATCGTTTCGGGTGCACTCTGCGGTATCGCAGGTCTCATCCTCGTAGGCGGTACAAACCATACCATAAGCACCACCACTGCAGGCGGCAGAGGCTTTACTGCAATTATGGTTTCCTGGCTTGCTAAGTTCAATCCCATTTATATGGTAATGACATCCTTCCTCATCGTATTCCTCGAAAAGGGTGCGGGACAGGTTTCCACAGACTTCCGTCTTCCCGTCGCCATTTCCGATATCGTTACCGGTATCATCCTTTTCTTCATTATCGGATGTGAATTTTTCCTCCAGTATAAAATTCTTGTTTCAAAGAGCAGAAAGGAGAATGACTGATGTTAGCGTTTTTAGTAAGCTCTATAAGACTCGGTATGGCCTTCCTTTTCGGCTCTACAGGTGAAACAATCACCGAAAAATCAGGACACCTCAATCTGGGTATTCCCGGTGTTATGTGCGTAGGTGCTTCCTGTGGCTGCTTCGCTGAGTATCTTTACCTCTCAGCAGCTAAAAGTAACGCAAATTATTTCCTCGCAGTTTTCATTCCTGTTCTGGCAACCCTTCTCGGCGGTGCGGTTATGGGACTTATTTTCAGCTTCCTTACCGTTACTCTTCGTGCTAACCAGAATGTTACAGGTCTCGCACTCACTACCTTCGGTGTAGGTGTGTCGGACTATATGATAGCAGAAACAGGTGCCATTTACAGTAAGGGCAGCCGTTACTTCACCACCTCTCTTCCCTTCGCAGACGATCTGGGTGCTGTAGGTGAGCTCCTCTTTTCACACGGCATACTTATTTATCTTGCCATCATCATCGCACTGGTTTCCGCCTACATTCTTAATAAGACAAGAATAGGCCTCAACCTCCGTGCAGTAGGTGAAAATCCTGCTACTGCCGACGCAGCGGGTATCAACGTTTCGAGATACAGATATGCTTCTACCTGTATCGGCTGTGCAATCGCAGGTCTCGGCGGTCTCTCCTTTATTATGGACTACCTCAACGGTAACTGGGAATACTGTATCGACGCTATCGGCTGGCTCACAATCGCTCTGGTTATCTTCACCGTATGGAAGCCCCATCTGGCTATCTTCGGCTCAGTTATCTTCGGTGCTCTCTACATCGCCAGCAGCTACATCACAGGCGTAAGCTTCGCAAGCAAGGAAATTTTCAAAATGCTTCCCTATGTGGTTACGATTGTCGTGCTTATATTCACAAGCATCCGTGACCGTAAGGAAAATCAGCCCCCGGCAGCTCTCGGTCTGCCCTATTTCAGAGAAGAGAGATAATTTTCCTTTGTGCAAAATAAACACAAAATATCTGCTTTTTTGAGCAAAAAAGCTAAAACCAGAGATTTGTTCAAATCTTTAAAGTAAAAAGGTCAAAAAAGACTTGACTTTTTTACAAAAATAATGTAACTTTATATAGTAAATGACTACGTGTTGATTTGACCAAGACGAGCCATTATTACTTAAAACAAGCGTGTATACGCAATTTTTGAAAGGGGTTTAATAACCATGAAAAAAGAAATTAAGGTTGTTGCTATTGTACTCGTAGCCCTTATCGTTTTCTTAGCAGGCTTCGGACTTGGCGCAACAAAAGGCATCAACATCAACATCGGTTCTGAAAGCGGCATCAACGTTAATGTTAACGGCGGCTCAGGTTCAGCAGCAGTTGTTGCTCCCACACAGGCTCCCGTAACTCAGGCACCTGTTACCCAGGCTCCCGTAACAGAAGCTCCCACACAGGCACCTGCTACAGATGCTCCCGCAGTTGACGCACCTGCTACAGATGCTCCTGCAACTGATGCTCCTTCCGCAAATGCTCCCGCAGGCAACTCTTCACTTCCCTCAACAAAGGCTGAAATCGCTGCAGCTTACAACAAAGTTGTAAACGAAGCAAAGGCTTACACAGGTAAGGTAACTCTTAAGAAGCACGACATCATCAATGTTCAGCTTAAGGATCTCCCCGCTGTTGCTGAAAAGATCATCAACCCTGTTGTTCAGAATCTTACACAGACCAGCCCCGAAGAATATGTATTCGACGGCGGTAAGGACGTAAACGATCCTAACAGATTTGTTTCTCATAAGATCGTTCCCGGCGGCAGAGACGTATCTGTTCAGGAAGCAGGTCTTGCTTCAGCTTCTGCTACTGCAAATCCCGACGGCGGTTACACAATGGTTCTTACTTTCATCGCTGAAGATTCAAACTTCGACGGTACACAGAACACATCTGAACCCACACATCATATGACTGCTATGGATCCCCTTAACCTCGGTTCTCTTGACCTTGGTCCCATCAGCATCTCAGAAGCTAAGCTTCACTATCCCGGTGCTACAATGACTGCTACAGTTGACGCTCAGGGCAGACTTGTTAAGCTTGAGCAGAAGCTTCCTCTTGAAGGCTTCGGTACAGGTAAAGCAGGTATCTCTCTTACTCTCAACCTTGCAGGTTCAATGGATGGTACTTACGACTTCATCTACGGCTAATTCAAACATAAAAACGGGGCTGTCTTATGACGGCCCTTTTTTAATAGAAAGGAAGATAAATATATGAAGAAGGCAGGAGCAATTCTCGCTCTCGGTGCTGCTGTAGGTGCATCTGTTTACAAATTTCACGATGTAATCTTCCACGCACTCATCGAAAGAGATTTCACTATCCCGGCGCCTATCGCAAAAATCGTTACCGCCGATGACGGAAGCAGTGAATCCGAAAAGAAAAGAGTTACTCTGCAGAATATGACCTGGCTTATGGATTACGGCTTCGAAAAATATACTATGGTAAACGACAGAGGTCAGAAGCTCTGCGGTTATCTGATGAAGCCCGAAAAGGAAAGCAAGGTTTATGTTTTCGGCGCTCACGGCTACAGAAGTGACGGTAAAGGTGAATGGTGTCACTATGCCAGACACTGGGTAGAAGAAAAGGGTTATAATATGTTCTTCGTAGACCATCAGTCTGCCGGAGAAAGCGACGGAAGATACATCGGCTTTTCCTCTTACGAATCGAGAGACGCCATAAAATGGATCGATTTTATGGTAGAAGAATTCGGCAGCGACATTCAGATTATCCTTCACGGTATTTCCATGGGCAGTGCCACGGTAATGCTTATGACCGGCAGCGGTAAGCTCCCCGAAAATGTAAAATTCACTATCGCTGACTGCGGCTTCACCAGCGCTTATGATGAATTCACATGCAAGCTCGAGCCCTTACATATGCCTAAGATTTCTCTTGACATAGTAAACTCCATAAACAGAAAGAAAGCAGGCTATGATTTACAGAAGGACACTAATGCCCTCGGAGCAGTAGGCAAGGCTGAAATACCGATGCTCTTCATCCACGGCGGAAAGGATGACTTCGTACCCACCTATATGGTTTACCAGCTTCACGATGCATGCTCTTCGGAATACAAGGATTTACTCATCGTGCCCGAAGCAGACCATGCACGAAGCTACTACTTCGGTAAAAAGGAATACGATGAAAAGACAGATGAATTTATCGGAAAATTTATAGACTGATCAGATAAGAATCACTGCAGATTTATGGCAGTGGTTCTTTTTTATCGGGCAAGACGAACTTCTGACCCTGTACGATTAAATGATCGCTAAGGTTATTTTATAAAAAGGCTTGAATAGGTAAATCGGGTTTGATATAATGGAATAAAATAATTTCTAGGAGGAAATAAAATGAAAAAGATAGGTTTATTTTTCGCTACGGCAGTTATGATTATGCTCTTTACATTTTCAGCAAGTGCGTTAGCTGAAAACGGTCAGTGTGGTGATGACGTTTACTGGAGTTTTGACAATTCAACAGACACACTCGTTATCAGTGGCAAAGGTGATATGTGGGATTACAGTTATCAGTCGTCATTTTCTGGTAGTGACATTAATGAGATTATCATTGAAGATGGAATAACAAGCATAGGTAAGAATGCTTTTTATAATTGCTTAAAACTTCACACTGTAACAATTCCCTACAGTGTAACAAAAATAGGTGAGGATGCATTTGATAGTTGCAAATATATCGAAGTGCATTATGCCGGTACGGAGAAACAGTGGTATGAAATAGCGTTTGCAGATGGCAATGAGCCTTTAACCGAAGCGGAGAGAAAGTATTTTGCTCTTGATTCAACAGGTAAATGTGGTGATAATGTTTATTGGACATTTGATGAGAGTACAGGAGAGCTTGTTTTAAGCGGAACAGGATATATATATGAATATCTTGGTTATGATTCACCGTTTTGTTATAATTCCGAGATTAAAAATATTATAATCGGAAACGGAATAACAGAAATAGGTCGTTGTGCATTTGACTATTCTTCATTTGAAAGTGTAACAATCGGTATTAATGTAAAATACATTGGTGACTGTGCTTTTGCAGGCTGTGATTTTCTTAAAGATGTTTATTTTGCTGGTACACAGGAACAGTGGAATGAGATAGTTATCGATGGAGGTAACGAATCTCTCACCAATGCAACTATTCATTTCGCTGGTTGTAATCACGAATATACGGAAGATGTAACTGAAGATGGCCGGATATGCTATACTTGCATATTATGCGGTGATTATTATGAGGAAGAGTACTTTCCTGAAGAGTGCAACCATGAATACACCGAAGAAATAACCGAAGACGGCCGGATATGTTATACTTGCATGTTATGCGGTGATTATTATGAGGAAGAGTACTTTCCTGAAGAGTGCAACCATGAATACACCGAAGAAATAACCGAAGATGGCCGGATATGTTATACTTGCATATTATGCGGTGATTATTATGAGGAATGTAATCATGAATATACAGAAGAAATAATCGTAGACTGTCTGATGGGCTATACCTGTATATTCTGCGGCGATTATTATGAGGACTATAATCACGAATACACAGATGAAATAACCGAAGACGGCCGGATATGCTATACTTGTTTATTATGCGGTGATTATTATGAGGAATGTAATCATGAATATACAGAAGAAATAATCGGGGACGGATTGATAGGTTATACTTGTATATTATGTGGTGATTATTTTGAGGAAGAGTACATACCCGAAGAATGCGGTCACGAAAATATAGTGATTGACAAAGGATACTCTCCTCTTTGTACAGATGCAGGACTTACTGACGGTAAGCACTGTGCTGATTGTGGCGAAGTGTTAGTAGCACAGGAAATTATTCCTGCTACAGGTAAACATAGTTGGATACTATTTCATCAGAGTTCTGTTCTTTGTCAACTCTGTGGTCGTGGTGGCACGAGTGCCGATTATGCGAATAGCCTGTATCGTTCAGGAGTCTGCGGCGATGGTGTTTCGTGGGAGTTGAATGCTGGAATTCTTACAATATCTGGGACAGGAAAAATATACGATTATCTGAACGATGTTGCACCATGGGAATACTGTTTTGTGGTAGACTATGGTAATATTATACCGCCCACACGGATTCATACTGTAGTAATCGAAAGTGGTGTTACATATATAGGTAAGAATCTCTTTCGTAATAGCAGTGGTATAAAAAGCATAACACTGCCGGTTAGTGTAACATCTGTAGGCGAGGGTGCTTTTTTTGGCTGCACGAATCTTGCGGATGTGTATTATGATGGCGTTGAATCTCAGTGGAACGAAATAAATATTGCTGTGGGAAACAACAATCTGATTAATGCAATGATTCATTTTCCTGATTGTGACGAACACAAAAATATTTCTGAGCATCCGTTGCAAGATGCAACTTGTACAGCTAAAGGATACACAGAGGGATGTTATTGCGTGGATTGTTCTAATTGGGTTTCAGGTCATGAAATAATACAGGCCACGGGGCACATTGATGAAAACAAAGATGAATTATGTGATTTCTGTGGTGAAAAAATTCTCGGAATTGTGAATAGTGGTTTGTGTGGTTATGATGTCGAATGGAAGAGATACGAAAATAATAAGCTGGTTGTAAGTGGGACTGGTAAAATGTTTGATTATGCACCTGATGTACCTGAATATGTATCCGGAACGGATATTATTATAAAACATACGTCTCCACTTAAAGAAGATAATGTTATTATCGAAGAAGGCGTAACATATATAGGTCAATTTTCATTTTTCTCCTGCGGTTTGCAGAACATTACAATTCCTTATAGTGTAACAAGTATAGGTAGCGGAGCGTTTATGTTTTGTTCAGGGCTTACTGACGTATACTATGCCGGAACAAAAGAACAGTGGAATAAAATAGCAATCGGCACACAAAATGAATGTCTCACCAACGCAACAATCCATTTCGCACCTTGCAACCACGAAAATACAGAAGTCTATCCTCAGAAGGATGCTACCTGTACCGAAAGCGGTCACACTTCAAGCACATATTGCTATGATTGTGAAACATGGATTGAAGGTAGAGAAGAAATAGCTGCTCTAGGCCACTCCTACGAAACAGCAGCAACAAAAGCCACCTGTACAACTGACGGTTACACAACCTACACCTGTTCAATATGCGGTGACAGTTATGTAGCTGACGAGGTGAAATCAGAAGGCCACTCCTACGAATCAGTAGTAACAAAAGCCACCTGCACAACAGACGGATACACAACCTACACCTGTTCAGCATGCGGCGACAGTTATGTAGCTGATGAAGTAAAAGCGGAAGGTCACAGCTATGATGACGGTGTTATAAATCCTGAACCTACCTGTAATGATGCAGGCGTAAAGACATTCACATGCGGTAACTGCGGTGACACCTACACAGAAGCTGTTTCAGCTAAGGGTCACAAGGAAGTTGATGTTCCCGGTTATGATGCTACCTGTGAAAATGCAGGTCTTACAGCTGGTACAAAGTGTTCAGTATGCGGTGAGTTCACTGTAGCACAGAAAGAGATTCCCGCACTCGGTCATAAGGAAATCATCGACCCGGCAGTAGCACCCACCTGTACAGAAAAAGGTCTTACAGAAGGTAAGCACTGCGAGACTTGCGGTGAAACACTCGTAGCACAGGAAGTAGCAGATGCTCTCGGTCACTCCTATGAAAAAGCAGTGACAGCACCCACCTGTACAGAAAAAGGCTACACCACCTACACCTGTAAAGGTTGCGGTCACAGCTATAAAGGCGACTATGTAGGCACAAAAACACACAACTACATTGCAACCGTAACAAGACCTGCAACACACCTCACCGAGGGTATAAAAACTCTTACCTGTAGCGACTGCGGAGACTCTTACGATGAAAAAATAGCTAAGATAAAAGAGCATAGCTATTATGTTTCATATAAAGTCGATCCTACCTGTGAAACAGACGGTTATACAGTTTATCTCTGTGAATGTGATGACAGCTATAACGGAGACATAATCCCCGCCACAGGTCACGATTATGACGGAGATATCTGTAAAAACTGTAACAAGAGTAAGGTCGACAACTGCTCCTGTAACTGTCATAAGGGCGGCTTCAGCGGTCTTATCTGGAAAATTCTTCGCATCTTCTATAAGCTCTTCGGTATGAATAAGATTTGTGAATGCGGAGTGGCACATTATTAATAATTTAAGGAACGGCGTAAAAACCGTTCCTTTTTTCGTATAAAAAAACCGCTGTATCCGCTTTACGCTTTTACAACGGTTCAGTTCTATATATCTCTTGCTTATATTTCTTTCAAAAAGCAGCTTTTAAGCACTCTTCCTTCATCATCAAAGGAAATTCCTTCCCCTTCGAGCAGTGCTCTCTGAACGTCTTCTCCGCCGAAAGCGAACCCCTTAGAAAGACTGCCGTCAGAAAAAACCACTCTGTGACAAGGTATTTCTCCGGGCAAGGGATTCGAATGCAGAGCATAGCCTACTACTCTTGCCCATCGGGGATTCCCCGCCATCAGAGCCACCTGTCCGTAAGAGGCGACCTTTCCCTGCGGAAATTTCCTTACTACAGAATAAATCTTATCAAATGTGTTCATAGTTATCAGATACTTTCGATTTTTATGAGACTTGTGTTACCTGACGTTCCGCTTGTGTCACCGCCGGTGATAACGATTTTATCGCCTTCACTCAGGTTCAGCTCCTGCTCAGCTATCTTTTTGGCAATATAGAAAAGAACATCTGTGGAAGTAAATCTCTCGCACATAGCCGGTATAACGCCCCAGGACAGAGCAAGTCTCCTCCAGGTTCTTTCATCGGTAGTAAGTCCGAGAATAGGAACGGGTGAACGGAAGCGTGAAACCATACGTGCCGTCATTCCCGAAAGTGAGCAGGCCACTATTGCCTTTGCGCCAAGATCAATAGCCATCGTACACGAAGAATGAGACACAGCATCAGCTGAATTTCTTATCTCGAAGGATGAATTATTGAAGCGCTTGTTATAATGAATGTTATTCTCTGTGGTTTCAGCTATCTCAGCCATAGTTTTTACAGCCTCGATAGGATATTTACCTGCGGCAGTTTCCCCCGAAAGCATAATAGCGCTCGTGTCATCATAAACAGCGTTTGCCACGTCTGATATCTCCGCTCTGGTAGGACGGGGATTAGAAATCATAGATTCAAGCATCTCAGTGGCTGTAATGACTCTTTTGCCGAGCAGACGGCATTTGGTAATAAGCTTTTTCTGTATAGCAGGGAGCATTTTAAAGGGTATTTCCACACCCATATCCCCTCGTGCTATCATTATGCCGTCACATACCTCACATATCTCTTCTATGTTATCACAGCCTGACTGATTTTCGATTTTTGCGATAAGCTCCACATCAGCTGAGCCCAGCTCTCTGAGATAGTCGTGAACAGCCAGAAGATCATTTTTCTCCGACACGAAGGAGCATGCGATAAAGTCCACCTCATTTTTCACACCGAAGGCGATATCCTTTTTGTCCTGCTCGGAAAGATATTCCTGCTGCTTCATCACCTTACCGGGAAAGCTCATGCTTTTACGGTCCGAAAGCTCACCGCCTATTATGACCTTACACTCTATTTCAGTGCCGCAGATATTCTCCACCCCGAAGGTGAGAAGTCCGTTATTAAGAAGTATACTATCCCCTACAGAAAGCTCCTCAGGAAGCTTTTCATAGCTTACGGAAACTCTTTTTTCGTTTCCGACGATATCCTCTGTGGTAAAGGTGAAGGTGTCTCCGTCATTAAGAGTAATTTTGTGGTTTTCGAAAGTCTTTATTCTGTACTCGGGACCCTTGGTGTCCAGCATAATAGCAACAGGCATTTTTAATTCCGAACGAACCTTTTTTATTAGATCTATTCTTCTCTGCTGTTCCTCGTGAGTACCGTGAGAGAAGTTAAGTCTTGCCACATTCATACCGGCCTTACACAAGCCTCTAATCACTTCTTCTGTGTCACTGGCAGGACCTATAGTACATACTATTTTAGTTTTTCGCATATTTGCCTCCGCATTTTTATTGACTTAATGACTGTGACAGCCGTGCTCACCGCAGGTGTGACCTTCTCCGTGTTCATGGTCATGATGTTCGCATTCAGAGTCAGGATTATAACGGAGACTTCCGGCGATAAAGCTTACCGCTGCCATATCTGCCGCACCTGTGACACCGCCGTAGAATCTGATTCCTGCCTCTGTGAGTGCTGTCTTGGCACCGCCGCCGATACCTCCGCAGATAAGCACATCTACACCATGAGCCTTAAGAAAGCCTGAAAGTGCACCGTGACCGCTTCCGGCAGTATCAACTACTGTGGCAGATTTTACCGTATCATTTTCTACCTCATAGATTTTAAACTGACTTGTGTGACCGAAATGCTGAAAAACCTGTCCGTTTTCATAAGTTACTGCTATTTTCATTTTTAGTCCTCCTTTAAGTTATACCCTTTTATTCCATTTATATACTCTCGCCTCATAAGGACGAAGAGTATAGCCTTCTGTGTTTCCGTAATTGCAAAGGCAAAGCTCAGCCTTCTCCATATCAAAGCCTGAAGGAGCCTTCCATTTTTTATTTCTGTCCGAGAAGGAACAGACAACTAAAAGCTTCTGATTTTCGTCTTCACGGGAATACGTGTAAAAATCAGAGGAATGCTTTCCGTATTCTTCATAATTTCCGTAGCGGACACAGGACAGCTCCTTACGCAGAGCTATAGCCTTACGGTAGAAGTTAAGCACTGAATTTTCATCCTTTTCCTGTGCAGCTACATTGATATTTTTATAATTCTCGTTTACATAAAACCAGGGTGTACCCGTCGTGAAGCCTGCATTTTCACTGTCATCCCACTGTACAGGTGTACGTGCCGAATCACGGGAGCCGTACCACAGACGCTCAAGTCTTTTTTCGGGAGATTTCTTTACTCCCACATTTTCATACTGCCAGCGTGTCTGCACATCCTCATACATCGACGGATCCTTCGGATACCAGTTGCTCATACCGATTTCCTGTCCCTGATAAATAAAGGGAGTTCCCTTTAAGAAAAGATAGGAAACAGCCAGCATCTTCGCACTTTCGGAAAGGAACTTTTCACTGCCGTAGCGTGAAACGATTCTCGGATGGTCATGGTTTTCCATATAAAGCATATTCCATCCCCTACCCTCGAGACCCTTCTGCCAGGAAGAGAAGGCTTTCTTTAACTTACGCAGAGAAAATGGCATATGTACGAAGTCCGTGAACATACAGTCTGCTTCCTGTGTGGAAAACTGTATCATCATATCGAGAACAGGCTCATTCCCTTCATCGATATATTTAAGTGCTTTTTTCGGCTTTATCATCGGTGCTTCCGCCAGTGTCATACAGTCATAGTGTGAGAACACATCATCCCTGAATTCTTTGAGATATTCATGAAGATGAGGACCGTGATTAAAATAAAGGAAGCCCTTCGATGCAGGCATAATGCGGTCATCGGGCAGACCTTCTTTTTTAGAAATGAATGTGATTACGTCCTCACGGAAGCCGTCTACACCCATATCCAGCCAGAACTTAAGCACCTTCTTAACCTCTTCACGAACAAGCGGATTATCCATATTAAGATCTGCCTGCTGAACGGCAAAAAGATGCAGATAATACTCCTGTCTTACCTCATCCCATGCCCATGCCTTTCCTTCGAAAAGGGAGTCCCAGTTATTGGGGAGCTTTCCGTTCTCTTTGGCGGGGCGCCAGATATAGTAGTCCGTGTAGGGATCTATTCTCTGACGGCTTTTCTGAAACCATTCGTGCTGATCGCTCGTATGATTTACGACAAGGTCCATAATAACCTTCATTCCTCTTTCATGAGCACCGTCAAGAACCTTTTTAAAAGCGTCCATTCCTCCGAACTCTTCTGCTATATCGAAATAATCGGAAATGTCATAACCGCAGTCCACACCGGGAGAAGGATAAAGAGGAGAAAACCATATACCGTCACAGCCGAGAGCTTTTATGTAATCGAGCTTTTCATAAACGCCCAAAAGATCCCCCATACCGTCACCGTTTCCGTCCTTGAAGGAACGGGGCCATATCTGATAAAAAACCTTGTCCTTGTACCATTGCTTACTGTTCATAGCTTACTCCCTCTTTTCTTTATCGCTTTTGCTTTTTTGTGAATATATTACTAATTAAGATTTATTTTTTTATGAGTGAAACCACACATTCATCGTGTGTTTCTTTACGTAGGTTATTGTTTTTCTTCTTTGATGAGACGGAAACATAATTTTCATATTCATCTGTTTCATCAGGATAAGCAACAATACAGCCGTTCTCGTCAAGTTCAGGCTCTGCATATACGTGTTCATCGCTTGGGTCATAACCTGTAAATTCACCTTCATCATCTATGATGTCAGGATATGCATCTTGTATAGTATATATTGTATCTCGCTCTTCTGTCAAGCGGGATTTGAATACAGGAAATTCAAATTCTATTGATTTCAAATATCCAAAGGCTCTTTTGGTCGGATATATCTCTATATTCTTGACCAATCTTTGCATTAACTTTTTCTTATCAGAATCTGAATAACTGTCATAATTACTTAAAAGTCGAATCATATAGTTAAATGAGTCATTCCACTCTTTTTCTCTTTCTTTTACATTCTCAATTTTTTGTTCATTTTCACTTATGATTCGCTCGTATTCAAGTATCTTTGAAATAATATCTTCTGTCTTTTTAATTAAATCTTTAAACATCATTTCATAAGTAACAGATTCAAAATCAAGTTCATCGATACTTTTGTCAATCAAAGCCTTCTTTTTATCTAATTTTTTGATTTGTTCTTGACTCATTGCTATTTGTTCTTTTAGTTTTTCAACATCAAATTCCTTATATGCTTGCTTCACCATTTCATCAAGAACTTCGGTTCTGTTAAGTTGCCATATAACAATTCTTGCAACTTGGTCATCAATATCTTTACAATTGTATTGTCTTGGTTTTGGGCAACTATAACCTGTCCCCTTGTTACCTTGTCTGCACGCATATGCATAAGAAACAGAAATATCTCCATTCTTCTTTTTTCTCCTTGAAGGTACTCCATACATATGCTTACCACAATAAGGACAACTTATTAAACCTGAAAAAATGTAATGATGATTGGGTTCAAGTTTTTCTTTCTTGCCGCCGGTACGTATTCTCTTCTGACGAGCCTTTTCCCAAAGGTCTTCACTTATAATTGCTTCATGCTCACCTTTGGCAACAATGATATTACTTTCATCCGTTTCTTTTACTACATGATAGTCTTCTCTTTTTCCTTCTATCTTTTCTGTTTTTCTTCTGCCAAAAGCAACATATCCTTTATACACAGGATTATCAATAACCAATGTAATAAAACGAGCCGAGAAGGTATCTAACTTTCCGTTATGTCTTACCTTTTTCTTTATTCCAAGAGCATTTAACCTTTTAGCAGTTCCGATAATGCCAAAGTCTTCATTGACGTACAAATCAAAAATTGTTCTGATTGTTTCGGCTTCATCTTCTTCGATATAAAGTTTGCCATTATCCAACCGATAACCGTAAGGGGCAAACCCACCGTTCCAACCGCCTTCAAGTGCCTTCTGTCTGCGACCTGCCATTGTCTGAACATTGATGTTATCTCTTTCTATTTCAGCAACTGCAGACAAAACTGAAACCATTAATTTACCGCTATCTTTAGAACTGTCAATACCATCATCAACACAAACCAAATTCACACCATAGTCTTGAATATACTGCAACGACGATACAACATCAGCGGCATTTCTACCAAATCTTGAAAGTTTAAATACTAATACAAATTTAACATCATCTTTATTGGTTGCGATGTCATTTAACATTTGTTTGAAACTTGGTCTTCTTTCGATATTCTTACCAGATACACCTAAATCAGCATATTCACGAACTAAAATCATATCATTGTCTTTTGCATACTTAAATATCTTATTTCTTTGAGCCTCAACTGAAAACCCTTCAACTTGCATAGAAGTCGAAACTCTTATGTACGAATACGCTTTAATATGTTTCTTTCTTGATTCAGCCATATTTTCACCTTCTTATGTTCTTTTATATCGGTATTTCGTATATCTTCCGCCACCGATTTTCTCTATTACTCCCGCATTTTTCAATTCTCTTAATGCAATTTCAATAGTTGTTTCACTGATATCAGGACAGTAATACATTATCTCCTTCTTTGTGACTTCATTTCTTCTATCCATAATATACTGTTCAACTCGTTCCGGCTTACTCATATTTTCAAGAACAAAATATTGAGTTCTTACTCTAAACTCTTCAAATGCTTTAAGAAGAACTTTCAATATGTACTTTACAAAAGGCTTGTAATTGTTAAATCCTTCTTCCCAATGTTCAAGACTTTCTGCAATTACCTGATAATACTCATCAGAACTCTCTTCAATTATTCTTTCTAAACTTATGTATTTACCTATTTGATAATATTTACCCCAAAGCATAGCAGTCATTAATAATCTGCTCATTTGCATTGAATTATGCTGCAAAGGATTTATTTTTATGAAATCCAAAATGCAAATTGGTAACACCAAAAGAAAATCTACTTTACCATTCCACATAGCACTATATGAAGGGTGAGAAGTTTCATCTATATAATCATCAATCACTTCAAAATCAACCGGCTCAAACTTTAAGATAGTCTTTCCATCTTTGCTATTCTTATAAATAGTGTGGTTACGATATCTTAAAGCGAAATCTCCATCACCGTCATCATACTTTTCATAAATTTCATTGAATCCTTTAAAATTCTCAATACAAGTAGGTCTTTTGGCTTTAAATATGGCATCAAGAATATCCCTATATGCACATACCTCTTTTTCATCTTTTAAAACAGGTTTCTTATTCAAAGAAAGCCACTCCACTAAACGCTCTCTAAAATACACGTACTCCATTCGATTAGATGATATTATACTTTCGAGTCTTGCTTGTTTTGCAAAATCGGAAAAGTCATATTTTTCAGACTCCAACAGACAATTCAATTTTACTCTTCGCTCATGAATTTCAATCAACAAATTGACAACTTCATTGTCTATACAACCTTTTGCGGCTGCTATATAGTCAAAATCTCTCATACTTTCACTCCTACGCCTCGAATGTCATTTGCACTATTATATCATATTAATATTCAATTGACAAGTGTAGCGTAGTTTTTACATTCAAAATCTAGTTAATCCTTGCATTTTATTGCCAAATGTGGTAAAATGTATTTGCAACTCAATTTCATACTTTTTATTCAATTGTCAGAGAATACTTTGTTAGAAATGTATTCTCTATTTAACCGTATCTGACGATTGACATTAAAGAAATTGTGTCGCAACAAATGAGATGCATTTTTCGGTGCATCTTATGTGGACAAGCTTTTTATATTTCAAGGAGGAAAAAATTATGAAAAAAACATTCAGAAAATTATTTTTTGTCACTGCCCTGATGGCACTGATGACGGTGCTGTTGTGTTTTGGTGCGAGTGCAGCTAATGAGTTTAAGGATGGCAAATATACATATTCTTTAACTTATCCCAGTAATGATGCTATCATAACAGCTGTCGACGAAACTTATATCTACGGTGAAGTAGAAATACCGAGAGCTCTTGGCGGACACCCTGTCACCATAATAGGAGATTCTGCGTTCAAATGTTGCGATGACCTCACAAGTATAATAATCCCTGACACTGTCACCCATATAAGAAATAGTGCGTTCAGTAGTTGCTATAACCTCACAAGTATAACAATCCCTGACAGTGTCACCTCAATAGGAGGTTATGCGTTCAGTGGTTGCTATAAACTCACAAGTATAACAATCCCTGGCAGTGTCACCCAAATAGGATGGTATATGTTCAATAGGTGCTATAACCTCACGAGCGTAACAATCGGTAACGGTGTCACCACAATAGAAGATTATATGTTCAGTTCTTGCACCAACCTCACAAGTGTAACAATCCCTGACAGTGTCACCACGATAAATTGGAGTGCGTTCAGTGGTTGCACCAGCCTCACGAGTATAACAATCCCTAATAAAGTCACCACAATAGAAAATTATGCGTTCCGTAATTGCACCAGCCTCACGAGTATAACAATCCCTAATAAAGTCACCACAATAGGAGATACTGCGTTCCTTGGTTGCGTCAGCCTCACTAGTATAACAGTTGATGCCAGTAATCGATCTTACAGCAGCGACTCCTTTGGAGTGTTATATAATAAATACAAAACAAATCTTGTTCAATACCCGACCGGTAGTGAAAGCACTGAATTTATAATTCCTAACACTGTCACCACAATAGGAAATTATGCGTTCTATGATTGCGATAACCTCACAAGCATAAAAATCCCTGACAAAGTCACCACAATAGGAAATTATGCGTTCTATGATTGCGATAACCTCACAAGCATAACAATCCCTAACAAAGTCACCACAATAGGATATTATGCGTTCTGTGATTGCGATAACCTCACAAGCATAAAAATCCCTGACAGTGTCACCACAATAGGAGAATCTGCGTTCAATAATTGCGAAAATCTCACAGATGTGTATTATGGTGGCACCGAAGAACAGTGGAATGATATAAGCATTGGTTTGAATAATGAATATTTAACCGGAGCAACTATTCACTACAATAGTTGCCTTGTAAACGAAGACTATCTTCATAATTATACTTCAGTAGTTGTAAAAGAACCAACCTGTGCAGCAAAAGGGTACACAACTCACACCTGTGCTTGCGGTGAAAGTTACGATGATAATTACACAGATCAACTCGACCACAAGTACACATCAGAAATCACAACAGAGCCTACTCATTTGACTGAAGGCGTAAAGACATTCACTTGTGACGGATGCGGTGATAAATATACAGAACCTGTTGCTAAACTTGAAGGTCATACTTACACCTCAGAAGTAACAAAAGAAGCAACTCACCTTGAAGAAGGTGAAACAACCTATACTTGTGCTTGCGGTGACAGTTACACAGAAGCAATCGCAAAACTCACAAATCACACTTACGAAAAAGTTGTAACTGCTCCTACATGTATCGCAAAGGGTTACACAACTTATATTTGTGCTTGCGGTGACAGTTACGATGATAATTACACAGATAAACTCGACTACCACAAGTACACATCAGAAATCACAACAAATCCTACTCATTTAAAAGAAGGTGTAAAGACATTCACTTGTGACGACTGCGGCGATACATATACAGAACCTGTTGCTAAACTTGAAGGACATACTTACACCTCAGAAGTAACAAAAGAAGCAACTCACTTTGCAGCAGGTGAAACGACTTATACTTGTGCTTGCGGTGACAGTTACACAGAAGTAATTGATAAAATTCCTCATGATTACAATCCGGTTATAACAAGAGCAACCTGTGAAAACGGCGGCTATACAACATACACATGTATTTGTGGTGACAGCTACATAGACCACAGAACACCTGCAACTGGTCACAGTTATATTGAGGGCGTATGTACAAACTGCGGTGACAGCAAAGTTGACGACTGCTCATGTAACTGCCATAAATCAGGTTTTATGGGCTTCATCTGGAAAATCACTCTCTTCTTCAACAAGCTCTTCAAAAACAACAAAACCTGTGCCTGCGGAGTATCACACTATTAATTTCTCAACATCATAACAAAAGCCACCCTTAGCGGTGGCTTTAACTATACCCTTAAAAATTACGCCTCTGTTCTCAATTGAATGATATCAGCAAAATTATTCAATTAATTTTCGCAGCGTACAATTCACCCAACCTCAACTTCACCTTTTTCTTTCATTCTTCTATAATCTCTTGACATTTCATCAAACTCTCTCTTTAATCCTTCCAACTCCTTTTCTCTTTTTGAAAGTTCAACCGAATAATAAAACTCCTTACCCTTAACATCATAGGTCATAAAATCATTAAGTTGGGTTACGCAATTTCTAATTGAAGTTTCCTTTTTCTGTAATTCTTCTTTCTTTTGTTCAATTATGTATTGCTCTCGGCTCATATGCTGCCTGCTCTGATTTCCATTGACAATTTCTATGTCATATTTTCTAGCGATTTCAGTTAGTTCTTCTCTTTCTCTGTTCTGCCATTTGGTTACTGCAAGGTCAAATTTACCGTGACTGTCTTCGCTTTTATCAGAAGAGAATCCCATATCTTCCAACGCTCTGTTAAGTGATACTCTGCGGCTCATTCCTGACTTATAAGAATCTGAGTAAAAAATTATGTCCAAATGGGCGTGAATAACACCTTGCTCATCCAAGTGAATGGTGGATAAATATAAGTAAGCATTAGGATTTCTGTCCTGAAAATTGTAGATGTATTCATCTAGAATAGCAACAACATCATCTGCTCTTTCACCGTCAGGACAAAATTCAGGGTTCTGCTTCATATTGCCAAGAGAAACAATTATCTCGTAAGAAGATTGCTTGGCTTTCTTATATTTTGCAAGTTCCTTATAACTACAGCCTTCTGCTCTCTTTTGCTCAATTATCTTTTTCTGTTTTTCTTCTGCTGAAATTATCTTTTTTAGATAGTCTTCAATTCTTCTGTCCTTTCTCTTTTGTTTTTCATTGTACGCTCTTACTGCATCGGCAAACAGATATTCATAGGCTTGTTCCTTTGTATGATTCACATAGTAAATGTTATCTTTTGATTTTGCAGTATCAACATAAGGGACATAAATTGTGCGAAGATTATGTCCCTCATTATGAAGCTCTGACATTCTGAAAGATAATGTTGATTTCATTAATTTTTCTCTCCTTTCTTTTTTATAGCAGAAAAATAACAGAAAAATTAAAATGAGTCTGCCGTCATAAGCCATTGTGTGCCGTCATCATTCAGATAAACTTCTTCCATTTCTGCGTTTTGGAATTTGATAAAATCAGCAACTATGCATTCAATAAACTCTTCAACTGATATATCCGTTGCTACTGCATAAGGCTTAATTTCATCAAGTGTTTCAATGTCTAATGTTATAGTAATATTCTTTGTATTCATATTAACTAACCGTCCTTTCTTGTATATATTTTGGGGCTTCAATATTATTATGTAAGATAGGTGAAGGAAAAGATGAATTTTTAGCAAGATTATGATACTCATATATCTGGTCAATAATTGTACCGCTTCGTTTAATATCTAAATGAAATGAACCCGTAGAAAAATAATCAGTAAGACCATATTTATCTATCGCCTCTGCAAGTGTCATTTCTTCCTTTTCACATTTTTCCATACCTGTGCTGTGTCTAAAAAATCTTTCATAAGGCTTGAAATATGATAAACGGGCGTGTTTAATGTCTTGTTTTTCATCTTCAGCATTGGGTATATCATATCTGTTTGCTGTAACTTCTTTATCTGTTAATCCATAAGTAAGATAAGCAGCGATAAATGTTATACCTTCAATATCTCTTATAGGCTCGACATGAATTCTGCCTTTACGAATCCAATACTTTGATAAACCACTTTCTATTTCTTTGGAAAAGTCTTTATCCCAGTAAAACAATGCGTGAACATGCATACTACCTGTATGGTCATATTCCATAAC
Source organism: Acutalibacteraceae bacterium (assembly GCA_045613145.1). GTDB lineage: Bacteria > Bacillota > Clostridia > Oscillospirales > Acutalibacteraceae > UBA6857. The sequence continues at coordinate 84,013 of JAZLAJ010000048.1, forward strand.
ATAAACATATTTCATTTTGTTATCATCTGTCTCATAATTAGTTCTGATCCAATCTATCAGATTAGTCATATCTTTACCAACTCGTTTTGAATCTTCCATTCTGTTTTTATAAACCATTGTAACAAACATAGTTCTACTTGGAGCGTGAAAATTAGTTATAATAAGTTCTTTGTTAAGCCTTCTCGTCTTTCTTAAAGACTTAGGCGAACTCAATCTTGATGTTTTTGCTTTTTTGTTACTTTCAATTGTAGGTTCATCTTCAACATCATCTGATTTATCTTTATTATTAAGATAATCATCAAAATCACTGTTTCTTATAAAATCATTATCGTCTTCAGGAAAGTACGTTTGTGCAAAATCCTCATATTCCTTATATTCACCGGTAATTAAATCAATATAATGATTTTTGTCTTGTCTGTCTCTTAACGGAGATGAGTCATAATAAGTATAATTATTATGTTTAACCTCAATAATATGGTTCATCTTTCTTACCTCAACATTTGCATTTAATTCAATTCCACTATTCGATTTTGTCATAAAAATCAATTCCTTTCATAAATAAATTTGAAAAATCCCGACTTTTGACCCTAGAATAAGTTCAAAAATTTTCTGGGTACTTTTAATATGAAAGTTTTAAAAATAAAAACTTTTCATATAGTAAGAATTTTTTATTTTTTTGAGTCGAAATAAGCACTTCAAATAAAGTATGAAAGATTGAAAATGAAAAAAGTTTTTCTACAGTAAGAAAAATTTATTTTTTGAGACAAGAAAAAATTTAATCATAGAAAAAGCAGTCAATTCCAACTTTAAGGAAATTGACTGCTTAATTATTATCCCTGCAAAGCAGGCGAACTCTTTTGATACATAGTGTCAAAAGATATAGTGAGTTATATGTTTTGGCAATAAAACATATAAAAACGGTCTGTGCGTACTTTGAGTTAATTGAATAATTCTAATCATATTTATTCAATTAATCTTAGCGGCGTATATGCTCACTTTTTATGGCTCATCTTACATACTTATATTGAAAGGAGTTGAAACAAATGAACATATATGAAATGGTCACAGACCGCATTATTGCTAAACTTGAAAATGCTGAAGAATCAAGAGAACGATTCAGATGGGTTAAACCGTTTGACATTACCAATGGCGTACGCTATGCCTGTAATTATGAAACTCTAATACCATACACAGGTATTAACAGATTACTTGCAGAACCTGATGAGTATTTAACATTTAATCAAATAAAGAAGATGAACGAGAGAAGCAAAGATGATTTTCTACACATAAGAAAAGGAGCAAAGGGCATACCGATTTTGTATGTAAATTGGAAAGAGGTTTTAGATGACGATGGTAATGTTAAAACCGACAAAGACGGTAATCCTATAAAACGTCCCTTTTTCAAATACTACACAGTGTTTTCAAGGCAAGATATTCTCAACAAAGAAGGAGAAAACCTACCAAGCAAAGTACCGACCAAACATTTTAGTTATGAGGAAATCGAGGAGATAACTCATAGAGAATTATTAAGATTCACTTCAATGATTCATCGCTACTGTGAGCAGAATGGTATTGAATTGCAGTTTATCAATGATGGAACAGAAGCATATTTTTCTCCAACAGACAGAGTTATCCGTATTCCTGATATGAGCAATTTCAGTTCAATCTTTGAATATGCTTCTTGCGTGGCTCATGAAGCAATCCATTCAACAATGATAATCAATAACAGAGTTTCAGAAAATGAATATAACTATAAGGAGAAATATTCACGAGAAGAATTGACAGCCGAAGTCGGCTCCTGTCTATTGCTCAGTTATTTTAAATTACCTGATGATTCTCAAACTAAAGACAATGATATTGCATATATACAAGGTTGGCGTTCCTTCATCAAAGATAGCAACACAAGAGGTATTATTATCGGAGCAGCCCAACACGCTCAAAAGGCTTGCGATTATATTCTTGATACAAAACTCAGGCTTAAGATATTAGAAGAGATAAAAGAAAATCCAAGTGCTTTTGAAACTGCACCTGAATTTATGAAATTAGATGTTGATTTTGTGAGAGAAGCATTAGATAACAATCCGCTTGTTTGGGATTTTGTTAGTGATGAAATAAAAGAAGAATTAAGTGATGGCATTGGTGATACTGTTGGTGTTTCAGCAATTACCTCGTTTGAAGTTTTAGATGAAGAGAGGTGATTTGTATGGGTAAAGGAGAATACATAACAGGATTATTTATAGAACCTAATCAATCTTTTAGAAATATCAGAATTGAAAACGTCTTATCTGCATATCAAAAAATTATCAATGGATATATAGAGTGTATTGATATTGGGTTATCAAACGGTGAATATGCGACTATCATTTGCAACGAGGAAGGTAAGATTAACGGATTGCCGCTTAACAGAGCCATAAGAGGTGAAGACGGAACTATTGCTGATATTGTTGCCGGCAATATGGTCATTGTCGGATTTAACGCTGAAGAGGGTACATTTATTTCATTAACTTCTGAACAATCAGAGGAATTAAAAAGAATGTTTTGCTTCCCTGAAATGTTTTTTAAATATGATGATAAGATTCACGCCATAAGTATAGAATGGCCGCTCGAAAGAGTTGGCACAGATATAGTGTTTACTGATAGGAGAACAGGTGAAAAAGCATATACCATTAACTGCAAAAGTGTTGATGAATGTTATGCATTGTTAGGGTTTATATGCAATATGCGTGATGAGATGATTATGAATTTAAGTAATGATCACAGTGACATTGCAATACGTGGTGATTCTATTTCTGTTGGCGATTATGATGAAGAACGATAAGGTTAAGCTACTAATTTTAATTAAATATTTTTACCGTTAAATTAATCAATTCACTTTTATAGCGAAAAAAATCTGCCCTTGCAATTAAGGACAGATTTTTCTTTTATTCTTCTGGATTTTTTTCAGTTGTTGATTGATGTAACCTTTCTTTTTTAATTATAAGGTTCTCGTTATGCATACCCAAATACTGAATAGGATCATATGTATATCTCCAAATTTCCTTTGAACATGATGCGACATTAGCACAAAAATGTTTAATGTGTTCAAATTTTTTCTCTGTATTAATATGAATACAATTTTGATTTGTTAAAACATATTCTCCGTCTTGTTGATATGTTGGATATTGCCAAGCAATATCCGCATATAGGTCAAATCCACTTTTTTCCAAATTACGTTTACACTTTTCAGAGAAATCTCCGAATTTAAATTGATAATTAAAGCATGCATCTTCAACGCTTAGTATAACATTATGCCAATACGCTCTATTAATACCCTCATATATCTCTTCATATGTAATATCGTCGTAATTAAAGTTAAGTTTATTGCATATTAAAAATGAGCCTACTGTATTATAAGATTCTATTCCATATTTTGCAGGAGAAAAACCATTTCCTTTTCTTCCATCAATAATTCTTTTCTTGTTGTCAGCTAATTTCCTCAATGCCGAAATAAAATCCTGTTTTGATAGTGTTGATTTGATTTCCCCTATCATTATGACCTCTTCTGACGGAAACATTCTGGATATTCCATCTGCAATTATCGGTGATATATCGGCATTGTAAATAATGATATCGCATTGAGTAGTAATATCGTTATCAGCCGTAAATATGAACCCATCTGATATATTTACACTTTTATCTAAAATTAATCGCAAAAGATTTTTACAAGCATCTTCTCTATATCGACCATATTCACCCGGATGTATTAATTTGTTCTTTTCATTCCTATAAATTACGCTACTATCCTCCGAGAATAAGCCTACAAATTGTTCTATGTGTCTTTCAAAAATTTTTTCATAAATCTGCGAAGCCATTATTATACCTCCAATTGGAGAACTTCCATTATTGTATTATATTACCTTTTCGGACACAGGTTTTAAATCATCCCGAAATACTTCAACGCATCCATAATAGCATCTTCTTTTTCCTTTGGACACTGTGGCACTTTAGCTTTACTATTACCCTTATTGTAACACTCTCTTTCAGTAATACCGCATTTAGTCTTTATCTGCGAGATATAAAGCGTAGATACTTTAAAACCGAATTTCTTCAGAACATAGTCCTGAATTTCCTGATAAGTAGCAGTTTTAGTAAGTTTAAAATTTATATCCTCAACATCTAATTTGATATGTATTGTTTCTTCAACTTTTCGCCTACCTAAAAGAACAACGCTTTCTACATGATTAGTATGCGGGAACATATCCACAGGCTGAATTTTCTCCACCTTATATCCGTTTTTGCAAAGATAAGCGAGATCTCTTGCCTGAGTTTCCACATTACAGGAAATGTAAACTATCCTTTTCGGAGAGAGAGTCACTGCACTTTTAAGAAACTTCACATCACTTCCTGCACGGGGCGGATCCATAAACAGAACATCTGCTTTTTCTCTGTCCTCTGCCATGGCAACCATAAAATCACCCGCATCGTCACAGTAGAAGGAAATGTTTTCCGTTCCGTTGAGCTTCGCATTATTTTTCGCATCTCTTACTGCCTGAGCGTTCAGCTCCACACCGATAACCTCTTTTGCCTTATCCGAGGCTACGAGACCGATGGTACCGATACCGCAGTAGGCATCAAAAACTCTCTCCTTACCCGTAAGACAGGCATACTCTATGGCTGTACCGTAAAGCTTTTCCGTCTGGACAGGATTAATCTGATAAAAGGATTTCGCGGAAATACGGAATTTTTTACCGCAGAGAACGTCAGTAATGTAACCCTTGCCGTAAAGGACTGTCTCCTTTTCACCCAGGACAAGACTGGTCTTTCCACCGTTTATGTTCCACACAACGGTGGTTATATCCTTCTGCCTTCTGAGAAGCTCATTTACGAATTCGTCCTTCTTCGGAAAAATATTCGTACCGCTTACCAGAACTACCATAATCTCATTTGTAGCAAAGCCTCTTTTGACCAGGACATGCCGAAGAAAGCCTCTTCCTGTATCCTCGTTGAAGGAGGTCAGCTTGAACCTCGGAAGAAGAAGCCTTATCTCTTTTATTATCTCGTCAGCCTTTTGGTCCTCGATCATACATTTTTCCACAGGAACGATGTTATGACTGGAGGACTGATAGACACCGGAAATTATTCTGCCTCTCGAAAAACCGAATGCCGCCTGTACCTTGTTTCGGTAGTGATAAGGCTTTTCCATTCCGATAATCTCTTCCACATGACCGAAGCGGCCGAGATTTCTGATGGTCTTTGCCATTTTAAAGCTGAGCTGCTCTTCGTATGTCATATTCTGAAGCTGACAGCCGCCGCATTTTTTGTAAAAGGGACAGGCATTACCCTTGCCTTTTTTCTGTGTAGTCTTATTATTTTTCACCGTTTATCTCCTGAAAATAACTTTAAGAGGATGCTTTCTTGTGCCACCTGTATATTTTTTCATACAGTGCTTGGCTGATAAACCCACGATTACGAGGGTACTGAATGCCATAAAGGTAGCCATAGGCTCTGACTTCTTTTTCATTTTAACTTCCGCCTTTCACGATTTCAAAACATCAGAGTAAATCCGTATTTATATTCCTTACCTGAAGGATTTTTATATTCCTCTAAGGTGTGTGAGCCCCAGCTGTCATAACCGCCTACACCCATCTGTCTTGCCACTGCTCTGAAATAAAGGGTGTCGCCTTCGGGAAGCTCGTGAATGTGTGGTGCATTCTCCAGATCATCTGCAGTATAGGGTGAAAGATTTATTTCCATTTCCTTGTCTGCTACGAAGGTAAGAGGAAGTGTGCCGTCAGCTTTTTTCACTGTAGCTCTTCTGACCGCTGTTCTTTCACCGTACTCCTGCGGCTTCTGATAGGGCTCAAAAAGCTCCTTTATATCAGTCTTATAAAGTCCGATATATGCACCCTTGCTTCTGTCGATGTAGTTTTCATGAGGACCCCTGCCCAGATATTCGAGCTTTTCGTATTCTGCAGAGATGGGGAAGACAAAAGAAATCTCAGGAATTTCGGGAAGGCCCTCTTCTGCCTTAAAGCTGTAGTCAATGTGTATGCCCTTACTGCCTACTGTAAAGATAATCTTACCCTTACATTCAGGTGAGGTGTATACTGAGAAGTTCATTTCCACAGTGACTTTCTTTCCGTAGTTTTTAACTTCGCCGATACCTGTACCGGCAAGCTTGCCTGCATATTTCCAGCATCCGCAGCGTACAGCCTGCTTATTGCCTCTGTCATTATCGATGATGGCTCTCCAGAAATTAAGCTCCGCATCACCCTTGAGAAGCTCTGTTCCCTTATATTTTACGGAATAAAGCTTATGATTTCTGCGTGAGAAGCATACCTCTGTGTCACCGCCGTAAACCTTTACTGTGCCGTAATTGATTTTTACGTTCATCTCTTCGCCTTCGATGTCAGCTTTCGGGAAGGAATATTCGTTTATGATGAACTGCTCTCTTGCCACTGTGTGTCCTGCCTTCGCCCAGAGATTACCTCTCTTAAGCTCGAGCATAACATTCAGATAACATTCTGCTGCCGGCACTCTGTCCAAGGAAAGCTCCACTACAGTGCTTTCTCCCGGCTCAAGATCGAGAGAAAGGTCTCCGCTGGCATTGACACGGTTTTCACTTACCAGCTGCCAGTGAAGATTGTATTCATTAAGGTTAGTGAACAGGAAATTATTCTTTACCTCGAAGATACCCTTTTTCGCATCGATTTCCTTAAAGGAAACATTCTGATAAAGGTGCTTCATTTCCTTGATGGCAGGCTTTAATTCTCTGTCTGCAAAAACGAGACCGTTACCGCAGAAATGACCGTCGTGAGTGATTTCACCGCTGTCACCGCCATAGCCGATGAAGGATGTACCGTCATCCTTCTTAATTCTTACACCCTGATCCACGAAGTCCCATACGAAAACTCCGAAGAAGCAGGGATATTTATCCATAAGCTCGAAATATTTTTCATTTCCGCCACAGGAATTACCCATAGAATGTGAAAACTCACAAAGCATCCAGGGCTTTTCCGGATGTGCGATAATATCCTTCTCGAGATTCCACGGATATGGATACATCTGTGAATAAATGTCAGTAACGTTTTTATCGAAGCCGAAGGTCTCCTTATGCCAGATTGATTCATAATGAACAGGTCTGGAGGGATCGACCTCATTGAGATAATCGTGCATTTTAAGGAAGTTTTCACCGCCACTGCACTCATTACCGAGAGACCAGATGATAACTGAGGGGTGGTTTTTGTCTCTTTCGTAAAGAGATTCTATTCTGTCCATACAGGATGCAAGCCACTCTTCTCTGCCGTCGGGAAGAAGAGGTGTCTCCTCACCTGCTGTCATAAAGCGTGTACCGTGGGATTCCAGGTTATTCTCGTCGATTACATAAAGACCGTATTCGTCGCAAAGGTCATACCAGAGGGGATGATTCGGATAATGTGAGGTACGCACAGCATTTATGTTATGCTGCTTCATAATAAGGATATCCTTTATCATCAGCTCCTTCGAAACAGCTCTGCCCTTTTCGCAGCAGAATTCGTGGCGGTTAACACCCTTGAGAAGGAGTCTTTTACCGTTAAAGTAAAGAACACTGTCTTTGATTTCGATGTGTCTGAAGCCCACCTTAGTGCTGACATATTCCATATAAACACCGTCACGGTTTCTGATGGAAATGACTACATTATAAAGATAGGGATTTTCTGCACTCCAGAGAGTGATGTAAGGTAAGGTGGCCTTAAGCTGAGCACTGTCAGCTTTTTCGGCAGAAACAGAATCAGTAGCTACCACATCTCCGTTCATATCGTAAACAGTGAGCTCCAGCTCAGTATATTCCGCCTTTTCACCTAAAAGAACATCTGCCTTAAGCGTGCCGTTTTTATAATCAGAGGTGTCGGGCAAAGCCTCCACCTTAAAGTCTGCGATATACTGCTTACCTGTGGTGTAAAGATAAACCTCTCTGAAAATACCCGCCAGACGGAAGAAATCCTGATCCTCCAGCCAGCTGGCTGTACTCCAGCGATAAACCTCAACAGCTAAAGTATTTTCTCCCTCGCACAGTAAATCCGTAATGTCAAATTCACTGTGTCTGAAGGTACCCTCACTGTAAGCACATCTCACACCGTTTACATAAAGATAGTAAGCACTTTCCACACCCTCGAAGGTGATTATCACTCTTTCCTTTCTGAAGCCTTCGGGAAGAGTGAACTTTTTGATGTAACAGCCTACCGGGTTATATTCCGTGGGAGCGAAGGGCGGTTCAGGCTCCTGAACCTTCTCCCACGGATACTGAGTGTTTGAATAAATAGGATAGTCATAACCCTCCATCTGCCAGGATGAAGGTACGGGAATGGTATCCCAACCGTCAGAGTCGAAATCCGTGGCGAAGAAGCCTTCTTCCTTCTCTCTGTAGGTATCGAAGAGTCTGAATTTCCACTCTCCGCACAGGTCATAATATCTCTTTGAAAGGTATCTTTCACCCTTTTCAGCTTCGTCGAGGCTGTCATAGGGCATAAATGTAGCCTTGGACGGGAGTCGGTTAATTCCTGTTACCGTCGGGTCACTGTACCATTCTGTAAAGCCGTTGATTTCTTTCATATTTTCTATCTCCTTATTTGAGATTAACCTTATTCTCGAGTATGTAACCGGTCAGACATATAAGACCGAGAGCGAAAAGTCCGCTGAAAACAGTACCGCCTACACCGTAGGAGAAGAGTGCCTCTTCAGCCCTTCCCATCTGCTCGAAGGCAAAATAAACTTTATCGCTTCCTACATTGAAGGTTAAGGGTATGTACTGAGTGAGAATATTTCCCACAGTGTTATTAAAGGAAAAAATACCGAGAAAAATGAGTCCGCCGAGAAATTTCGGATGGGACTGAAGCACTCTGGTATTAGCTACGGTCACGGTGAAATAAACGAAGGATACATAGGTAAAAATCGTTATAACCGCCCACAGTGCCGCAGCAATCAGAAGGCTGATTACCGTAGATGCAGAGGGAAGCATATCGATAAGACCGCTTATGCTTACAGCATCGGAAAGCATCGTAAAATAGCCTGCACTTTTTTCTTTGGCATAGAAGAAAATAACGATGAGAGTAAGACCCATAAGTGCAAATGAAGCTGTTATCCAGATAAAGGACACAATAATTTTAGAAATAAGAAGAGTACTGCACTTTACGGGAAGAGTAAGAGTGAGATAACCCTGTCTTCCGAAAAGAGTGTCATAAAAATTCTTTATTACAGAAACGAGGGTCACAATCACAGCGATAATTCCTGCAGCATAAAGTGCAAAGCAGCTCATTACACCCATCCAGGTGGCAGATGATAAAAGAGAAAGTGCCATTATGCCGGAAATAACAATAACAGCGATGTAAATGGAAAGAGTATATCTTGCCGAATGACGAAGCTCGTGCTTTATGAGTTTACCAAGCATAACTGAACACCTCCTTGAACACTTCTTCCACGCTCTTACCCTTTTCTCTGATTTCATCCACGTGGGAATTTACGATGAGCTTGCCGCCGCTTATCATAAGCACACGGTTAAAAATACGCTCGACATCACCGATAAGGTGAGTAGAAATGAGAACGGTGGAATCTTTGGCGTAGTTTTCGAGAATAAGATCTAAAACGAAGCTTCTCGCCGCCGGGTCAAGACCGCCCAGAGGCTCGTCGAGAACATACAGCTTCGCTCTGCGGGACATAACAAGAATGAGATTAAGCTTTTCCTGCTGACCCTTAGACATAGTCTTGAGTCTCTGATTTTCGTCCAGTCCGAATTCACGGACCATCTTTTCTGCCTTTTCCTTATCGAAGTCGGCATAAAAATCACTGAAATAACCGATAGCATCCTTCGGCTTCATCCAGTCGGGAAGATAGGATTTGTCGGGAAGAAAGGCAACGATGCTTTTAGTGTAGGGTCCGGGCTCTTCATTGTCTATTCTCACTGTACCCGAATGATCCTTTATGAGACCCGTAAGTATTTTTATGAGAGTGGTTTTTCCGCAGCCGTTAGGACCTAAAAGACCTACTACGGAGCCTTCGGCGATTTCGAAATTTATGTCATCCAGAACGGTTTTTCTGCCGTAGGATTTTTTCAGTGAAGAAACATGTATAATGCTCATTTGCTTTTTCTCACTTTCGCGATAAGATTTATGATTTTTCTTTTCACTGCCTTTCTGAACTGTGCAGACACTACAGCATAGCATCCGAGGGCCCAGAAGGACTGTAAAATAATTACTGTTACGGGACTGAAGAATACGGGCATATTGAGAAATACTGAAAGAAAGGTAAGCACCAGTGCCACTGCCTGTCCCGAAAGAAGAAGATTCGAAGCCAGACGGTCGGTACGGTAAAGAGTGTGCGCCTTTACGGCAAGCTCTGTAAGAGTGCACTTTCCTTTGAGGCAGACCAGAGCTGTTGCCTTTCCTTTTTCGCTGTCCTTTCTGTAGGAAGCTACTACCTCCGATGCCTTCTGTGAAAGAATCTTTACAGATACTACATCTAGAGAAAGTCTCTCTGCACAGTTGTTTTCATCCAAACAGGGTTCCTTACTGCTTACGAGAAGCACGAAGCCTGTTTTTTCGAAATCGGCAGCAATTTTTCTGAAGGAGGGTACCACCTTATACTTCACGAGGAAGGAAGCCACCAGCTGACCCTCCACAGCCACATACATAACATTTTTCTTGCCCGCATAGGCTTTTTCTTCTGCCTGGGTAGGAGCTTCTATGCTGTGCTCGATGAGCATCTGTCTGTTACCGACGAGAACTCTTCTGTCGGCTACCCAGCAGGCAAAGCCTAATTTTTCCTCATACTGAAGATCACTCGCCTCAGGCAGAGAAATTCCGAGTGCATCGATAAACTCTCCGAAGCAGTCACCCGCCATAGATCCGCCCGCCTTAAGCGTAGCCGCAGCGAAAACAGCAGCATCACTTTTTGATATAAGAGAGCCCTTTACTTTTCTGAAGGAGGAAACCTCACAGGTGAAAAGCTCTTTTGCATCGGCAGAAACTGCCTTGGCCATGGAAAGCTCTTCCAGAGATTCGATATCGTTTACAGCCACACCCTTATCTGAAAGACGTGAGGAGGTAAAGAAGAAAATCACACTGCTTACGAGTTCATTCATTACAGGAAGACAGAAGCAGACAGAGGTGACCAGAGGAGTGAAGAATGAAACTGCATCTCTGTTTCTCGAAAAGAGAATTATTCCCGACACAAAGCCGACCAGAAGAACTGCTATAGCAGTGAAAGCATAGAACTTTTCTTCGTCCTTTCTGGGAGCCTTATCATCTCTGATTCCGCTGTCCACACGGCTTTCCGCACCGTAGATTACGGTGGGAACTGTCTTTTCGCTTAAGCCGTGAGCCACTAAAAGAGCATCATTTTTATTCGAAATGTAGTGTATACCCTCATATTCACCCTTTTCTGAGAGTGCCTTTACACTCTTACGTGCCGTAAGATCATCGAGATACCTTCCCGTGAAGCGTACCAGCACTCCGAAGGCAAGACAGAGAGTGTAGGGCTTTACTCCGTTCACACCGAGAGTGCCGAAGGCGGCAGAAAACAGATTAAAGAGCATTACGAAAACAGCCACGATAAAGGTTACGGAGTTTTCGTCAGGACTAAGATAACGGATATTATTAAAGCCTAATGTCAGTTCATTTTTTGCCAGAACGCATATAAGAACAGTCAGTAAAATGTGTACAAGAGAAAAAATAAGACCGTGATGAGCGCCCTGCAGACCGTAGGCGGAGAAGGGCACTGTGAGAATGGCACTTATTACGAAAGCAGCCAGAGCGATAAAAAGATTTTTCTTTTCCTTTATGAGTCTGACTGACAGCTTTTCATCGTAATCCTTAAGAGAGATGAAATTCTGTGTGGTATTAAGGCGGTTTCTCTTTTTCTTTTTCTGTGCCTTTTCTACGGCAGAGAAAATGTCTCCGTCCTCATCAGCCTTGACAGAGTCCATCATACTGTCCTTACCCTTTCCTGTGGGCGCAGACTCTAAAATGGTTTCGTCTGACTCTTTATTTTTCATAAAACGGAAATGACGTGTGAAGTCAGCCTTCTGCACTTTTCCCTCCTGTATGGATTTTCCTGCAGACTGAATATATCCCTTAAGATCGAAATGACGTGTAGCACCGCTGTCATTTTTTTCTTCCTTTAATTCATCGGTGCTGAAAAATCTCGTTCCCGAAAGGTCATCCTCTGTTTTTTCATCAGCAAAGACCTTTACATCCTCATCTAAATCAGGTGCCTCATCGGAAACAGAAGAAATGTCCTCCATATCCTCTCTGTCTCCTGTGTAGACCTTCGCTTCCTTTTCACCGTCAGAGGAAATGTCTCTGTCCGTGTCTTCTTCTGCTCTTTCCTCAGCTGCGATTTCTTCGGCAGTAGGAATACCTAAATTCTTAAGAAGCTCATCGATATCCACGCTCTGCTCCTCATAAAGGCTTTCATCCTTTACATAAACATCAGCCTTAACCTCCGGAACAGGTGTGTGAGGAACGAAGGGCTTAAGAGGCTCTCTCGGCTTCGGCGGAGCCTTTTTCTCTGCCGGCTTAGCCTTATTTTTTTCCTTCTTTTTCTTTTCAGGCTTTTTCTCTTCCTTTACACGGAAGTCATCACCCAGATCAAAAATATCGTACTCAGGCTCGGGAGTGTCCACTACCGCTTCCTTTTTCTTCTTTTTGTCCTTTTTAGTCTTTTTCGATTTCTTTTCCTTCTTCGAGCCGAGCTTTGACATCAGATCACTGTCGGCGAAATCATCTATTAGCTCTTCAAAGCTACCGTCGTCCTCTTCTATCTCAGATGACGGTAAGTCCATATCTTCCATTATAGCGTAAAATTCTTCCTTCTTTTTCAGAAACTCTTCATCATAAAGGTCGGAAGGATTATTATTTTCTGACATTTTTTTCAGTCCTTTCGGTAAGAATTTGTCAGACCACATAACAAATGCAGTCTGAAAGGGCCAAGTTTTTTGTTAAATGCAAAATGCAAAATGCAGAATGCAAAATTATGGTCGCGAATTTACCTCGGTATAATATTTTTTAAGTTATCTCCGCAGAGGAAAGTGCGGAGTAAAAGGTAAAGAGTAAATTATAATCTTTTTATTGTAAAAAAAGAAATTTGGCGGTGTAAAGATATATCTTAAAATAACCTTACACGGATATAATCCGGAACGTAGTGACCCTTTATTTTGCATTTTGCATTCTGCATTTTGCATTCATAAAGCCTCGACCCTGTTATCCGCATTATTTCGCTTTAAATCCCGAACGCTGTCTTGACACCTCGTACATAAGAATGCCTGCGGCTACGGAAGCGTTGAGAGATGTTATCCTGCCCTTCATAGGCAGAGAAACGATAAAGTCGCTCTTTTCTCTGATGAGACGGCTGACACCGTTTCCTTCGGAGCCGACAACGAGTGCCACGCCCCCTGCGAAATCGGTCTCACACCAGTTTTTACCGTCCATATCTGCCGAATAAACCCAGATGCCTTTTTCCTTGAGTTCGTCTAAAGTCGAGGCAAGATTACCCACACGTGCCACAGGCATATATTCCACAGCACCTGCCGAAGCCTTACCTACTGCCCAGGTAAGAGAAGCATTTCTTCTTTTCGGAATGATGATTCCGTGAGCTCCCGCAGTTTCAGCAGTACGGATGATAGCACCGAGATTATGGGGGTCCTCGATACCGTCACAGACGATGATGAAGGGTGCCTCCCCTCTCTCCTCAGCCAGAGCAAGAATGTCCTCTACCTCTGCATATTCGTGGGCGGCAGCATAAGCGGCTACTCCCTGATGGTTACCCTGACCGCACATAAAGTCAAGCTTCTTTTTATCTACTTCTTTGATTACGATTTTCTTTTCTCTGCATTCGGCTAAAATTCTGCCGATGGAGCCGTTTCTTTCGCCCTTGACTACTAAAAGAGTGTCGATGGCTCTCTCACTGCGAAGCGCTTCAGACACGGCATTTCTGCCGATAATAAGATTATCATTCTGTCTTTCGTTATCTTTTTCCATTAGTTAAACCTCCGTTAAAGAAAGCATAGTATTCCAATTATCTATAATCGGTTAATTATAACACAGTAAGAAAAAATATTATTTCTTATTTAGAACAATAACATCCTCGCAGTCTTTCTATAATATATTTTCTCTCAAAAAAACTAAAATTACTTAAAAAGGCTTGATTCTTGAAGGAAAAATTGGCATAATATTGTCTGCAACTGTGTTGCAGATAAATGCAAAATGCAGAATGCAAAATGCAAAATAAAGGGTCACTTCGTTCCGATTATATCCGTATAAGGTTATTTTAAAATATACCCTTACACCGCCAAACTGCTTTGTACAACTAAAAAGTATAATTAATTATAATCTACTCTTTACTTTTTACTACCCACTTTTCTCTGCGGAGACAACTTAAAAATATTATACCGAGGTGGATTCGCGACCGAAATTTTGCATTTTGCACTTTGCATTTTACATTCACTATGGTCCGCGACCATAATTTTGCATTCTGCATTTTGCATTAATTTAAACAAAGGTGAACTGAAAATGATATTTAAGAAGAACAAAGAATACACGGGCACATTCGAATATATGATAGTAGGTCTCGGTAATCCCGGCAGACAGTACGAGGGTACAAGACATAATGCAGGCTTCATCTGTATCGATGCTCTAAGTGAAAAATACTCACTGAAAATGAACAAGCTTAAGTTCAAATCACTGATGGACGAATGCAGAATAGAAGGAAAAAGATGTCTCATTCTCAAGCCTCAGACCTTCATGAATTTAAGCGGTGAGGCTGTCCGTGATGCGGCAGATTTTTATAAAATCCCTCCCGAGAGAATTATCGTAATTTCCGACGATATCAGTCTCGACCCGGGTAAAATGCGCATCAGAAGAAAGGGCAGCGACGGTGGTCAGAACGGTCTCAAAAACATCATCTACCACCTTAAAAGCAACGAATTCCCCCGTATAAGAGTGGGTGTCGGTGCCAAGCCTAACCCCGAATATGACCTGGCTGACTGGGTGCTGTCAAGATTTACAAAGAAGGAAGCCGATGAAATAAAAAAATGCGCCGACAATGTAATCGACGCTATCGAAATTATGGTTACGGGTGATATAGATAAGGCTATGAGCAGACATAACTCATAAGTCCGAGGGATTTATGAGAGGTAAGAAGTAATAGTGAAAAGGTAAGGACAGACTTCAGCAGTCTGTCCCTTTTTGTTATTTGATTTTAACACTCTTAACCTTACTGTAGGAGCCGTAAATTTTTTTGCCGTTCACCGTCTTAAAGGCTCTGAGCTTAACATAATATTTCTTGCCTTTTTTCAGCTTTTTAAGTGTTACCTTTTTGGCCTTCTGCTTTTTCACCGTAACGGATTTAGTAGTTTTCTTTGTAAACTTTTTAGATGTGGAATATTTCACCTGATATCCGTTTGCACCGCTTACGGGAGCCCAGACTAAGGTGGCGGTTTTTGCTTTGGTTGACTTAAATGATTTTATTGATGCTTTTTTCGGCTCGGTAGCAGTTATGAAAGCTTTTGAAGCCTTACCCCACAAAGCCTTTCCATTTTTAGTGCAATATGCTTTTACTTTAAATCTGTATTCTTTACCTGCTTTAAGACCTGTAATTTTGTATTTTTCTGTTTTACCCGATTTAATTGTCCTTATCTTTTTGTATTTTTGGGCTTTTGAATCATACTTGTAAACAGCATAACCGTCAGCACCGACTGCCTTTTCCCATTTAAGTGTAACAGAATCTGCCGTCTGAGATGCCGAAACTATTTTCACTCTTTCGGGCGCAGATACCGTCTCTGAAGAGCTTATATTTTTGCTTACTATTGTTTTGCTCTTTTTACAGCCTACACACTCTTTAAGTGTGATATACTGTTTTTTATCGCTGTTTTCGGTAACGGAAACGGTTCTGTAAACGTGTCTGCCGTAGTCACAGACAGCGTACTGAGCTGTTTTTGTTACATAAACAGTAAGTGCACCGTCCATCCGCACTACACCGTCTTCGGATATTTCCTTATACCAGAGCATAATGTATCCGTCTTTTTTTACATTTATCTTTCCGTCCTTACCTACTGTAGCTCTGCCGCTTTCTTTATAGGAATCAAGAGTGCCGTCAAAGTAAAACTCGATTTTATTCCCTCTCGTAATCCATAAAGAATCCTTACGGAAGGTAAATGGAACAGGCTCACCGTCATAAATTACAAGATGTCCTTTTTCGAGAAAATACTCATCTATTTCATTGGTGAGAACATATTCGTCTTCGTATATATAATCATTTCCGTCCTTTATTATCAGATGCTGGAAGCTTACTCCGTTGGGCTGTACATAACGCCATAACAGATTACTGTAATTTATCCAGCCGTTTTTATAGCATTCACCGTTAATCATACTCTCACGGCGTTCGGGATTCACGGTATATTTCCAGCCGTCTGTTCCCTGTCCGTCAGGCTCATCATATTTAACTGCCGTATCGAAATTATAAAAAATATTATGAGCAGATGCGGAACTGAAATGCCCGAAAGCAAGGCAGTTATTTTCTCTGTCAAAAGCATAAGTTTTGCCGTTTTTGTAAATACCGGCCGCGCCCTTCTGAAGAGGATAGTATATCTCACTGTAATAAGGCATAACACCCTCGATAGAGTTTATGAAATAATTATCGGCAATATAATCTGAATCCACAGAAGCATAAACATAGAAAAGCATATCAAAGAACTTCCACTTTCCGTCAAGATGAACGAAGGTGAAGGCATGACCGTCGATATTTTCTACCAGAATCAGATCCTGATCATTTTTGTCCGTATCTCCCACATAGCCTGAGGCGGGAACAGCTATTATTCCCAGCGAGCGAAGCATATCACTGAGAAGATAAGCGTAACCGAGACAGTTACCCTCTCTGTTCAAAAGAACATCAACAGATGCCTGATTTGATGTTTTTTCATAATATTTTATGTTTTCGGCTATCCATTTGGCTACAGCCATAGCTTTCTCGGAATCATCTTTACAGTCTTTTGTGATTTCTTTTGCTTGATTTTTTATGATTTCTTTATCTACAGGAGCACCGTAATGAAGAGTAAGCCCGAATTTATTATCTTTTCCGAGATACATCTCATCGAGATACTCATAGGTCGCAGTAAGAGCCGGTCCGGAATATTTGCTCCAATATGTTTTCGCCGATGCGCTGAAGGACAGCATCAGCACCATAACAGCCACAGCCATCATTACCTGCAAAACTTTTTTCTTCATAACTTTTTCCTCCTTATTTTCTTCTGATTTCATTGTACTGCTGTAACACTTTTTCTGTCAATGAGCATAATAACCAAATATCAGCCCTTCATAATCTATAACGGATTTTTACGGTAAAACATTACAACGAAAAGAAAAAACTTTCATATTACTATTATAATTCATAATTTGTAGAATGTCAATCATCATTTTAGATGTTTTATTCTGTATATTTATTTCGAAATTACTAATATAATTTATATGGTGATGATAATGAATATAAATCAGAAGGATAAATATATAATGCTCGGTCTGAACATAGCCTATTACCGTAAGCTCAACGGCTTCACTCAGGAGAAATTAGCGGAAAAATTAGGTCTTGACCGCACTACCATCAGTAAAATCGAGCTCGCCACAAGCGGGGTTTCCCTCGATGTAATTTTTGAGATAGCCGACCTTTTCGGCATCAAGGTCGATAAGCTTTTTCAGTTCAGAGAATGATACCTCTCTGTAACTTCGTAACACCTCTCCTTTAAGGAGGGGCTTTTATTTTTCATCATAAAAAGAGACACAGCCGAAGCCGTGTCCCTACATAATTACATATCTGTAAATCAGGCGGAATAACTCTTCCTGTTTGCAAAAAGCTATCCCGCGATTGCGCATTCCGAATTAAACATTAAACAGGAAGTGAACGATGTCGCCGTCCTTCATCACATATTCCTTACCTTCACTCTTTACCAGACCCTTTTCCTTCGCCGCCGCCAGAGAGCCGAGCTCCATAAGAGTGTCGAAGGAAACTACCTCTGCACGGATAAAGCCACGCTCGAAGTCAGAGTGAATCTTACCTGCTGCCTGAGGAGCTTTGGTGCCCTTTTTGATAGTCCAGGCTCTTACCTCGGGCTGACCTGCAGTAAGATAGGAAATGAGACCTAAAAGATTATAGCTTCTCTGAATGAGAAGGTCGAGACCGCTGTTTTCTACACCGAGGTCGGCAAGGAACATTTCCTTATCCTCATCGGAAAGAGAGGAAATTTCAGCCTCGAGACCTGCGCAGATGGGAAGAACCTCACTGCCCTCAGCCTTTGCGATTTCACATACAGCCTTGTAATTTTCGTTAGTGTCGATACCGGAAACGAAGTCAGCTTCACTCATATTACAAGCGTAAATAACAGGCTTCGATGTAAGAAGGGCTGCACCGTCTAAAATAGCCTTTTCCTCGTCTGTACATTCCACACTTCTTGCGGGCTGTTCGTTTTCGAGAGCTTCCTTGATTCTTTTGAGGAAATCCAGCTCAGAAGCGAGACTCTTATCCCCCTTCATAGCCTTGGATACACGGTCGATTCTTCTGTCGATCATTTCAAGGTCAGAGAGAATAAGCTCAAGATTAATGGTTTCCATATCTCTCTTAGCATCGATGGAGCCGTCAACGTGGATGATATCGTCATCCTCGAAGCAGCGTACCACGTGAATAACTGCGTCAACCTCACGGATATGTGAAAGGAACTTATTACCGAGACCTTCACCCTTAGATGCACCTCTTACGAGACCTGCGATGTCCACGAATTCGATGGTGGCAGGGGTGAATTTCACGGGGTTATACATCTCTCTTAATTTGTCGAGTCTGTAGTCGGGAACTGCAACCACACCCACATTGGGCTCGATGGTGCAGAACGCATAGTTTGCGCTCTGTGCACCTGCATTGGTGATTGCGTTAAAAAGTGTACTTTTGCCTACATTGGGAAGGCCTACTATACCTAATTTCATTGTAAATCCTCTTTATAATTTTTATTTGTGCGGACACGGCACACCGTGTCCCTACGATAATACACCGTTAATCCGGCGTTGTATCATTTCTTTTTACCGAAAAGCTGTCCCGCTATTCCGAATTTCGCATTCCGCATTCCGAATTATTCAGCGGTAGCTGAAATGAGTGCCTGCTCGATGTCAGCGATGATGTCCTCTGCATCCTCGATACCTACAGAAAGACGGATAAGGTCACTTCTTACGCCTGCTTCCTCTAACTGCTTGTCAGTAAGCTGACGGTGAGTGGTGGAGGCAGGATGAAGAACGCAGGTCTTGCTGTCTGCTACGTGAGTAACGATAGAAGCGAGACGGAGAGAGTCCATAAACTTAGTAGCAGCCTCTCTGCCACCCTTGACACCGAAGGAAATTACACCGCAGGTGCCGTCGGGCATATATTTTTTAGCCATCTCGTACTGAGGATCACTTTCGAGACCGGGATAAGATACCCATGAAACGAGCTCGCTCTTTTCGAGATACTTCGCTACCTTAAGAGCGTTTTCACAGTGTCTTTCCATTCTTAAAGCGAGAGTCTCAAGACCTAAGCCTAAAAGGAAAGCATTCTGAGGACCGGGGATAGAGCCAAGGTCACGCATAAGCTGAACTACACACTTGGTGATGTAAGCACCCTTACCGAATCTTTCGGTATATGTAACACCGTGGTAAGAGTCGTCGGGAGTGGTAAGACCGGGATATTTGTCACTCGCTGTCCAGTCGAAATTACCGCTGTCTACGATTACACCGCCTACCTGTGTGGCGTGACCGTCCATATATTTGGTAGTGGAGTGAGTTATGATGTCTACTCCGTATTTAAATGCCTGACATTTGATGGGTGTAGGGAAGGTGTTATCCACGATAAGAGGTACACCGTGAGCGTGCGCTGCCTTGGCGAACTTTTCGATATCAAGAACCTGAAGTGAAGGATTGGAAAGAGTTTCACCGAAAACAGCCTTTGTGTTTTCTCTGAATGCGGCATTAAGCTCTTCCTCGGTGCAGTCGGGTGTCACGAAGGTAAACTCTATACCGAGCTTTCTCATTGTAACATTGAAAAGATTGAAGGTACCGCCATAGATAGCAGTGGATGCTACCACGTGATCACCTGCTGAGCAGATATTGAAAACAGCGAAAAAGTTAGCTGCCTGACCTGAAGATGTAAGCACTGCGGCTACACCGCCCTCGAGATCAGCTATTCTTGCTGCTACTGCATCATTGGTGGGGTTCTGGAGACGGGTGTAGAAATAACCTGAAGCTTCGAGGTCGAAAAGCTTACCCATTTCTACGCTTGAATCATATTTATATGTAGTACTCTGACAGATGGGAATCTGTCTGGGTTCACCGTTTTTCGGTGTATATCCCGAATGGATACATTTGGTGGCAATTCTGTAATCACTCACTGTTATCATCCTCTTTTCTTTATATTATCATTTAAAGTTTTGCGCTTTGATACTATATTATATTACATAAGAAAGTTTAAGTCAAGATTTAAGAAAAAATCCGACGTAAACATCTGCCGACATTTACAACGGATTTTCTTACTGTACTGTTTTTCTTGCCTCTGAAATACGGTCAGACTGCTCCGGCTCTTTCGAGCATTATGTATGCCGCCATAGAGGTTCTCGCACTGTCCGCATTATAAAGCGGCCAGCTGTGTTTTTCCATAAGTGCACTGTACTCTGTCATATATGTTACCACACGGTCAAGATCATTCATAACCGCAGCGGCATACACATTTGCGCCCCAGTAGAAATCGTCGGGATAGTCAAATCTTTCCCACTCATAGCTCTCGCAGAATTTACCGTAAAGATGCTCGGCACGCTTCGTGTCAGGTTCGATAACACCGCAGATTATGGGGAAAAGCTGAGATGTAGCCTGAGGATAATATATATCCCATGAGAAAATCTTCGTAGGCACGCTGACATAAGCAGTTATTCCCGGGCTGTAATATCCGCCGGCATAATTCCAGAGCTTACTGTTTATGTTTTCCTTAACGGTGTAAATCAGCTCCTCGCAGTCATCACGCAGGTCGGAGTATTCGGTTCTGCCGTTTTTCACTATCTCTGTGAAAATACCTGCAGCTGCCACAGCGCCCTCATAAACCTCACAGTTATCCATAAGATATTTTACTCTGTGATTAGGCTTCGCGTAAGTGAGACCGTCCTGCAGATTCGAAAAAATTACAGAGGTTATTCTTTCGAGGTCTTCTGCGTTTGCGGTCAGATACTCGCTGTCACCCGTCTGTCGGAAATATTTGTATACTACTGTGAGGAAGGTGGCGGCATAGGAGTCTGTCGTGTCATAGGAGTCCGCATTATCAGGCATAGAAATGCTTTCTTTTTCTACCTTGCCGTTTTTCACCGTGATCACATAATCATAGATAGTGCCGTCAAGACCGTTGAAATCCTCCTGAGCGGTATTAAGATGACTGAAATGCCAATCCATATATTTTACCACATTGTCAGCGTATTTTTCCGCATTGTCGAGAAGTGCAAGTGCAGCAAAATCCGCAAAATACGGATTCATACGAAGGTCACCGTTTTTCCCTCCGGTCATAGGAAGAGCTCCGTTTTCCAGCTGAAGGGAAGCGAGCCATTCTGTTTCCGTTTCATAAACCTCTCTGAAAAGAGCTATGTTTTCTTCTGTAGCGACTGCACCGTTCAGCTCTGTACGGGCAAGATCGGGAGCATCAAAAGGGATACCAAGAAGACTCATAACAGTAAAACATACGGACATAAAAAATGAGATAATCTTTTCCATATTCTCCACCTCGGTGTGTTTTTTTCAATTATAGCACGAAATCTTATTCAATTCAATACAGCGTCAGGAATAAAAATAGGCTCTATAATAAATGTTGGGGTAACCAATGGAGCCTACGAAAAAATAAAATAAAAAAGTAGAGCATAATTGGTAAAAATCCGTTAAAATGGAATTGTCCAGAAACCATGAACGGAGGAACCAATATGCTCTACACTCA
>JAZLAJ010000049.1:0-9089 GCA_045613145.1 Acutalibacteraceae bacterium
CTTCATTATTTGTGTTACAGTTGTCATGACGATTGGTTAATCCTCCTGTTCGTTTTGTCTCGGCAACTTAACTGTAACACAGGATTTTCCTTTCGTCATTATTTTTTTCGTTTACTGTAACACATCTATTGTAATCCTACAAGCCTGTCAAATAAAGTAAAAGAACCCCCTTGAATTTTACCTTTATTTGGTATATAATAATTTAAAGAAAATTTTTAAGGAGGAAAAACATTATGACAATGGCAGAATTCTGGGAAATGTTTGACAAATTTTTCACTAAGCTCTGGAACTGGCTTTATGAACTCGTTTGTGAGGAGTTCGGTGAAGAACCCAAAGATGATTTTTATGTTGACACAATGTTCCCTGAAGAGAAATAATCAAACATCACGGCTGTTTCCGAGGAGACAGCCTTTGTTTTTGAAAGGTAAATTTTTATGATAAAAGAATATCTCGAAATAGGAAAGATCACCTCTACTCACGGTATCAAGGGTGAAATGAAGGTTCAGCCCTGGTGCGACAGCGTGGATTTTATGAAAAAATTCCGTACTCTTTATCTTGACAAAAAGGGCGAAAAACCTCTTAAAGTAAAGATAAGACAGGGCGGTAATATGGCCATAATGAAGGCTGAGGGTATCGACACTCCCGAGGATGCACAGAAAATGAGAAACCGTATTCTTTATATGAAGCGCAGTGATGCTGTACTTCCCGAGGGCTTTTATTTTATGCAGGAGCTTTTCGGCTGTAAGGTTATCGACGCTGACGATGAAAGTAAGGTTTACGGCACTCTTACCGATGTGAGTGAGACCGGAGCCAACGATGTGTGGCACATAAAAAACGCTGAGGGTGAGGAATATCTTATTCCCGCCATACCGCCTGTAGTTATCGATGTGGATGTGGCTGACGAAATTATAAAAATACGTCCCCTGAGAGGAATTTTTGAAAATGAAGATTGATATACTTACTCTCTTTCCCGAAATGTGCGAGGCTGTCCTTTCCGAAAGCATCATCGGAAGGGCAAGACAGGAGGGAAAAGTAGAAATAAACTGCATACAGATAAGAGACTATTCCAAGGATAAGCATAACCGTGTGGACGATGCACCCTACGGTGGCGGTACGGGTATGATTATGCAGGTACAGCCCGTTTACGACTGCTTCGAGGCACTGTGCGAAAAAAGGGGAGAGAGACCTCACCTTATCTTTATGTCACCTCAGGGAAAAACTCTCACTCAGCAGAGAGTGAAGGAGCTTTCCCGTATGGATAATATCGCTATACTCTGCGGACATTATGAGGGCATAGACGAGAGAGTTATCGAGGAAATCGTAGACGAAGAAATTTCTGTCGGTGACTATGTGCTTACGGGCGGAGAGCTTCCCGCACTGGTTTTAGCTGACAGTATTTCACGTATGCTTGACGGAGTTTTAGCCAATGAGGATGCTTTCACTGATGAGAGCCATTATAACTCGCTTCTCGAATATCCGCAGTATACGAGACCTTATGAGTGGCACGGACGGACTGTTCCCGATATACTGTTATCGGGACACCATAAAAATATCGATAGGTTCCGACGTGAAAAATCACTGGAAAGAACCTATCAGCGACGCCCGGATATGCTTTCGAAGGCTGACCTTTCCAAAAAGGATATCGAATACCTTCGTGAGTACAAAAAACGTCTGAAAAGTGAAGAAAAAGAATAAAAACAGGCTTTAAATTGTGCATAGTGCTTTTTAAGGTAAAAATTTTGTGGTTATTTTGCACAAAAACGAACCTTCATTTTTATGAATGTTTAGTCTTGCAACCAAAATCTTTTAAAGTATGTTTTAACCATTGACGAAGGAAAGTTTTGTGGTATAATATATTGCGACAATCAAAAATAAAAAAATATGTGTGGGAGATATAGATATGTTTGTTAAAGATGTAAAAGTTCAGAATCAGGTTGGTCTTCACGCTCGTCCTGCTACCTTCTTCATCCAGAAGGCAAATGAATTCAAATCATCCATCTGGGTTGAAAAGGAAGAAAGAAGAGTAAATGCTAAGAGCCTTCTCGGTGTTCTTTCTCTCGGTATTATGGGCGGTACAGACATCCGTATCATCGCCGGTGGTTCCGACGAAGAACAGGCTGTCGAGGAGCTTGTTAAGCTTGTAGAATCAGGCTTCACAGAATAATTTAATATCTGATATCTGAAAAGTTCGGCTTATGCCGGACTTTTTTATTTTAAGTGCAAAGTGCAAAGTGAAAAATGCAAAGAGCAAAGTGAAAAATGCAAAGTGCAAAGTGCAAAGTGGCGGGGGAGAGTTCGGAAAGGAATGAAAGATACACCGCCGCTTTTACAGGTAATTCCGTAGGGTCACAGCTTGTGTTCTGTTAAATTTGAAAAAAGGGAGCGAAGGTGAATTTATCGCATCGCTCCTTTTAAATTTTTTCACTGCTGACTGTCTGTTTCTCCGTCGGTGAGAATACTGAATGCATCAAATAAATCATAGTGTAAAAGTAAAGTCTTTTTCATAATTTCAATCTCCTTAAAAAGTAAAAAAAGCAGACGGTATAAAGCTCTCTTGCGGAAAGTATTTTTTTCTTTTCAGAAGATACAGAAGAGCGAAAACAGTTTTACATAAAATGGCAGTTGTTTAGCGTAAAGTCTGTAGAAAAAGGCGGTTTCCGAGGTATTAAAGCCAAGGTAATCGGGTACAGGTTATATATTTATAAAAAAATCATAAAAAAACACCGAAAACAGGTAGTTTTTTGTCATACAAAAGGTTGATATTTTGTCGGAAAAATGTTATGATTAACCGAATGGACTATGTTGGTGTTTTATGAACTTAAATCCAGGAGAAAAACGGAGAATTTTTAAGCGCTTACAAAGACCTCAATGCCCAAAAAACTATTTTTCAGAGAAAGGATCATAGATGTATGAAGTACAGTTATTATCCAGGTTGTACCTTACGAACAAAGGCAAAAGACCTTGACACCTATGCGAGAAAATCCGCAGAGGTTCTCGGCTTCGAGCTGGAGGAGATCGAAAACTGGCAGTGCTGCGGCGGTGTTTACCCCTTAAGCAGTGATGAAATCGCCAGCAAGCTTTCTTCTGTCCGTGCGCTCAATGAAGCTAAAGTCAAGGGTCAGGAACTCGTTACCCTTTGCTCTGCATGCTATCACGTACTTAAAAGAGTAAACGATGATATGCAGAATGTGGAGGATATCAGAGTTAAGGCAAACAACTACATGAAGCTTGATGAACCCTATGCAGGCGAAGCTCAGGTTCTTCACTTCCTTGAAGTTCTCAGAGACAGAATCGGCTTTGACGAGCTTAAGAAAAAGGTTGTTAACCCTCTCACAGGTAAAAAAATAGGCGCATATTACGGTTGTCTTCTTTTAAGACCGGGCAATATTTTAGGATTTGACAATCCTGAAAACCCCACCATCATCGAAGATTTTATCCGTGCTCTGGGCGCTGAGCCCGTGATTTATCCCTACCGCAACGAATGCTGCGGCGGATACATCTCTCTTAAGGCAAAGGATCTCGCAGGTAAAATGTGTGACAACATTATGGACAGTGCATCAGGCTTCGGTGCTGATATGCTTATCACTGCATGTCCTCTTTGTCAGTATAATCTTACCAAAAACTCCAAGGCTACCGTTCCTGTTTATTACTTTACAGAAATCTTAGCCGAGGCATTAGGTGTGAAAGGGGAGGAAGAATAATGAGTCACGCAAACAGCAAAACAGCGGCAGCAAAGATTGCTGAAATCAGCGGTACTAATCCGCTTAAGTGTATGAAGTGCGGCAAATGCTCCGCTTCCTGTCCCGCTTTCGAAAAAATGGACATCAAGCCTCATCAGTTCGTGTCCTATGTAGTAAATGAAGATATCGAAGCTCTCGCCAAGTGTGAATCTCTCTGGTACTGCCTTTCCTGTTTCGCCTGTGTGGAAAGATGCCCCAGAGATGTAAAGCCCGGTAAGATTGTCGATGCGGCCAGACAGACCGTAGTAAGACAGAAGGGCGGAAATTATCTTTCAGCAAACGAAATCCCCGCACTTATCGATGATGATGTTCCTCAGCAGCTTCTCGTAAGTGCTTTCAGAAAATTCAGGAGGTGAGCAAATGAACGGAATAGGCGTTTTCGTCTGCCACTGCGGCAGTAACATCGCAGCTACGGTTGACGTTAAAAAAGTAGTAGAAATGGCAAAGCTTGAGCCGGGTGTAGTACACGCTGAAGAATATCAGTATATGTGCTCCGAGGCCGGTCAGGAAAAGATCGCCAAGGCTATTAAAGAAAAGAATCTTTCCGGTGTGGTTGTCTGCTCTTGTTCACCCCGAATGCACGAAACCACCTTCAGAAAGTGTGCAGAAAAAGCAGGTCTCAACCCTTATATGGTTGAAATCGCTAACCTTCGTGAACAGTGCTCCTGGGTACACAAGGACATCACAGAAGGTACAGAAAAAGCAGTTATCCTTACCCGCGCAGCTATCGCAAAGGTAAGCCTTAATACTTCTCTCGTCGCAGGTGAAAGCGGCGTTACAAAGAGAGCTCTCGTTATCGGCGGCGGTATCGCAGGTATCCAGACAGCTCTCGACATCGCAGATGCAGGCTACGAGGTAGACATCGTAGAAAAGACTCCCTCCATCGGCGGTAAGATGGCACAGCTCGATAAAACCTTCCCCACACTCGACTGCTCCGCTTGTATTCTTACACCTAAAATGGTTGATGCGGCAGCTCACGAGAAAATCAACATCTACTCCTACAGTGAGGTTGAAAAGGTTTCGGGCTTCGTAGGTGATTTCACCGTTGACATCCGTAAAAAGGCAAGATATGTCAATATGGATAAATGTACAGGCTGCGGTGCCTGTATGGAAAAATGCCCCAGCAAAAAGGCTCCCAGTGAATTTAACAGCGGTCTCAATAACCGTCCTGCCATCTACACTCCCTTCGCTCAGGCTATCCCCAATGTTCCCGTAATCGACCCCTCTCAGTGCTTAAAGCTTAAGAACGGCAAATGCGGTCTCTGTGAAAGAGTATGTCAGGCAGGCGCTATCGACTACAAGCAGGAGGACGAAATCGTTACCCGTAAGTACGGTGCTATCGTAGTAGCTACAGGCTTCGAGGTAATCAAGCTCGACAACTACGACGAATATGCTTACAGTCAGAGTAAGGACGTTATCACTTCTCTTGAGCTCGAGAGAATTATGAATGCTGCAGGTCCCACAAAGGGTCACCTCGAGCGTCTTTCCGACGGCAAGGCACCGAAAAACATCGTATTCATCCAGTGTGTAGGCTCCAGATGTGCTGACGGTAAGGGCAAGAGCTACTGCTCAAAGATCTGCTGTATGTACACAGCCAAGCACGCTATCCTCATCAGAGATAAATATCCCGATGTAAATGTTACAGTATTCTACATCGACGTCCGTACACCCGGTAAGAACTTCGACGAATTCTACAGAAGAGCAGTCGAGGAATACGGCGTAAACTACGTAAAGGGTCAGGTAGGTAAGGTTACTCCCGAGCCTAACGGCAAGCTTACAGTTCACGGTGTGGACCTTCTCGATAACAAGCAGCTCAAGGTTGAAGCTGATATGGTTGTTCTCGCAGCTGCTATCGAGCCTTCTCCCGAGGTAAGAAACATCGCTACAATGCTTACTGCAAGTATCGATACAAACAACTTCATCACAGAAGCACATCCGAAGCTTCGTCCCGTAGAATCACCCACAGCAGGTGTGTTCCTTTCAGGTATATGCCAGGGACCGAAGGATATCCCCGAAACTGTTTCACAGGCAGGTGCCGCAGCAGTTAAGGTTATCGGTCTTCTCGCTAAGGATAAGCTTCTCACCAACCCCTGTACAGCTAAGCCTGATGAGCTTCTCTGTAACGGATGCAGTGTTTGCTTCAATGTTTGTCCTTACGGTGCTATCAGCTATGAAGATAAGCTTATCAATGACCACGGTGTAAGAGAGACACGCCGTGTGGCTGTTGTCAATAATGCTCTTTGTCAGGGCTGCGGTGCTTGTACCGTTGCCTGTCCTTCAGGTGTTATGGACCTTCAGGGCTTCTCAAACAGACAGATTATTGCGGAGGTGGATGCTATATGTCGATAAATCAGGAATTCAAACCGAAAATAGTCGCATTCTGCTGTAACTGGTGCAGTTATGCAGGTGCTGACCTTGCCGGCGGCAGCAGACTTGCTTACCCCGCTGATGTAAAGATTATCCGTGTTCCCTGTTCCTGCCGAGTAAACCCCATGTTTATTCTCCGTGCCTTCGAAAGAGGTGCAGACGGCGTTATCATCTGCGGATGCCATCCCGGTGACTGCCACTACAGTACAGGTAACTATTATGCCAGAAGAAGAATGACTCTCCTTTTCTCTATGCTCGATTATCTCGGCATCGAAAAAGAAAGAACCCGTGTAGAATGGGTTTCAGCAGCAGAGGGTGTTAAGTTCTCCACCACTATGAACGAATTCGTTTCGGCTGTCCGTGAACTCGGCCCGAACAGAAGATTGGGGGATTTAAGATGCAAAGATTAATTGACAGAATTAAAGAGCTTTTAGCTGACGGTACCGTTCAGCGTGTACTCGGCTGGAAGCAGGGTGACCTCGGCTATAATCCCGAGCCCCACTATTTCGGCAGTGCAGAAGAGCTTGATGAGTTCATCTATGACGGCTTCTGCGGTGCTAACCTTAGTAAATATATGATTGCAGGTTCAGCCTTCGAGGGTAAAACTCTTATCCTTCTCAAGCCCTGCGACACATATTCCTTCAATCAGCTCATCAAAGAGCACAGAGTTGACCGTGAAAAGGTTTACATCATCGGTGTAGGCTGTAAGGGTAAGCTCGACATCGAAAAAATCAAGGCTCAGGGCATCAAGGGTATCACAGCCATTAAGGGTGCTGAAATCGACGGTGCTTGTGACGAGCTTACAGTAGAAACCGTTTACGGTGAAAAGAAGGTTGCTTACAAGGACGTTATGCTCGAAAGATGCCACGTATGTAAGGGTAAAGAGCATAAAATCTATGACGAGCTTCTTCTCGACAGTGTTGACACCTGTGATGCTGACCGTTTTGCCGGTGTTGAAGCTCTCGAGGCTATGAGTGCAGAAGAAAAGTTCGATTTCTTCCGTAAGGAGCTTTCCAAGTGTATCAGATGTAATGCCTGCCGTAATGTTTGTCCCGCATGCTCATGCAGAAAGTGCGTATTCGATTCCACTAAATTCGATGCAGCACAGAAGGCAAACGTTGATCCCTTCGAAGAAAGCATGTTCCACATCATCCGTGCTTTCCACGTAGCCGGCAGATGTACTGACTGCGGTGAATGCAGCCGTGTATGTCCTCAGGGCATTCCTCTTCACCTTTTCAACAGAAAGTTCATCAGAGACATCAATGAGTTTTACGGTGAATTCGTAGCAGGTGAGGATTCAGAAACCAAAGGTCCTCTCACTGACTTCACATTTGATGACCTTGAACCGGGCGAAAGGAGATAAGAAAATGAAAAAGTTTTTAAAATCAGACCTTACCGCTCTTTTAAATAGTATAAACGAAAGAATTTATCTTCCCGTTTCCGTAAGCGGTCAGACTAATTACGGTATTTATGATGAAAACAGCAAGGTTGACCTTGAAACACTTAAGACAGTAAAAAGCGCCAAGGAGGTTTTCTTCCCCCAGAGCGAAACACTTTTCACTGCTTTTATCGACGGCAAGAAAATTAAAATCGCACAGGAAGAGCTTGAAAACGAAGATTTCGTTCTTTTCGGTGTAAAGGCTTGTGACGTAAAGGGTATCGAGGTTCTTGACAAGGTATTCCTTTCAGATCCCGTTGACTCCTTCTACAAGGCAAGAAGAGACCACGGCATCATCGTTTCTCTTGCCTGTGGTGAACCTGAAGAAAGCTGCTTCTGTAAGGCTTTCGGCATCGACTGTGCAGAGCCCTGCGGTGACGTAGCTCTTTATGACTGCGGCGACTATTATTACTGGAACGCTAAAACAGAAAAGGGTGCAGCACTTACTGAAAAATGTGCTTCTCTTCTTTCAGATGCTGACGAGGCTCCCGTAAAGGAAAAGCAGGAAGAAATCAGAAAAATCGTTTCCGTTCTTCCTTACATGAATATCTCTCTTGATTCCTGGAAGGGTGCTACTACAGACGAAAAGTTCAATTCCGCTGTATGGGAAGATGTTTATAAGCCCTGTCTCGCATGCGGTACATGTACATTCGTTTGTCCCACCTGTCAGTGCTATGACATCAAGGACTACAATACAAAGAACGGTGTTCAGCGTTATCGCTGCTGGGACTCCTGTATGTATTCCGATTTCACTATGATGGCTCACGGTAACAACAGAACAAGTCAGTTGCAGCGTTTCCGTCAGAGATTTATGCATAAGCTTGTATACTTCCCCGCAAACAACGAAGGTATGTTCTCCTGCGTAGGCTGCGGCAGATGTGTTGATAAGTGTCCTGCATCTACAAACATCATCAAGGTAATCAAGGCATTTGAAAAGGAGGCTGCAAAATAATGTGCGATTGCAACTGCCATCAGAATTATAATCTTGACACACTCGTACCTCTGGTCGGTGTGGTTACAGATATCCGTCAGGAAACTCCCGACGTAAAAACCTTCAGAGTAAACGCTCCCGAAGGCGGTAAGCTTTTCGAGCATATGCCCGGTCAGTGTGCTATGCTTTCAGTTCCTGGTGTCGGTGAGGCTATGTTCTCTATCACATCTTCACCCACTAACAAAGAATATCAGGAATTCAGCATTAAAAAGTGCGGTGTTCTTACCGATTATCTCCACGACCTTCAGGTCGGCGATGAAATTATGGTAAGAGGTCCCTACGGTAACAACTTCCCCGTTGATACAGAGCTCAAGGGTAAGAATCTTCTCTTTGTTGCCGGCGGTATCGGTCTTGCACCTCTTCGCAGCGTTATCAATTATGTGCTTGATAACCGTGACGATTACGGAACAGTTGACATTGTTTACGGCTCACGTTCAGCCGATGACCTTGTTCAGCTCAAGGAAATCCGGGAAGTATGGATGAAGGCTAAGGATACAAACGTATACCTTACCATCGACAGACCTCAGGAGGGCTGGGACGGTCACGTAGGCTT
>JAZLAJ010000050.1:0-17113 GCA_045613145.1 Acutalibacteraceae bacterium
TGAAGGTTTCATCGAAGGTTACGTTTACACCTTCGGGATAGATGTTAAGCATATTGTAATAAAGATCGAAAGCTACATTCTTACTTAAGATATTACTTTCGCCCTTGACTGTGACGTTACCGCAGTTATCTGAAAGAGTGTATACACCGTCGATATTTTCTGCATCGAGTGTCATATCCTCTAATGTAAGGTCACAGTAATTCTGCATGAGAATCTTCATTTCTCTGTCAGCCTTGAGTGTACCGTTTTTGAGAGTTACCTTTGAACCCTTTTCCAGATGCATACCCTGTGTTTCAGAGCCTGCTGAGCCGACGAGGTTTCCCTTTACCGTGTAGGTGAATCCGCCGAAATCAAAGGTGATTTCCTTATCTGAGGGAACGAAGATTCCGTCACCCTCTGCATCAGAAGACAAAACAACCGTCGCACCGTTTTCTGCCTCATTGACGGCTTCCTGTAAGCTTTCGTAAAGATTCTCACCGACAGAAGCGATATATGCTTTTTCACCTTCTGCTTCGTCTTCAGCTGCAAGTGCAGGTGTAAAGCCTGCAGAGAAGACCATAAGAAGTGCCATGGCAAGAGCTGTCAGTTTTTTAAGAATAAAGGTTTTACTGTTTTCCATTTCATTTGCTCCTTTTCTGATTAAAAGTGATATTTATACTGAATGTCAGAGCTTTATCTGACGGAGACTTTCCGCATCTTTAAAATGCACACCGATAATTCCGAGTTCACCGAGCTTTTCCACATTGGTGAGACTGTCATCAACCATATAAATCTCATCGTATATCTTGCCGAAGGAGGATACGCAGTGAAGATAAATTCTCGGGTCGGGCTTGGCCATTTTAAGGTTACATGAAATAAACATCTTATCGAAAAGCTCCGTAATGTTATTTTCATCAAAAAGCTTTTCCACGAATCCGAGAGGTGCGTTGGACAGAAGTGCCACATCTGCCTTTTCACGGATTTTTTTAATCTCTTCCACCATATAGGGCCGAAGATGAATGAGCTCATCCCATTCACGGAGAATGTCTTCCTTTTTCATCCCAAGCTCCGCTGACATACGGTCAAAAAGCTCCTCACGGGTAATTTCACCGAGATCGGCGGGAATAAAATATTTATCCTTAAGGACTCTCGCTGTCTCTTCATCGAAATGCCTTCTGAAAAAAGGCGGTGCGATTTCGTCGAAGATTACACCGAAGCAATCGAAAATAACCAGCTTGTTTTTCATTTTATTTTTCTCCTTTTCTGAAGTATCTGTCTGTTCGTTTGAGATACTCTGTGAGCATCATCGTCCAGTCTGTCTGGATAAAATCGAAGCCCCTGTCTGCCAGCCAGCCCCAGCCGTAATCTTCACTTACGGTAAGAGCGCTGTCATCACTGTGACCGCCCGAAAGCTGCTGACGGTAATCGTAAATAATAGCATTTGCCCACAGAAGCTTTCCGTCTGAGTGCATTTTATCCCTGAACTCCTCCGAGGCAAGATAAGAGGTGTCATCCTTAAAAAGAACCTCAGCTCCGATATAATTTATATTTCTTTTCATCAGCTCTTCGTGGCAGGGGTGCTCTTCCTTTACAATAGGTATAAAGGGCAGATCGGGAGCGAGATTTTCCAGAAGATCAAAAACCTTCTTTGAAGGTTTACTCTTGACCAGACACTGCTCCGTCATTCCGTGTGCTTTTATCGCCTTATATATCTTTTCGGGAGCTGACCAGAATTTATCGATGTTTATGTAGCATCTGTCCTTGAAGCACTCGAGAAATTCATCGAAATCAGGTACGGTAAACTGCGTAGCTGTACGGTCATAATTCACATAGTGCTGTTTTTTTATCACACTAAGAGGCAGAGCACCGAAATAAAGCGGCTTACCGAAATGAGCCCATTCCTTCATCGGATGAAAAAGATAAAGCTTACCGTCACCGCTGACACTTACATCCGCTTCTATCATATCTGCTCCCTGCTTAAGAGCAATTTCATAGGAGGCGAGAGTATTACAGGGTATGTTTCCGCCACAGGCGCCCCTGTGAGCGACGATAATAATATTTTCCTTTGCTTTTTCGGTAATGGTTTTCATATTCGTTTCCTCTTATATATAATTATACATTATAAGTATAAATGAAACTTTCCCTTTAGTCAAGAAAAACCGACTTGACATCGGAAATTTTTTATGATATTTTAACACTGCGAAGAGTAATGCATCTTTTCGCAGTTAAAAGTTAATAAAACGTTACAGGTGTCGGACGGATAACCGTCAGGTGAAAAGGGAAGCAGGGTGAAAGTCCCTCACGAACTCGTCGCTGTAAGGAAGGAGTCCTTTTCCTTTATGTCATTGTCCTGCGGGATGAGAAGACGGAAAAGGGCGATGAAAGCCGAAGTCAGAAGACCTGCCCGTAACGATATTGTGGAGCTGCGAGTAACCGGCTTAACGCAAGGACATTTTCAGGGTGGTATTTCATCATCCTAAGGTAACTGTGTGCCTTTGCGACCTTTAAGGGTCGTTTTTTGTTTCCTGAGAAGAATAATGTCTGCTCACAATCTTTTATTGACAGACAAAAAAAGAAAGGAAATAAAGAAATGAAAAAGAAACACATTATCTCCCTTCTGCTTATCGCAGTTCTCGTAGCAGGTATGATTTTCGCATACTCTGCCTTCAGCGAAAAGCCTGCAGAAGGAACCAAGGAAATCACTATCGAGGTAGTAGATGACAAGGAAACATCTACTCTCTACGAAGTAAAAACCGATGCAGAATATCTTATCGGTGCTATGGAGGAGGCCGAGGGACTTACCTTCGGCGGCAGCGAAAGCGAGTACGGCTTTACCGTAAGTGAAATCAACGGTATAACAGCCGATTTCAATGTCGATTCCTCCTACTGGGCTTTTTATGTAAACGGTGAATACTGTAATTACGGCATTTCGGAGCAGCCCGTAAATGACGGAGATGCTTTCAGAATAGTTTACAGCACCTACTGATATGAAAAAGACTTCCGTTTTTGACATAGCTCTTGTAGGCATAATGGTAGCCGTTATCGAGGTATGCAAGGTAGCGATGATGGAGCTTCCCAACATCGAGCTGACCTCCTTCTGGCTTCTTATGTTCTCGAAGCATTTCGGCAACAGAGTTTACTTTGTCGTTCCCGTTTTCATCCTTATCGAGGGTGCAATATTCGGTTTCGGCGACTGGTGGGTGATGTATCTTTACGCCTGGCCGCTTCTGGTACTTGTGGCGAGAATTTTCCGTAAAAGTGATGACCCTCTCACATGGGCAATCATTTCAGGTCTCTTCGGCCTGTCCTTCGGTTTTCTCTGTGTTCTGAGCAAGGCTCTCTTTCTGGGCAGTATACCTGCCGCATTTTCCTGGTGGATAGCAGGTATACCCTGGGATCTCGTCCACGGCGGCGCAAACTTTATGCTTATGCTGCTTCTTTATAAGCCTATGAGTAAAGCCATGATACGGGTTAAAAAATCCGCTCACCAATAAATATCACAATAAAAAGGCACAAGCAGAGATTTAAAACATCTCTGAAAAAAATAAAACCACTGTCGCATCAAGTGCATTTCACTGCACTGAGCAACAGTGTTTTTTTCTTGTTTCGCATGAAAGCCTCTTCTTTTATTCTGTCATTTCCCTATTATTTTCCTTTTTCTCCCCTTGTCTTGTACACACATTTATGCTAAAATAAGCCTGTATACTGCAAAGGAGGTCTCTTATGCTTGATTTTTTAGATAAATTCGACAGTGTACAGATAATCGATGAGAGAAACTACTTTACACTTATGACGGAAAAGGTTGAGCCTTATCTTGCCTCAAAAAGAACCGACGGAACCTTTCTTTCCCGTGACGGACTGACTCTTCACTACGAAAAATACGATAAAAAGCTTTCCCGAGGCAGTATAGTCATTCTTCACGGCTTTACGGAATCGGCAGAAAAATTCCGTGAAATGGCATACTATTTCCGTAAATGCGGCTACAGTGTTTTCTGTCCCGACCTCAGAGGTCACGGAAAATCCGAACACCGCAGCGGTAAACCCGAAAGAGTCGAGACAGATGATTTCAACCTTTACAGAGAAGACCTTGAGATTTTTATGAACGAGGTAGTAAGACCGCTGACCGGAGATAAGAAAATTTACTTTTACACCCACTCCCTCGGCAGTACCGTCGCTCTTCTCTATATGATGAAAAATCCCTACGCCATACACAAGGCTGTGCTTTCTTCACCGATGATCTGCGGCAATATGGGTATGCCCGTAGCAGTAGCTGCCCTTGCATCGAAGGTTATCTGTCTTTTAGGCGGCAGAAATATTTCTGCACCGGGGAGATGCGTTTTCGACAAAGCTCAGAGTGCCGAAACAGGTGACGCTTCATCTCCTGCGAGATTTGATTACTACCATGACAAAAGAAAGAGAGAACCTCTTTATCAGACCTCAGGACCCTCCTTCGGTTGGGTAAGAGCATCTCTGGATGCAAAAGATAAAATCCTCTCCTCTCAGGGAATAAGGATGCTGAAAACCCCGCTTCTCATTTTTAAACCTGAAGAGGATAAACAGCTCTCGGGCGAGCACACGGATAAATTCGCTTCTATGGCGAGAATAAAAATCAAAAATGTAAAGAACTCCAGACACGAAATCTTTATGAGCGGTGATGAAACCCTCAGATGGTATTTCAATGAAATCACAGAATTTTTCAGAGACTGATTATCACACAAAAGGAATAAATAAACGGAGGAAATATTATGGCAAAATATGCAATCTACGGAGCAGGCTCTCTCGGTACTGTTTTAGGCGCTTACATAACAAAAAACGGCGGAGAGGTTGACCTTATCAACAGAAACAAGGAGCATGTGGCTATTCTCAACGAAAAAGGTGCAAAAATAACGGGTACTGTAGAAATGACAGTTCCCGTCAAGGCTATAACACCTGATATGATGGATGGTAAATACGATGTTATCATCCTTCTGACCAAACAGCTTTTCAATAAAGAGGTAGTAACCTTCCTCAAGGATTATCTTTCAGAAAACGGTGTAATCGTAACCTTACAGAACGGTATTCCCGAGCCGGGTATCGCTGAAATCATCGGTGAAAATCACACTATGGGCTGTGCCGTGGAATGGGGTGCCGCTCTTATAAGCCCCGGTGTGTGCGAGCTTACCAGTGAGCCCGACAGTCTTTCCTTCCATATGGGTAAAATGAACGGCATCACCGACGAACAGTTCAGAGAGGTAAAGAACCTTCTCGAGCTTATGTGTCCCGTTCACGAGGAGCCTAACCTTATGGGTGCACGCTGGTCAAAGCTTCTCATAAACGCCACCTTCTCAGGTCTCGGCACTGTAGCCGGCGGAGTTTTCGGTGATGTTTCCGAGGATAAGCTCGGCAAGCAGGTAGCAATACGCTGTATGAAGGAATGCATAGATGTAGGTCATGCGGCAGGAGTAACCTTCGCACCGGTTCAGGGAAAGAATATCGTAGGACTTTTCTACTATAAAGGTGCTTTAAAAAGAGCCTTCGGTACACTTCTTCTGCCCGTAGCTATGAAAAAACACCGCCTTATCGAGCCTTCTATGCTTCAGGACCTCAAAAAAGGTAAGCCCTGCGAAATAGATGCCATAAACGGTGTAGTATGTGAATTCGGCAGAAAATACGGAGTAAAGACACCCGTCAATGACCGTATCGTGGAAATCATAAAGAAAATTCAGGCAGGAGAAATGAAGGCTGACAAGATTAATTTCAAGCTGTTCAACGATCTGCTGTAATAAAACCAAAGAAAAGGACACTGACAGTGTTCTTTTTTTTATGGCTTATTGACATTTAAGGCATTAAAATGGTATTATTATTCTGTAAAATTATATCCCAGGAGGAAACAAAATGAAAGCATATAAATTCTGGTTCTGCACAGGTTCACAGGACCTTTACGGTGACGAATGTCTGCGTAATGTAGCAGAGCACTCAAAGATTATCGTAAACGAACTCAATAAAAGCGGCATCCTTCCCTACGAGGTAGTATGGAAGCCCACTCTTATTACCAATGAGCTTATCAGAAAAACCTTTAACGAAGCTAATGTAGACGAAAGCTGTGCAGGTGTAATCACCTGGATGCACACCTTCTCCCCTGCCAAAAGCTGGATTTTAGGCCATCAGGAATACAGAAAGCCTCTCCTTCATTTACATACACAGTTCAATGAGGAAATCCCCTACGACACCATCGATATGGACTTTATGAATGAAAACCAGTCTGCTCACGGTGACAGAGAATATGCTCACATTCTTTCAAGAATGGGCATCGAGAGAGAAACCGTCGTAGGACATTGGTCTCTTAAGGCAGTCAAGGAAAGAATCGCTGCCTGGATGAGAACTGCCGTAGGTATCGCAGAAAGCAGCCACATCCGTGTTATGAGAGTGGCTGACAATATGAGAAACGTAGCCGTTACCGAAGGCGACAAGGTAGAAGCTCAGCTTAAGTTCGGTTGGGAAATCGACGCTTATCCCGTAAATGAAATCGCAGAAAGCGTAGACGCTGTTTCCCTTTCTGACGTAAAGGCACTCACAGACGAATACTACGAAAAATACGACATTATCCTCGAGGACAGAGATCCCGCTGAATTCAGACGCCACGTTGAGGTTCAGGCTCAGATAGAGCTCGGCTTCGAACGCTTCCTTAAGGAAAAGAACTATCAGGCTATCGTAACTCACTTCGGTGATCTCGGTGCTCTTAAGCAGCTTCCCGGTCTTGCTATCCAGAGACTTATGGAAAAAGGCTACGGCTTCGGTGCCGAGGGTGACTGGAAGGTTGCCGCTATGGTACGTCTTATGAAGATTATGACCGAAGGTATGGAAGGTGCCAAGGGTACATCCATGCTTGAGGATTATACATATAATCTCGTTCCCGGCAAGGAAGGCATCCTTCAGGCACATATGCTCGAAATCTGTCCCTCTATCGCCGACGGTAAAATCGGAATCAAATGCAAGCCTCTTTCAATGGGTGAAAGAGAAGATCCTGCAAGACTCGTATTTACCTCAAAGGAAGGCGAAGGTGTGGCCTGTTCACTGGTTGATCTCGGTAACCGCTTCCGTCTCATCGTCAACGAGGTTGACTGCATAAAGACAGAAAAGGAAATGCCCTCTCTTCCCACTGCTACTAATTTCTGGGTACCCAGACCCGACTTCTACACAGGCGTGGAAGCATGGCTTATGGCAGGCGGTGCTCACCACACAGCATTCAGCTACGACCTCACATCAAAGCAGATGTGCGACTGGGCAGATGCTATGGGTATCGAGTCTGTTGTTATCGGTAAGAACACAAACATCGCTGACTTCAAAAAAGAGCTTAAGCTCGGCAGCGTTTATTACAGATGAGGTAAAAAATGGATAAAAAATTAATGATTACTGAGGGTAAAACCGCTTTAGGCATCGAGCTCGGCTCTACCAGAGTCAAGGCGGTACTCATCGGCGAAGATGCTCTTCCCCTCGCTTCAGGCAGCCACGAATGGGAAAACAAACTTGAAAACGGATACTGGACTTATTCTCTCGAGGATGTTCATACTGCTCTTCGTTCCTGCTTCTCTGCACTCAAAAATGATGTACAGGAAAAATACGGCTGTACTCTTACCACCACAGGTGCTATGGGTATTTCCGCTATGATGCACGGCTATTTAGCCTTCGACAAAAACGGAAAGCTTCTCACTCCCTTCCGCACCTGGAGAAACACCACTACAGGTGAAGCTTCGGCAGCTCTTACTGAGGCTCTCGGCTTCAATATACCCCAGAGATGGACAGCCTCTCATATTTATCAGGCTATCCTGAACGGTGAGGATCACGTCCCCGAAATCGCTTATGTCACCACTCTGGCAGGCTATGTTCATTATATGCTTACCGGTGTAAATGCCGTAGGCATCGGTGAAGCATCGGGTATTTTCCCCATCGACAGCACCGTAAACGATTACGATGAAAAAATGATGGAAACCTTCGATGATCTCACCGCAGAAAAAGGCTTTACCAAAAAGCTCCGTGACATTCTTCCTAAAGTTCTCGTGGCAGGTGAAAACGCAGGCTGTCTTACTGAAAAGGGCGCACTTATGCTCGACGAAAGCGGTGAATTCAAAGCAGGTGTACCCTTTGCCCCTGCTGAGGGCGATGCAGGTACAGGTATGACTGCCACCAATTCCATCAAGGAAAGAACAGGCAACATCTCCGCAGGCACATCTGTTTTTGCTATGCTTGTTCTCGAAAAGAATTTAAGTAAGGTTTATCCCGAAATCGATATGGTTACCACCCCCGCAGGTAAGCCTGTGGCTATGGTGCACTGCAATAACTGCACAAGTGACATAAATGCCTGGGGCAGTCTCTTCCACGAATTCGCACTCGCTTTAGGTATGGATGTGTCAAAAGGTAAAATCTTCGATATGATGTACGAAAAATCGCTTGAAGGTGATGCAGACTGCGGAGGTCTCGTTTCTTATAACTACTATTCGGGTGAGCCTGTTACAGGTCTCGATGAAGGAAGACCCCTCTTTATGCGCACTCCCGACAGTAAAATGAGCCTCGGCAACTTCTTCCGTACACATCTTTATTCGGCCATGGCTTCACTCAAGATAGGTCTTGACCTTCTGTTTAAAAACGAAAACGTTCAGACAGACAAGCTTTACGGTCACGGCGGATATTATATCTATCCGGGTGTAGGACAGAAATACACCGCCTCTGCTCTGGGAACTCCTGTTTCAGTTATGAAGACAGCAGGTGAGGGCGGACCCTACGGTATGGCTCTTTTAGCTCTCTATTCACTTAAGGACACATCAAAGGTAAGTCTTGCCGAATTTCTCGAAGACGAGGTCTTCGCCTCTGCCGAATGTGTCACCGCAGAGCCTGACGAAGAAACTGCAGAAGGCTTCGCAAAGTTCCTCGAATCCTATGTTAAAGGTCTGGACTGTGAAAAGAAAGCAGTCGAGTGCATTTAATAAATAAAAGGAGAAAAAAGTTATGAAAAAGATTATTTCCCTGTTACTCAGCGTAATTATGGTATTCACACTTATTCCCGTAAGTGCTTCGGCAGCTGATGAAATGGTTATCACTGCCGCCACTGACCTGCACTACAGTAAAGCAGGCGCAGACACCAAGCCCGGTGCTTATACCGATGCCGATTTCAGCCACTCCGTAAACAGCGGTGAGCTTCACATCGAATCGGGTGCTATCATCGACGCATTCCTTTCCGAAGCTGCAAATAACGGCAGTGACTATGTCCTTCTCTCAGGCGACCTTACAGACAGAGGTCTTAAAAACGAGCATAAGGTTGTTTCAGAAAAGCTCTCCGCTTTCGAAAAGGAAACAGGTATACCCGTTTACGTCGTTCCCGGAAATCACGATTTTCTCGCAAAGCAGAAGGTTCCCGAATTCAAGGAATGGTATGCAGATTTCGGCTATAATGAAGCCATCACTGTCGATGAAAACTCCGGCTCCTATGTGGCAGAGCTCGACGGTGATTACAGACTTTTAGCCATCGACTCCACCATCCCCGGTAAAGGTGCTCCCGGCTTCGACGAAGCAAAGGTAAGCTGGATAAAAGCACAGGCCGAAAAAGCCAAGGCTGACGGCAAACAGCTTATAGCTATGATGCATCACAACCTCCTTAACCACTTCGTTTTCGGTGATGTTTTCAAAACTGACTCCTATGTAGACCCCAACGTAGGCCTTTCAGAGCTTTTCGCTGAATACAACATCAAATATACCTTCTCAGGTCACACTCACTCCCACGATATCAAAGCATACACAGGAGCAAACGGCATTACCGTTTATGATATTCTCACAAGCACTCTCAACGCTTACCCCTGTCCCTACAGAGTAGTTACCTTCGGCGAAAAAGTAAAAATTGAAACAGAAAACATCACTTCCATCGACGCATCCTGCCTCGAAGGTATAGTTACTGACTACTGCTATAATCTCGCCTGCGAAAACTTCAGCGAATATGCAGAAACCTACGCCCTCTACGGCTTCGATAAGGTTATGAACTCATACCTCAGTGCAAGTCAGCTTAAAAACCTTCTTCGTATAAATTCCGATAACAATCCTGAAATGGCGGCTCTTATCGATGAGCTCACACCTGTAATTCAGGAAATAGCATTTATGCCCGTTTATGCCAAGGATGAAACAGAAGCAGGTAAAAGCATCGAATCTCTCGGTGCAAAGGCAGGCATTGACCTTCCCTCATCTGAATTCGAAACTCTCGCTGACCTTATCGTTTTCTTCTACAGAGCCTATACTTTAGGTGACGAAAACTACGGTCTTATGAGTACCGAATATGAGCTTCTCACCTCAGCTATTATTATTTCACTCAATTACATCCTCGCAGATGTATCTGCCGAAGAATATGCAACAGTTCTCGATTTCATCTGCGGCTTCTTCGGAAAGGATATTCCTTTCTTATTCATTAATTATACCGCTGACGGTGTTTCCAGACTCAAGGGCATAGAATACCTCATCACCTCTGTTCTCGGAGGTATCATCCTTCAGTTTACTACTGATGAAGGTACCCCCGATAATAACACCACTCTTCCCGGCTACGATCAGCTTCCCGAAGATGAAAGCAAGCTCACCTTCTTTGACAAGTTTGTAAACTTCCTACTCAGAATCTTCGATTTCTTCCTGCGCTTCTTCGGCACAGGAAAATAATTCAGAAAGCTAAGGAGATATACCTATGAAAAAAGTTTTTTCAGTACTGCTGAGTGTTCTTATGCTCTTCTCTCTTTTTTCAGCAGCCGTTTCTGCTGCCGAAAAAGATGAGCTTAAGATTACCGTAGCGAACGATCTTCACTATAACGGAACATACGGCACTTACAAAGGGGATGCTTACACAAAAAAGGATTACAGCCATGTTGCTTCGTCAAACGGTCAGCTCTGGATTGAATCCATTCTCATCATTGAAACCTTTTTTAATGAAATAGCAGATAATGACAGTGAAATCCTTCTTATCCCCGGTGATCTGACAGACCACGGTACAAAAAGTGAACACATAGCTTTTTCCGAACTTCTCAATAAATTCGAAGCTGAAACAGATAAACGTGTTTATGTAATACCCGGAAACCATGACTATTACGGTGCGGATAAGGTGACCCCCGGCGAATTCGCACAGTATTACATAAATTTCGGTTACAATGAAAAGACTACTGTAAGAGACGAAAATTCTGCCTCATACACAGTAGATCTCAACGATGAATACAGGCTTTTAGCCATCGACAGCTGCAAGCCCGGTGACGGTGTTTCAGGCATCGACGAAGAAAGACTCAACTGGATCATCGAGCAAGCTCAGAGAGCTGAAAATGACGGTAAAAAGCTCATCTCTATGATGCACCATAACCTCCTCGATCATTTCATCTTCGGTCAGATGGTGCATCCCGGGGCATTCATCGACAGTGAGCTCGGTCTTCCCGAGATTTACGCACAGTATAACATCAGATATAACTTAACGGCTCACACCCATTCTCACGACATCAAAGCCTACACAGGCGCAAACGGTGTAACCATCTATGATATTCTCACCTCTTCGCTTAATCTCTATCCCCTCCCCTACAGAAATATAAGCTTCGGTGACGAGGTAAAAATAGAAACAGAATTCATCGATGATGTGGATGTAACGAGCAAAGAAGGCATCATTTCCGAGAATTGCTATAATCTTGCTTCAGAGGATTTCAGTGCCTATGCACTCGAATGTTCACGCTACGGTCTCAGAACGGTTATGAATACTTTCACCTCTGTCAAACAGGTTCAGTCCCTTCTCAAGCTCGATCCCACGGAAGATGCTGAGCTGTGCAGTGTCATCGAAAAGATTCTTCCCGCTTTCTCAGAGCTCATCAATCTGCCCATTTATAAAAACGATGCTATGGATACAGGTTTAAGCCTCGAGCTTTACGCTAAGGAACTCGCTCTCGACTTCCCCCAAACAGACATCAAAACCTTCAGTGAGCTTGTCTGCTTCTTCTATGAGCAGTACGTGGTCGGCGACGAAAACTACGGCCTTTTCAGTTCAGAGTATCTTCTTCTTAACGCTACTCTTACTACCATTCTGAACAAGCTTCTCGCTGATGTTTCAAGCGAAGATTATGCAAATCTTCTCAACTACCTCGTCTCCTAT
This sequence comes from Acutalibacteraceae bacterium, assembly GCA_045613145.1. Classification (GTDB taxonomy): domain Bacteria; phylum Bacillota; class Clostridia; order Oscillospirales; family Acutalibacteraceae; genus UBA6857. The sequence continues at coordinate 12,107 of JAZLAJ010000050.1, forward strand.
TTTAATCTTAAATCCGTAGATGACCTGAACGCCTATGCAGCTGACACTGTTTCCAGAATGAAGGGCATCGACATTTTCGTTTCCGCTCTCGGCAGTGCCGTTCTCCTTCATTTCACCACCGATGAGCTTCCTGCAGATAACAATGCAGTTCTCCCCGGATACGAAGAGCCTGTCACATCAGAGGATGAGCTTACACTCGGAGAAAAAATCACAGCCTTCTTCCGCTCTATCTTCGATTACATTCTCCGTATTTTCGGCATAGGAAAATAACCTGTAATATTTCGGAGCTGCCGCATTTTATGTGGCGGTTCCTTTTTTTATTTTAGCAAAAGAAGTTGACAAAAAGAGAGAAGCATAATATCATTATTGTGTATAAATATTTTTAAAAAGGAGGGCTACTATGCAGTTCATAACGGCAGTTTCCCGTTTTATTCTACCTGCCATAACCCTTATAATTATAATAAAATGTATTCTCTCTCTTTGGCTCGGACATCCGAAGGAAAAAACCTACGGTTATATAATCGATATGATTAAAGGTGAAAGGTACGCTCTTAATATGTGGGAGACGTCTATCGGCAGAGGTGCCAGCTGTGATATCACCCTTACCTATGATAATGTAGCACGTACCCATGCTGTCTTTACCCGAAGAATAGACGGATGGTATATCCATAACATAAATTATGTAAAATGGAAAAAGCTCTCTGAGCTTGAAGGCAGAATCTCCCGTTCCTCGAGAAAAAACACCTCAAGCATAATCCGTGTAAACGGAACCAAGGTAGAAGACAAGGCAAGCGTTTCCGACGGAGATATAATCACTCTGGGTAATGTCCGCCTTCGCTTCGAGGTAGCAGATGACCCTGTGCAGAAGGTCGGCAAAAGAAAAAAGAAGGGTAAAAATAAAACGACCGCACCCCAGAGGCAGGAAACGCCCCTCTACGACATCGACCGTCATCAGAATGAAAAGGGTTCTTTCACTGTAGAAACCCCTGAAAAGCATACTGCTCAGAAAAAATCCGCACAGCCGAAAATCATCAACAAGGATACAGGTGAAGCTTTTATCCTCTGCGGTAACGAGGTCACCATCGGTAAGGGCAGATGTGACATAAAGCTTTCCTCCCGTCACGCCGCAAACAAGCATGCACTTCTCATTCTTTATGAGGACGGTTGGGCGATTTCGGACTGCTCGGGAAGCAAGGGTACTATGCTCAACGGCAAGCTCATTACATCACCTCAGCTTCTTTTCAGCGGTGACGTAATAGCTATCGGTGATGAACGACTCTTTTACGAAGGAGGCAGACGATGACTCGTAAAAAAAGATTAGAAAAAGGTCTGACTGCCTCCACCATGACAGGCTCAGACAGAATACGCCGTAAATTCAAATATGTAGACCGTGCATTTATTCTTACGATGCTCACGGTCTTTCAGCTCGTATCCTTTATCCCTGTAGTTTTCAGCGACGGTAAGGTATATTTCAATATTATCCTCCAACTGCTCTTCTACATCTCCTTCGAATGGTTTTATGTGGGAGTAATGCGTATTTTCGTTAAAAAGGTAAACTTCGAGCTGGAATTCATCGCATTTTTCCTCAGCGGTATAGGTCTGTGCCTTACTGCAAGCGTAAACAAGGACAGTATGCTCAAACAGCTCATAACCGTTATGGCAGGTATTCTCGTCTACGACATACTCCTGTGGTACTTACAGGACATAAAAAGAGTTATGTTCATCAGAACACCGCTGGCTGTTTTCGCACTTTTATTTCTCGGTGCTTCCTTTGTTTACATCCGCCTTTTTGTCGGACAGATAAACGGTGCCTATAACTGGCTTTCCTTCGGAGGCTTCTCACTTCAGCCCTCGGAATTTGTTAAAATAGCTTTCATTTTCGTAGGTGCAGCCTCTCTTGATAAGCTTCTTTCCTCGAAAAACATTTATATGTTCATCATCTTCGCCATGGGTTGCATTGGTGTGCTTTTTCTTATGAAGGATTTCGGCACAGCTCTCATATTCTTCTTCACCTTCATCGTTATTTCCTTTATGCGCTCAGGTGATCTGAGAACCATAGTCTTTATCTGTGCTATCGCTCTTTTAGGTGCATTACTCATCATCTATTTCCGTCCTCACGTTGCCGCACGTTTCGCCGCATACCGCCATGTCTGGGAGGATATCTACGGCAGAGGCTATCAGCAGACTAGAGTGCTTATCTATTCTGTCAGCGGAGGTCTTTTCGGTGTAGGCGTTGGTAACGGCTGTCTCAGAAATGTTTATGCCAGCACCACCGACCTTGTATTCGGTCTTATCTGTGAGGAAATGGGTATTTTCATCGGCGTAATCATCGTGGTAGCCTTCGCTTCCATAGCTATTTACGCTATGATTTCTTCACGCAGTGCACCATCCACCTTCTACTCTATTTCAGCCTGTTCGGCATCGGCTATGATACTCTTTCAGACCTGTCTTAACATTTTCGGCATTACAGACCTTCTCCCCCTTACCGGTGTTACGCTGCCCTTCATAAGCCAGGGCGGCTCGAGTATGATATGCACCTGGGCACTCTTTGCCTTCATTAAGGCTGCTGATGTAAGAGCCTACCCGAAAATCTATAAAACCAACTAAGGAGGAAGCATTATGCGGACTATAACCAGAAGAACATATATAGTTATTTTTCTTGTCCTCGCCTTTTTCGCCGGGCTGGGACTGATGCTCTACTCCTTTTACACCAACGGAGGCGCGTGGGCATCAAACAGAGCAAACAGCCATATTTATTCAGGCGGTGAGCTTACTGTGGCAGGTACTATTTACGACCGTGACGGAGTAGCTCTTGTCTCGACGAACAAAAACGAAAGAGTCTACCATAAGGATAAAAGCACACGTATGGGCACTCTGCATATTATCGGTGACTCACAGGGCTTTATCTCCACAGGCATCCAGACCCTTTACAGAGCTGAGCTTATCGGCTATAACTTCATCGACGGCATATACAAAACTATCAGCTCCGACGAGGGCTGTGACATAAAGCTTACGATTGACGCTGAGGTTTCCGCTGCAGCCTATAAGGCTATGAACGGCAATAAGGGAACTGTCCTCGTTTACAATTACAAAACAGGTGAGGTTGTCTGTATGGTTTCAGCGCCCACCTACGATGTTTACAACAAGCCAACGGACATCGACACCAATACAAGCGGAAAATATGACGGTATTTACATCAACCGTGCTCTTACCGGTGTTTTCACTCCCGGCTCTACCTTTAAGGTCGTAACCGCAATCTGCGCCATAGAAAACATACCCGACATTTACGAAAGAACCTTCACCTGTAAAGGTAAGTACACCACAGGTAAAGGCAAGGGTGACGGTGATGTTATCTGTAACGGCACTCACGGCAAGGTAAACTTTGAACGTGCTCTGAATGTTTCCTGTAACAGCGTTTTTGCCGAGCTCGCCATTGAACTGGGTCCCGACAAGCTTACACAGACAGTAAGAGATATGGGATTCGGTAAAAGCATTTCTTTAGGCAAGGTTAAAACCGTAAAGAGTACCTTCAGCCTCTCGGGAAGTACAAATCTCGACATCGGCTGGGCCGGTATCGGACAGTATACCACTCTCATAAATCCCTGTCAGATGCTGATGTTTATGGGTGCCATCGCTAACGGCGGTCAGGCAATAACACCCTATATCGTCTCCAGCCCCTCAGAGCTTCTTTCCTCTGTGGTCTCACCGGTTTCATCCAACATAACCTTAAGTGCCGAAACAGCAAAAAAGGTCAGAAAGCTCCTTCGCAGTAATGTTAAAAACTACTACGGTGAAAAGAAATTCCCCGGTCTCGAAATGTGCGGCAAGACAGGCTCAGCCGAGGTTTCAAACGGCAAGAGCCATGCCTGGTTTACGGGATTTTCCGTGAAAAAAGATTTACCCTATGCTATCGTAGTGTGTCTCGAAAACGGTGGTATCGGTTACAACCACGCCATACCTGTAGCGAATAAGGTTATGCAGGCAGTAGCAAAGATGAAATAAAGAAAAAAGGCGGAGAATGACTCTCTGCCTTTTCTGCTGTAGGAATGTATTTAGTTTGACAATAACCGGAGTTACCATATTATAACAGCACAAAAAACTGAAACAGTAAGGTCTGGTTTTATGCTCTTCGTTTCAAGAAAACCGTTCATCGGCATAGCTTCGCAGAGTTACTTTTGTCCTTGCCAAAAGTAACCAAAAGCGCTTTTTTCAGCAGAACCAATCCGAACACGATAACGGAAGAAGAGATACCTTTCTTTTACAGCTCACCCTTAGTCTGCCGTAAATAAAAAAACAGCCTTTCAAGTCTACCGTTATCTATAGTTCTATGCTCAGCCTTACCGAAAGAGTGAGCGTACAGAGTGCTTTTACTGAAAGCAGTGCAGAAAAATCGCTGCCATAGCTCCCTCAACGCACAGATATTTTGTCTACCCTGTGGTAACTTCCGTCACCACACGCTTCGCCTCCTTAAGTACCGTCAGTCCGACAGCCGCTTCTCGCTCTGTCATCTTTTCAGATAAGTTCTACGGTCAGTGGCCCTTTAAACCTCCACCAACATAAAAGTAATAGGGGTTAACGAAAACTTTTCTGTACTTCCGAAGCCTTATCGGTTGTCTGCACACCTGCCACGGTGTGCCCCCTGCAGAGCGTTTCGTAAGGAGGTACTGAAAGGTGAAAAAGCAGAAACACTGCTAATGCTGGCAAGTTACAGAAACATAAACTTTAATATAGAACGGCAGTTCCCTGTCTGCGACCCTGCCACGGGTCGCACCCCAAGGGAAAGTAATTGTTTTTGAACTTTTTCTGAAAAACTAACTGTTACTGTTTCTATACACTTAACTGAATAGCACACTCTTTTCCCGCCCTAAAAAATGGGCGCTTTGTTTACTTTGGCGCTCGCCTGTGCCAAAGTAAAAGCCTCCGCGGCTCGAGCGGATGTCGATTAACTGTTTTATTGAAACAAAAATAATAAAAATACACATAGTTGTTAAAAACACTGTACTTACT
>JAZLAJ010000051.1:0-16339 GCA_045613145.1 Acutalibacteraceae bacterium
GCCAAAGTAAAAGCCCTTTTCTCTTGCGGTTCCCAAAATCGCTTTTTCAGCTTGGAGCGCTGAGCGATTTTGACCGCTGCGCCATCCTCACCTCGCTTCTTCTCCCACAGGGAGCGCTTCGGTGACGATGCAGCTCGAGCGGATGACGACTAAATGTTTTATTGAAACGAAAAAACCTCTCAGCCACTTCGTGACAGCTCTCCTGAAAGGAGAGCCTTAGCCTACCTCCTTTGAAAGGGATACACTCTGCGAAGCTATGACGATTAAATGTTTTATTGAAACGAAAATCATAAACCGCCATAAAAGTCTTCGGACCTTTACAGCGGTTATTTTTATTTGTATTTCTTTTTGTGATATAAAGTGAATGCTGCAAACAGCATAAGATTATGCCCTATCATACATGCCCAGGCACTGATAAGCCCCATAGACAGAAGACTGATACAGATGAAGGTTCCTGCGATTCGTATTCCCCACATACCTGCTATATTGAGAATAAATGGTGTTTTTGTGTTTCCGATTCCCTGAAGCATACCTTCGATAATAAGAGATACACCGTAGAAGGGCTCGGACAGAGCAACCATACGAAGAACTGTGGCACACAGAGAAATCACCTCGTTACTGTCGGAGAAAAGACCCGCCATTTTTTCGGCAAAGATAAAGAGAAGTCCGCCCGAAATAATCATAAGAGAAACCTCAATGAAAATGAGGAGTCTGCTGAGGTCCTTCGCCTTTTCTCTGTCACCCGCACCGTGAGCGTTACCCATAAGAGTCGCAGCTGCGGCCTGCATACCGTAGCCGGGAATGTAAAAGGCAGATTCTACGGTGTTGGCTACCGTGTGTGCCGCTGTGGAAATCTCGCCGAGAGAATTAATCATCGAAGCAAAAACCACATAGCCGAAGGAGGTGCCGAAGCGCTGAAGCATATTCGGAAGAGCTACCTTAAGACAGGGTGCGAGAATCTCTCTGTCAGGTCTGAGAAAGACTTTCTTAGGTGCTACGGTTTTATGTCTGAAAAGGGCAAGAGTGATAAGAACACCGCCTGCCGTGAAGGCTGCAGCACTGGCTGTAGCGGCACCGATTACACCCATATCTGCACCGTAAAGAGTAAAATCCTTTCCGGAAAGAGTAACAGTCCTCGTGGGATAGATAAGCAGAAAATTAAGCAGTACATTAATTATGTTCACCGCTATTCCTACCAGCATAGGAGTTTTCGAATCACCGGCACTGCGCAGAACCGAGCCGAAAATAATGGTGGCTGCACGGAAAAGCATAGGTGTGTACAGGATGAAAAAATACTGAGAGGAAAGCTCTCTGATGCTTTCGTCTGCCTGCATAAGAGCGGGAAGAACGGGACTTACGGCTAAGGTTACTGCCGTGAAGAACAGTCCTGAAACCAGCACTGCTGAAACGGACTGGCTTGATGCCCGTACTGCAAGGTCTTTCTTTCCCGCACCGAGAGCCTGTGAAATAAATGCGAGAAAGCCTACGCCGAGAGCAGATACCGATGATCCGACCAGCCAGTTCACCGTAGTGGTTGAGCCTACAGCGGCTGTAGCATCTGTACCCAGAGAGCCGACCATAGCTGTGTCGATGTACTGCACGGCAGTCTGCATGAGCTGTTCGAGCATAGTCGGCCAGGCGAGGGCAAAAATAAGGGGGAGCATTCTGAAATTAAGCTTACGCATCATCTTTTATCTGACTTTACGGAAATGCTCTTAATCAAATTCTTCTTCGAAAACATGCTCAGCTATTTTAAGAAGAGCAGAATCAATAAGCTCATCGATGCCCTTGGCATTCTTTTCGTATTCTTCCTGTTCCTTCTTTTCTCTGAGAGCCTGCTTTGCTTTTATTCTCATATTTTTATTATGGATTCCGTCGAGTCTGAATTCGGCATCGTTATGCTTTGCGGTGAAGCCGTATTTTTTTGCCTGTCTCTTTTTGAGACCTTTGTTTTTCTTCATCGTGATGTGGTCATTACCGTAGTAAATACCCATCTTGTCCATAAATGCCTTATGACACTGCATACGGTCGGTGAAGCTTCTGAAATCCTTTCTGTATGTCCATGCGTTTTCACTCAGGGCAAGGCCTCGGTTAAAGAGCATAAAGAAAATGTGATTCTCATTGGTAATCCATTCTGTCCACATCTGAGCTTCGATGCCGAGGACACCTTCTTTGAGCTCTTTTTTGATTTTTGATTTTTCAGGCTCATAGGTATAGGTGTCTTTGGGAGTGCAGTAGTCGTAAGCCATATCAAAGTAGAAGCTCTTATGCTTTGAGAGAATAACCTTTCCGCCGTTTTCGAGGTGTCGGAGAACATTTTTATCATTCTCAGATACCCAGTACTGTCCTACTACATCGATGTCAGTGTTCTTGGATGCGAGAACCTCGTTCCAGCCTATCATAATCTTACCCTTGCTTCTGAGGAAGGTGTTGATTTCATTGGTAAACCATGCCTGAAGATTTACTTCATTCTTAAGCTTGTTTTCTTTTATACGTTTCTGACAGTCGGGGCATTTCTTCCATTCGTTTCTCGGTGCTTCGTCGCCGCCGATATGGAAATAGTGGAAGGGGAAAAGGTCAGCCACTTCATCTACTACATCCTTGACGAAGGTGATGACACTGTCCTTACCGAGACAGAGAGGTCTGTTCCAGTTTTTAAGACCCTTTTCCTTTGCTAAGGTGTTACCGCAGAAGTCGAAAACCTCACAGGGAATGTTACGGCAGGCAAGATCATTATATGCGGCGATAGCTGAAGCACAGTGAGCAGGGAAGTCGATTTCGGGAACGATTTCGATACATCTTTCCTTGGCATAAGCGATGATTTCTCTTATGTCATCCTTGGTGTAATAGCCGAAGTGAGGGATTTCCTCGTATTCGGTGCAGGCCCAGGAATGAAGCTGACTGCCCTTTCTGTAAGAGCCGATTTCCGTGAGAAGGGGGTATTTGTCTATTTCTATTCTCCAGCCCTGGTCGTCAGTGAGATGCCAGTGGAAGCGGTTTAGCTTATACAAAGCCATAAAGTCAAGATATTTTTTGACTGTTTCCTTGCCGAAGAAGTGACGGCTTTCATCCAGCTGTAAGCCTCTCCAGGAATATTTTGGAGAGTCTTTTTTTATGACGAGCTGAGGACAGGTGAGGGTTTCACTGTCATCCTTGTCGGAGAGAAGAAGCTGACAGAGGGTCATAAGACCGTAGAAAGCACCGCTGTAGGAGCCTGCGAAAATCTTGATTCCGTAGCCTTCTGCCTTAAGAGTGTAGGTCTCTTCGGGAAGAGTGTCGTCAAAGATGAACTCCAGGTGACTTTCTGCCTCTGCTTTTACTGCGGTCACGCCGAGACATTTTTCTACGAATTTACCGATGGGTGCGAGCTCGGGATCGATATGCAGAAGAACTCTGTTTTTGTAAATGAAGCAGTCGCCTTTTTTTATTGTAAGATTATTTGGCTTAGGAATTACGTTAATCATTTTATTTTTCCTTCTTTCCGTACATCTTTTCTAATTTTTTGTTTGTCACGAGATTTTCCAGTCCGCCCCAGCAGAGCTTACGTCTTTCCCAGTAGAGCTTTGATGCGGTTTTTCTTATGCCGGTGGGGTTAGCCTGCTTTACCGTGGCGTGGTTCATATTTATTGCCTTGATGTGCTTGTAATAGCCGTCGAGTCTTTCGGAGAAGCTCTCGTAGCTTTTGTTTTCTTTTTTAGTCCAGGCACTTTCACTGATGGCACCCAAACGCGGGAAGGTGCAGTAGCCTGCTTTTTCCATGTCGGGAACGAACTCTGCCCACAGACAGGCTTCGACACCCTTTAAAAGGTGCTTGTTCTCTTCGGTGAGACCTTCGATGTAAGGATCATACTCATAACAGCTTTTAAGGTCTGAGCGGCCGTAGGGTACGTCGAGATAGTAGGCTTTTTCGGGAGAGATGATAAAAGAGCGTCCCTTTCTGATTTCCCCCGAGATGTCCTTTCTGTCCATATCCGTGTTCCAGAACTGCCAGCACAGTGAGCTGTCAGGCATATAATCCTTCACACGGTCATTCCACATTATTACCTCCATACCCTTGCTGCGCAGATATTCTCCCACTCTGCTGAGATAGTAGGTGTGAAGGTCGCCTGTTTCACGGAGACCCTCGTCCTTCATTCTCTTCTGACAGTGGGGACATAATTCCCAGCGTGTGGTGGGAACCTCGTCTCCGCCGATATGTATGATTCCGTCGGTAAAGATTCCGATAACCTCATCTAAGAGTGATTCGATAAATTCGAAGGTGCTCTCTTTACCTATACACAGAACATCGTGCTTTACACCCCATTTGGTGGCAGTGACCATATTACGGTCGAAGCAGGAAAGGAAGGGATAGGCAGCTATGGCGCTTACTGTGTGACCCGGTGTGTCGATTTCGGGTATTACCTTAATGAAAAGAGAGTGGGCATAGTCCACGATTTCCTTCATATCCTCTTTGGTATAGTAACCGCTGTGAGGAACGGAGTTGAAGTTGGTATGACTTCTGTAGGAGCCGATTTCCGTGAGAAGGGGATGCTTTTCACTGTAAAATCTCCAGCCCTGGTCCTCGGTGAGATGCCAGTGGAAATGGTTAAGCTTATGCAGAGCCATTATTTCGAGGAAGGTGAAAACTGCTTCCTTGGTGAAAAAATATCTTCCGCAGTCGAGCATAAAGCCACGGTAGGGGAAGGCGGGCTCGTCGCTTATTTCAGCACCGCACAGAGACAAGTCACCGAACATAAGCATCTGCTTTAAGGTCTGAATGCCGTAGAAAATGCCGGCTTCGGTTTTTGCTTTGATAACTGTTTCGTTTTCTTTAACGGAGAGGGTGTAGCCTTCGTCACTTGTTATTTCGTCGCAGAGGTCAAGATAAATCTTTTCTCTGCCTGTGCCGAGAAGCTCGAGTGAAAAGCTTTCACTGAGAAACTTTTTAAGGCTGCCGACTGCCTTAGGGAACTTATCAGCACCGATTATTTCACAGTATTTCGTGAGGGTGAAAACTACGGTATCACCTGTGGTGATTTTCTGAGGTTTGGGAATAATGGGATAAATCATATCGTTTTCCTCGTTTAATTAATAGAGTGTTTTTGAAAGAATGAAGCAGGTCCACAGAGCGATTACGAAAAGACCCTCTGCGGGGATAGCGAGCTTAGTGTAGGGACATTTCCAGCCCTTGTCCACACAAAGAAAGATGCTTCTTGTCACGAAAACGGTGGTGGAGAAGAACAAACCGCCGACCAGAGAGTGAACGGGTGTGCCGAGTGCTACAGTGAGGTAAACCAGGAATGCACCCAGGGCGAAGGAAATACCTCCGTAGTAAACACGGATTTCTGTTTTACCGGCATTATCCACGGGCTTTACTGAGAAGCTTTCGGCATTTTTAATGGGGCTTATGATAAATACCACAGCCATACCGAAAAAGTAAGCGGCCAGACCGATTACTGCCACCGAGGCGGGGACATTTGTGAAAAAGAGTTCTTTCATTGATGCGAATAAGGTTTCCATAGATTTAATCTCCTTTGTTTTATACAATAATATCATAATATCATAAATGTACGCTGAGGTAAAGGGAATTTATTGAAAAAAATATCTTATAATACTTGATTTACGGGGAAAAGTATGATATTATACAGATGTTAGTAGTGTATTTCAGAGTGGGCTTTCAAAAAGTCCGCTCTTCTTTATTGCATTACGGCAGTACAATTGAATATTTATTTAAGGAGTGATTTTATGGCAAAGGGAAAGAACACCGTCGCTACCGTTTGGGAGCTTGTCGAGCCTTATGCGAAGGAACTCGGACTCAGTATATGGGATGTCCGTTTTCTTAAAGAGGGCGCTGACTGGTATCTCCGTATTTTCATCGACAAGGACGGCGGAGTGAGCATCGATGACTGTGTGGATATGACACACGCCATCAATAAACCTTTGGACGAAAGCGACCCCATCGAACAGGCTTATTTCCTTGAGGTAAGCTCTCCCGGAGTGGAAAGAGACCTCGTCAGAGATGAGCATTTCACCGCCTATATTGGTGAAAAAATCAAAGTTAAAATGATACGTCCCGTCGACGGTAAGAGAGAGTTCTTCGGAATTCTCGAGGACTATAATGACGGTAATATAACCCTGAGAATGTCCGACGAAAGCGGCTTCACCTTCACTAAAAAGGAAGCCTCCTGGATTAAAGCGGACGATTTCGAAATGTAATAAGAAAGGATGAACAGAAAAAATGAACAAAGAATTTTTTGAGGCTATTGCACTGCTGGAGAAGGAGAACGGTATTCCTGCCGAGTATATGTACGAAAAAATCAAGGCAGCTATTATCTCCGCTACTAAAAACAGCTACGGCAACAGAGACAATGTAGTGTGTGACATAAATCCTGAGAAGCAGACTATGGAGGTTTATGTAAGAATCGCCGTAGTGGATGAAATCGAGGAGCCTTTAGCAGAAATGACTCTCGAGCAGGCCAGAAATTATGATGAAAACGCACAGGTAGGCTCCTTCGTGGAGATTACTCTTGAACCCAAAAAGTTCGGCAGAATCGTAGCTCAGACAGCTAAAAGCGTTATCCGTCAGGGTATCAGAGAGGCTGAAAAGGAGCTTAAGGCCAAAGAACTTCAGGAAAGAGATCAGGAGGTCGTTACCGCTAAGGTTAACATCGTTTATCCCGACACAGGCGACGCTTCCATCGAAATCGGCAGAGCAAATGTTATCCTTCCCAAAAACGAGCAGATTCCCGGTGAGGTTCTCGAGCCCGGTCAGCTTATCAAGGTGTTCGTTGCTTCCATAAAGGAAGAAAGCGGCACAAGCTATGCAAACATCTCCAGAAAGCATCCCGGCTTAGTAAAGAGACTCTTCGAAACAGAGGTTCCCGAAATTTACGACGGTACCGTTCAGGTTATCTCCGTTTCCAGAGAAGCAGGCTCCAGAACCAAGATTGCCGTTATGAGCAACGACGAAAACGTAGATGCAGTAGGTGCATGTATCGGTCCCAGAGGTCAGCGTGTAAGCAACATCGTTGAAACTCTCTGCGGTGAAAAAATCGACATCGTTTCTTACAGCGAAGAACCCGAGAAGTACATTTCCGCTTCTCTTGCTCCCGCAGAGGCTCTTTCCGTTGAGGTTATCAGCGAAAGTCCCAAAAGCTGCAGAGTGGTTGTTCCCGACAGTCAGCTTTCTCTTGCTATCGGTAATAAGGGTCAGAATGTAAGACTCGCTGCCAGACTCACAGGCTGGAAAATCGACATCAAGCCTCTGAGCGCAGTGAGCGAATAAGATTTAAGAATGAGAGGGCAAAAGAATGAATAAAAAAATGCCCATGAGAAAATGCTTAGGCTGCGGTGAAATGTTCCTTCAGAGAGAACTTGTCAGAGTGGTCAAAACCAAAATAAAGACCGACGGTGAAAATGCTGAGGAAGAATATGAAATCAGTCTTGACCTCGTCGGTAAAAAGCCGGGCAGAGGTGCTTATGTGTGCAGAAACACCGAGTGCTTCGAAAAGGCTGTCAAGGCAAAGAGATTTCAGAAAGCGCTTTCCTGCGTCATTCCCGATGAAGTCACTGAAAAGATGAGACAGGAGATGGAAAAAGGTGAATGATAAATTTCTCTCTCTTTTAGGTATGGCGAGAAGGTCAGGTAAGCTCAGCACAGGTCACGATGCGGTTATCTCTTCCGTGGTAAAGAATAAGGCGAAGCTCGTCATTGTTTCCTCGGAAGGCTCTGAAAGGCTTAAAAGAGAAATTACCCACGCCTGCAGCTACGGCGGAAAAAACATTCCCGTACTCTTCACTGATTATAAGACAGGCGAGCTTTCACAGGCTATCGGAATAAAGGCGGCAGTAATAAGTGTCGACGACGAAGGCTTCGGAAAAGCTGCAGCAGATAAATACACGAACAATTCAGGCAGAAAGGATTGATACTATGCCCAGAGAAAAATACAGAATTCATGAGGTTGCCAAGGATTTCGGCAGCACAAGTAAAAAGGTTATAGAAATTCTGGCTAAAATTTCTGACGAACCCAAAAAGCATACAACCATTCTCGAGGACAGAGAGCTGGATTATATTTTCGAAACAATAACACAGACAAACGAGGTTACTTCCTTCGACGCATACTTCGCTGCAGGCGAAGCACAGAAGGCAGCCAAGACAGAAGAAAAGAAGGCTGAAGAAGCACCCGTGAAGGCTGAGCCCGAAAAGAAGGAAGAAAAGAAAGCCAAGGCAGAAAAGAAGGCTCCCAAGGCTGAAAAGGCTGAAAAAGCTGAAAGAAAGCCTGAAAGTAAAAAGGAAGCTCCTAAAGCTGAAAAGAAATCCGAAAATAAAGCAGAAGAGAAAAAAGCTCAGGCTCCCGCTCCTCAGCAGCCCAAAAAGGAACAGAAGGAAAAGCTCATTCAGTCCCGTACCAAGGGAGAAAAGAGACACGTTGACACCAGAAGCAGTAACGTTGACCTCGAAAAGTACAACGAAAAGTACGACGAAATGGCTTCACAGGGCGGCAGACGTGACCACGAAATGGGCTCAACCAAGCAGAAATTAAAGCAGAAGAGCCAGCAGTACAGAAAGCAGGGTACACGCTCCTCAAAGAGAGAAACAGAGGCAGAAAGACTTAAGAGAATTGCTGCTGAAAGAGCGAAGAAAACCCTTACAGTTAAAATCCCCGAGGAAATCACTGTAGGTGAGCTCGCTGAGCTTCTCAGAAGAACAGCTGCCGAGGTTATCAAGGAAATGTTCAAGCTCGGTGTTATGGCTACAGTTAATCAGACCATCGACTTCGATACAGCTGAAATCGTAGCTACAGAGCTCGGTGCAAAGGTAGAAAAGGAAGTAGTTGTTTCCATCGAGGAAAGAATTATCGACGACCACGAGGACACCGAGGAAGACCTTCTTCCCAGAGACCCCGTTGTAGTTGTTATGGGTCACGTTGACCACGGTAAGACATCTATTCTCGACGCTATCAAAAATACATCCGTTACTGCTACCGAGGCTGGCGGTATTACACAGCATATCGGTGCTTACAGAGTTGACCTTGACGGTCAGATGATCACCTTCCTCGACACACCCGGTCACGCCGCATTCACATCTATGCGTGCCAGAGGTGCTATGGCTACTGACATCGCAGTTCTCGTAGTCGCTGCCGATGACGGTATTATGCCTCAGACCATCGAAGCTATCAACCACGCCAAGGCTGCAGGCGTTCAGATTATCGTAGCCATCAATAAGATGGACAAAGAGGGTGCAAATCCCGACAGAGTAAAGCAGCAGCTCACAGAATACAGTCTCGTACCCGAAGAGTGGGGCGGTGAAACCATCTGTGTTCCCGTTTCCGCAAAGACACAGTTCGGTATCGATTCACTTCTCGAATCCATCCTTCTCGTAGCTGAAATGGCAGAGCTTAAGGCTAACCCGAACAGAGCCGCTAAGGGTGTCGTTATCGAGGCAAGACTCGACAAGGGCCGCGGTCCTATCGCTACACTTCTCGTTCAGAACGGTACTCTCAATGCAGGTGATATCGTTGTGGCAGGTCAGTCAGTAGGCCGTGTAAGAGTTATGTCTAACGAAAGAGGACAGAGAATAAAGACTGCAGGACCTTCAGTTCCCGTAGAAATCACAGGTCTTGACACCACTCCCAATGCAGGTGACTCCTTCGACGTAGCTTCCGATGAAAAGCTCGCAAGAGAGCTTGTCGAAAAGAAGAAGCACGACGCAAAGCAGGCTGAATGGGGCGCACAGCAGAAGGTTACTCTCGATAATCTCTTCTCTTCTCTCAAGGAAGGCGAAATGAAGGACCTTAACATCATCGTCAAGGCTGACGTTCAGGGTTCAGTGGAAGCTGTTAAGCAGAACCTTGAAAAGCTTACCAACGAAGAGGTAAGAGTAAATGTTATTCACGGCGGTGTAGGTGCCGTAAATGAAAGCGACGTACAGCTCGCATCAGTTTCAAACGCTATCATCGTAGGCTTCAACGTACGTCCTGACAGTAATGCACAGTCTCTGGCAGAGCGTGACAAGGTAGAAATGAGAATGTACCGTATAATCTATGACTGCATCGAAGAAATCGAAGCAGCTATGAAGGGTATGCTCGCTCCCAAGTTCCGTGAGGTTATCCTCGGTAAGGCAGAAGTAAGAACAGTAATGAATCTCTCCTCAGCAGGTAAGATCGCAGGTAGCTACGTTCTCGAGGGTAAGGTACAGAGAAGTGCTCTCATCCGTGTAGTACGTGACGGTATCGTTATCACAGAGGACTCCATCTCTTCACTCCGCCGTTTCAAGGACGACGTAAAGGAAGTGCTTACAGGCTTTGAATGCGGTATCGGTCTTGATAAGTTCAACGATATCAAGGAAGGCGATATCTTCGAAGCTTTTATTATGGAAGAATACAGAGACTGATAAGAGATTAATCTCTTAGAAAGGAAATATAATGGCAGGATTCAGAATTAACCGTGTATCCGAAGATATAAAGCGTGAGGTTATTGCTGTTATAAGAGAGCTCAAGGACCCGAGAGTTATGGGTAAAATGCTCACGGTAGTACGTGTGGAGGTAAGCTCAGACGCTTCCTTTGCCAAGGTTTATGTCAGTGATATCAAGGGCATCGACTCAGCGAAGGAGGCCGTAAAGGGTCTTACTGCAGCTACAGGCTACATCAGAAGAGAGGTCGGTTCACGACTTCACTTAAGAAAAACACCTGAGCTTAAATTTGTTGCCGATGACTCCATAGAGCAGGGCTTCAATATGTTCAGAAAGCTGGAAAACGGCAGAAGTGAAAGAGGAACAGACGATGAAAATTGAGTTTTCCCGTGTTGTGGAAAAGCTGAAAGAAGCTGATAATATCCTCATTCTCACTCACCGTAATCCTGACGGTGACACCTTAGGAAGCGGCTTCGCTCTCTTAAGAGCCCTTAAGAAAATGGGAAAAAGGGCGAAGCTTCTCAATAACGATGAAATCCCTTCGAAGTATGCTTATCTTTATGAGGGCATCGCTGAGGAGGATTTCGATGAGGAATTCATAGTCAGTGTGGATGTGGCCGAAATAAAGCTTTTAGGTGACAGCATCAGAGAAAAATACGGTGACAGGATTGATCTTTCAATAGACCATCACGAGTCTTCGAGGTTTTACGCAAAGGAAACCTATGTAGAGCCTGACAGTGCATCTGCCTGTGAGATAATATATCTCGTGATAAAGGCTCTCGGTGTTTCCGTAGACAGTGATATAGCATCCTGTGTTTATACAGGCTTAAGTACAGACACAGGCTGCTTTAAATATTCCAATGTTACACCCAGAACACATCTTATTGCCGCTGAGCTGATTGCCTGCGGTGCTGCTCACAGTAAAATCAACGAAATAATGTTTGATACGAAAACTTTCGGAAGCATTATGCTCGAAAAGCTCTGCTACGAAAATCTCGAAATGTTCTGTGACGGCAAGGTTGCGGTTATCAGTGTAACGAAAAAGATGCTCTCCGACTGCGGTGTGGATAAGTCCGCCCTCGACGCTATCAAGCCTATCACAAGGCAGATTGAGGGTGTAGGTATCGGTATCACCGTAAAGGAAGAGGACGGTGGAAAAACAGGTGTTTCCGTCCGTACAAGCGAGGATTATGACGCTTCTTTAATCTGCGCTCATTTCGGCGGAGGCGGACACATAAGAGCAGGAGGCTGTGAATTCAGCACATCTGTGGAAGAAGCGAAGAAAAAGGTTATTGAATACATTACGGAAAATCTTATGTGATAAGGGAGTGACAGTGTGACAGGCTTTGTATTTTTGGATAAAGAGGAAGGTATGACCTCCTTTCTTGCCGCTAAAAGACTCGGCAGAATTTTCGGCACAAAAAAGGTCGGTCACACAGGTACTCTTGACCCGATGGCGACAGGGGTAATGGTCATCGCCGTGGACCACTCCACCCGCTTTATCGAGCTTATTTCTGACCACGATAAGGCTTACAGGGCGAGATTCCTTTTAGGCAAAACCACAGATACTCTCGACATAACGGGTAAGGTTCTTTCCGAAAGGGAAGTAAATGTGGGCAGAGACGAGGTTGAAAAGGCTGTTATGTCCTTTAAGGGCGACATTTTACAGCTTCCGCCTATGTACTCAGCCATAAAAAAAGACGGTGTCCGTCTCTATGAGCTTGCACGTCAGGGCATAGAGATAGAGAGAGAGGAAAGACAGGTTCACATTTCCTCTATAGCTCTTACGGACGATGCAGAAAATGAATATGAAATCGAGGTTCACTGCTCTAAGGGTACTTACATCCGCTCGCTTATTTCCGATATAGGTGAGAAATTGGGAACGGGTGCCGTTATGACCTCTCTTCGCAGAATAAAGGCTAACGGTGTTACCATCGACAGGTGCTATACCCTCGGTGAATTAGAAAAAATGAAGGATGAGGGAACTCTTTCCGAGGCGCTTATGCCCGTGGATTCCTTCATTAAATATCCCGCTATCAGGGTTACCGCTCCGCAGGCGAAGCGCTTTTCGAACGGCGGCGGTCTTGATACGGGTCGCTTCGGCGGAAAAAAAGAGCCGGGCTTCTACAATGTTTACTCACCGGAAGGGAAATTTCTCGGTATCGGTGAAATAGACGGGGAAATAACAGAGCTTAAGGTAAAAAGAGTTTTTGTGGGTTAAAACAAATAAGCAAAGGGGGTTATGAGAAGTGTTATGCGAACAGAAAAAATCTAAGGGCACGGCAGTTGCTCTGGGTTATTTCGACGGTATACACCTGGGTCATAAGGCAGTTCTGGGTAAAACACTCAGAGAAGCAGAAGAAAAAGGTCTTACTCCCGTGGTAATGCTTTTCGATATTCATCCCCGTAAGCTTCTGACAGGGAATGTCCCTCCTATGCTTTTAAGTGAAGAGAGAAAGAGACTTGTTCTCAAAGATATGGGATTTGAAATTTACGATTTTGATTTCAAAAGGGCGATGAATTATTCGCCTGAAGAATTTGAAGAAAAGGTTCTTTTAACTGAGCTTAATGCTGAGGTAGTAGTATGCGGTTACGATTACCATTACGGCAAGGGCGGAAAGGGAAGTCCCGAAACCCTTAAAAAAGAGCTTACACCGAAAAACATCAGTGTATACTCACTTCCACCCGTTTATCTCGGTGAGCAGACAGTTTCCTCCACGAAAATCCGTCAGCTTATCAGTGAGGGTGAAATGGAAAAGGCAAATGCTATGCTCGGTGATTATTTCACCTATGATTTCACTGTGGAAAGAGGCGACGGTATAGGTCATAAAATGGGATTCCCTACCATCAATCAGTTTTTTCCTGAGGATTTCATCATCCCGAAATACGGGGTTTATGCCTCGAGGGTAAGGCTTGACGGAAGGTATTACTCAGCAGTGACCAATGTAGGAATAAGGCCTACGGTGTCCGGTGAAAGTCTCAGAAGTGAGACCTGTATTTTTGATTTCGAGGGTGACCTTTACGGCAGAAACGTGGAAGTGAGCCTTCTGAAATTTTTAAGAGAAGAAAGAAAGTTTGCGTCTCTTTCGGAGCTGAAAGAGGCAGTAAGTAAAGATATAATGAAAGCGAAAGATATTTATAAGGAGAGCGTAGAAAAATGAGCAAATTAAATGTAAAAGCCATATTTTTTGATTTTGACGATACTCTTCAGAGCAGAAAGGGTGCTTACAGACTTTACTGTGAAGCCTTTCTTACTAAATATTTTCCTGACATCAGTGAAGAGGAGAGACTTCAGAAGCTCGATGAGATGGAAGAGCATGTAGACGGAGGATATAAGGACAGAGAGGTTTATTTCCCTGAAATGATCGACCTGTGGAAATGGGAAAATCATCCTCCCTTACAGGAGCTTTACGATTCCTTTAACTTTGATTTCGGAAAGCACATCGTTATGCTTGACGGAGCTTTGGATGTACTTAAGACTATCAAGGAAAAAGGTTATGTTTTAGGCTGCATCACTAACGGTGTGTCCTCACTTCAGAACATTAAGCTCGACACAGCGGGCATCAGAGAAATGTTTGATGTGGTAGTGGTTTCCGGTGATATCGGAATATATAAGCCTGACCGCCGTATCTTCGATGAAGCAATCAGACGTGCAGGTGTGAAAAATGAAGAAGCACTTTACGTCGGTGACCATCCCGTAAATGATGTTCAGGGCGCTCTCGGTGCCGATATGCAGGTAGTGAGAATGAACTACGGTGATTTTAAGGGTAAGGGTCTCGGACAGAATACTGTCGCAGAAATCGAAAGCATTACCGAGCTTCTCGAGCTTATTTAAGAGGGGACATAATACTGAGAAAAGGAAGTTTAAGAAATGATTTGTAAAAACTGTGCAAATATATTCAGCGATGACCTTACTGTCTGCCCCGAATGTGACACTCCCGTAGCAGGGGCAGTGAAAAAAGAAAAAGATATCGAAGAAATAGTTTCTCTTGCTTTAGGCGACTTCGTGGATATTTCCTCTAATTCCGACGAGAAAGAATCCTTCGATGAAGATGAAGCAGAGGAAAAGTTCGCGCCGCCTGTGTATAAAGAGGAAGAACCCTTAAAGAAAGCACCTGTAAAAGAAGTTCCTTTAAAGAAGAATGTGCCTTTAATGAGAGAAGATAAGCCTTCCGTCACTGAAGAAGACAGCATAGCTTCACTGCAGAGAGAAAGAAAGAAAATGAAAAAAATGTCCCGCAAAGAGCAGGGAGCATTTAATTTCATTGTTTCTGTTATGGCTGTCGTCTTTGCAGTGATGGCGGCACTGGTGGGAATAAGTCTCAGCACCGATGTTTTCGAAAAGGACGAGGACAGTGTTATGGCTATGGCTCTTTCGGGCCTTTCTGCCTCGGAAACATCAGAGCTTGAGGATTATCTTGCTAAAATCTCCGTGATAGCCTACAGCGGATTTGACCGTGAGAAGGATGTAATCGTGGATGTTATGGAGTTTCTGCGTCCCTATGATGCAGGCGGACTTTACAGCCGCTTTTACGGAGCAGCTGAAATTACGGTGAATGAAACTGATCCTAACGGCCGCTTCGCCAATGAGAACGGAGACTACAGCTTTTATGCACTCGAGGGTGATAAGGTGGATAAGATTCTGGCTACCTTCGGCTTTGACATAAATCATAATGTCAATGAAAAGAATTTCTATTACTATGACGGTAAGTATTATTTCGCTAACACTCCCGATGAGAGCTTCAGCTCCTCTGTGATGGCTGATGTAAGCTCCTCCAAGCGTATACAGGACGGAAGCTATTATGTGGAATGCAGCTTTTTCGACGGAAGCGCTGAGAAGGCAGACGGAGATTATCTGAAGGCATACATAATTCTCGACAAAAAGACAGAGGTAAAAGAGGGTGAGCTTCCATGGAGCTTAAGCCGTATTTCGCACGAGGCTGTTTTCGATGACACAGGCTTTATGATAAAGGACGAAAGCGGTGAAAATGAGCTTTCTTACACCATCGAGTACAAGAACATACAGGCAGTAGCTGAGGACGGTACCGTTTATGCGGAGTATAATGTGGAGTATCCCCTTTTCAAGGGTAATACTGAGGGTGAAAAGGAAGTCAACAGACTTTATGCTGAGCTTATAAACAACTACACTCTTCAGTGTGAGAGTGCAGAAAAGGACTACAAAAGGTTTATTAAAAAAGGCGGAAAGAAGGCCGATCTTCCCTTTGTTACTCACGCTGTGGCAAGAGTAACCTACAACCGTGACGGATATATTTCCATCGTGGAGGGACTTTCACAGTATAAGCCTGAGACGAAGACATCCGAAGCACAGGAGGAGGAATTCATCATTCTGCCTGAAAGAACTGTCGAAGGCTACATTATCGATGTGGAAACAGGCGCCTTCCTTTCGAGTAAGGAGATAATCGACGCTGAGTATCATCTGGTATACGAAGTGATTTACCGTATTTACAGCGGCTATGATTATGAAAGCCTTCTGGGGGGTGAGGATGCCGCTATCGGAATTCCCGATGACACCGACGGTATCGGCAAGACCTTCTATGAGTCTGCATGTGCACTTTCGCAGAACGGATTTATTTTCTGTTCAGTTCATCCGAAGGGATATACTGAGACGGTGGTAATACCTTATTCTACGAAAAATTTCTTTAACAGTGATTTCAGTAAGCTGATCAAGGGTAAATAAAGCATTAAAGGGGACGGCACACACCGTTCCCTTTTTCTTATTGGTGCATTTATGCGTGGAATTAACCCCCAGTTCTACTGGGGGCAAATAAACGAGTAGTGCTACAATAAAACAGGCGAGCTTTATGCAAGCCGAACATTGTTAGTAGCAGTCTAAAAGAATAGCAAAAACAAATATTTAAAAGTTTTCGATCCGTTCACGGGTAGTGGGGCGTGTAATGCTATGATATAATTCAGTACCCCTTTTAGGG
>JAZLAJ010000052.1:0-5123 GCA_045613145.1 Acutalibacteraceae bacterium
CCCATATGCTCGTTGCCGTCTGTATCAAGGGGCCAATAGGTAGGATAAGGATGAGCCGTGAAGAAATCAACGGGGAGCTTGTTTTCTTCGCAGAATTTTATAAATGCCTTGAGATAGCCTAAATCCTCTCTGAAATCAGCACCGCTTGTTGAAGGTCCGCCGACACGGAAATCCTTGCATACAGATTTTACTGCATCTACGGAAACCTCATAAAGCTTGAAATACTGCTCCTGAGAGCCTCTCCAAAAAGAACCTAAATTCGGCTCATTCCACACTTCAAAGTACCAAGTTCTGACCTCTTCAAGTCCGTATCTTTCAACTAAATGCTCGACTGTGCCTTTAACAAGAAAATGCCACTTTTCATAATCCTTGGGCGGACAGCCGTTAGCCTTCCACCAAAATACCGTATTAGGTACAGTAGCAAGCTCTGTGGGTACGAAGCCAAGCTCAAGCAAGGGCTTCAATCCATTATCGAGAAGAAAATCAAAGAGCTTATCTATGTAGCCGAACCATAACTGCGGCTTGCCGTGGGTCTCTTTATATACTGCCATATCATCGTGGAAAAGTCCGTGAAAGCGTACGTATTCAAAGCCGATATCCTTCTGCATTTCTGTAAGCTGCTTCTGAAAATCAGCACGAAGTCCCTCTGCGGCTCTGCCGAAGGTTATACATTTAAGATAATACTTGTCGTTGGTCATAATAATCACCTGTTAAATTCTGTGTATTTTAACTCGCTTATTTACTGTTCGGGGTGTACATTCAAAGTCCTTGATTTCAACCTTGTCAGCATTTCTTATAAAAAGTCCGTAGCAGGGTAAATCCCAATATCTGCTCATCTCGTGGGAACGGAAATAAATGTGTGCAACCCTTGTTATTTCCGGATAATCCTTCAATGAGTGCTCGGGTACCTTTTTCAAAATCGAAAGACTTTCCTTTGTATCTCTGTATGTTGCATTGATATTTTCAAGCTTAATATTATTGATGCAGTTTTCATCGTTTTCAGTTTTACAGCTGTTGATAGCTGATGGAAGCTCAATGTTATTTGCGGTGATATTTTTTACTGTAACATTTTTTATCCTGCCGATTTTATTTTTGCCGTATTTCATTCTGTTGCCTGCCCATATGAGAAGCGGAGAGCTGACACCATCCATTTCAATATCAGAAACAAATACATCTGAAACATTACTGCCGTCTGCGGTTTCTATGGCAATACCTGCATAACCGCCTGTTATTCCGTCAGGCATAAAGAAGTAACAATTTCGTATGCTGACATCGGAGATATCCTTTTGCGTTTCAGTGCCGATTTTGAAGCAGTTAGCAAAGCTTGAAATAATACAATTGCTGATATCAACCTTATTTATAGGATTTTCGATAGCCTTTAAAACAATACCGTCATCGGCAGTTGCAATAAAAGTGTGATGAATCTTTACATTTTTACTACCTGAAATGTCAATGCCGTCTGTGTTTGCCACGTGCATATGATTATCAATAATAAAATCATAAATCTCAGCGTTTTTGCAGTTTTCAAGATTGAATGTCCAGCCTGCAGAATCCTTTAAGATGATGTTATGTACTTTGACATTGTTGCAGTTTTTCAGATGAATCACACTTGAGCGTTTTACAGGCTTACCTTTGCGAAGTCGCTTACGGCTTTGGATTACTCTTGTGTAAAGGTTGAAGCATTTCAAGGCGTATAACGGGTATTCACAATCAGGCTCAAAGGTGAAGCTTTCACCGCTACCATTGATTATACCGCCACCTGTGATTGTAATATTGCTTGCATTATCTGCAATAATAACTCCGCTTTCAAGCTTTATGTCCGAATTCTCATTTTCATCGCAACTAACCGATATAAGCTCCGCACCCATTTGCACGAAGAGAGTGGTATTGCTTTTGAGCTCTATGCTTGCAGTTTTATATCTGCCTTTCGGTATAACAACTGTTCCGCCTGCTATTTTTGCAGATGCTATATCAATTTGTGACTGAATGATCCGGGCATTTTCTGCACCTGAATTCTCCTCGGATAAATTACAAATCAATGCACCTTGAGGAATGTCGTTTTCGCTGATGTATTCGTCATAGGGTATATTGATAATTCTGCAGCCGCTTTTATCTGATTTGTATTTTGTTTCGGTTTTACCCAAAGTTTCAGTTCTGAAATATGCTTTGTTGAAAATTGTACCGCTGAATAACATAATTGATTCTCCTGTATATTCTTAGCTTAATTCAATTACCGTATCTACGCTGTTCCAAGATACATTTTCAGGTAAATTAATTATAATGTTTTTGCTTGTTTTTTCAAGAGTAAGCTCGGTGCCGTCAATGGCAAGAACTGCTTTTGTGAAGTCTTTTCCGTCAGAAGGAAGAGGTAATGTCAATGTGCCGCCGTCAATAAGGCTTGATTCGGGCTTCAATACATGGATATACTCTTTCTTTCCGTCAAGACTCTGAGTTGCAACAAAGCAGTCGATAGTACCGACGGTTGCACCGTCTTCGGTAGTATAAGATGTACTCGGCAAGGTGTTTTTAACTGTCCAGGAAACGGGGTTAAGATACTGATTTACAATTTCCATAGTTTCACTTACACCGTTCTGGAAGCCGCCCTTTTCACTGTAAAGAGGGCCTGATGCCCACTGAATACCGCCGCCTGTCACGCCGACTGCCGACTGAAGCACCTGATAACGGTAAATATCTTCAGCAGTATATGTAACAGTGTTTTTCTCGTTTGTACCCTGACTCCACCAGTTTGAGCCGAAGACTATGGCGGGCACCTTGTTTTTATACGCAGGCCATACACTGCCGTCGGGATTTGCAAATTCTGCCCAATGCCAGCATTCTTTAATTGCTATATCCATTCCGTACTGACTGTAATAAACATTCTGGAATGTGATGAGCTTGCCATTTTTTGAAAGCAGGTTATTCTTAAGTGCTGTGAAGTCAACAGATGCACTCATACCGTCAGGCTGATTATTGCCCTCATCGCTCCATACACCCATAATTCTGTCGCCGTATCTGTCCATAAGCTCGCCGTAAACCTCGTTTATGAACTTGTTCCACTTTTCAAAATCAAAGGATTCTCTGTCGGGATAGGGATAAATTGTGGTGTTGCCCCAACCGGTCTTCTGTGCTTCTTCTACTGTGGCGAAATCATATCCGTCATAGGCATGAGTATAAAGGACAACGTTAATGCCCTTTTCCTGCACGGCGTCTATCATATCGCCGATTAAATCTCTTTCGGTAGTGTGGTTATCCATACCCCAGTTTTTCATAACCTGACTCGGATAAAGAGCGATCATTCTGAAATGCCATGCGGTGAATACCACATATTGAACGCCCATCCTTGCCATTTCATCGGCAAAGACATCAGCGTTGAAGGTGTTTGCAAGCTTGTTTATATCGGTGGCAACATTGCCGTTTTCATCACAGGAAAGCTCGTTTACATAGTGAGCAAAGAAAGCAAATTTCATCGACTTTATATTGTCAATACCGTTTGTGGTAATCCTGCCGACAGTCATAACCCAGGATGAAGAAATGTCGGTACCCTTAACCCTTGCTGTGACCTTTACTGTACCGTCAGAGAGAGCCGTGAGGAGTCCGTTTCTGTCGATAAGGGCAAGATTTGTTTCTTTGTTATCTGTACCCGCAACCGACCATTCGATATCTCTGTCGCCTGCATTTGCAGGATAGAAGCTACAGTTCATCTGTACTGATTTGCCCACAGCCATAATTCTTGCGTTTTTCTCGGCACAGACAGAAATCTTTTCAGTTCTTACATTTTCGTTGGGTGCAATCTCACTCTTGACATTGTTGATTATTATATCCGTACTGTCGCAGATGCTTTCATCTTGACCGTAGCAGACATTGACCTTTACCGCACCGTATAGGCTGCTTGCTTTAAGAATACCGTCATCAGTTATGGTGGCAAGGTCGGTTTCGTTGCCGTACAAATCTGTCACAGACCATTTAAGGTCGGGATTCTCTGTGTGGAGAGGATATACCTTTGCATTCATTTTGAGCTCATCATTCTGATTTACGGAAATACAGTTTTCTGTGATTTCAACCTTTTTAACCGTACCCTCTGACTTGTACTCTGTAATTTCAAGGTTGTCGAAATAAGCCTCAGAGCCGTTGATACCCGTAAAAGCAAAATAGCCTGAGCAGAAGGTATCATCCTCGGCAACGAGTACGGGAACAGGACTGTAATCAACATAGACCTTGATTGAGCCGATTTCCGTTACAATCTTAACATGGATTTTCTTATCAACTGTGGGAATGTATCCCTTTGCAATAATACCGTAGCCGGCCTTGTAAATACGGCAGTTGCCGCTTTTTCTGACATAAAAGAGATAACCCGATGTATCTCTGTTGTCGGTGGGGCTTTGAAGATTGAACTGCACACCTGCCCATTCGGGAACATTTTTGAAGTTCATATCAAACTCGTATGTAGCCTCGCACCATTCATAGTCCTTAAGGCAGACTATATTTTCAGGCTTGGCATCAACCTGGATTCTTCCTTTTTCTATTCTGTACCCTGCCGTAGAGGTATAATAGGAATTGTCGGCTGAAAAATCATCGGTGAAAACACGGTGAATTTCTTTGCCACAAAGAGAGGGCAAGGAAACCGAGCCTAAAAGTGTTATGAGTGTTGTAATGATTGCTATTACTTTCTGAATAAATGCTGACATATTGCTTAACCGCCTTTCAGAATATTTATACAAGCTTATAATATACCATTTAACCCCAAAGGTGTACGACATCTTTTCGACAAAAATGTCGTACAGTTTCGGCATCTGATATGCTATCATATAATTGAAAATTTCTATTCTGAAAGGGGCAGCTTGAATGTCGGATAAAAATTTCACAGCTAAATGGATTGCTCCCGAAAATTACACTAACTTACCTGTGCTGAAAAAGACCTTTACCATAGACAATACCTTCAAAAAGGCAGAAATATTTGTCAGCGGTCTTGGTCTGTTTGAGCTTCATATCAACGGCACAAAGGCTCACGACACCTACTTTGAGCCGGGCGAAAGTGTATATGAAAAGACGGTATTTTACAGTGTATTTGATGTAACAGATAAGTTGCAACAAGGTGAAAATGAAATCACAGTTTACCTCGGCGG
>JAZLAJ010000053.1:0-77945 GCA_045613145.1 Acutalibacteraceae bacterium
CTTCATTATTTGTGTTACAGTTGTCATGACGATTGGTTAATCCTCCTGTTCGTTTTGTCTCGGCAACTTAACTGTAACACAGGATTTTCCTTTCGTCATTATTTTTTTCGTTTACTGTAACACATCTATTGTAATCCTACACGAGTTTGATTTTAGTGCTTAAGTATTGACTAGACGAAAAGAATATAATAGAATATTATTAGGGGGAGAATAAAATTTACTATGAAAGGAAGTGTCGATTTGTATAGTGCTTTGGATATAGCAAGATATGTTATAGACTATTCTTGGGATAATAAAAATACAGTTAGTAATTTGAGAGTACAAAAAATATTATACTTTGTTCAAGCTGAATTTTTAGTAAGTAAAAATAGTGCTTGTTTTAACGATGAAATCCAAGCTTGGAGTTTAGGTCCTGTTGTTCCGTCGGTGTATCATGAGTATAAAATATTTGGTAATTCGCCTATTCCATCAAGAGGCACTAATGGACAGTATTATTCAATAGATGAATCTGATAAAAAAATAATAGAAGATATTGTTAATCAGTGTAACGAACATACTACAGCTACATTGGTAAATATAACACATAATCAAACACCATGGATAGAAGCTTTTAATTCTTCGAATAAAATAATTACTACGTCATCTATAAAAGCGTTTTTTAGCGAGGAATAACTATGGCTAAAATAAATATTTTAAAAGAATCTCCAGATGTTAATGGAGTCTCAGAAAATGTATCAAGTCCTATGATACAACAAATGTCTAGTGTTCTGCAAAGCATCTGCATAGAATTAACTGTACCAAGCAATACATTTAATCCAAAGAAAGTTTTTAGCGAAGTTAAAGATTATGTAAAACATTATGAGAGATTACTTTATGCTAACATTAGTTCTTTTTGTTTTAATTTAGAAAATGATCAAAGACATAATTTTCAAGGCAATATGGAAAAACTCGTTGAATATGTCTTTAGTTGGGATTTTGAAAATGGTTTACGCACAGAAAAAGCACAAAATAATATCGAAGAAGTTGAGTTAAGAAAAAATACTCGCAAAGTAGTTTTGAAAATATATGACCATATAAGTCTTGCCGCTACTCAGCTTTCCTCTTTAAAGCAATCAGAAGAAGAGTTGCAAAGAGTCGCATTCAAAAAGTTGCAACCTTTCAAAGATGAAATCACCAAAGATATGAGTTCACAATTGATTACTTTAGTTGGAATATTTACCGCAATTGCTTTTCTTGTTTTCGGCGGTTTCAGTGCCTTAACGAGTACTTTAGAAAACTTTTCATCTAATCCGATATCAAAAATTGTTTTTTTAGTTTCTTTATGGGGGCTCGTAGTTTGCAATGGTGTTTTTATATTTTTAACGTCCATTGAAAAAATAATTCTTAAAGAAAAGAAGATTAATTTTTACACTGTTTTTCAATGGACAAATTTAATCCTTATAACTGTTGCAGCACTATCTATATGGACATATTTTGTAGACAAGAAAAACATCGGAACTTGGTTCGTTAATTTATTAATAAAGGAACCAACTATAATTGCTGCTGGTGGTTTTATTACAATTTTTATCATTTTTATAGCAGGAATAATTCTCATAAATTTAGAAAAAATAAAGTCCGTTGTAAAAAACAGAGGCAAATCTAAAAAGTAATTAATTTTAACTGCAACGCTTCACCTTTTGCGTTGCAGTTTTTTCGATTGTACCAACTATGTCATTTATCCCCAAAAAAATGATACCGATGCCTTTAGGCGTCGGTATTATTTTTTTGTTAAGTTCAGAAGTAAGGGATTCAAACCCTGAGAGGGTGAGGAGCGTAAAAAAACAGTTCGGTGAACTGTTTTTAGCGACGAATCGTGAGGCGGGTACTGTTGCGAAGCAACGGTCGCCGAGGGCGGTGGATGCGAAGCAGACACATCCCTTGCTCTCCGCCATTCTATAAGGGTTTTCAAGGAATTGAAAGCCCTTCTTTTTTGTCCTAAAATATAAGATTTTTGCCCTCTCGCCGACGATTCGCCGACGGGAGGTTTTACCTATTTATGGGAGCTTGGCGTCAAGTGGCGTCAAGTGAGGATGAAAAAGCGCCTATTTCTCTGTGTTTGAGGCGGATAATTAAACTACAGGACATTGTGTGGAGGAAGCAAAAAAAGAAAGTGCAATAGTTTCACAACGCTACTGCACTTAAAATTTCTTACTCACCGTAGTAGACTGCAATTGGGTTTACAATATACAAACTTTCTGTACCAGTCTGCAAAATTTCAACTAAAGTACTGTTTACGATGCCTTGAAGTTGTGAAATAGAAGTGTTCGGTGTTGATGCGTCTTTTCCAATTACATTAGTTATATAACCAAAACAAGTGATTGGTCCACCATGCTTAAAGCTAACAGTTTTTGGATTGTCACGAAAATAATTATCTTCAAGAGGAATTAAATATCCATAAGAAGAAACCAACATACGATTGTATGGTATTATCTGTCTAAGTATAGTCATAACTTCTGCCATTTCATCATATTTTTTATCAATTGCATCAAGCGATTTCTTTAGTTCTTTTTTTATCTCATTAGACTGTTTCCGTTGCTGTTCCCTGTTAAGTTCCGCTTCCATTTTTGCATTAAATATTGCTTCTATTTTTGCTTTTTCGTCTTTTTTGATATAGTCAATAAACGAACTTCCTGAAAGAAAGCTGTCAATATAACTAAGGTCTACAAAATCAAAAGATTCCGTAAGTTCTATATATGAACATAAATCAGCATCTTCAGGGTCAGTATCGTAATTAGACTTGATTTCAGCGTAAGCTATGCTGACATTTAGTGACATATTGTAAAAATGATGATATTTATTTCTATCCGTCCACATCGATATCTTTAGTATCTGCAATTGTATTATATCATAACAAATGCGGTGACAAACAGTGACATTAGGCAACATAATTTTTATTTATAGTTTCTATTCAAGACTATTTGTTGCCGGTTGCCGTTGCCGATGGGGTTTAAACTCTTTTTCTGTATATACGTGTACGCGTTACCTATATAACCCTTTTTTCTATACCTACAAACTTTAAGTAGACAATCGGCAACATCGGCAACAAATCAAATAATCTATTTAGCAGTGGCCAGTTGAGATGTTTCCAGTCGCTGTTGCCGATACCTATCACCGGCAACAACCGGCAACAATTACAACTGATTTTATGTTGCCGGTGATCGCGACTGGCAACAACAGAAAAAGCTATTATTACATCCCAGTGTTACTGGTTACTGTTACTGATGCGATTTAAACTTTTTCTCTGTATATGCGTATATACGTTACATATGTATGCCTTTTTCTGCTGTTATATGCTTTAATAAGGTTATTAGTAACACCAGTAACACAATCATTCAGCCCTTTATCGGTGGGTGTTTGGGGTGTTAACAAAGGTGTTACTAATCTTATCCATCGGTAACAACCAGTAACAGTGCAAGTGTTACTAATGATTTTATCAGTAACAGTTTCAGTGTAGTTGATCGCTTGGTTAATACAATCATTTATAAATAATTTGCCCCGGCATAGTTTATGACATTAACAAATATGTACTTGTGATTAGTTTTACGACAATATGAGTACATATATTGGGACTACACCAACAACAGCTGTTGATTTGTGCAGTTAGAGGTAATATAATGAACTCAGTTGTTGCTTATTCAAATGTATCTTTCAGCAGTTCAAATAAAAGTTCGAAAAATCAAACTTATTGTTGTATTTCTTTTCACTAAGTGATATACTTGTTTTGTTGTATTATCTCACAAACATATATTATGTGGAGGAATAAATAATGGCTATTACTTATAAAAAACTTTGGCATCTGCTATTAGACAGAGATATGATGAAAAAAGATTTACAGTCCGCAGCCGGACTGACGCATTACACTATGAATAAGCTTAGCCGTGATGAAACTGTTACAACAGAAACATTGAGAAAAATCTGTACTGCTCTTAACTGCAGTTTTGATGACATTATGGAAATCGTTGATAAAAAAGATGAAAAACAAACAAGGTAGAGCTGGTATCAAACAGCTTTGATTTAGCGTTTATAAAAACATGTCACAAATATAAATCAGGAGCAAAAGATATGAACAGTGAATATAACGGTGGTTTAACCAGAGAACAGTTCCTTTTTTACGAAATTAAAATAGTTGCATCTTTATTATTACAAGGTATGAGTAAAGATGACGTGTTGAAAAAAATTAAAGAGGAAAACCTCTTTCAGTTTCCAACAGAAAGAATGATCACATCAATTGCAAATGCTTGCTTGCGAAGAATCGACGCGTTGGAATCAGATACTCTCTTGTACTATTTAGCGAATGCAACAACTGACGTAGCAAAGCAGATAAACTTATATGCGATGATGAAATATAACCGTATAGTCTGGGATTTTATGGTGACGGTCATAGGAGAAAAGTACCGTACTCAGGAGTTTGAGTTTTCCAGAAAAGATCTCAATCTATTCTTCTTCAGATTGCAGGAGCAAAACGACTCTGTGGCATCATGGAGTGACGGAACTATCAATAAAATCAAACAGGTTCTGACTAAAGCTCTTATTGAATGCGAGTTCCTTGACTCCTCAAAAGCAACTCAATTGAATCCTGTTACCATTGTTCCTGAACTAGAAGATGAAATTCGATTTAAAAACGATGTTGCTGCCTTACAAGCATTTAACTGTTTAAGATAAGGAGAAAAAATATGAATATTTCAAATAATCTTGATAGAATTTCAGATAGACTTTCTGAAGATGCATTTCTCAGCAGCAAGGGTCTATCCAACGAAGTGGGAATTCACGTGTTTTGTTACGATCCAGAGGATGAAATAACTGTCAGAGGCTACTTCAACGATCTTAAAGAAAAAAAGGGTGTGCCTTTTAATCTTATTGAATGTGATCTTTATAAAATATTTATCGATATATGCGAAAGCAAAAAAATTCTGAAGAGTATTCCGAATATGGAAGAGAAAAAGGGAAAAGAGCAACTGTCGGAGCAGTTGCAGAAGGTCGCCACACCGGAGGCATTTGTAGAAAGAATGAAATATGAAACCCATGAAAAAGGTGATGTTCTTCTTATTACAGGAATAGGAAAAGTTTATCCGTTTATGCGTTCTCATAAAATTTTAGACAATATTCAGCATATTTTTTCAGATATACCGGTTCTTATGTTGTACCCAGGTACATTTGACGGGCAGGATTTATGTCTGTTCGGAAGATTTCTTGATGGGCACTATTACAGAGCCTTCAACCTTTTATAAAAATCAGGAGGAGAAAAAATGCAGTTACAACATATTTATAAATCTGATATAAACCGCGACATAAACGGTGTTATCAAAGTAGCGCAGAATGACGAAAAAAGTATAGAACAGGAACTTCGTGAATATATTATCACCCGTGAACTCAGAAAGCATTTTAATACTTTTTTCAATAATTATGAAAAATCTCTCAGCTATCCTACAGACAAAATAGGTGTCTGGATATCCGGCTTTTTTGGAAGCGGTAAATCTCACTTCCTGAAAATGTTATCTTACATTCTTTCAAATGATACTGTTGCCGGTAAAAAAGCTGTTGATTATTTTTCAGATAAATTTGACGATCCTATGATGTTTGCACAGTTGGAGCGTATTGCAAATGTGCCCACAGATACGATTCTTTTCAATATAGATTCCAAAAGTCCATTGAACAAGGATAAAACAGCTATTTTAAGAGTATTTGCTAAGGTGTTTTATGAATACAGAGGCTTTTACGGTGATGATCTTAAGGTTGCAAGACTTGAACAGTTTATAGAAAAATCCGGCAAAACCGATGAATTCAAAGCAAGGTTTGAAGATATACACGGTGACAGTTGGGAAGAATCCCGTGATGCTTTTGCGTTTTTTGAAGATGATATTGCACAAGCATTGACCGAAGTGCTTGACATGAGTGAAACGGCAGCACGAAATTGGTTCAATGGTACCGAAACAGCAGATATATCTATTGAGCAGCTTGTAAAAGAAATCAAGGAATACATAGACTCAAAAGGCAAAAACTTCCGCTTGCTCTTTATGATCGACGAAGTTGGTCAGTACATAGGCTCCGATGGCAGCCTTATGCTTAATCTTCAGACAATCGTCGAAGAAATAGGTTCGAAATGTGATGGGCGTGTTTGGGTAATGGTAACCAGCCAGGAAGCTATCGACTCAATTACCAAAATTAGTGGCGATGACTTTTCTAAAATTCAGGGACGCTTCAATACAAGACTCAGCCTTTCGTCATCTTCAGTAGACGAGGTTATTAAAAAGCGTATTCTTGCTAAAACAGATAATGCAGCCAATATGCTTTCACTCAGTTATAGCAAAAACAGTGCTGTTCTGAAAAATCTTTTCACCTTTAATGACGCAGTTCTTGATATTAAAGGATATGCAGGTGAGCATGATTTTGTTGAAACCTATCCGTTTGTACCTTATCAGTTCCGTCTTATGCAGAATGTGCTCGCACAGATCCGTAAACACGGAAATTCAGGTAAGCATCTTTCGGGTGGTGAGCGTTCCATGCTTTCGGGCTTCCAGGAAGCAGCTCAGGCAATACAGGATAAGGATGAAAACTCTCTTGTTCCCTTCAGTATGTTTTATAATACTGTTCACACCTTCCTTGAAAGTGCTATCCGTCGTGTAATTGACCGTTGCCAGACTGCTGCTGATAATCATAATGGAATAGAACAATATGATGTAAGTGTGCTGAAGCTTCTTTATCTTATCCGCTATGTTGATGATATAAAATCAAATGTGGATAATATTGCAACGTTGCTTGTAGAAGATATCCGCGCAGATAAAATCATTATGCGCCAAAATATTCAGGAATCACTTGACCGTCTGGTGTCGCAGAACTATGTAGCAAGAAACGGTGATACATACACCTTCCTTACCGATGATGAGCAGGATATCGAAAGAGATATCCGCAACACTCCCGTTGACAGTGCCGCTATTATACAGTCAATATCACAGATTATATTCGGTGATTTGTATATCAGCAAAAAATTCCGTTACGGCAAGTACGACTTCCCCTATGACCAGATAATTGATGAAACGACTGTAGGTCAGTTAACAGGTGCCGTACGACTTCGTATTCTTACAGTTGCATCAGACCTTTATACTGCAGGTGAACAGATGCTTCTTATGCGCTCAAAGGTAGATAATGAAGCTATCTTGCTCTTGTCAGACAGATATCCTTACTTCGATGCTCTTGAAAATGCAGCCAAAATCAGAAAATATGTAAAGGGCAGAAACGTGGCTCAGCTTCCCGAAGCAATTCAGCATATTATCCGTGGCAAGCAACAGCAGGCGTCTATGTACGAAAAGGAAGCAAGAGACTATATTTCATCGGCTATTTCAGAAGCAAAGGTTTATGTAACCGGTGAAACCTGTGTAATAAAATCCTCGTCTGTAAAGGATAAAATTGAAAATGCACTTTCTATGCTTGTTGAAAGCGTATATACAAAGCTTAGTTACATAAACAAAAATTATGACAGTGATTCCGAGCTTCTTAATATCCTTAATAATTCCAAGCAGTTGGCTATTGGTGGCGGCATAACTATCGCTAATTCAGAGGCTGCTGAAGAGGTAGAACAGTATCTTAATCTGCAGAATGTTAAAATGCTTCCTACTTCTATGGGTGATATTCAGCGTCGTTTCTCTGCAATTCCTTACGGCTGGAGAGAAATCGACATTGCAGCGGTTATCTGCTCTCTTATCGCTGCACAGAAAATTTATCTGCAGTATAGTGGCAGTATGCTTCAGCCTTCGGACAAGCGTATTCCTGATTATATAAGAAGAAGAACCGAGATTGACAAAACTCTTGTAAAATTCAAAACTGCAATTCCTAAAAAGCTTATGGACGATGCAAGAGCGCTTCTTAAAGAGTACTTCAATACTATGAATATGCCTTCGGATGAGGACGGACTTATTGCTTATGTGCTTGACGGCTTTACTGAAGAAAGAAATAAACTGCAGACTATGCTTGATACACACTATGCTTCAGGTGTTTATCCCGATAAGAAAATTGTTGAAGAGGGCATCAGCATTTGCAATGAGCTTCTCAGTCAGAAAAAAGATAATATCGCATTGCTGAACAAGCTGGTGTCTCTTGAAGGCAGCTTGCTTGATCTTATGGAGGATATGGCAGATGTAATTACATTCTTCAAAAATCAGAAGACAATTTTCGACAGTGCAGCTGCAATCATAAACCGACTTTCAGCGGAAACAGACTATCTTCAGACTGAGGCAGAAGCAATGAGAAGTCTATCACAGTTAAAGATGATTCTAAATATGCCGAAGCCTTACAGAAGCATTAACGAAATTCCCGATTTAATCAATAATATTGAGCTCGTTTACGGTCAGCTTCTTGATCTTAAAAAGCAGGATGTATATTCTGAAATTCAGGCTGCAATGGGTGAAATTCATCAGAGTGCATCTGTTGACCAGATGAATATTGTTACTATGGCTGACAATGCTCTTACTGCGAAAAAGCAGGCTGCAGAAAACGCAGACTCTCTTACACAGCTTGACGCAATGAAGATACAGATTTCAGCTATAAGACAGCAGTATCTTAAGGCTCTTATTGTTGTAAATGAACCAAACATTGATACTGTAACTGTAAACAGAGGTAGCATCTGCTATACTGTTAAGCTTGAAAATGCAGATGATATTGAAAAGTATGTTGCAGAAATCAGAACAAAGCTTCTGGATATGCTTGACGGACACGATGTGCTTCATATTATCTGATCAGTTATGAAAAGGACTGACTAAGGAGTTAAATTATGAATAAAACAGCTATAAAAAATTATGCTATATGGGCAAGAGTACAGCTCATCGAAGCTGTAAAGCTAAGAGCCTATGAATATGAGATAACAGAAGACGGAGAGAATAAATCAGGCATTAAGACTGTAGGTGACCGTTTGCTTACACCTGATGAAATCAAGCAGCGTGAACAGCTTATTGAAGAAATCCGTCACAGGGGCTTTACACAGGTTATGGAGGAAGCAGCTTATACCTGGTTTAACCGTTTTATTGCTCTGCGATTTATGGAGGTCAACGGCTTTCTGCCTTCAAAGGTACGTGTCTTTACCGATGAGGGCGGTGCCTTCAAGCCTGAAATTATGAAAGAGGCTATGAGCGTTGATATTGACGCTCTTGACCGCAATAAGGTTCTTGAATTGCTTGACAGACAGGAGAATGAGGAACTTTTCAAGTATCTTATAATTGCCCAGTGTAACGCTCTTAATCAGGGTCTGCCCTATATGTTTGAAAGAATTTCTAACTGGACAGAGCTTCTCTTCCCTGCTAACTTGTTAAGAAGTGACAGCGTAATAGGCAAGATGGTTTCTGATATTACCGAGGAAGATTTTCGAGAAGAAGTTGAAATTATAGGATGGTTGTATCAGTATTACATTACTGAAAAACACGAAGAGGTTGTCGATCCCTTACATGGTAAAACTATTAAAAAAGAAGACATTCCCGCCGCTACTCAGCTGTTTACCACTGACTGGGTAGTAAGATATATCTTGGATAACTCGCTTGGTAAATATTGGATTGAACGACATCCCGAAAGTCAGCTTGCAGATAAACTTACATATTTGATTACACCGAAAGAAGGTGGAATCACTCCCGTAGAAGAAAAAATAACACCGGAAGAGTTAAAGGTTTTTGACCCTTGTGTAGGTTCAGGACACTTCTTAAGCTATGCTTTTGATATTTTGCTGGAAATCTACCGTGAATGCGGTTGGTCTGACAGAGATGCTGCAAAGTCAATTTTAGAGAATAATTTATATGGCTTGGATATCGATGACCGTGCAACACAGCTTGCTTGTTTTGCAGTTGCCATGAAGGCAAGAAAATATAACCGCAGGATTTTAAACGGTGAAACTCCTTTGAATATCTTATCAATACAGGACTCCGATTTTATCACCGATGATTTCCTTAATTACTTTGCAAATCATAATGACAGTCTGCGTAAAGATATTCAGGAACTTCGTATTGTTTTTAACAATGCAAAAGAATACGGAAGTGCTATTTACGCTCCGAAGCTTGATTTTAACGCTCTGTATGAACGGATTGATATTATCAGCCGTAGCTTTGCTGATGATATTTTTCAAATGCAATATCAGAATATTACCCAGGAATTACTGCTTCCAATTGTTAAGCAAGCGGAAATCCTTTCCGGAAAATACGATGTAGTAGTTACAAATCCGCCTTATATGAACAAGTACAGTCCTCGACTTAAAGATTATATAAATCAGCACTTTGCAAATTACAAAGGTGACCTGTTCAGTGTGTTTATATATCGTAATTTCGCTTTCTGTAAAGAAAACGGCTATTCCGGCTTTATGACTCCCAATGTTTGGATGTTTATTAAATCTTATGAAGAGCTTCGCAGTCATATAATAAACCAAAAATCCATTTCAACCTTAATTCAAATGGCAAAAGGTGCTTTCTTCAAAGAAGCAACTGTTGATATTTGTGCGTTTGTTTTAACAAATAAATATAGTGATAAAAATGGATTTTATATCCGTCTTGAAGACTTTAAAGGTGACATGGAAGTACAAAAACAGAAAGTTCTTGAAGCACTTGATAATAAATATTGCGGATACTTTTATGAGGCGAATCAATCCAACTTCTCTAAAATCCCTGGTTCGCCAATTGCATATTGGGTGAGTTCTTCAATTTTAGAGTGTTATAAAAATAAAAATATTTATGACTATGCTAAACCATGTAAAGGTATTGATACTGGAAATAATGATTTGTTTTTAAGATTATGGCACGAAGTTGAACATGAGAAAATGTTTGTTCCAACTGGTTTCAACGTAACAGAATGTGATTTTGTTGAAAAAAAATGGTTTCCGTATAATAAAGGTGGAAGTTTTAGAAAATGGTACGGAAACAACGAATATATCTTAAATTGGGAATTTAATGGTGACTCTCTTCGTAATTTTAAAGGATCTAATTTAAGAAACAAAGAATGCTATTTTGACAAAGGTATTACATGGTCAACAGTCACGTCTGGAGATAGTAGTTTTAGATTTTTTAATTATGGATATCTTTTTGACAATGGGGGTTCTTGTTTGTTTGCAAAAAATAAGCTTTTTTATATACAAGGTTTGTTAAATTCTATAGTTTCAAAAGAATTATTAAATATTCAACCAACAATGAATAATCAACCAGGAACAATAGGCTCTATTCCTCTTATAATGACTTTAGATGAAACTGACATTGAAGTTATTGTTGAAGAAAACATCCATATGTCCAAACAGGATTGGGATTTTTTCGAAACCTCCTGGGATTTCAAAAAGCACCCGCTTGTCTGAAATAAGGAATTAGGAGTGAGGAATTATGTTACAACAATTAGTTGGACATATTACTGATGGGCAAATAAGTGCAATATTAGAGATAATTAAAAATCAATATAGGAATTATTTGCATTTTACAGGAAGTCGTGACTTTGAAAATCTTTTTGCAACAGAATATGCTCCTCATAACCGTCAGTTTGGTGTTTCATGGGCAATTTCGAGTGCTTTTCCAAGTGGCATGAACATCAACAATGAGCTTTCTGTATCACGATTAGAATATGGACGCGGTCACAAAAGACCTGTGATAAGCAACGAATTTATTGAGTTACATATACTGAACAAAACCACAGATTTTGAAGCGGAGTATTTAAAAGAAAGGTATTTGTTGAACTCCAATAATTTTTCCGCAGACAAATTGTTTGCGTATTTTAGGTTTGGTGTAGAAAATAGAAAGCTTGTTGATGTTCGATTGTGTTTACCCGATGAAACTGGAACAATTATTGCAGAAGAGATTTTATTGGACCGTCACACATTACTCACATTAGCAGCATAATAAAAATATCCAAATAATTGTTTTATTTGATATTAAAGTATAAGAAGATAACCGTTGGAATATCTCGTAAAAAAGAAGACTTTTCAATTGTATTTAAAAACGATACAATGCAAAAAGTAACGAATATGATGTAAAAAGTAACGAACACAGGACAGAAAGTAACGAACACGAGGAAAAAAGTAACGAACTGTTGAAACGAATTGCTGAATTTGCAGATGCAGAGCTTTCTAAAAAAGAGAAAGAAAGACTGTTCCTTATGGTTAAAAGTTTTATGGATAAAGAATGCTTTAACGGTGTTACAGTTGCAGAACTTCTGGATGTTTCAGATCAGGTAGCACGAAGGCTTTTAAGAAAAGCTGAAAAACTCAGACTTGTTCAGAGCAAAGGAAAAACAAACGACAAGAAATATTTCTTTTAACAAATATTTCCGTACAGGAGAAAGCTTATGTCAAGATTAATTGCAGATAAATTTAAAGAATGGGAAGCGGAGTGCGATGCCTGCTTCAACCAACTCAAAGCAAACGAAGAAGAACTCAACAGAATCTTCATCGATATTTACGGCCTTCAGGGTGAACTTACTCCCGAGGTTGAAGATAAGGACGTAACTGTCCGTAAGGCAGATTTACAAAGAGAAATCAAATCTCTGATTTCTTATGCCGTCGGCTGTATCTTCGGCAGATATTCACTTGATACAGAGGGTCTTGCCTATGCAGGCGGAGAATGGGATGAAAGCAAGTACAAAACAATCATTCCCGATGCTGATAATATTCTTCCCATTTGCGATGACGATTATTTTGAGGATGACCTTGCAAATAAAATTTTCAATTGGGTTGAAGCTGTTTACGGTAAAGAAACCCTTGAAGAAAACCTTCGTTTTATCGCCGATGCTTTAGGCGGCAAGGGTACAGCACGTGAGGTTGTCAGAAATTATCTTATAAACGGCTTTTATGCAGATCATCTGAAGATATATCAGAAGCGTCCTATTTATTGGATGTTCTCTTCAGGTAAGAAAAACGGCTTCAAGGCACTTATTTATATGCACCGCTATCAGCCTGATCTGCTCGCCCGTATGAGAACAGACTATGTTCACGAGCAGCAGGAGCGCTACCGCACACAGATTTCTGTAACTGAAGAGGCTGTTGAATCTGCTTCACCGTCAGAAAGAGTAAAGCTTAATAAAAAAATTGCAAAGCTGAAGGATCAGACTCTTGAAATCGGTCAGTACGAAGAAAAAATCCATCACCTTGCCGACCAGATGATTTCTATTGACCTGGACGACGGTGTTAAAGTCAATTATGCAAAGTTCCAGGATGTTCTGGAAAAAATAAAATAAAAAGCAAAGGAGAAAAGAAAATGAAAAACTTTAAGATTTATGAGAAAATGGGAGAGCTTGATATTTCAAAGCTTACCGAGCAGGCAAAGGCTTCAAAATGGCCTAAGGGAAAGCGTTATACTGTAAACTGCAACGGAGTTGAAATTAAAATTCAGACCTATTTCTCAAACGCAGCAGAAAAAACAGATGGTTGGATCGGATACGATGCATACACTGCAATTGAATCTATGTATGCAAGAGAGCTCACACGAGAAGAAATCCTTTGGGAGCATACCGGACCTCAATATGATGAGCCTCGCTTTGACACGGATAATCTTACATATCTTGACAAAGAGCAGCTTAAAAAGAGAGAGGATTTTATAATATCAATCGCAAACCTTATTAACAATCAGGAGACGATGGAGGCTATTGTAAACGCTGCAACAAAAAAGAAAAACGGCACATTACATAAAAACAGAGTTCTTAAAATTGCAAGCTCCAGTGTTACTTTTCTTTGGAATAGTGTATATGCTATTGTAGCACGAGCAAAAACCGATACTTCACTGTCTGTGACATTTGAACCTGTGCTCTGTAAGCCCGGTGACAATGAAGTGTGGGCAAATGACTTTATTTCTACCTATCATGAAGGACTTGCCGTCAGCGAGGCTATAAAGGCTTTATTTGAATAATTTTATATAAAATCAGAAGCGATTAAATGTCGCTTGAATAAACACGAGGTAAACGAGTATGAGTATGAACATAGAAAAAACATTACAGGAGCGTTTCTCTGCGCCCTTGCAGGAAAACTATAAGCGCCGTATCATTTTCTGGCAGGATCCTGAGGGAGAATTCTCTTCTCTGGTTGATGAGCTTTGCCTTGAAAATGTAAAAATTCTGAAATTGACAGGAACCAACAATTTTGCAGCAAAGCTTTTACTTTCAGAAACAGACACCGAAAGTAACTATCTTGTTTATAATCCCATCTCATACTCAGATATCCGTGATAATTGGTTGCTTGATATAGAGCTTTACAGCGAGGAGTTCCGTGCTGACTTGCTTTCTATCCGAATGCAGGAGTTAAAAATACCCGTAACTCCTCAGCTGAGAAAAGCAATGAGAAGCTATTCTAAATTTTTCGAAAACAAAGAGCGTATCGCAAAGCTTAAAGCCTTAGGCGGTGACTACACTACACCGGGTCAGATGCATATAGACATTCTTTCTGTATTGACCGGTGCAGGATCCAACAATGCACCCGGTATCATACGTGCAATACTTATGGGTGATCTTGGCCCAGAAGAAAACACGGCTATTACAAATGTCCGCAAATTCGGCAATGAAGCTGTTCTTTGGGAGCTTATCAACCGTTACACCGGATATATCAATACAGATGAAAACTCTTTGATTCACCTTGCATCTCATGTTTTATTGACGGCACTTTCTGTTACTATGCCGGCATCCTGTCTTAAGGGACTGGAGAGATATATTTCCGAAGCACATCAGCAGCTTTGCTATTCTCTTGTAAATGAATGGATGCATTCAGAATATGACAACGAGCTTTATGAGCTTGCACGTGTAGTGGAAGAACAACGTCAGCTTGAAAAACACTTTGACAGCCTCGATGTAAAGGATCTGCTTAACAGTGAGTACTTCCCCTGTATAAACGAATGTATCCTCAGAAGATACATGTCTGAAATATCAGATAATATTATCAAGGCTGATGATATAGTTTCAGCCGTTGAAAAGCGCAGGACACTTAAATGGTATAAGCGTGTTCGCTATTATTACGACGGACTTCTTCAGGTTGCACTTATGCAGCAGTTCTATCAGGCTAATATAGGCGGTTTCCATATTGCAGAATATGAAAATCTATGGAAAGAATACACAAGCAACTACTGCAAGATGGATCATTATTACAGGCTGTTTCACACTGCCTTTGGAAGAGGCCTCAAGGAATCGAACACAACACTTGAAGATTTATATAAAAATGTTGCCGATTATGTAGAAAAGCTCTATAAAAACTGGTATCTTGCCGAACTTTCCGGTCAATGGACAAATCTTATTGCTGATGAGCTTGTAAAAACACCCTCCCTTGCAGGGATACAACAACAGACAGATTTTTATAATAACTATGTAAGCCCGACTGTAAGTTCAGGCAACCGAGTTTTTGTGATAATCTCTGATGCTTTACGCTATGAGGTGGCAGTGGAACTTACAAGTCGGTTAATCCGTGAAACGAAAGGCTCTGCAAAAATATCATCTATGCAATCGGCCATTCCTTCAGTAACAAAAGTTGGTATGGCTGCACTACTCCCCCATAAAGAAACACAGCTTACAGACGAAGCAAAAGTTCTGTGTGACGGCAAGGCAACAGGCAACACCGAAGACAGAGAAAAAATTCTTCGCAATGTATATGATGGTAATGTTGCCATTACATACAAAAATCTTTTATCAATGAAGCAGGCAGAACGCCGTGAAAAAGTCAGCGGAGCAAAGGTAGTTTACATTTATCACAATGCAATTGATGCTGTCGGTGATAAAGCTGCAACAGAGGATCAGGTGTTCGATGCTTGTGAACAGGCAATTGCAGAGCTTAAAAATCTTGTACGTCTTATCACCAATGATCTCAGCGGTACTAATATAATTATCACGGCAGACCATGGGTTCCTTTACTCTTACAAGCCTCTTGATGAAAGTGATAAGGCTGAAAAAAATATAATCTCAGGACAGATTACTGAGCTTGACCGCAGATATGTGTTGGCTGATTCTGACTGTATTGCAGAGCATATGATTAAAATTCCGATGACTCATATGAACAGTGGCCTTACCGTATTTACCCCTCAGGAAAACATACGCATGAAAAAACAAGGCGGTGGCATGAACTATGTTCACGGCGGAATCTCTCTTCAGGAGTTAGTAGTTCCTGTTGTAGAATTTAAAAATATGCGTTCTACATCTAAAAAATTCGTTGAAGTTAAAAATGCACAGATACAGCTTATAAGCCAGAGTCGAAAAGTCTCAAACAGTATCTTCTCTTTGGATTTTTATCAGACGGAACCTATAAGCGGAAAGATTGCTGCAACAACATATGAAATCAAAATGACGGATGCTTCCGGCAACGCTGTCAGTGATTGCAAAACAATTATTGCAGATAAAACAGATGCCAACGGTTCAGAACGTGTATTCAGAACAAGATTTACCTTAAAGGGTATCGAGTTTAAAAAGACTGAAACTTATTATTTGACAGTAACCGAAAAGGATACAACAAATATAACCGACAGAATCGAATTTACGATAGATATTGCTTTCGTAAACGATTTCGATTTCTGATTCAGGAGGAATGTATTATGACAGAATTTGACAGAAAAGTATTAGATAATTTTCCGGGTAAAATAGTCCGTAAAGACCTGACCAATATGATGAAAAAAGGAGCCAACGTACCTACTTATGTTCTTGAATATCTGCTTGGTATGTATTGCGCTACTGATGATGAGTATGCTATTGAAACAGGCATAACAAAAATCAAGAGAATTCTGAGTGAAAATTATGTCCGTCCTGATCAGAGCGAGTATGTAAAATCAAAAATAAAAGAAAACGGTCAGCATACAATAATCGATAAAATAACTGTTGTTTTCGATGACCGTGAAGATAAATATGTCGCACGCTTTACAAATCTCAGAATGGATCCCTTTGAGGTTTCGTCTGACCTTGTTGTACATAATGAAAAGCTTCTTGTTGGCGGTATCTGGTGCATTGTTAAAATAGACTATGTGGGTCTGGAAAAATTTAACGATGAGGATGAGCAGGAAGCATTTGAAGAAGA
Source organism: Acutalibacteraceae bacterium (assembly GCA_045613145.1). Lineage (GTDB taxonomy): Bacteria > Bacillota > Clostridia > Oscillospirales > Acutalibacteraceae > UBA6857. The sequence goes on from JAZLAJ010000053.1 coordinate 17,015, forward strand.
CATCTTCGGTAATAAAAAGAAGAAGAAAAAAATCAAAAGAAAGAAGTCTAAGTATGACTCTCCTTTTGAAATTTCCTCTCTTAAGCCGATACAGATGCCTAACCTCGACTTGGATGAAATCAAAGAGAGCCGTGCTAACTTTACAAAAGACGAATGGATAGCGCTGCTTCTTCGTAGTGCAGGCTACGAGCCATCCGAGCTTTCGCAGAAAGAAAAGCTACACTATCTTCTCCGCTTTGTTCCGTTCATACAGAAGAATTATAATCTTGTTGAGCTCGGACCCAGAGGAACCGGTAAATCCCACGTATACAGTGAGCTGTCACCTTATTCAATTCTTATGAGTAGCGGTACCACAACTGTATCTAATATGTTCTATAATATGTCCTCACGCAGAGTCGGTCTTGTAGGTAATTGGGACTGTATTGCTTTTGATGAGGTTGCAGGTATCACTCAGGCCTCCGGTGATATGGTTCAGACAATGAAAAACTATATGGCAAACGGTAGCTTTGCAAGAGGTGCTGATTCTATAAGCTCAGATGCTTCTATTGCCTTTGAGGGCAACACCTTCAGAAGCGTCACCGATATGCTCAGAACAACAAATCTGTTCGAGCCTTTCCCAGAGGCATTCAATAACGATTCTGCATTCTTCGACAGAATACATGCATATCTTCCCGGTTGGGAAACACCGAAGCTTCGTTCTGCTCTGTTCACAACAGGTTATGGACTTATATCAGACTGCCTTTCCGAGTTCTGCCACGCAATGAGAAAATATGACTTTACGAACTCATTCAGCGAATACTTTACACTTAACAGAGATTTCAACACTCGTGATACTATAGCTGTAGGCAGAACCTTCTCCGGTATGGCAAAGCTTATTTATCCCGATGAAGCAATGACAAAAGAAGAAACGCGCGAACTTTTGGAATACGCAATAGAATGTCGCCGCAGAGTTAAAGAGCAGCTCAGAAAAATGACTCCCGGAGAATTCAGCGATGTCAACCTCGGTTATATCGACCTTGACACAAAGGAAGAGTTCATAGTAACTCTTCCCGAAGTTGCAAACGGAACTCTTATCTTTGAAGGCTTTGAAAATCCCGGTTATGTTTACGGCGTCGGCAGATCTGTTACTAACACAATCGGTATTTACCGCCTTGAAAATAAGCTTATCAGCGGTACAGGTGTATTCAGCTTCAAGAATGTTGAAGGTCTTGCAAGAGCGCCCAAGAGCGTAAAAGACAGTATTACGGCAGCATTCAATTACTTTGGCGAAAATAGCCGTAAAATCATTTCAGGCGCATACGAAGACTTTGATTACAGTCTGTATTTTAATGACTTGCAAAACAGAGGCGTAAGTGATGAAATCTCTGTTGCTGAAGTGGTTGGTCTTTTTTCAGGCCTTGCCAACCGTGCTGTTCTCCCTTCATTAGTCATTTGCGGACGTGTTGTTATGTCAGGCAGTATGATGCCTGTCACTACTGAACTTGAAGAAATTTTTGTTGCTGCTGCAAATGCAGGAGCTAAAAGAATTATGCTTCCCATTGAAAGTAAAGAAAAATACGATAATTTAAGACCTGATCTTAAAAACGAACTCTCTGTTATTTTCTACTCAACACCGCTTGATGCGGCAAAAAAAGCACTTGGAGTTGAATGATTATGTCAACGTATAAATGTATAAGCTGTGGTGCAACTAAAGAAAGTGAAATGGATTGTTGCTGTTCAGTATGCGGATATAAGATGTTTGAAACACCCTTTAGCCGTACTGAGTTGTTAAAAAAAGAGGTCCGAAACTTTTTATCGCAGCTTAAATACACTGAAGTTCAGCAAAATTTATTTGAAATTTTCCGTTTTGTTTCAAAAAAAACCGGTGGCGCGGAGGTTTCGGAAAAGATATATAAATCAAAAGACGATGCCCGCTTTCCTGATTTTAAAAGAATTCAGAAGTTTGTCTGCTCATCAACCAAAACAGAAGAGTTTCATAAGCGTCTCGGCACCTCAATAGATGAAATCCGCAAGTATATTTCTATGCCATATTCACAGGAATATCAGGTATCTTTTCAAGCAATCAAAAAGAACGCTGAAGAACGGGACAGTGTACTGAAGGCAACTCTTGAAGGCATTGGAGCGGAGGTCAACATTCCGGGAGCATATCTTCCTGAAACGCATTTAGAATACAGTGAAACACCTGTTGAGGAGTTTCTTGTTATTGCAAATGATCTGCTGGATTATCTGGATAAGCTCAACGATAAGATTTATAAATTCATAAAGCAAAACAATCTTTACGGTACTGTTTATCAGAAAAAACCAAAAAGCGCATATAAAATCACTGAAGAGACTAATTACAGTACAGATCTGCGCAAAGGTGTAGCAAGAATTTATAACGCACTTGAAAAAAAATATGTTGTAGACATTTTTTCTGATGGCACAGAGGAATTGTACGAAATGCTGAAGGCTCTGTGGTTTGCTATTGAGGTTATTATGATTGTACCTATGTTCAGGAAAAACTACTTATATGTTTTAGAAGATGATACAGTAGCATTAAACGATGAAATAAATGAAATAATATCTGAGCGGCTTTTAATCAGATATGCTGATGTCGACAAAATAATTGACGGGCATGACTTCCTTGCAAATAAAACTGAAGATGAGCTGTTTGAAATCTATAATAAAATGATAGACAGTGATATCTATGGTTTTATGGGTATAAATAAAAGTCATTTGTTAAAAATCGGAGAGAGCGAAAGGAAATTAGAAACACTGATAGGTCTTTCTGATATCAAAGAAAGCATCAAAAAAATAAAGGCTTACGCCCTTACGAACCGTGACAGTAATAATCTTAATGTTCATATGTTCTTTCTCGGTAATCCGGGTACAGGTAAAACAGAGGTTGCAAGATGTATTGCCGATATCCTGTACGAGAACAAAATTCTGCCCACCAATAAAGTGGTAGAGGTAGACCGAAGCGGATTAGTAAGTGAGTATTTCGGTGCAACTGCAGAAAAAACCAGAAGAGTTATTGACAGCGCTATGGGTGGTGTTTTGTTTGTAGATGAGGCCTATGCCCTCGGAAACAATTCAAGTATAAACGGTACAGATTACGGCAAAGAAGCGATTGACATCCTCGTTAAAGCGATGGAGGATAACAGAGGAAAGCTTTGTGTTATTTTTGCCGGCTATAGAAACGAAATGCTGCAGATGCTTAAGGTGAATCCCGGCTTTAAATCGAGAATACAGTTCACTCTCGACTTCCCGAATTATTCCAGATCAGAGCTCGGTAGTATTATGCAGCTTATGCTTAACGGTCGAGGTTATTCCGTTACTGAAGCTGCAGCCGAAAGGATCCTTGATATTACCGACGTGAAGCGTAAGGAACCGAACTTTGCAAACGCAAGAGAGGTGCGCAATATTCTTGACCAGGTTATTATGTGTCAGAATATGAGATGTATCGGAACTGATGACAGAGAGCTTGGTATTATTGATGTCAATAAATATATACAGGATTCGAAGATAAACCTTCCCGTAAAAAATGAAGGCAACGAGAGAAAAATATTGACTGCCGAGGAAGAACTTGAGCAGCTTGTCGGGCTTGATTCTGTCAAGCGTATGGTAAAGAAAATCAAGGCCTACGCTAAAAGAAACAAAGGTGCATCCGGCTTTAATCTGCATATGTGCTTTTACGGTAATCCCGGAACAGGTAAAACTGAAGTTGCAAGAATTATATCAAGAATTTTATACGATGCAGGTGTTCTTGAGGAAGCTAAAATGATTGAAACCGACGGGCAAGGACTATTAGGTAAATTTGTCGGCGAAACAGCGCCGAAGACCGAAGCTAAAATCAATGAAGCAATGAACGGATTGCTTTTTATTGACGAAGCATACAGTCTTGTTAATTCAAATATGATTGGCGGTAATGCAAACTACGGTGAAGAAGCTATTTCAGTTCTGCTCAAAGAAATGGAGGATCACAGAGGTCAATTCTGTGTCATTCTCGCAGGTTACAAAAACGAAATGAAAAACCTGCTCAGTGCTAATCCGGGTTTTGAGTCAAGAATACAGTTTACTCTTGACTTCCCCGACTATACCCGTGAAGAGTTGGGTGAAATAGCATATAAATTTATAGGCAAAAACGGATACAAAATAACAGATGATGCGCTTAATCTTATTCTCGATATAGCAGAATATTACAGACGTCAACCGAATTTTGCCAATGCGCGTACAATAAGAAATATTATTGATCAGGTGCTTATGAATCAGAATCTTCGCACAGAAGATATGGAGGAAAACGATACGATAATTCTTTGTGATGTCGGGGATTATCTGTCTGACGAGGGTATAGATATTACCCATTCTTCGTCAGGCACACAGCGTATAGGATTCATTTAAAAAATAAGGATGATAATTATGGAACAGCAGATGTTTTTTTCAACTCACACCGAATATGAAGTATGGCTTACAGAAAATAAGGATAAAATAAGAGAGTGTATATATCTGAAGTTTTTGGATGTACCATTTAAGGAGCTTCAGATGTCTGCACGCGCATATAATGTGCTTCGTATAAACAGGCTGAACTATATGAGTGACATCATTTTTTCTTCATCTGATGATATTGCAGGTCTTGATATGATGAGTAAGTCTGCACTGGATGAAATTCTGATGTTCAAAAGAAACTATCTGAAAAAACACAAAAGAATATTTGTGAATTTCATAAAAGGAATTGAAGAAGATTCCGAATCAATAACTGATGTTCCGGTTGTTGAACCGATAACAGAATCCGCTCATTTACCTGAAATCTCATCGGAGAAATTGGTTAATGTTGATGAAGATGATAATATTGACTCAACCACATCCGCAACAGAAAACACCTTGTTACAAGCTAAGAAAATGCTGACAGATGAATTAGTAAAAGAAAAAATCATCAGCTTTTTTGAGCCTGCAAATGTTAGCCTTGATATACTCAATTTGTCAACCCGTTCATATAACGCTTTTAGACGCAGTGGTATTCAGTTTTTACACCAAGTAATCTCTTATTATCCTGATGGTTTTATTGGAATTAATAATATGGGTAGGGGTTCTGCTGCCGAAACCTGTGAAAAAACAGAAAAATTTATTGCTTCTTATGTAAAGGAAATTTCCGGATATTTAAACGGTAGAGAGATTATTTTTGAACCACACTCGCATTTGATATCTTCGAACCCGACCGATGAGAGAGACTCTTTGCCATTAACATATGATTCTATCTTTCATATTAAATCTTTACTTGCAGACAGTCGCATTAAAGAAAAAATAATTGCCTTTTTTAAAGTTAATGTTATCGCTATCGATTCTCTTGATCTTTCGTTCCGTTCCTATAATTGCCTTAGGAAAAACGGTGTACTCTATTTACATCAGGTGATAGAATATTATCCTGATGGTTTTGCTTCTTTTCGGAATATGGGTAAAAATTCAGTTGACGAGATGTGTCAAAAAATAGAGAATTATATTGTTTCAGATATACAAAAAATTATCAATTATATTGGTCACGGTATAGTGCCATCCAAAATCATTGCAGATGCAGATGCTATCAAACCGGAAGAATCACCGGTTACAGCAGAATCATTGGCGCAAGCAAAATCACTCCTCGATAACGAAGCACTCAGAGAAAAAATTATTGACTATTTTAAAACAGTAGATTTAAAAATTACTGATCTCGATTTATCCGTACGCCCAACCAACTGCCTAATGCGTAGCAATATAATTTACTTATATCAGGCAATCTCTTATTATCCGTATGGGTTTGATAGTATTCGCAATATGGGTATAAATTCAATAATCGAGACAAAATCAAAAATAGAGTATACTGTTGCTTCATATTTGGACGCATTTTTCGCTTTTTTTGGTGGAGATTCCTTATATTCAGATGAGTTTGTGTATGATAAAGTAATGTCTTGCTTTGATGATATTGGCTTCAAAGGAATATCATTCAAAGAGATACGAGAAGAAATTCCTGAGGACGTTGATGATTCAAGAATAAAAAGCTGTATCGGCAGTCTGCTTGCCAATAAAAAACTGGAATATGTTGATTTCAGACTGTACAGAGTCTATCCTTCGGTTTTATCCTTCATTGAAGAGTCATCTCTTAAGGAAGATGATAAAAATATAATTATCAAAAAGCAGGGTGGTATGACCTTGGAAGCTATCGCTCAGGAATACGGTCTTACCCGTGAAAGAGTACGTCAGAAGGTCAATAACGGGATACGTAAGCTTCGTGGAGAATTACAGAACACATATGAAATATCAACCTTTGATGAGGATTATTATTCCTATCTTTTCACTACATATGAAGCCTACAAGGAAATGTGGTTAAACTTCCTCGGCGTGTCTGATATGACCTTTGGCTATCTTACAAGTTTCTGTTCAAAAGGCTCTAAGCCCATTGAAGAGGCTTTGGCAGATCCGAAGATTGATTTAAGTCTTAAATTTAAAATCCAGGATTATCTTAACAGGAACAAGATATTAATCGACGGTATACTGATTGAAAGACGCCGTGTTGATATTGAAAATTATGCAATATCAAAGCTTTGCACAGACGAATTAACCTTTGATGCTTTTACAGAGCAGTATAATAACCTGTTAAAAGAAAACGGAATTGAATTCGACGAAAAAATATATTATACAGATGATGTACGAAGAACACGCACAAATCATTTCGGTACATCTATGCACTGCCTGTGGAAGCATGGAGAAAGACTCAGGTATTACGATATAGCAGGGCATGATTATACTGAACTGCTTGAAACGCTGAACCTTGACAAATTCAGAAACATTGAAATTTCAACTCTTAAGTTTATGGAGGATTATCCTGATGTTATGGATAAATATGACATCAGAGATCAGTATGAGCTTCATAATCTGTTGAAGAAAATCATCAACGAAGATGATTATCATGATATAGATTTTAATCGACAGCCTATGATTCAGTTTGGTGAATTTGACCGAGAAGCGGCAATATATTCCGTTCTTGAGGCTGTTGCTCCTGTAACTATTGAAGAGTTAGCAGAGTATGTTCATATGGAATTCGGCTATGACAAAATGACTGCAACTATGAGTTATTTTAAACATCTTACTCCGTTTTATCATCAAGGCGTTTACAGTATTAATTTCAAAAGAATTCCTGAAGAAAGAGTTAGCTTGTTTAAAGAAAAATTAACAGAGGATTTCTATTACATATCAGAAATAAAAGATTTGTATAAAGAAAATTTTGGTGATGTTGATCTTGAAGAAATCAATCCGTTGTCTTTAAAAGCATTAGGCTTTAAAGTAAATACAACTTATGTTATACAGAACTTTCCCAGTGCCGAGGCATATTTTTCACATATTCTCACTTCACAGGATGTTTATGATATTTCGGAAATGAATTCAAAATATGCTAACAATAAAACATATTACGTTATTTATAAAGGTATGAGAAAAAGTTATGATATATTGTTTTTTGAACGCAATCAGGTGATTACTATAAACAGGTTAAACAAACTTGGTATTGGTAAAGAAGACATACAGCTCTTCTGTGATAAGGTTGCTGATTTCATTGATAACAGATCATATTTTACTGTGCATTCTCTTAAAAAATCAGGTTTCGAGGCAAAGCTTTTTGATTTGGGATTTGACGATTACTTCTATGCAAGCACATTAGCGATGGATTCTCGCTTTGTTTGGCAACATGTTTGCGGTATTATTGTATTGACAAAAAAATCAGAATCAACTGCTAATATGATTTCAAAGAAGGATTTCTTTTTACATGCACTTTCTCACTATGACAGCATTGAAATCGATGATTTTATTTCTGACTGTTATGAAAGCTACGGAATAGTTATCGACGGCAGAGACGGTCGTTATGATATAACGAGCGCTATTGAAGGATCTGATTTTTACTATGATTCCATAATGGGTAAATTCTATCGTAATAAAGATTATTATTATTCAGAATTTGATGATTAAAGAGGAGGATGAGAAAAATGAATCTTTTACATATATGTGATGAATCCATAGTTTCAAAAACAACACTGTCACGTAAACTGACTCTCGGCGGGGTAACAAAAGCATATCCCGTATACAGAGTTCGTCTCGACCAGCTTTTTTACAACGACCAGAACGACAGAATAGCTACATGGATTACTCAGTATAAAAACGATACAAGTAATATTTCTTTCTCTGAGTTATCAATGGAAGAGTACAACAAAATAATTGAAAAGTTCATTATTGACAGTAATCCTGCAGCTATTGAGAAAACAAAAAATAATATTGCCCTTGTAAACCAGAGAGAACCGGGAGTTGTTCTGGCAGATGGCAGAATAATCGACGGAAACAGAAGGTTTACCTGTCTCAGATTATTGAACGCAGAGGACGACAGTGTTCAGTATTTTGAAACTGTAATATTGGATGCATCAGCAGAAAATGATCAGAAGCAGATAAAAATGCTCGAGCTTGCTATCCAGCACGGTGAAGAGCAGAGAGTTGACTATAATGTTATCGATATGGCAGTAGGTGCTTATCACGACATTGTAGAAACAAAGCTTCTGACAATAGACGAATATGTGTCGAGCACTAATATACCTCTCACAGAAGTTAGAAGAAGACTTGAAACAGCTAAGCTTATTATCGAATTTCTGGAATATATGGGTGTGCCTAAACAGTATCATATTGCTCGTGAAATGCAGGTTTACTCTGTGTTTTTTGAAGCTGTACCTCTTTTCAGAAGATGTGAAACCGAAGAAAAGCGTGCCGAGCTTAAGAAAAGCGTTTTCAGTAATACTATGATGGGCTCATTTGCAGATCAGAAAAAGTACATAAGAAATGTAAAAGCAATGATGGATTCAGGTCTGTATTCATCCTATATTAAAAAGCAGATTAAAATAGCTGATGAAATTGAAGAAAAAAAGAATTCAACTGTAATTACAAACAAAAGAGAGCTTGACGAATTTGTAAAAAGCCATGAGGATCTTACAGAAGATCTTCAGATTTCTATGGATCATTCGTTACTTAAATCAAAAAAAGCTCAGGTTAAAAGCCGACCCTCCCAGATTGTTACAAAAAGCCTGTCTATGCTTATGGATATTGATACACGGATAATAGATAAGTTGTCTGACAGTGAAAAAGAAAAGTTGCACTCCCAGCTGCACAGACTTACTGATGCTGTATCTTTAATCGAAGAGGAAGTTACTTCAGACGGAACTGTTCCAAAAGAAGAGCCTGAAGAAAAAATACCTGAAGGTCGTTTATTTATTGCTGAACGCCATGCAGAAGAGCCGTTTGTTTTTTGCAAGGAAAACAAGGTGATTTCTAACCTTAGTTTTTCTCTTGCCTTTTCTGCAATGAAATATAACGATTCGCAGTCAGAAGAAGCAGAGGTTCTTCTGTATTTTGCAAATGAAACCTTTGAAGAACTCTGCCCTATTCAGCAAGTCCGTATAATAGCAGGAGAAACAACAAAAGTTAATTTTTCTCTGAATACAAGTGCATCAAGCCTGAATAAGTGTTATCTGGTTATAAAATCCGTAAAAGATGCCATTTATGAAGCACAGCAAATATCAGGTTTTGACATCAGACTTTCCTTCAGTGTTGATTTTGACTTTTAAAGGAGGAGTTCAGATGACAGACATATTAGAAGCAAAACAAGATTTACTGGAATATGTAAAAAGTCTTAATTACAAATTTGAACTCTCAAAAACAGTGGAAGCGGATTATTTCGAACCGGGAATGATGGAAAACCTCGAACAATACCGAGGCGAATATGATGCTGCTTCCAATACGGTTGTTTTAAGAGTTGAAACTAAGGGCCTGCGCTATGATAACCGTACGAAGAACCTTGAAAACATTTCTGTTGGAGATTCCGTTCAAATAATCAGAGAACCCGACAACCGTTTTAATTCGAATAATTTTACGGTAAAAAGCGATAATCTATCACTTGGTAATATCCCTGCAGAGCTGTGTAATGTTCTTGCTATGATGTATGATAAAGGATATGCGGTAATTTCATCGGCCTGTGTTTCATATATAGAACGATTAAAGGAGAGAAGTCGATATGCTAAACAAGGAGTATTGTTTCTGGAGATTACAATTAAATTAAGAGGAATATAATAAATCTTAAAAGGAGATATTAATATGGAATTCAAAAGCAAAACATTTCTTACATTCGAAGAGGCTGCTACAAAGAACTGGTTTGTGAGACCTGCAGAGAGTGCTCTTGAAAGAGTAATTGTAAAGTTTGCCGATGGCACATCTTATACTTACACAACAAAATCTGAAATTCACTCCGGTGATGTGGCTGTTATATCTCTGAATGGAAAAACAGGTGGTGAAATAGGAAGAGTAGTAAGTGCAACCAATAAGGGTGGCGGAAAAAGCCATCTTAATCCCGTTCAGTTTACCTTTGCTACAGATCCTAATGCTGAGCAGTTCAAAAAAATGGCATCTTCAATATCTGATCTTTCCAAAGAAAGTGTTATGTTTAAAAAGTTTGCACAATCTACTTACTACGACGCATTTGCAGCACTAATTGATAAAGAAATTGTTTATACATTATATGCTATAAGTATTCTTGCCAATCCGGACCTTGCAACCCCACAAATAATAAAGAAGGCAACAGAATATCTTAAGCGCAGAAAAAATCTGTGTCCCGAATTTTTCGGAGAAAAGTTCAATCGAGTATGTGTTGACGATTCTCATATGAAACCTGCTTCTATGCATGTTCATTTGGCAGGATATTATCATGATTGGAAAAAAGATTGGAATACAGTTTCAAAAAATTCAAAAATAAACTCTGCAAAAATACGCTTCAGTAGTGAAGGTTATCTTAAATATAAATATGGTAGCAAGGAAGCCGAGGATATCATTCGTAATGAGAATGAAATTAATGAATATTATACTAAGGCTGTTATACGCTCAGCCCTGTGCGTTATAATCAGAGGCGGATTTGTAAATCTTCTTGGGGCAGTTATCAAGGCAGAAATTCCTTTGAATGAACACATTGATATGCTTTGTAAGCTTGCAAAGGAAATCGGATCATTGCCTTGTCTTGAGGTTCTAAACGATTATAAAAAGAAGAGCTAACATCAGATGATAAATTCCTTGATTCACTGACGTATAACTTCACAGTAGAGGGTCAAAGTCCTAAAAACAGGACTCAAAAAATTGATTGTCCGATATAAAAATGGTATAATATGCTTGTAATAAAAAACAAAAAGGAGACATTATTATGAGCACAAGAATAAATATCAATGAAGCCCTGGAAATCAACAATACTAATGAGGAAACACTTGAGTTGGTAAGCGTCATCAAGCCTTACATTGAACAGATTAACGGTATGATTGAACTCAGGGATCTGAACATTTTCAGACTTTATCTGTCCGCTGATGATGAGAGTGTTGAAGTAAAAAATGTTGAATGTTATGAACTTGATAATGGCTTTGTGATAGGTAAGGGCTTTGCAGGACAAAGACAGATTACACATAGTGTTACTCCGAAGGATCATAAGCTTTTTGCTATTATTGACAAGCTTACTGAAGCAAAGAACATCACCCTTGAAATGGAATATAGTATTTTACACGATGCTTATACAAGCGTGTATGGTGCCAACTTTTTTGATCTTCATCTTAGAAATATGCACAAGCTGCTTTCACCTTATGTTTCATATAAATGCTGTATGAATTATGAAGAGTTCGAGTACGATGAAAGCGTCAGTATTTATATTTTTGATGAATCCCACAAAGGGTATCAGCTCTTTGAAAGATGTGTTATAGGTGATGCAGAAAAAAGAAATTGGTCGGTTTGTAATTTTATTTTTTCAGTTAGTGTAGAAAATGAAGTTGAAAGAAACAACGCTATAAAAATTCTTGAGGAAAGCTTTTCAGGGTTCGATTTTGAAGATCTTGATTATGATGAAGATTGTGTGTGGATTGAAACAAACTATTTCTTACGAGAGTATAGCGTTTCTGATTTTATCATTGCTCTCAATAAAGCAAGAGAAAATATCAGTTGTATAGATGACAACCCGTATGCGTCCTTGTCTGTTTTCAGCACAGATGATGAATATGTTGCGGCAAGAATTTATACTGAAAATGGTGAAATTGTTACTGATTGGTGTTGTTAAAAAGAGTTTTTGATTGCAACGCTGGTCAATTTCTGTTGCATTGTATCAAATAACAAAGTTATTCCCAAATCTAGTACTACTGTTGATACAATCGTATCAATGGTGGTATTGTTAATTTATAACCGTAAATCCTTATGAAATAAGGGTTTAAAAATAAACGTTTATTGGCTTGTCTTTAATTATCTCATGATATCGATTCATTTCGGCACCGTTTTTCTGTTTTATCCAAAACTGTTGACTTTTGATTTATATATTTATATAATATTTACAAGTAGATTTTAGGAGGAAACTATTATGGCTGATATTTGTGACTACAAAATAATTGTAAAAGGTAAGAAAAATGCATGTTATGCTTTTTATGGTGCAACACCTGCATATAATGTGAAAGAAATAATTAAAGAGTCTGGTACGGAAGATAAATATACTCTTCAATTTTCGGGTGACTGTAAATGGATGATTGATTCTTATTGCGAACCTTGGTCCGGGCCTTTTCCTGTTGAAATTCCTGAAGACTTCAACGAAGCAATGAATAAAGGTGAATTTGAATATTGTGATATTTTAATGCAAGACCGTTCAAAAGTATTTAATGTAGAGGTTTATTGTATTTCTATTAATACAGACTACATAAATATGGGTGGCGAAGATTTTGATGATGAAGATTATGATGATGAAGACGTTGATTATGACTTCGCAGAAGAATATTATGAAGAAGAGTTTCCTCCGGAATATGTGCATTATAAAAATGGGGAAAGAATACAGGATGAATGCCCGAAGGATTTGAATTTTAATAATCTTTTTTAATTAACACAAAATTACTTATATAGAAAGGAAGGATGATTTTCGTGGCTTATATATGTGATTACAAAGTAATAGTAAAAGAAAAAAAAGAATGCTTGCTATGCGTTTTATTATTCAACTAAATATCTTGACTACAAAGAAATATTAGAAGAAAGTGGCACAGATGATAATTACAATCTTTTCTTTGAAGGATCATGCAAGTGGGGAATGGATATGTATTGTGAGACGGAAGATAATCCGCAACCCGTAGAAATACCTGAAGACTTTGGAAAATTAGAAGATTTTGGCACTGAATATTATTCTTCTACAGTCAAAGATCGAGCTGTGTTGTTCAGTTTGGAGGTTCTTTGTAACTGGACGGTTGAAGGATATGAAGAAGAACTTGGGGATGGAAATTTTGAGCATTATAAAGATGCCGAAGAAATACATGACGAGTGTCCACAAAAAATGAAAGGTAATTCCGCAAGGGGTTACCTTTTATTTTTTTCGATAGAATCAAAAGAAAGGGATTCGAACAAGGAGGGAGCGAAGCGGAAGAAAAGGCTTCGGGGAAGCCTTTTCGCCGACGGGGCAACGAAGCCGAAGGCGAGGCGATAGCGCGGCAGCGCGGGACAAAATCCCTTGCTCTGACGCCGAATCTAGTACCCTTGTTGATACAATCGTATCGATGGTGGTATTGTTGTTTTATTACGGTTTACCCTTGTTCCGTAATGGATTATAAAAATAAGCGTTGCAGTGATGGTAGATGTGCTACCTGCTGCAACGCTTTTCATTTGTTATTTACTTGGCTACAAGAAATTCTCTCTTACCTACCGTTAAATAGCTGAAGACAAGATCATTCCGATACTAACTGTTACTTGTTCAGTTTAAACACTGCACATTCATAAGGCTGATATGTTCCGCTTATGTCTCGCTTTTCACTATTGGTTAATACCAATTCACAATCAAAATCAAGTCTTATTTCATTACTGTTTTCAAAATTACAAACAACGATATAGCACTCGTCATCTGTGTAACGTTTGTAAACATATACACCTTTTCTATCCTCAGTAATATTTTCGTATGTGCCGGTAATAAAAGACTCATTTTCTTTTCTGAGATTAAGAAGTTTCTGATAATATTTATATACAGATTTATCCGACATTGAATCTGCCTGCACATTAATTTCCTTGTATCTGTTATATATGGGAAGCCAGGGCTTTCCTCCAAAGCCTGAATTTTCCGAATCATCCCATGACATTGGTCGTCTTCCGGAGTCACGTGTTCCGAAATTCATATTACGGAACAGCTCTTCTTCGCTCTGATTTCTTGGATTCATTCTATAATAATTAACAGTTTCTATATCATCATAATCCTTGATGTTTTCAGAATATGGGTTTGCCGCTCCTATTTCCTGACCTTGATATATAAACGGAATTCCCTTTTGAAGATACATCATTGTGGCCAGCATAGTAGCCGATTCATATCGTTTATCGGTATCATTTGCAAATTTCGATACACTTCTTGGTTGATCGTGATTTTCAAAGAAAAGTGTTGCTACAAGCTCGTTTTCCTGCATAAAATTCTGCCATTTAACAAGTGGATTACGAACATCGTCAAGAGTGAATGGGACAGGGTCAAATCTTCCGTGCTCACCATAACCGACTACGATATGGTCAAACTGAAATACAGTTGAAAGCTCGTTTCGGTCAGCACCTGTAAGCAGCTTCATATTATCTTCTTTTGCGCCCCAACATTCCCCGACAGTAAAGATATGAGAAACCTTTTCTCTGCCAAAAAGCATTTTTATGTACTCGTGCAATCTTGGTCCGTTTCCGTTTCGGTTTTCAATAAAATCCTTTGAAATCTGGTCCAATACATCACATCTGAAGCCGTCAACGCCAAGGTCTACCCAATAATCTATAACATCGATCATTTCTTGTCTTACTTTTGGGTTTTCCCAATTCAAATCCGGCTGTCCGATTGCATAGGAATGAAGATAATACTGATTTGTTGTTTCGTCATACTGCCATGCGGAGCCGCCGAAACAGGCTTGCCAGTCATTTAACGGCTCATCAGCCCAATAATAGTAATCACGGTATGGGTTGTCTTTGGATTTTCTCGCCTGCTTAAACCATTTATGTTCAGAGGATGTGTGGTTAGCAACAAAATCCATTACAAGCTTCATATCACGCTTATGAATTTCTGCTATCATTCTTTTCCAGTCATCAAGTGTACCAAACTCATCCATAATATCGCGGTAGTCAGATATATCGTAGCCATTATCTTCGTTCGGACTCTTATAGCAAGGAGAAAGCCATATAGTGTTTGCTCCAAGATTTTTTATGTAGTCAAGCTTTTCTGTTATGCCGTTAATATCTCCGATACCGTCGCCGTTTGAATCTTTAAAGCTTCGGGGATATATCTGATATACAACCATTTCTTGAAACATATTTTGTTTTTTTGTCATTTCGTATCCCCCTGTTTCAAATACTGTACTACCTTAATAATTATATCATTTATATAACAAAAAAGCAACGTTAATTATTTCCGCTGCATTGTAATCCTACAGGGAGTTGCGATTATTAAATCGGTTGATGTTGCAATTTGCAAATATTAATGATATAATTAAAAAGTATTAAGAAATTATTATATAAGAGGTGCTCATTATGAAAAAACTTTTATCTTTTACAATGATTTTTATTCTTATATTTACTTCGGTTATGCCTTATGTGTGGGCATCAGATGAGGTCAGTGTTTATCAGGTTACAGAAATGCTTAAAGGAATTGATACTCTGCAGCAGATGCAGGATAAGAGAAGTAAATATACTGCCAGCGGACATTATGACATCACCACTACAAATACAAGTACAATTACCAAGCATAATACCGCGCGCAAAAATTATGAAACGTATCTTACAGATATGTTCGAAAAAAGAGCAGAAGCTCAGAAAGCTTTCGATGCATTGAGTGAAGAAGAAAAAATTCAGCTTGATTCCTCATTGGTTGCCAAACTCAGTAACGAGTTGCCGACTTCTTACCTTATAAAGGAGTATGCCGTTACACCTCGTGATGATGAATACTCATTTGAAGCAGTAGATGCTGAGTCCGGATACGCTTATGAAGTAAGCAACTATATGGTTTCCGGTCAGATACCCCAAACATTTATCCTTGTTGATACCTCCGACAAAAAAACAAGCTGGACTCCCAATGGTGAATATGTTTACGGTGAGAGTAACTATGAGGTAACCTATTGCTGTGATATGGATACAGGTCTTGAGCAAGGTACCGACTACAAGCGTACAAACCTCGAAGACAGCGGATATTTCGATGAAACCGAAGCTCAGCATATCAGAGCTATTCTAAAAAATGCTTACCCCTATGTTACAATGCACGAAATGAAGACGTGGCTTATAGAAAGTGGTATGGATAAAGACTTTGTTAACAGTCTCAACCGTGCCGATATGATTGCCGCAGTTCAGATGGCTATATGGTCTTATGCCAACGTAAACGATGCGGCTGCTGACGGCCTTGAATATTTTGCTTCGATTGATATACCGAGAAATACGGGATTATATTTTACTCCTCTCCACGATTATACAAATGAAATGTGGGAATGGTACCCCGGTAAAAGAACCAGAAGTTTTGACTCCGATGCACAGAACCGCGTCAATACCCTCGGTAATTTTCTCATTAGTCTTGAAGCTATACCCGCAGAAAGAGATCAGATAGTTATTTCTGAGATCGAGGTTGTGCGTACCGAACTCCTGTCAGAGCATAACGGCATTGATGACATTACAGTTTATGTAACACTCAACGGTGGCGGTGATGAAAGAGACAATCTCAGAATCACTGCTGTGTCTTATACAGAAAACGAGGATGGAAGTATAACAACAACAGATACTGCAACAAAAGCTGTAACACACGAAGATAGTTTATATTCAATAGACCTTTCCGCAAAGGACGGAGATTTAATCAGAATAGATATAGACGGTGAGCAATATCTTGAAAGAAGCGCATATTTCTATGCTCCTGAGGGTAATCGAAAAGTTTCCCAGTCTCTTGTAGGAATTTCTGAAGGCCTTACTACTGTAAGCGTAAGCAAGGATATTCTTTTTATTGCTGAACTTGCAAAAATCCCCGTTCAGGACATCGAGATTCCGGAAACAAAGCTTGAGCTCAAGCCCGAAGAAACAATTCAGCTTTCTGTCAGCGTCAAACCCGAAAACGCTACAAACAAAGAGCTCATCTACACCTCAAGTGATGATTCGATTGTAACTGTTGATAAAAAAGGAAACGTTATTGCCAAGGGAGAAGGAACCGCAGTTATCACTATCATATCTGCTGATAAACCAACAATAAGAAAAGAGATAACAATAACTGTCGCTCCGAAAAAGACAACCTCCACTACCAGTCACTACATAGTCTTTGGCAAGACAGAAAAAATCGGCTGGTACAGTGTCTCCCTGGACGGCGGTAAAAGCTTCCAGCCTGTATTCGGTAACTCTAACCTTGAGGTTGCTGAAGGAACTGAAATGATAATAAAAGCCAACGATGTTTTCGGTGATCCCTTTACCTTCTATATTAACGGCAAAGCTGTATCTCCTGACGAAAACGGTTATGTCAGAGTCACTGTAGACGGATATATGCTCATCGGTGCTCTCGGCATCCCGAATGTCGAAATCCCCGATGCAGAGGAATCTCTCAATTTGCTTCAGCGAATCGTCAAAGCCATCAAAGATTTTTTTGCCTGGATCGGAAGTTTGTTTAAATAATGGGCACCTGTAAAATTCATATGTGTTGTATTAAATAATGATGTCAACCACAAATCTTATACCACTGTTGATACAATCATATCGACGGTGGTATTGTTGTTTTATTACGGTTTTCCTTGTGCCGTAAGGGGTTATAAAATAAGCGTTGCAGTTGGGGTTAGGTATGCCCTTTCTGCAACGCTTCTTTGTACTTATGTATTTTGAGTGCAAGAGAAGGCAAAAACAGCCGATAACGCTGACGCGTATCGGCTGTTTTTAACGCATTATTGTGCCAAAATTTTACATTTTAAAGAAATACTTCCTTATGGGAAGTCGGCATACGTGCTACCTTTTTTTTTCTCTTTTATATTACATTATGACGGCTATGGGAAAGTCTTTTTCGCTGAAGCCTATGGTATATGCTATTCTCATAGGAATTTCGTAGTTGTTGATCTTTTCACCGTTATATATAATCTTGTCTGAGCCGTATACCCGTAAAGGTACATCTGCATTTGAGTGGTCATCGCTTGTGAACTTGTAGCTATCACCGTCAGCAGTGATTGAGCCTGTTTCGTGATCGGCTGTAACTACTACCAGAGTTTCACCGTCATTTTTCGCATATTCGAGAACTGCTTCAACTGTTCTGTCAAACTCGAGGAGGGCCTCAGTCATATCGGCGTCACGGTTACTGTGTGAGTATTTGTCGATGTGAGCACCCTCTATCATAAGGAAGAAGCCCTCATCACTGTCATCAAGAACATCAATAGCCTTCATAGCCATCTGCTCAAGGTTTGGTGTATTTTCGTCTGACTGCTCAAGAGTCCAGAGATCGTTGGTGAACTGACCGTAGCTGCGGCTGCCCTCTTCCAGTGCCATCATTTCGCTGTATGTAGTCACATAGGTGTAGCCGTTAGCCTCTGCTTCACTCCTTGTTGCTACATTGTTAGCCTGACCCCAGATAATATCAGCCGAGCACGTAAGCTGGTCCGTAGTTATATCCTCTGTATTATATCTGTCTGAGGAATGAGCTGTAAATGCAGACGGTGTTGCGCCTGTCGTCTCGTCAGTGGTAACGACACCCGTAAGCATACCTCTTTCACTGCAAAGCTCACGGATATTTTTCGGGTAAGAATACTTAGGTGTTTTGTCGAAGAGATAAACACCAATGGCTTTATTGTATGTTCTCGAGCCTGTGGCAAGAGCTGTGCCCGAAGCAGCACTGTCGGTAACCTTTTTGGTCATTGAGCGTGTCATTGCTTTTCCCTGAAATTCAAAGGTGTCCATTACAAGCTCTGTTTTTCTCTCTGCCTTTGCTTTTTCCATGTGATTGAAGCCCATACCGTCACCGATAAGATAAATAACATTTTTTATCCCTTCATCAAAGTATTCGGATGAAGCCTTTGTAGTCGGAGCCTTGTAAGCACCGAAAGCAGTGCCGAAAGTAAGTAAAACGCTCATAAGTGTTGCTGTTATTTTTGCTATGAATGCTGAAATCATATATATTCTCCTCTCATATCAATATAAACTGATTATACTACTTATTTTAATAAAATCAATAGTCAATCAGCACAAAATTATTAACCGTATTTTCATTTTTGATCAGGCTGTGAACTGTTGACGGGATGCTTTAAGGTAATGAATGCTCTGCGATTCAGCTTCATCTGTATCGTAATTATCACGGAAGCTATCTGTAGTCCGCCCACCTTTCTGCTGTTTTTTGTGCATTGACCGACCGATAAAATGTATTTTTCGGTTGTAGAAAATATTTATGTGTGTTATACTGTAGAAAATACTTTTATTTAAGCGGGAAAATTATGAAAAAGACAGACAGCAGAATTTCTGAACTCATCAATAAAATGACCATTGAAGAAAAGGTGTCACAGCTCACAAACAGTTCTTCAGCTATCGACAGACTCGGTATAGATAAATACGACTGGTGGAACGAGGCTCTGCACGGTGTCGCAAGAGCAGGTACTGCTACGGTTTTTCCGTAGGCTATCGGACTTGATGCTACTTATGAGGGTGAAGAGGGTGACGCCAACAATCCCTACTGTGCAGGAGACAGAAAAACTATCGAGATAATCGATGCACAGCTTGAGCTGCTTCGTGCCGTAAGAGAGGTAAACGATAAGATTATTCTTCTTATGTTCTGCGGCGGCGCAGTAGCCTTCGGTGAAGCGAAAGAGCTTTCTTCTGCAATTTTTAACTGCTGGTATCCGGGCGAAATGGGAGGAAAGGCTATAGCTGAGCTTCTCTTCGGTGACTATTCACCGAGCGGAAGACTTCCTGTAACCGTTTATTCATCCACAGAAGATTTACCTGACTTTAACGATTACTCTATGAAAAACCGTACATACAGATATTTCGCAGGCACCCCTGAATATCCCTTCGGCTTTGGCTTATCTTATACTAAGTTTGATTATAGCGAACTTCGAAAAGAAAAATCCGACGGTAAGCTTAAGATTTCCGTAAAAATAAAAAACATCGGAGATTTTGACTCTAAGGAAGTCGTAAGACTCTTCAGATCAGAAAAAAATGCAGTTAATCAGCCTATTAAATCTTTAATAAGATTCAAGAAAATAAGTCTTGCGAAGGGCGAAGAACAAAGGGTTGAATTTATCCTTACAGACGAAGATTTCACCCACATAAACGAAAAGGGAGAAAAAGAATATCTTTCTGCAGATAACTTTGATATATTTATTGAAGAATAATAAAGGAGAAAAATTATGAAATTATCACAGCTTTTCAAAAAGAAAACAGTTCTGAAAAATAAGGATATAAACATCCGTGATCCGTTCATTCTGTGCGAAAACGGAAAGTACTATATGTACGGCACGAGAGCTATAAATTTCGGAATCAAAACAGGTGGATTCGATGTTTATGTTTCCGAGGACCTGGAAAACTGGAGCCGTCCTCATGAATGCTTCAATTCGAAAAGATACAGAATGAATTTCATGGTAAACTGGGCACCGGAGGTGCATAAATACAAGGGTAAATATTATATGTTTGCCACCTTTACGAGAAGAAGCTGCCACATGCGAGGCACCTTCGTTCTCCGTGCTGACAGTCCCCTCGGACCCTTTATCCCTCACAGCAGAGGTCCTGTCACTCCCAAGGAATGGGAATGTCTCGACGGTACTCTTTACATAAACAGAGACGGTAAGCCTTACATCGTTTTCTGTCACGAGCATACACAGATAATCGACGGCACTATATGCTACGCTCCTTTAAGTGATGACCTTACTGAGATAGCAGGTGAAGCAGTTACTCTCTTTAAGGCTTCTGAGCCCTACTGGGCAGATGAGAGCAAATCAAAGCTCGAGCACCGCATAACCGACGGTCCTTTTATGTACAGAACGAAGGATGGCGAGCTGCTGATGCTCTGGTCCACCTTCATCAAAAATCAGTATGCCGAATGTGTCGTCCGATTTACAGACGGTGAAATAGGAAGAAGCTTCGAGCATCTTCCTCCCTTAGTAGATAACGACGGCGGACACGGTATGATTTTCCGTGACAGGGAAGGCGGTCTTCGTCTTACCTACCACACACCGAACACCAAAGGCTCCGAGCATCCTCACTTTGTCTTTATTGAAGATGCGGGTGACAGTCTGATTATCAGATAATATTATACGCCCTCTGTTTTTCTCACGGAAATGCAGAGGGTATCTTTCGTCTCTTTTATCCTTTTTTATTGACTTAAAAGTTCCTATATGCTATATTAATAAACAGAGAATTATTACTCTCAAGGAGGAAAAAATATGAATTATTCACCCGAAAACTTTAAAACTACTACCGCTGAATGTACGGAGTTTATTACAGAGGGTATCACTAATATCTGTAACACCTTCGGACCACGTCCCTGCGGAAGCGACAGCGAGAAAAACGCACAGCTTCAGATGATGAAGGAGCTCGAGCCCTTCTGCGACAGCGTGACAAGAGAAACCTTCAAGGTTAATCCCAAGGCCTTTATGTCCTTCGTTCCCCATGCAGGTGCATGTCTTATGGGCTCCACTGCTATAAACCTCGCATCAGCCTTCGGCAAAATCTCAAAGAAAAAGGCTCTCGGCTCCGCAGCTCTTATGGGCGGTGCTCTGGCAGGTATCGTAGGAGAATTTCTCCTTTATAAAAAAATGTACGATCCCCTTTTCAAGGAAGAAACATCAGGTAATGTCATCGCAGTAAGAAAAGCAAAAGGCGAAACAAAAAGAAGAATAATCATTTCAGGCCACAGTGACTCAGCCCCCGAATGGACCTATACATATAAACTCGGCTCACACGGTGTTTTAGCCGTAGCAGGCTATGCCGTAGCAGGTCTCGGTTACACAGCCGCTACTACCGCTGCCCTTTTAGCAGGTAAGGATGTCAAGAAAATGGCTCTGGGTCAGCTTGCCTTCCTTCCCGCTTATGCAGGTCTTTTCAAATTCGTGGACCATAACAATTATGTAGACGGTGCAAACGATGACCTTACAGGCTGCTATATCTCCTCAGCAGTTATGAAGTATCTCAGCGACAATGACATCCGTTTCGAAAACACAGAGGTTGTGGCCATTCTTACAGGCGGTGAAGAGTGCGGTCTTCGTGGCTCCAAGGCATATTTCGAAGCTCATCCCGAGCTTAAAAATGACGGAGTAGAGACTGTTTTCATCGGTCTTGACACCATCCGTGACGGCGACTTTATGATGATTTACGAAAAGGATATGACCGGTATGGTCAAAAACGATAAGGATGTGTGCGCCCTTCTTAAGAATGCAGCTCTCAAACAGGGCAAGGATGTTCCCGTCGGCGCTATCCCCCTCGGCTCCACCGATGCCGCTGCCGCTTCACAGGCAGGCATAAAGGCTGCTTCTATGGTAGCGATGGATCCCGCTCCCGCACAGTACTACCACACCCGTCTCGACAAAGCAGAAATTCTCGTTCCCGAGGTAATCGATAAGGTTCTCAATATCGTTCTTCAGGCTGTCTGCGACTTCGACGAAAACGGAATTTAAAAGGAGAGATAAAAATGAAAAAAAGTGATGCACTTCAGGCAGTAAAATTTGCACTTTTTTCCGCTTCAGCCGGAATTATACAGGTCGGCTCTTTTACATTACTCAATGAGCTTATTCTTCCGAACATTCACATAGAGAATGAAAAAATAATGTCACTTCTCAGTGCTGAATACGGTGTATGCTATCTCATAGCTCTTATCCTTTCAGTTTTATGGAATTTCACCTTTAACCGCCGTTTCACCTTCAAATCTGCAGCTAATATCCCTGTTGCTATGGCTAAGGTTTTCGGCTTCTATCTCATCTTCACACCTGTTTCCACCTGGCTCGGAAATGCTGCTACAGGTAACGGAATCAATGAGTACATAGTTCTCGCAGTTACTATGCTCTCGAATATGATTCTCGAATATCTCTTCTGTAAATTCGTCGTTTACAGAAACCAGGAAAACACAATATAAAAATACAGAACGGTTGGTCCTGCCAGCCGTTCTTTTTTATACTGTATTCTGCTTTATTATTCTGCCCTCAGCGAAGCTTTTCGCATTTTCCATAGTAGTTATACTTATGGCTTCGAGTGCTTCCGATGTAAGAAAGCCCTGGTGCGATGTAACGATAACATTAGGAAAGGATAAAAGTCTGGCAGTGACACTGCTTTCGAGAATGTCATCCTCTCTGTTTTCGAAAACATTCTCCTCCTCTTCCTCATAAACATCAAGTCCCACGCCCGAAAACTTATGCATACGTATCCCTTTTATCAGATCCTCAGTGCTTATAAGAGCTCCTCTGGAGGTGTTTACGAGAATTACTCCGTCCTTCATCTTTTCTATAGCATCAATATCTATTATGTGATAAGTCTCCTGGTTCAGAGGACAGTGAAGAGAAATCAGATCACTCTCTCTGAAAAGCTCTTCGAGACTCACATACCGTGCAAAGGGAAGCTCTGCTCTTTTCTCTTTATCATAACAGATAACCTTCATACCGATACCGTGACAGATTTCTGCCATAGCCGAGCCTATCTTTCCGGCACCGATTATACCGGCTGTCTTGCCTCTGAAATTCATACCCGTCAGACCAACCAGGCTGAAATTATTTTCCCTTACCTTAATGTAAGCCTTATGGATATGTCTGTTCACAGCAAAGGCAAGAGCCAGAGCGTGTTCTGCTACTGCTTCGGGTGAATACGCAGGCACATGCATCACCGTAATCCCCTTTTCCTTAGCACAGGCAAGATCCACATTGTTGTATCCTGCACATCTGAGCAGAATAAGCTTAACCCCATTTTCCGAAAGTCTTTCAATGATACTGCAGTTTACCTGCGAAGCAACGAAAACACATACTGCGTCATAACCACGGCTGAGATTTACAGTATGTCTCGAAATATCAGTTTTAAGAAAATCAACCGTTATTCCTTCGTATTTATGCAGAATCTTTTCGAAGGACTCTCTGTCGTAGGGCTTGGTATCGTAAAAAAGTATTTTCATTTTCTCTCCTGCCTTTCAACTGATAGTTTTAACAGAAGAAGCGGAAAAATACAAAAAAATGACGAACAGTTTTTTCTGTCCGTCATTATTACTGTATGCTTTTTATTTAGCTGCTGTAGTTGCTGCTGCGGTGGTTTCTGCAGGAGCAGCAGTGATTTTGGTTGACTGCGGAGCGATAATACCGATGTAGCTCTGGCCGGGATTAACCTGTAACGGAGCGCCTGTACTGTCAAATACCTGAATAGTATCTCCTTCAGCCGGCTTTTTCCATGTGATTTTCTGACTCTTGCCCATAGAAATGTAGTAGCCGTTACCGCCCTTAAGCTCGACCTTCATAAGATAATTATCTGTGTGAGGAGTCACCTTGGTTTCAAGCACGAAAAGATTGGTATAATTAAGCTGTTCACCCGAAACGCTGTCCTTATGAACAGAGCCGTTATGCTGTTTAAGATAAACCTTCTTATCTGCATCATAGGTAAAGGTGCTGTAATAAGAGGGTGAGAAGCTGAGCTTTACCTTGTCACAGCTCGTATCACCTGAAGCTACTGCCTTGCCCTCCTCACGGAAGTTAAAGATAGGCACATTCTTACCCTCAGAATAGTCAGTTCTGATTTTTTTGGTTTCGAGAACCTTAGGAATATTTTCGCCCTTTACATAAGCGGTATGCT
Source organism: Acutalibacteraceae bacterium (assembly GCA_045613145.1). Lineage (GTDB taxonomy): Bacteria > Bacillota > Clostridia > Oscillospirales > Acutalibacteraceae > UBA6857. The sequence continues at coordinate 41,801 of JAZLAJ010000053.1, forward strand.
CTTTGCTGTATTTTTTAAGTCTGTCAGCATCTCTGCCGAAAAGATCGGTGATGTAGTTAGCTGCACCGTCGAAATAATCGATGCCCAGTCTCTTAAGAGTGGGTGTACCGAAGGTCTTGTTACTGCCGAAGCAGATGTAAACTGCATCAAGACCGTAAGCAAGGATGGGGAAATAGTAGCGGCAGGATCTGATGGAGCATACATTCGGCACTTTCGTGTAATCACCGAAAACTGCCATCATTCGTGTGATACCGCCTTCTACGATAACCTCAAACATAAGGTCAGCCTTACTGATACCGTACTGAGGAAGAGCAGCACGGACATTATTGATCATAATAGCTACAGGACGTTTACCGTAAGCCTTTTCGCTGAGAGTAGCGAGACCTGTAAGCTTGTTTATCTTTCTGGTGTCCACGACAGGCGCTGTGGTAGTGACCTGTGTAGTGGTTTCGGGTGCTGTGGTTTCTTCATCTTCCTTATCGCCGCAGGCAGTAAGTCCGAAGAGCATAATAACTGCGAGTAAAAGTGCCAGTGTTCTTTTTAAGACAGTTCTGTTTTTCATATTTCTTTTCTCCTTTAAACTGCTCATTTTTACATAGTATACCACTATTACTTGATAATTTCAACAAAAAACATACAAAATATACAAAAAAAATACATAGTTTTTTTCATTTGCAAACAATTTACACCACGAAAAATATTCCTGTAATTTTGTCCTCTGTACTGAGTGAGCAAACCTCTCACACTCTCTTGATTTTTTCACCGAATCAGTGTATAATGTGTAAACATCACAAAAGAAAGGGTGCTTATTATGCCTCACGAAATAAAAATCACACTGACAGTTATCGCTGTCATAGTCGCTGTTCTTCTGCTTATCTGGCTCGGTCTGGGCTTCGCCTTTTTCTTCATCGCCTTAGGCAATAAGAAAAGAAAGGATAACACTATCCCCTGTAAGGGCAGTCTTTTCGAAAAGAACGCTACCAATCCCACTCTGCAAAAGGGCTACAAATGGTTTGACACCACCTATAAGCAGGATGTTACCATCAAAAACCGCAAGAGTGAAAACCTTCATGCTGTGGAATTCCGTAACCCCTCCAACAGTAATGTGTGGGCAGTAATCCTTCACGGCTGGACTAACGTAAACCGTGAAATGGGTACATACGGCTCCGAATATTACAAGCGTGGCTTTAATGTGCTTATCCCCGACCTTCGCGGTCACAATAACAGCGAGCATAAATATGTAACCATGGGATGGATGGACAGATTCGATGTGGTTGACTGGATTAACAGCATCGTAAAAGAAAATCCGAAGGCAAAAATCGTCCTTCACGGCCCTTCTATGGGCGGTGCCACCACTATGATGACCACCGGTGAAAATTTACCCGAAAATGTTATGCTTGCCGTCGAGGACTGCGGATTTACCTGCGTTAAGGACATCTTCGAAGACCGCTGCAGAAGAAAATACCATCTTCCTCCGAAAATCGTTATGCCTCCCGCTGCACTCGTATGCCGCATTATGAATGGCTTCTTCTGGGGCAAGGCATCCGCTGTCGAGCAGGTTAAAAAGTCAAAGACTCCTACCCTTTTCATCCACGGCGACAAGGATGATTTCGTACGTATTTCTAACCTTGACCCCGTGTATAATGCCTGTGCTGCCGAAAAAGAAAAGCACATCGTTCACGGTGCAGAGCACGCTCTTTCTGCCATCTGGTATCCCGAGGAGTACTGGGCTACAGTAGACGCCTTCCTCGAAAAGCACCTCTACAGTAAAATGGCTAACTGATAAAAATACAGCAACCGAAAATAAAATCGGTTGCTGTTTAATTTTATCAGACTTTTATTTCGCCAGTACTTCTTCTATTATCTGAGCCCAGCTGTCGTAGCTTCTCGAGCCGATGTAAGGCCCTGCGATCACCGAACCCGTTTCATCAACAAATAAGGTTTCAGGCACTGATGTAACATATTTAAGCTTAGCCTTATTAAGATCCTCCGAGGGAAGAAGGCTTACATACCTGACACATGTATCCTTCACGATATCCTTGGCGGCCTTTATTCCGTTTTCATCAAAGACACCGTTATTTTCGTAAATATCGCAGACGATACCGACTACCTGAAAGCCTTTATCCGCATAGTCCTCATGAAGCTTCTGAAGGTCAGGCATTTCTTTTATACAGGGACCGCAGAAGGTCGCCCAGATGTTCACCATAGTGACTTTTTTGCCCTTGAAGATGCTTTCGTCCGCCTTTTTGCCGTCGAGAGTCTCAGCTGTGAATGAGGAAAGCAGTCCTGCTGCATCCTCCTCATCCTCCTTCGGAGAACCGCCACAGGCCGTTAAGCTGAAAAGCATCAGAAGGCATAATCCTAAGCATAATAATTTTTTCATATAATTACCTCTTTTTCTGAAGCAAAGGAGACGGATACTTTCAACCGTCTCCTTTTTATTATTATTTCTTGAAACCGTTGATTATTCTCTTGAAGCCGCCCTTTTCTCCGTTGCAAAGATCCACGATACCGTCGACAGATTCCTGAGGAACGAGACCGCCTGTAAATCCGCTGAAGGAACGAAGAGGCATAGTCTTGATAGATTCGGTAATCATAGCGGGATTTTCTGCAGTGAGAGCGACTACCTTAGCACCGCCGCAGAGAACACCGTAAAGCACCTTACCGAAGGGAGAGCATTTAACCTGACTGAGTGAGCAGTTAATGTTCAGATCACCCTTTTTATATTCACCGTTAAAGGGAATTGCTCTGCCTAAAACTGCCTCAAACTGCTTGTCGGGGATGCTTGACATAGAGTCAACATTATAGTAAATGGGAGCGCTCTTAGTGTAATCGGGCACTACTGCATCAGGCTTATCGGTTTCTACCTCTACTGAAGCGTAAAGTCTGCTGTCACGTGAAGAAGCAGCTACGATGATTTTATATTCACCGCTTTCGGTATGCCAGTCATTGATGTTTACATTGTAGTAAGCAAATGCTCTTTCATCGAGCTCTACTGTAACCTTCTTTTCCTCACCCTTCTCAAGGAAGACCTTGGTAAAGCCCTTAAGCTCTCTGTCAGCTTTAAAAATTTTACTTTCGGGAGGACATACGTAAACCTGTGCTACCTCTGCACCTGCTCTGTCGCCCACATTCTTAAGCTTGAAGGAAACGGTAAGCTTTTCGCTGCCCTTAATCTTTTTCTTACCGAGCTTGATGGCGCTGTATTCGAATTTAGTGTAGGAGAGACCGTGACCGAAGGGATACTGTACGGCCTTTTTAGCCTTGTCAAAGAAGCGGTAGCCTACGAAAACGCTCTCTCTGTACTGTACATTTCTCGGACCCATGGGGAAGTACTTATGTACCACATTATCCTCGTTGTTGAAGGGGAAGGTTTCAGCGAGCTTACCGGAGGGATTAACCTTACCGTAGATAACGTTGTAAGCTGCCTCACCGCCTGCCTGACCGCCAAGATAGAGATTGAGAATAGACTTAGCCTTGAATTCCCATTCGTCCATTTTAACGGGTGAACCACAGGAAAGAACTACGATGATGTTTTCATTTACCTTTGCCAGCTCATTTATGAGCATACCGTGGCTCTTCGGCATATTGATGTGAGTTCTGTCAAAGCCTTCACTTTCGAAATCGTCTGTGAGACCTACGAATACGAGAACAGCCTTCTTACCCTTAGCTGCCTGACATGCTTCATCTATAAGCTTTTTGCTGTAGCCGTCACCCTTGATTTTATAACCTTCTGCATAAGTAAAGGATTGACCTGCCTTCTTCATAGCTTCTACGAAGGATACAGTCTTGGGAGGATTGATGTGGCTGGAGCCTGCACCCTGATAGCGGAGCTTCTTAGCCAGTGCGCCGATAACAGCTACGCTGTCTGTTCTGTCGAGAGGAAGAAGTGAATCATTATTTTTAAGAAGAACTGCTGATTCTTCAGCTGCCTGTCTTGCGATTTCGTGATGTGCCTTGAAGTCGATGGGATAACCCTTACCCTCATTTGCCTTACATTCGAAAGCAAACTTAATCATACGCAGTACGCACTTGTCGAGGTCAGCCTCATCGAGAGTACCGTCCTTTATTGCAGCGATGATGTGCTTATCATTCATACCGCCGTTACCGGGCATTTCGAGGTCCATACCTGCCTTGATACCCTTTACACGGTCATTTACTGCACCCCAGTCAGAAATAACGATACCCTTGAAGCCCCATTCCTTACGGAGAATGTCGTCTACGAGTCTCTTGTTTTCACCTACATATTCACCGTCAACGGTGTTATAAGAAGACATAACTGTTTTAGGCTGTTCGGTTTTTACGATATGCTCGAAGGCTGAAAGGTAAATTTCTCTGAGTGCTCTTTCGTCTACTACGCTGTCGATACACATTCTGTTGAATTCCTGATTGTTTGCGCAGAAGTGCTTAAGGCTGACACCTACATTTTCCTTCTGTACACCGTGAACGAATGCAGCACCTAGTCTGGAGGTAAGGAAGGGATCCTCAGACATATATTCGAAGTTTCTTCCGCAGAGGGGACTTCTTTTAATGTTGATACCGGGGCCGAGAACAGTAGTAACCTTAAGTGCTCTGGCTTCATCGGCAAGAGTTTCACCGACTTTTTCGATAAGGTCAACGTCCCAGCTGCTGGCAGTAGTAACGGCTGTGGGGAAGCAGGTAGACTTTTCTGAGGGCTGCATAATATTTGTACCTGCAGACTCTTTTTCTTTTCTCATACCGTTAGGTCCGTCACTCATCCATACCGAGGGAATACCTAAACGTTCAACAGGTTTTGTAAGCCAGTAAGTGAGACCCGAGCAGAGAGAAACCTTCTCTTCCAGGGTAAGCTCACTGAGAATTTTTTCATAATTTCTTTCTTCCATCATAGTTTCCGCCTTTCTTGTATTATAATACTTCTATAATATACCAAAAAATAAAATATTTTTCAATAGTTACGGACAAGTATTAACATTTTTGCTATTGAAAAATCAAATGTACTTTGTTATTATATAGTGGATATATTATGGAAAGGTGTGCAGATATGACAGGTTTTATGACTGAAGATTTTCTTCTTACCACTCAGACGGCTAAAGAGCTTTATCATTCTTTTGCCGAAAAAATGCCTATTATCGACTACCACTGTCACGTAAGTCCCAAAGAGATTTATGAGGACAAGCATTTCAGCAACATTACAGAGGTGTGGCTCGGCGGTGACCATTACAAATGGAGAATAATGCGCTCCAACGGTGTTCCCGAGGATTTTATCACAGGTGACAGATCTCCCCGTGAAAAGTTCCAGAAATTTGCTGAAGCTCTTCCGAAGGTAATCGGCAACCCTATGTACCATTGGTGCCATCTGGAGCTGAAAAGATATTTCGGCTATGAAGGAGTTCTTAACGGTGACACAGCCGAGGAAGTATGGAACAAGGCAAATGAAATTCTCGCCCGTGAGGATATGGGTGCACGGGGAATCATCGAAAAAAGCGGTGTAGCCTTCATCGGCACTACCGACGATCCTATCGATACTCTCGAATATCACGAATTAATCCGTAAGGAAGGTAAGCTCAAGGCCGTTGTTGCCCCCTCCTTCCGCCCCGATAAAGCTCTCAACCTCAATAACGACGGCTTTAAGGAGTACATTGCTTCTCTTTCTTCTGTTTCAGGTGTAGAGATAAATTCCGTCGCTTCACTTAAGGACGCTCTTTACAAGAGAATCATCTACTTTAACGAAAGAGGCTGTAAAGCAAGTGACCACGGACTTAACTACGTCCCCTTCTTTGAAATGAGCGAAGAAGATATGAATAAGGCACTTCTTAAGGCACTCGGTGGCGAAAAGGTAAGTGAAGAAGAGCTTCAGGCTGTACAGACAGAGCTTCTCTGCTTCTGTGCAAAGACCTATAAAAAGCTCGGCTGGGTTATGCAGCTTCATTATAACTGTCTTCGTAACCCGAACAGTAAAATGTTCCGCAGACTCGGTCCCGACACAGGCTTCGATGTTATCGGTCCCTGTGACTGCAGTAAGGAATTAGCTAAGCTTTTAGACAAAATGTACTCTGCCGATGCTCTCCCCCGTACTGTTCTTTATTCTCTCGACAGCACCGACAACTCCTTTATCGACACTATTCTCGGTGCTTTCCAGCAGGAGGGCTACCCGGGTACATTACAGCACGGAAGCGCCTGGTGGTTCAATGACACAAAAAAAGGTATGCGTGAGCAGTTAGAAAGCCTCGCCTCCTTAGGCGTTTTAGGAAACTTCATCGGTATGCTCACTGACTCGAGAAGCTTCCTGAGCTACACAAGACACGAATATTTCCGTAGAATACTCTGCGGTCTTTTCGGTGAATGGGTAGAAAAAGGCGAATACCCCGCTGACATTCCCACTCTCGGAAAAATGGTAGAGGACATCTCTTACGGTAATGCTAAAAGATTTTTCACATTGGAGGAAATAATATGAAAATGACATTCAGATGGTACGGCGAAGGTAATGACCGTATCAGCTTGTCTGATATCAGACAGATTCCCGGTGTTGACGGTATCGTATGGGCACTTCACCATAAAATGCCCGGTGAAATCTGGGAAGAGGATGAAATTGCCGAGGTAAAGCGTCAGCTTGACGAATACGGCTTCAATATGGATGTTGTAGAATCGGTCAATGTTCACGACGATATCAAAATCGGTCTTCCTACCCGTGACGCTTACATTGAAAATTACAAAACAACAATCCGTAATCTTTCAAAATTCGGTGTCAAGGTTATCTGCTATAACTTTATGCCCGTATTTGACTGGACAAGAAGTAATCTCTTCCATCCTGTAGGTGACGGCTCAACTGCTCTGTATTACGAAAAGAATATGATTCAGGATGATTACAATGCTATGGCAAAGTATATTCTTGATTTCACTGAAAAATACAATATGTCCTTCCCCGGCTGGGAGCCTGAGCGTATGGCAAAGCTCGACGAGCTTTTCAAGGCATATAAGGATGTTGACCACGAAAAATTATGGGCAAACCTCAAATATTTCCTTGAAGCAATTATGCCCACATGCCGTGAATGCGACATAAAAATGGCTATTCATATGGATGACCCACCATGGGATATTTTCGGTCTTCCCCGCCTTCTCGTCAACGAAGAAAACATCGACCGTTTCCTTAAAATGGTTGACGACGAATATAACTGTCTTACCCTTTGCTCAGGCAGCCTTAACGCTAACCCCGAAAATAACGTAGCGGAAATCGTCCGTAAGCACTGCGACAGAATTGCTTTCGCCCACATCAGAAATGTCAAGCATTTCGAAAACGGAGATTTTTCGGAAGCAAGTCACCGTGACTGTGACGGTGATACAGGTATTCTCGAAATCCTCAAGGCATACCACGACGGTGGATTTGACGGATACATCCGTCCCGACCACGGCAGACATCTTTGGGGTGAAGGTCCCGGTACAGTACGTCCCGGCTACGGACTTTATGACCGTGCATTAGGTATTATGTATATGCTCGGTGTATGGGACAGCCTTGATAAATTCGATAAATAATTTAAAACAGCATATTATTTATAAGAGGAGATAAAATTATGATTAAAAATGTTCTCAACACTGACCTCAGCGGCAAGGTAGCCGTTGTAACAGGTGCAGGGGGTGTTCTCTGCTCATCCTTCGCTAAAACCTTAGCAAGAGCAGGCGCAAAGGTTGCTCTTTTAGACATCAACGAAGAAGCTGCCAAGGCTTTCGCTGATGAAATCACAGCCGAAGGCGGCATAGCCAAGGCTTACAAATGTAACGTTCTCGAAAAAGAAAGCTGCTACGCTGTAGCCGATGCTGTCAAGGCAGACTTCGGTGACTGCGACATTCTCCTTAACGGTGCCGGCGGTAACAACCCCAGAGCTACCACAGATAAGGAATACTACTTCGAAGGCGACATCGACGCTGAATGTAAAAGCTTCTTTGACCTCGAGGGTGACGGTGTAAGTTTCGTTTTCAACCTCAATATCCTCGGTACTCTCATTCCCACTCAGGCTTTTGCCCGTCAGATGGTAGGCAGAGAAGGATGCAACATCATCAACATCTCTTCTATGAATGCCTTCACTCCCCTCACAAAAATCCCCGCTTATTCAGGAGCTAAGGCAGCCGTTTCAAACTTCACCAAATGGCTCGCAGTTCACTTCTCCAAAGAAGGCATCAGAGTAAACGCTATCGCTCCCGGCTTCTTCTCAACCAAGCAGAATGCTGCTCTTCTCTGGAATCCTGACGGCTCACCCACACCGAGAACAGACAAGATTCTCTCTGCTACTCCTATGGGCAGATTCGGTGAATCAGATGAGCTTGACGGCGCTCTTCTCTTCCTTGTAAACAATGATGCCGCCGGATTTATCACAGGCGTGGTTCTTCCCGTTGACGGTGGCTTCTCATCCTATTCAGGTGTGTAAGAACTCGGTACCCTCGTTAATGCAGAATGCGAAATGCAAAATGCGGAATACAAGGGTCACTTCGTTCCGATTGTATCCGTGTAAGGTTATCACTGAAATATAACTTTACACCGCCAAATCCATTGTTGTAAACCATAGAAACAACTATTATAAATTACACTTTACCTTTCACCTCACAATTAACCCTGCGGTAACAAAGGTAAAAAAATCAAAATTGCGGTAAATCCGCGACCACATTTTTGCATTTTGCATTTTGCATTCTGCATTTAATAAAAGGAGGCAAAACTTATGAACGATATGTTTAAAACAATATACGAATTAGGTATCATTCCTGTCGTAGCTATCGACGATGCCGATAAGGCAGTTCCTCTCGCAAAGGCTCTTCGTGACGGCGGACTTCCCGCTGCTGAAATCACCTTCAGAACTGCTGCTGCAGAAGAATCAATCAGAAGAATCACTGCTGAATGCCCCGATGTATTAGTCGGTGCAGGTACAGTTCTCACACCTGAACAGTGTGACAGAGCAATCGCAGCAGGTGCTAAATTCGTCGTAACTCCCGGCTTTAATCCCGAGATGGTAAAATATATCAAGGATTCCGGTATTCCTATGATGCCCGGTGCAGCTACTCCCGGTGAAATGGAGCAGGCTATGAGCATGGGCCTTACAAACATCAAATTCTTCCCCGCAGAAGCAAATGGCGGTGTGGCAAAGCTCAAGGCTTTAGCAGGTCCCTATCAGGCAGCAAAATGGATGCCCACAGGTGGTGTCAATGCGAAGAACCTGAATGATTATCTTTCCTTCGACAGAATTCTCTGCTGTGGCGGCACATGGCTCGCTACAAGCGCAGACATCAACGAAGGCAAATGGGACGAAATCACAGAGAAGTGCAAAAAGGCAGTAGAAACTATGCTCGGCTTCACTCTCGGCGGCATCGTACTTTACACTGACGATGAATCCGCTAAAAAGGAAGCAAAGCTTCTCTCCTCACTTTTCGGCTTCGAATACAAGGAAGAAGAAAACTCTGTTTCTGCAGGCGCTCTCTCCTTTATGAAGGGTGACAGCGATGCCAAGGGCTGTATCATAATCAATACCCTCAACGGCAACCGTGCCGCAGCCTATGTTAACAGAAAAGGCATAGAAATCGACCCCGATATATGGTACGATAAAAAAGGCAATATTACTTGCTTCGGTCTTAAGGAAAAAATTGCAGGCTTTGAAATCTGCATTGAAACCAAATAAACCTCTCCTTTCAGGAGAAACAAAAGAGGATATAATATTATTCAGAGGTGAAATTAAATGGCAAAAAGAATTGTTACTTTCGGCGAAATTATGTTAAGACTTGCACCTGAAGGCTACCTTCGTTTCTTCCAGAACGATACTATGCAGGCTACCTTCGGCGGCGGTGAAGCTAACGTGGCAGTATCCCTGGCAAATTACGGTATGGATGCTTCCTTCGTAACCAAGCTTCCCTCTCACGCTATCGGTCAGGGTGCAGTAAACTCTCTCCGTGCTCTCGGTGTAGACACAAAGGACATCGTAAGAGGCGGCGAAAGAGTCGGCATCTACTATCTCGAAAAGGGTGCTTCTCAGCGTGGCTCAGTATGTATCTATGACAGAGCATATTCCGCTATCCAGTTAGCTAAAAGAGAAGACTTCGACTGGGATAAGATTTTTGACGGAGCTGACTGGTTCCACTTCACAGGTATCACACCGGCTCTCGGTGAAAACCTCGTTGAAATCTGTCTCGACGCATGTAAGGCCGCTAAGGAAAAGGGTGTAAAGATTTCCTGTGACCTTAACTACAGAGGTAAGCTCTGGACCAGAGCCGAGGCAAGAGAAGCTATGACAAAGCTCTGCAAATATGTAGACGTCTGCATTTCAAACGAAGAGGATGCAAAAGACGTATTCGGCATCGAAGCAGAAAACACCGACATTTACGGCGGTAAGCTCGATAAGGAAGGCTACAAGTCCGTAGCAAAGCAGCTTATGGACACCTTCGGCTTCGAAAAGGTAGCCATCACACTCCGTTCCTCTATTTCAGCCAACGATAACGATTGGGCAGGTATGCTTTACGACGGCACTGATTACTGCTTCTCTAAAGAATATCACCTCCACATCGTTGACCGTGTAGGCGGCGGTGACAGCTTCGGCGGCGGTCTTATCTATGCTCTCTTAAACGGTAAAACCACACAGGAAGCCGTAGAATTTGCAGTAGCAGCTTCCGCACTCAAGCACTCAATCGAAGGCGATTACAACAGAGTGACCGTTTCAGAAGTAGAAAAGCTCGCTGGCGGTGACGCTTCCGGCAGAGTTCAGAGATAAAAAGTTCAAAGTTCAAAGAGCAAAATGCAAAGTTAAACGAGGAGATTTATATGGAAGTAATCATCGAAAATAAAAGCTTTGATTTTGCAGTACGGATTGTAAATCTTTACAAATACCTTTCCTTTGAAAAAAAAGAGCATATTTTATCCAAACAGCTTTTAAAAAGCGGAACCAGTATAGGAGCAAATGTTGCAGAGGCTCAGAGAGCACAAACCGGACCTGATTTCAACTCGAAAATGTGCATTGCTTTAAAAGAAGCAAATGAAACTTATTATTGGTTAAGGTTGTTATATAAAACAGATTATCTTAATGAAACAGAATTCTGCAGTATGGAATCTGATATCAGGGAAATAATTGCAATATTAACTTCAATATGTAAAAAAACAAATAAAAATTATTAATTCAAAGAGCGGAGTTAAAGTACAATTAATCAGAGCGAAGCGACCATTCACTTTGAATTTTGCACTTTGCACTTTGCACTTTACACTCTAAGAAAAAGGAGAATAATTATGAGTTCAAAAGCAAAAGCACCTCAGGGTGCAATCCGTCCCTTCGGATGGCAGGACAAATTAGGCTATGCCATGGGTGATATGGGTTGTGGCTTCTCATTCCAGCTCGTTTCATCATTTATGCAGCTTTTCTATCTGCAGTACATCGGCATCAAAGCAAGTGACTACGCAATCATCATTCTTATTTCAAAGGCATTCGATGCTGTAAACGACATCGTTATCGGTAATCTTGTCGACACAAAGAGAATCAGCAAAAAAAGTAAGTATATGCCCTGGATTCTTCTGGGCGGTGTAACCCTCGTTATTTTTAACGTTATGATCTTCGCACCTGTGCAGAACTTCCCTTATGCTGCTAAATATGCATGGTGTCTTATCGCTTATTGCCTTTGGTCAATAGCTTACACAATGGTTAATGTTCCCTACGGCTCACTTCATTCTGTTATCACAGATAAGCCTCAGGAAAGAGTTTCTCTTTCCACATTCCGCAGCATCGGCGCTGCTCTTCCCGCTATTGTAATCATGATGGTACTTCCCCAGATCGTTTACGATAAAGTGGAAAACCCCACCACCGGTCAGGTAGAAGAAATTCTCAAGGGACCCGCACTTCTCCCCGTTGCAGTTGTTATGTCAATTTTTGCTTTCTTCGTTCTCTACGGCACAACCAAGCTCGTTAAAGAGCGTGTAGTCCGTAACGCAGAAGAAAACACCACAGGTATCGGTGCTATGCTTTCATCCGTGAAGTCCTTCTTCACAAACAGAGCTATGGTCGGTGCTACAATCGCAACTGTTGCTTCCGTTGCACTTTTCAACTCCACTATGTCTCTCAACAACATGGTATTCCAGTATTTCTTCAAGGATACAAGCAAAATCGCTCTTGCAATGGTTGGCTCTTATGCTCCGATGATCGTCGTTATGTTCTTTATCGGTAAGCTTACAAAGAAGCTCGGCAAGAAAAACCTTCTCGTTATAACAATGCTCATCGGTACAATTTCAGGTATCGTTTCACTCTTCGCTCCCATTACTCCCGACGGCACAGGTATGATCGTTTACATCTGCTGTCTTATGGGTCTTAACCTCGGTAACACTGTGTTCCAGGTTTCTGTATGGGCTATCATCGCCGACTGTATCGAAGTCAGCTACCGTAAAACAGGTAAAAGTGAGGAAGGCTCTCTCTACGCTCTTTATTCCTTCTTCCGTAAGCTCTCTCAGGGTATCGGACAGGCAGTTGTTGCCTGGGGTCTTGCAGCTATCGGCTTCGTAGAAGGTACAGGCTTCGTTCCCGCTGAAGATTTCGGCGACAAGGTAAAGAGTCTTTACTTTATCGTTCTTGCCCTCGGTTCACTTATCGCTTTCCTTGCTATGAAGTTTATCTACAACATCGGCAAAAAGGAAGAAGACGAATTCAATAAGGCTATGGCTGAAGGCGAAAGCGCATAAACCGTAAGTAAAACAATTTAAGAGGCTGTGTGATGCAGCCTCTTTTTTATTATATAATTCTCACTTAGAGATACTGACCTTTACTCATTTCCCTGAGCAAATCAAAAGAGCAGTTTCCGATTATTATAAACGGTACTGCTCTTTTATCTTTTTATTCTTATTTCATTTCGAATGTGCCTGTGTAAAGCTGATAATACTTTCCACCCTGATCGATAAGACTCTGATGGTCACCCTCTTCGATGATTTCACCCTTTTCCAGAACGATAATCTTTTCAGAATTTCGTACAGTGGAAAGTCGGTGAGCGATAACAAATACAGTTCTTTCCTCCATAATGGAGTCCATACCGACCTCGATGAGTCTTTCTGTTCTCGTATCGACAGAAGAGGTAGCCTCGTCGAGAATAAGAACGGGAGCCTTTGCGATTGCGGCACGGGCGATATTAATAAGCTGTGCCTGTCCCATACTGATGTTATTACCGTCAGAACGGATTTCTGTTTCGTAGCCGTCCGGAAGTCTTTCGATAAAGGAATGTGCATTAGCTACCTTTGCAGCCTCGATAACCTCTTCATCGGTAGCATCTAACTTACCGTAACGTATATTATCTGCGATAGTGCCTGCGAAGAGTCTTGTGTCCTGTAAAACCATAGCCATTGACTTTCTCAGGTCATCCTTCTTAATGTCCTTGATATCTATGCCGTCATAAATGATGGCACCCTTATCGATTTCGTAGAAGCGGTTTATGAGATTGGTAATGGTTGTCTTGCCCGCACCTGTGGAGCCGACGAAGGCCACCTTAGTACCGCTTTCAGCATCGACAGAAACATTCTTCAGAACTTCCGTTCCCTCTACATATGAGAAGGTAATATCATCCACTTTAATGTCACCCTTGAGCGGAACATATCTGCTTCCTTCCTCAGTGGGCACCTTCCAGGCGAATGCACCTTCGTTCTCTGCTTCCTCGTCTTCTCCGAGAGCATTTTTGATGAGGCGGACAAGAGTAACCTTGCCCTCGTCAGTTTCTGAAGGAGTGTCGAGAATTTCGAAAACTCTCTCTGCACCTGCCATAGCAGAAACGAGTGTGCTGTAGCATGATGCTATCTGTGCTATAGGAGTACCGTAGGACTTGGATTTGTCGAGGTAAACAGTAAGAGTACCGATATCCATACCGCCGCCCATTACGACCTTAGCGCCTAAAATTACGACGATAGCGTAGTTCACACGGGTAATCATAGACATAAGCGGTCCCATAAAGCCACCGATAATATTAGCCTTTACACCTATTCTGCGGTAATTCTCATTAAGCTCACTGAAGCCTTCCTTGGTTCTTTCCTCATGGCAGAAAATCTTTACATTTTTAATGCCACGGATATATTCCTCGATGTAACCGTTAACCTCACCGATAGCCTTCTGCTGCTCTTTAAAAAGAGGAGAACACTTCTTTGTAATCACTATAACAGTCATAAACATAAGCGCAACTGCCACAGTAATGGTAAGTGTAAGCTTCCAGGAGGTAATAACCATAAAGCCTACCGTAAGCACAGCAGAAATCGCAGAATTTATAAGCGTGGGAAGCGTATTACTTACGAGATCACTTACTCTGCTGATATCATTCGTGAAACGGCTCATTATTTCACCTGTTTTTTTGCCGTCGAAGAAGCTGAGCGGAAGAGTCTGTAAATGATTAAAAAGGTCACGTCTCATATTAGCCAGCGTCTTGGATGAAACGTAAAGCATAATACGGGTGTAAATCAGATTAAGCGACGAAGACAGCAGGAAGCCTGCAGCCATAACTGCCAACCATTTGGTTACCGTTGCCATAGCAGCTGCAACATCAGGGTTTTCTGCGACTACAGTTTCTGCTATAGTATTGATAACAGGCATCATAGCCAGAGAGGCGATAAAGCCCGTCACCGTGGTAAGAACAACGAAAATACACACCAGTACGATAAGGCCCTTGAAATCTTTGATATAACTTATAAGGCGTTTAGTTGCCTGCTTCATATCCTTCGGCTTTGCCTTCTTTTTAGCCTCGGCCTTTTTCTTCTTTTCTTCTTCTTTTTCCTTTTCCTCTTTTTCCCTCTTCTCCTTTTCCTCAGGAGTTTCGTTTTCGGGAATTTTCTTTTCAGTATTCTTTTCCTTTTTCTTTATGCTGATAAGCTTTTTCTTTTTTGATTTTTCTTCAGCGACGATGTCTTTGATTTCTTTTTCCATTTCATTTTCTGTAGGAAGTCTGCTCACTGTGCCAACACTCCTTCCTGCTGTGAAACAAAGATTTCACGGTAAACCTCACTGCTTTCCTTAAGCTCATCGTGAGTGCCTGTGGCTTCGATTTTACCGTCTTCGATAACTATTATTCTGTCAGCGTCCATAATTGATGTAATACGCTGTGCGATGATAATTTTGGTTATATCCTTATATCTGTCACTGCGAAGAGCCTTTTTAATTCCGGCATCCGTAGCAGTATCGACAGCACTGGTGGAGTCGTCAAGAATAAGAATTTTAGGCTTTTTAAGAAGAGCACGTGCGATACAGATTCTCTGTCTCTGTCCGCCTGAAACAGTAGAACCGCCCTGTCCCAGCTCAGTTTCATAACCCTTTTCGAATTCGCTGATAAAGCCGTGTGCCTGTGCATCCTCTGCAGCAGCCATAACCTCATCATCTGTAGCATCAGGTCTGCCCCAGCGGATATTTTCCATAATAGTTCCCGAGAAAAGCAAATTCTGCTGTAAAACTACAGAAATTTCACCGCGGAGATTCTTAAAAGTGTAGTCCCTGACGTTTCTTCCGCCTACGAGTACCTCACCCTCTGTAGTGTCATAAAGGCGGGGAATAAGCTGAATAAGAGTAGATTTGGCAGAGCCTGTGGAGCCGATAATGCCCACGGTCTCACCTGCTTTTATTTTAAGATTAACATCCTCGAGAATATTTTTCTCGACGTTTTCGTTATATTTGAAGGTTACATTTCTGAACTCGATGCTGCCGTCAGCAACAGTAAGGCTTTCGTCTGCATCCTTATCGCTTACTGCAGGCTCCTGCTTAAAGATTTCACCGAGTCTTTCGATTGATGCTTTGGAAACGAACATACTGACGAATACCAGAAGAACAGTCATAAGTGAGGTAAGAACCTGTGAAATATATGCAATAAAGGCACTCATTTCACCTGTGGTAAGGCCGGATTTACCCTCTAAGATAAGAGCGCTGCCTCGCCATAAAGCGAACACCATACATCCGTAAACCACCATCATAATGGCAGGTGTGATGTAAAGAACCAGACTCTGTGCTCTGATGTTCATTCTGAGAACTTCGTTGTTTACCTTTTCGAACTTTTCCTTTTCGTGATCCTCACGAACGAAGGATTTAACTACTCTGATACCGTTTATGTTACCTCTGAGAACACCGTTGAAGCGGTCGGTGGTTTTAAGCATCTTTTTAAAGGCGGGAACTGCCATATATCCCATTATAACGAGAATGATGACTATGGCAGGAAGTGCCACATAGAACATAGAGGAAAGCTCCTTACTCTTTTCCACGGCATATACGAGAGCCGTAATGAGCATAAGGGGTCCCTTGATAAAGGTAACGATAGTATTTTTGTAGGTGTTCTGAATCATCGAGACATCACTTGTCATACGGGTAATAAGTGATGAGATTTTAAGCTTGTCTATATTCTCGAAGGAAAGGCTCTGAATCTTATAGAAAAGCTCACGGCGCAAATTGGCACCGAAGCCCATACTTGCAATAGCACTGCAGCGTGATGCTATGTAACCGATTACAAGGGTTACCGCACAAAGAAAAAGCATTTCCAGAAGCTTCGATGTAAGCTGACCCGTAATTTCATCAGGTGAATAGTTACCGCCCTTGAGAAGAACAAGTATATCCGTAACCTCACCCATAACAGTAGGAATTTTAAGTTCGACCACTACATCCAGAAAAATCATTATCGGACATATAACGGTCAGTAATCTGTAACCTTTGGTATACTCCAGAAATCGTTTAAGCAAAGAGCATATCTCCTTTCGGAAGCTGTCAGGTATAATCCGTCAGCTTAAAAAATAATGGCATTTGCAAGTGCAAAATAAATAACAAGAGAAATAGTGTCAACCAGCGTAGTAATCAGAGGACCTGCCATAAGTGCCGGGTCAAGCTTCAGAAGCTTCGCTACGATAGGCAGAGAGCAGCCGATGGTCTTCGACACTACTACCACAGCCATCACAGCAGCAGATACAACTAAAATCACACTGTCTGTAACATCACTGCCGGTCAGCCGTAAAAGAAGCATTCTGCCGTAGTTAGCTAAAGCCAGCACGAGACCGACCATAAGAGAAACACGGATTTCCTTCCACAGAATAGTGAAGTAATCCTTTATTTTGATTTCACCCAGGGCAAGACCACGGATAACGAGAGTAGAAGCCTGATTACCCGAGTTACCGCCCGTACCCATAAGCATAGGGATACAGGCTGTAAGACCTGCCACTACGGAAAGCTTGCTTTCGAAGCCCTCGATTATCTGCCCTGTTATGGTAGACGCAAGCATAAGAATGATAAGCCAGGGTATACGGTTTTTAGCCAGAGATAAAACGCCGGTCTTAATGTATTCATCCTCCGAGGGAGTAAGAAGAGCCATCTTTTCGAAGTCTTCCGTAGCCTCTTCGTCGATGATGTCGATAATGTCGTCGATGGTGATAATACCCACCAGACGGTTTTCCTTGTCTACTACGGGAACGGAAAGAAGGTCATACTTTTTAGCTATAGCTGCCACATATTCCTGGTCATCCATAGTAGTAACATAAATAAGCTGTTCATCATCTGACATAATCTCTGTCAGCAGAGTATCCTCATCATTGAGAAGAAGTCTTCTCAGAGGGATGGTACCCACCAGATGACGCTTATCATCAATAACATAGCAGGTGTAGATGGTTTCCTTGTCGACACCTGTTCTGCGTATGCTCTTTATGGCTTCAGCGACGGTAAGTCTGTCGTGAAGCTCCACCATTTCGATGGTCATAACACTGCCTGCACAGTTATCGGGATAGGTAAGAAAACGGTTGATGATTTCACGTGTCTCCCTGTCCGTATTAGCCAGAACACGGCGCACGATATTCGCAGGAACCTCCTCGAGGAAGTCAACGGCATCGTCCACATACAGGTCATCCATAAGACGACCGATTTCACTGTCCGTAATAGACTGCACGATAACTGACTGCTTTTCCGTGTCAAGATAAGAAAAAACGTCAGCGGAAATGTCCTTAGGCAGAATGCGGAAAATCTTTACGGAAATTTTATCGTCATCCAGATCCATAATAAATTCCGCAATATCGGGATAAGCCATATCAGAAAGCTCATCCTTCAGTTCTTTAAGCAGATTTTTGGCAAGAAGCTTATAAAGCTTGCCGAATTCATTTTCATTCATTTGTTTCACCGACTTTCATTGTCTTTAAGGACACCGAAAGAAACAGTGTCCTCAGTGCAGAACTGTCAGTGAGAGGGCAGAACTGCACATAAATATAAAATTGCACCCTTTAGGGTTACTATCACCGCTATCCATCGCAGTTCCCACCTCCAAATAAATTTATTGGTCTTAATCCATAAATTATATTATACATTATTACAATAAATAAAGTCAAGAAAAATAACAAAAAGGCTGCATAAGACAGCCTTTTTTTATCAGTCACTTATTTTACTCAGGAAAGCCTTTAATCTGTCGGTTCTCGGATTAGAAATAACATCCTCGGCCTTACCCTCTTCAGCGATAATACCCTGATCCATAAACACTATGTAATCAGAAACTTCTTTAGCGAAGGTCATTTCGTGTGTAACGATAACCATAGTCATATTTTCCTCAGCCAGCTCACGGATAACCTTCAGAATTTCTCCCGTAAGCTCTGGGTCAAGAGCCGAAGTAGGCTCATCGAAGAAAAGGATTTTCGGCTCAAGAGCCATAGCACGTGCTATGGAAACTCTCTGCTTCTGTCCGCCCGAAAGCTCGCAGGGATAATTTTCCATCTTATCCTCGAGACCCATCTTCTTTATAACAGCCTTGGCTTTAAGGTCTATTTCTTCGTAAATAGCCTTTTTATTTTTTTTGAAATCCTCTCTTTTTTTCGCTCTCACCTTCAGTGCAAGCTTGACATTATCAAGAACATTATACTGAGGGAAGAGATTGAAATCCTGAAAGACGAGACCTATAGAAAGCTGCTTTTCGAGCTGTTCCTTTTTGGAAAGCTTCTTTTCACTTTCTGAGTCGAAAATCACATCACCGTCTACAGTGATTTTTCCGCTGTCGGCTGTTTCGAGAAAGTTTATACAGCGTAAAAGTGTAGTTTTACCGCTGCCGGATGAGCCGATAACCGAAAGAACGTCGCCTTCGTCGAGATTAAAAGAGATACCCTTAAGCACCTGCGTTCTGCCGAAGCTTTTTTCTAAGTTTCTTACTTCAAGTATAGCCATTACGGTACCTCCTTATCTGTAATAATCGAGTTTCTTTTCTACCTTGCCCAGTACAACCGTAAGGATACCGCAGAAAAGAAGGAAGAATACTGCCGTATAGAAAAGCGGCCAGATAACACCACGTGCCGAGAACTGTCCGGCAACCATAATAATGTCAAGTACACCGATAACTCTGGCAAGAGATGTGTCCTTGATGAGAGTGAGAATTTCGTTACCCATAGGAGGAACGATACGCTTTACCACCTGCATAAGAACTACCTTGAAGAAGGTCTGTGTTCTGGTCATACCGAGAACCTGACCGGCTTCGTACTGTCCCTTGGGAATTCCTTCGATACCGCCACGGTAAATTTCAGAGAAATAACAGGCATAGTTTATAACGAAGGCAACCGCTGCCGCTGTCATTCTGGGATTATCTCCCGGGAAATGAGCATCAAACACCAGACCCGGAACATAAAAGACCACGAAAAGCTGAAGCATAAGAGGTGTACCTCTTATCACCCATACAAAAGCCCTGGTAAGCATCCTCAGCGGTGAAAACTTCGTCATAGAACCGAAGGCAATAAGAAGACCTAAGGGTATAGCGAAGATAAGGGTTACACCGAAAAGCTTTATATTTTCAAAAAAGCCGAGAAACAAATCGGCATTTACTGCTGCAAAGTTCATATTTTACCTCTGATTAAGTCGGTGAGTATAATCCGTACCGTTTTTTCCGGCCGGATTACTGCCGTTTTTAAACAACCAAAATGCCGTCTCGACGGACGGCATCGGTTTATCTTCAGTCTTTAATTATTTTACGAGAATCTGTTCTGTAAGCTTATACTTTTCAGCGATTTCTGCAAGCTTACCGTTATCAGCGAGAGCCTTCATAGCATCGTTTACTGCTGCACATGTGTCAGCACCCTTACGGAATGCGATACCGTATTCTTCGTCAGCGAATGCGAGCTCGTCAACTACTACGAGATCTTCATAATCTGTACCTTCACCGATCATACCGATGGAGAGAACATAGTCAACTACGCAACCGTCTGCTACGCCGGACTTAACTTCCATAAGAGCCTTTGCCTGAGAGTCAACTGCTGTGTAGTTTGCACCTGCGAAGAAAGCGTCTTCCTTAGCTACGGATTCACCGGCTGATTCGATTTCAGCTACGATGTTAGCGCCTGTGAGAGCTTCTGCTGTGGTGTATTTATCAGCATTTTCAGCCTTAACGAGAAGAACCTGCTTGTTAGCCATATAGGGAGTGGAGATTTCCATTTCAGCCTGTCTTTCAGGTGTGATAGTCATACCGTTCCAGATGCAGTCGATGGTCTTTGACTTAAGCTCAGTTTCCTTTGCACCCCAGTCGATAAGCTGGAATACGGGTTCAACGCCGAGTTCTGCACATACTGCTTTAGCAAATTCTGTTTCGAAGCCGATGAGTTCACCGTTATCGTCCTTATAGTTCATAGGAGCGAATTCAGTGTAACCGATGATCATTTTACCGTTAGCTTTTATGTAATCAAGGTCGGAAACGGTTTCTGTGTTTGCTGCTGTGGTGTCGTCGGTGTTTTCACCGCCGCCGTTACATGCTGCGAATGTGAAGCACATAACTACTGCTAAAATTGCCAGGATAATGGCGAGGGTTTTCTTTTTCATAATAATTACTCCTTTTCTGATGATCTGATACCTCATCATATAAATTTTCCAAGCGATTTTCCTTCATCGCTTTAGCGTGGTAACATAGTAACACATTAATAAGTCTCTGTCAAGAGTTTTTTCGAAATTTTTTATTCAAGAGATACAGTTACCGTAAATTCGCTGCCTTCCCCTTCAGTGCTCTGAACCGTTATTGTTCCGTTTGTAATGTCGAGAATTCGTTTTACCAACGCAAGTCCCAGACCGTTACCCTTGGTCGAGCGTGAAGAGTCGCCCTGATAAAACTTTTCGAAAACTCTGTCCCTGACCTTTTCACTCATTCCGCAGCCTGTGTCTCTGACCTTGATCACAGCTTCGTTTCCCTTCTTTTCCAAAGAAACGAACACCGTATCACCTTCGTCAGTAAACTTGATTGCGTTGGAAATGAGATTAGACCATACCAGCGAAAGAAGCTCACCGTCTGCGTTTATGATGACATCTTCCGAAATATCGGTTTCGATATTAAGCTTTTTTCTCTCCCACTCATTTTCGAAATTAATCATACATTCACAGATCTGCTCACCTAAATCGTACCTGTTTTTTTCAGGGAAAATCTGCTGGTTTTCGAGTTTATTAAGCCGGAGAATACTTGTGATAAGCTCCGAAAGATTAGAGGAAGCGTTAGTAATTACCTGAGCATACTCCAATCTTTCTTCTTTCGAAAGCTCCGGATTCTGTATCATAGTTGAATAAGAGCTGATTACCGCAAGAGGTGTTTTAAGCTCGTGAGACACATTGGCAATAAAGTCATTTTTAAGCGTTTCTATGCTCGAAAGCTCCTCAGTCATTTTATTGAAAGCATCTCCCAGAATATTGAACTCATTTACTATTCTGAAAGGACGGCTGAATTTTACTCTGACAGAAAAATCTCCGCTCATAACCTTGTGTGTGGCATCGAGCAGCTTGGTTATGGGAATTTTTACAGTGAACCACTTAAAAATATTATACACTATGGTAACCAGAAAGCTGATAAAAATAACATTTCCGAAGGTCTGAATTGCCCTGTGTTTGAGTTCTTCAGCAAGGTCCAGTATTTCAAATATCATACCGAATCCGCCATAAAAGAACAAAGAAAACATGGATGTGATTACGAAACAGAAGGCAAGAAACACAAGAACAAACTGTCTGAAGGAAAAAAGAGAGAAATAAATCTCCGCACTCTTTTTCTTTTTTCTTTTTAATCCGAAATCAATCTTCATTTTATTATCACCTTATAACCGAGTCCATGTACTGTCACTATTTCGAATGCATCACAGTCAGAAAATTTATCTCTGATTTTCGCCATATAAACATCTACTGTTCTGGGACCTGAGGATGTGTCGGAATTCCAGAATTCATCCATCAGCTGTGAGCGTGTAAAGGTTTTATTCGGATAGGAAAGAAGCTTATAAAGAATATTGAACTCCCTGGCTGTCATCTGTATTTCTTTGTCACCGACCTTAGTGGTTCTTTCGTCCATATTCATCGTAAGATTTCCTATGGAAATCACCTTACTGGAAGCGATTCTGGCACGTCTGAGAAGAGCCTCCACACGAAGAATAAGCTCCTCGAGATTTATAGGCTTTACCATATAATCATCTATACCTATTCCGTAGCCCTTCTGTTTGGAGTAAAGATCATCTCTGGCACTGATGAAAAGAATAGGAATTTCCTTGTCTGTGGAACGAACGTTCTGAGCAAACTCATATCCGTCGATTCCGGGCATCATTATATCCGTAATGATCAGATCAAAAACACTCTCGTACATACTGTCATAAGCCTGTGTCGCATCAGGACAGCCGACAGCACTATAGCCCTTCTGATTAAGATAAGCACACACTGCACGGTTAAGATTTTTATCGTCTTCTACTACAAGTATTTTAAACATTTAAGATCCCTCCCGAGATAATTACTGAATATTATAACACAGTTTTGTTAATTTTTTGTTTATAAGACAATCTTTTTTCAATTAATATAAAGAATAAAAACGAATAAGACGATAAAAATAAAAAAGAAAACATAAAAAAAGAAAGAAGGAAGAAAATGTCACTTTCTAAAAACGAATACAGCAATCTTGCAAAAAAATACTCTCCCCCCTCACCTGTCGCCAAGGACTGTCTTTTCGCATTTCTTATCGGAGGCACCGTCTGTACCTTTGCCGAAGTGCTGAATCTGTGGTTTTCATCATCTATGACCGAAAAAGAAAGCCGTACTCTGGCTATGATAACAGTAATAGCTATAACTGCAATTCTTACAGGCTTCGGCATATTTGACAATATAGCAAAGCGTGCCGGTGCGGGAACTATGGTACCCATCACAGGCTTTGCCAACTCCATAGTATCCCCTGCTATGGAATTCCGTGCTGAAGGCACCGTAACGGGTACTGCCGCCCAGATGTTTTCCATAGCCGGACCCGTAATAGTTTTCGGCTGTTCGAGTGCATCTCTTTACGGACTTATCATCTATCTTCTGAAGCTTTATTAAAAAAGGAGGAAACACTGTGGCTACAAGAAAAGGCAAAACTATCATCACAGAAAAAAAGCCTGTCTTCCTGGCTTCTGCAGCCGTAGCAGGCAAGAAAGAAGGAGAAGGTCCTCTCGGTAAAGAATTCGACAAAATTTTCGGGGACACCACCTTAGGTCAGGACTGTTGGGAAAAAGCGGAGAGCTTTCTTATGAAAAATGCTGTGATGACAGCACTCGAAAAAGCAGGCAAGGGTATGGAAGAAATCGACGGCATATTTGCAGGCGATCTGCTTAATCAATGTACGGGTTCAGCCTTTGCTCTCAGAGAATTTCACATACCCTTCACGGGACTTTACGGTGCTTGCTCGACTATGGCATTGAGTCTTATTTCCGCCACTCTCGCCATAGAAAGCGGTGGGATGAATACCTGTATATCCACCACGAGCTCACATTTCTGTTCAGCAGAAAAGCAGTTCCGGTTCCCACTCGAGTACGGCGGACAGCGTTCCCCTACTGCCCAGTGGACAGTTACCGCCTCGGGAGCTGCCGTACTGTCAGCAGACACTGACAGTGACCTTCCTTATATAGATAAAGTGCATATAGGAACCATAGAAGATCTGGGTATAACCGATGCAGCTAATATGGGTGCAGCTATGGCACCTGCTGCCTGTAAAACCCTCACCGGATTTTTCCGTGACACTAAAACCTCACCCGACGATTACGATGCTATTTTCACAGGTGATCTCGGACTGGTTGGCTCAGGGCTTTTAAAGGAGCTTATGATGAGAGAATGCGGAATTGCTCTCGACAGAAACTACTTCGACTGCGGTCTTATGATTTATGACAGAGAAAATCAGGATGTGCATTCAGGCGGTTCAGGCTGTGGCTGCAGTGCGAGTGTACTCTGCTCACACATCTTAAACAGTATGAAAGAGGGAAAATACAGTAATATCCTCTTTATGGCCACGGGTGCTCTTATGTCGCCCGTTTCCTCGAAGGAGGGAGAAAGTATACCGGGAATAGCTCATTTAGTAAATATCAGAAGGGGTGAAAGAAAATGAATATCCTGTCAGCACTGAAATGTCTTTTATGTCTTATTAAATGCAGTAAATATCTTTACTTCATAAAAAAAGCCGTCTGTATTGCTGCGCTTATCATAGCTATTACAGCGGGTGTCAGCATTATCTCCGGCGATAAGGCTATGATAAAAAAGCTCAAGGAGATGATGTAATGGAAATAATTTTCACTCTTCTTAAGGCTTTTGCCGTAGGCGGTCTTATATGCACCGTCGGTCAGCTTCTTATCGACCTGACACGGCTTACTCCGGCTAAAATACTCGTTTCCTTCGTTATCATCGGTGTAATACTCGGCGGTCTCGGCATTTATGAGCCACTCGTAGAATGGGCGGGTGCAGGTGCGACCTTGCCTCTGACAGGCTTCGGATACAACCTCGCTAAAGGTACAAAAGAAGCCATCGCCGAGGAAGGAATGATGGGAATTTTAAGCGGTCCCCTCTCCTCTGCCTCCGTTGGTATTATGGCAGCGGTCATCTGCGGTCTGGTGGTTTCCCTTTTCGCCAAGAGTAAGGATAAACAGTAGCTTAAAGCTGTCACAAGACAGCTTTTTCATTTTGTGCAGTTTTTTATGTCATAATCTGCACTTTTTGCTCTTTCCTTTTTTATCAGAATAAGATATAATATAGGCACAAAAAAAACCTCAAGGAGATTCTTATGCAGCAGTTAACGGACAATATCGAAAATCTGATAGCAAAATACAGGGATGCTTTAGCTGAAAAAGGGATAGTATGTTCTCTTTCAAAGAAATATTTTGAAACAAAAACCCCCACGGCATCTCACCATTCTTCTTATACCTTACTCGATAATATTCACAGATATTTCGCACGCAAGCGTGAAAACAAGCATTTCAAGCATCAGAGAAACCGTCATTACTGTGCTGTACTATGCTTTCATCCTGCTGACAGTACTCTTCTGAAAAAATCAGACTGCAAGGAGTATGCCTTTATGCTTTCTGAAATTTCCCGTCACGAAGAAGGGATAGCTCCGAAGGAAAGAATACATAAAGAAAAGACTGTACTCAAAAAAATGGAAAAGAAAATCCGCAAGGTTTTAAAATCAGCTGAAAAGAAAGACCCTGTCTGTGTCTGCAAATGCAGAAAAAGTGACTTTATAAGATATTTTTTCAGAAAAGTATACGGATATATGAAAAGCCTAAACGGCAAGGACAGAGATTTCCTTGATTTAGTTATCTCCGCTGCATTTTTAGGAATTATGGGTATAATTGCTTTTGTAACCTCTATAATAATTTAACTTTTTTCTGAAAAACTATTGACAAGAGTCAAACAATATGGTAATATCATTAGGCAAATACGGAGAGATACCGAAGTGGTTATAACGGAACGGTCTTGAAAACCGTCGTACGTTTGCGCGTACCGTGGGTTCGAATCCCACTCTCTCCGCCACTTTTTTTATTTAAGGCACTGATGGAGTAGTACTCAAGTTGGTGACGAGGCGCCCCTGCTAAGGGCGTAGGTCGGGTAACCGGCGCGAGAGTTCGAGTCTCTCCTACTCCGCCACGATAAAGGTAACTGTAACGGTTACCTTTATTTTTTTGTTTTCAGAAAAGAACTCGAACTCGAGCGACGAAGGCGCGGGCATACTCACCGAAGCGCTCCCTGTGGGAGATGAAGCGAGGCGAGTATGGCGCAGCGGTCAAAGCTCATAGGCGCTCCAAGCCGTAGTGAGCTTTGGGAACCGCAAGAGGGGTGAGTCTCTCCTACTCCGCCACGATAAAGGTAATCGAAAGGGAGACACTCCGTAAGGAAGTTGTCTCCTTTCGGCTTTGTAATTAATCATAACGGCGGCAGAGAGGTTTTTAACCTTCATACCGCCGTTATTTTAGTCGTCATCGTCTTCGTTAGGCCAACCGGATATAATATGCAATTCGCCCGAATCCATATCCATTACCATATTATCTCCCATCCTCATCAATAAATCCCCATCAGAATCTATCGCCATATTGTCAGATATAGAATAAGCAAAATCGCCGTCCTCATAATCAAAAAAATGTTTACCCATAATTTTCCTCCTTTAGTATTTATTAAAACGTGGCAATTGAGAAATTAATGCTTTTATTTCAGGGTCACTTGTTTCTACATCGGCCAAAATAATCAATTCATAAAAATCCTCATCCTTAATGTTTTTCAAAGCACCAAGCTCATTACAAATATAACAACTACTAAAATCTATATTAGTAGCTTTCTTTCGGTTGTAGTCGATTCCAAATTTTAATATTTCTATTGCTTGTTGTTTATATTTATCTAAATTTTTTAATGCATAACTTAAACAGTTATTTATTATCGGATTGATTGAATTACATGTAATTGACTCGATCTGTTTTTTTCTTTTAGCATAATTACTTAATTCAAATACATATTGTTTTTCTTCAAATATTGAATTGAATATTTCATTATTATCTAATATTAATTCTAAAAAATCGTTGTTGGCAAAAATACAACTGCCAACATCATAGTAACCACAAGCAAAAAACATATTATAGGAATCATAAATGCTATTAAATAATTCAACGTCCTTCATACTTGCTACAAGACGTGCAAATTCTATACTATTTTCAAAATTAATCCAAGTTATTCCTTTGTCTTTTCTGAATTCAAATTGATTAAAATACCATTTCAATTTTATTCCATACTCTTCATAAAGATATCTCACGCCATTAACCGAATGATATTCAACAACATAGTCAAGAAAGGTTTTGCCGAATTCATCTGTTTGAGTAATAATAGGTTTTCCGTCAGTTGCCATCAACAAATTAAATTCATTTTTATACAATTGTGGATCATCTAAATATGCATAATATCTAAAGCCTTTGTTAAATGGTACGTTTTCTTTTTCTACTGGTAGTTTATACGCATTTTCATCCATCAGTCGTGCTAATGAAACACCGAATATTTTTTCTAAAGGAATAATAAATTCATATTTAAGCGGTCTTTCACCTTTTAACATTTTTGAAAAGTTAGATTTTTCATTATTTGCAAATTTGTATGCTTCTTGACCTTTGATTCCTAATTCATGTGCAATATTTACCAACAAATGACTATACATTTTTATCCCTTTTAAGTTCATATAATGGTCGATATTTTTCTTCAAATTTGTCATAGCTTATGCCTCCTTTTTTATATTATAACACATCTTATTTTAAAATAGTAGTCAAAAAACACAACTTTTGTTGTCTTTTTTGATGCTATCCAAAAATTAAGGAAAAAACTTTACGGTCAAATTTGACAACTAAACAAATCACCTACTACGCAGCCATAAAGTTTAAGTAGAGTGTAAAACGCGCTTTTTTAATAGGAAGTGTACCGTCGAAATGCCCACTGACATCTTTTCTCAGAGTATCTGAGAAAGTGTCATAGTGGGTTACACACTTTGAAAAGGTGTGTAACAGAAAACGGTATAGCCAATGGCTATACCGTTTAACGAAATCAATTATTTAATTTTGATACAAGGGCCACACCTTGGGGCGCCTTCCTTACGGAGGGTGCCTCAAGGTTACCTTTATTTTTTTGTTTTTAAGCAAAGATTCTTAAAACTAAAAAGCAACCGCCACTAAAGCAGTTGCCTGAAAATATTTTTTCGGAGTAAAACTATATGTCAGAAATTCACACAGCCATCCGTTCCCCCACCTTCACCGCCACAATCGCAGACACTGCGCATTTCAGTATATCTCCGATAATAAAAGGAAGTGATACAGAAGTAACAGCAGAAATAATGCTTCCCCCATTATGTAAACACATAACACCTACAGCGAAAATATGCTCCGTTATAAGCCCGACCAGCAAGGCTGAAAAATAACGCTTGAAGCTTATCTCTTTACCCTTAAGTGCGCTCATTAAAGGCACGGCCACGAGAAAACCCCAGTAAAAGCCTCCCGTTACTCCGAAAAGCTTACCTATTCCTCCACCGCCCGAAAAGACAGGAAGACCGGCTGCACCCATTAAAATCCATACTCCCACTGTGAGAAAGCCTTGCCCGGGAGAAAGGAGAAGTGCTGTAAGATTAATGAACACCGTCTGCAGTGAAAGACCGCTGACAGAAGGCAGAGGCAGATAAAAATAAGAGGACAGGATAATAAGAGAGACTAAAAGCGCACCTTTTATGTTCTGATAAAGCTTTTCTCTGTTTCTCATTATTTCACCGTCCTTTTAATTTAAAGAATACTCCCGATTTTTCGTCGGGAGTATATTTTTTTATTCAGCCTTAAAGAACTCGAAGCAAGCTCTGTAGGTGCTGTATACGTCTGTCTTGGAAACGATCTCGTAGGGAGCGTGCATGGAAAGCACGGGTACACCAAGGTCTACGACATCCATACCAAGGTTTGCGATGTACATAGCGACAGTTCCTCCGCCGCCCTCATCGACCTTACCGAGCTCACCGATCTGCCAGGAAACATTGGCACCGTCGAGAATTCTACGGATTTTACCTACGAATTCTGCGCTGGCATCAGATGTACCTGATTTACCTCTTGCACCTGTGTACTTGGTGATTACTGCACCGTGGTTAAGTGCGCAGGCATTATACTTGTCGTGTACTGAGGGGAAGTTGGGGTCAAAGCCTGCGTTAACGTCAGCAGAAAGACATTCAGACTTAGAAAGAACATCTCTTCCATCCACACCGTCAAGCTGTGCGAGGTCCTCGATGAAATACTTAAGATAAGCAGAATTAAGACCTGTGTTACCGTCTGATCCGATTTCTTCCTTGTCGGCAAGAACTGCAATAGCAGTACGCTCGGGAATTTCACTGTCAAAAACAGCTTCACATGCGGGATATGCGCATACTCTGTCATCGTGACCGTAAGCACCGATAAGACTTCTGTCGAAGCCGATGTCAGCTACGGGGAATGCGGGAACAAGCTCAAGCTCTGCTGAGATGAAATCCTTTTCCACGATGCCGTATTTTTCATTGAGAAGCTTAAGAATGTTAAGCTTTACAAGCTCACTGCCCTTGTCATCCTTAAAGGGTCTGGAGCCGATGAGAATGTTAAGCTCCTCACCTCTGATACCGTCAGAAAGTGTACGCTGACCCTGTTCTCTGCCGAGATGGGGAAGAAGGTCAGTAACCACAAACTTAGGCTCGCCTTCCTTTTCACCGATGTTTACCTTAACGCTTGTACCGTCAGATTTGATGATAACACCGTGAAGTGAAAGAGGAATAGCCACCCACTGATATTTTTTAATACCGCCGTAATAATGTGTTTTAAAGTATGCCAGCTCACTGTCCTCGTAAAGGGGTGTGGGCTTAAGGTCGAGACGGGGAGAGTCGATATGAGAAGCTACTATCTTGACACCGTTTTTCGCACCCTGCTTGCCCATGAGAGCAAGAATGATGCTTTTACCTCTGTTGTTGAGATATACCTTGTCGCCGGGCTTATAGGTTTTGGTTTTATCAAAAGCGGTGAATCCGTTCTTTTCTGCCTTTTCGATCATATAATCGACGCATTCTCTTTCTGTTTTGGCAACATTGAGGAACTCCATATAGCCTTCACAGAACTTATCTGCCTTTGCTACCTCTTCCTCAGTCATTGCCACGGAAAAATGCTCCTTTTTCATCATAAGCTCTTCTCTGAGAACTTCTGCTGCGCTTTTTTCTTTTTCCATTGTTATTCTTCCTTTCCGTTATATAGTTTAGAATATATATTTTTGGTTTTAATAACCTTATTTACATAATTTTTTGTATTTTTAAAAGGCATATCGTAAAGGGTTTTCCCGTTATGGGAATACCTGTCGTCCTTAAGCCATTTTTTTACATTACCCATACCTGCGTGATAGGCGGCAAGAGCCGTCTTTTCATCACCGTATATTTCAAAAAGAATGCCGTAAAAATAACATCCGTACCTTATGTTCGTCTGTGCATCGAAAAGCATCTCTTCACCGAGCTTTTCACCCCTTTTACGCTGAAGCCATTTAAAGGTTTCAGGTGTCAGCTGCATAAGACCTCTGGCATCGGCATAAGAAACAGCTTTTTCATCGTAGCCGCTTTCACACTCGATTACCGCATAAACGAAATTTTCCGAAAGGTTATTTTCACTCGCATAAATTTCTACAAAATTCCCGTATCTGACCGGATATAATATCTTAAGTATTGACAGTGAACAGAAAAATATAACTGTCAGCACCAGAAAAGAAACTGAAACCGCTTTAAAAGCCTTCAGGCGTCTTTTTTTAATTTTAATTACCTTAGATACCAAATTATCGGTTCCTTTCTTTAAAGAAGTGACTGTAGCTGCTCCTCGATATTGTATGGCGAATAAGCCTTTACTATTATATCGGCGTGAGAAAAGTAATATTCATCGCTTTTCTGAGCATTCATTCTCGTCTCTGCTTCTTTCTCAGTTATACCGTCACGGCTTAAAATACGCTTTAAACGTATTTCTCCGGGAGCGTAAACTACGATTATTTTATCACAGAGATTTTTACATTCACTTTCTAAAAGTGCCGCCGCATCTATAACCGATTTGTCGTAGCCCTCTTTTACAGCCTTTCCGATTTCATCTTCAAACTCCTCAGTAATCAGAGGGTGAGTAATAGAATTAAGCTTATCCGTGTTTTCTCTCGAAGAGAATGCACGAGAGGCTAAAAGCCTTCGGTCGAGTGTTCCGTCTTCTTTTATGATATCCTCACCGAAAGCATCTGCGAGAAGAATCAGAGCAGGCTTACCCTTATCGGTAATATGACGGGCAATAACATCTCCGTCGATGATATAGAAGCCTTTTTCCTTCAGAAAAGCGGCAACGGTGCTTTTACCGGCTCCCGTTTTTCCTGTAAGACCGTAAACTGTCATTTTTATACCTCGATTATATTGAATGCTGCCGCACGGACAAGTCTGTTGAAAACAGCCATACCCACTCCGTCCGTTTCGGGATAACGTGCAAAAACCTTATCGGCTCCCAGCTCATCCACTCTGCGTAGGGCATCGAAAATATTCTTTGCCTGACTTGACGGGTCATTCTTTTTACCGTATGTAACACACTTTACCGAAAGACCTTTTTCTTCACCTTCAAAGCAGAGCGCAACAGTGTTTTCAGTTTTATTTTCTTCTATAAATTCATTATAGCTTTCGAAAGAGCCTTTTATTATGACCACCTGTGCATCAGGAGAATAATGCTTGTACTTCATTCCGGGAGAAGCGGCCGTCTGACCCTCAGCGAGCTTATTGAAAACCGCATCGTCAATGGCTATCTCACCCAAAACCTCTGTAAGCATTTCTGCAGTGATTCCACCGGGTCTGAGAAGTCTCGGAGGCGTTTCACACAGAGAAATTACGGTGGATTCCACACCCACACTGCAGTCACCTGCATCCACTATGGCATCAACCTTACCCATAAGGTCCCCGATAACATACTTTGCCGAGGTGGGGCTGGGTTTACCCGAGGTATTAGCGGAAGGCGCCGCTAAAGGCACACCTGACTTTTCTATTATTTTTCTTGCCACCTTATCCGAAGGCATTCTGACGGCTACCGTGGAAAGTCCGCCGCTTACCTTATCGGGAACAATTTCACTTTTAGGAAGTATAACCGTAAGGGGTCCGGGCCAATACTTATCTGCGAGTGCATAGGCACTTTCGGGAATTTCCTTTACCAAAGGTGCCCACTGTGAAATATCACTGATGTGAACGATAAGAGGATTATCGGAGGGTCTTCCTTTTGCGGCATAGATTTTATCCGTAACAGCTCCGTCGAGAGCATTACCGGCCAGACCGTACACAGTTTCTGTCGGAATGGCAACTATACCTCCGTCTCTGAGTATAGCGGCTGCTTCATCAATGACACTGTCATTTTCCGAATTAACCTTAAAAATCTTCGTTTCCATAACGCTATTATACCTCTATCTGTTCGGCTTTACAGTAAGCAGTCAGATTATCTACGAGCTCATCCATATCACCGTTAAGAATTTCTTTGAGTGAAAAATATGTTTTGCCCGAAATGTGATCGCTGACTCTGTTCTGGTGATAGTTATAGGTTCTTATTCTTTCGCTTCTGTCACCTGAGCCTACCTGATTTTTTCTGTCGGAGTCAAGATTATCCTTCTGCTTCTGCTTTTCGCTCTGAAGCAATCTTGAACGGAGAACCCTGAGAGCCTTATCTTTATTTTTATGCTGACTTCTCTCATCCTGACATTCTACTACAGTTCCTGTAGGGATGTGAGTTATTCTGATAGCTGACTCGGTCTTATTTACATGCTGACCGCCTGCACCGCTTGCACGGTAGGTATCAATCTGTAAGTCAGCCATATTTATTTCGAAATCTACTTCTTCTGCCTCAGGAAAAACTGCTACTGTTACTGCTGATGTCTGCTTTTTACCGTTGGCTTCCGTTTCGGGTACACGCTGAACACGGTGCGCTCCCTTTTCGAATTTATATCTTCCGAAGGCACCTCTGCCCGATACGGTGAAAACAACTTCCTTAAAGCCGCCGAGCTCTGTCAGTGTACCGTAAACGGTATCTGTTTCATATCCGCACCTCTGAGCATACATGGTGTACATTCTGAAAAGATCGTAAACGAAAAGTTCCGCTTCCTTACCGCCCGTACCGCTTCTTATTTCGATAATAGCGTTCTTTTCATCTCTCGGGTCAGGCGGGATAAACATCAGTTCAAGCTCAGAAAGAAGAGATGTCTCTCTTTTCTCCAGCTCGTCAAGCTCTTCCTTCGCCATTTCGTAATAATCTCCGCCAAGCTCTTTGGCCTCAGTTAAAAAGCCTTCCGCACTTTCCTTCTCCTTAAGACACTCCTCATACTCTTTAATCACCTTAAGTATGGGAGAAAGAGAGGAAAACTCCTTCGAAAGCTCATTATATTCATTCATATCCTTAGTGCTGTCCTCACGGGCAAAAAAAGCATAAAGCTCATCACAGCGTTTTTTTACGCTATCGATTTTTTCTGTAAATTTCTCTGTCACGGTAAATCTCCTTTTTTAAGTATTTCCTGCCATAAGAAACACTAAAGAGCCTCACCGTCACGGATTACTTTTTTTATGTTTTTTTCTGCCTTGACACGGGGAACCATCACCACGTGACCGCAGCCCATACACTCGAGCTTGAAGTCCATACCGGAGCGTATAACCTTAAAGTTATTGTTTCCGCAAGGATGGTTTTTCTTCATTACAAGCTCATCGCCCACTCTTATATCCATAAGGCTACCTCCCTTAAAGCTGATATTAATTAAGTATACCACAAAGTAAAATGAAATATCAATGATTATCTTGTAACTAAAGCAAATAATGATAAAAAATTATGCATATAATTTAATACTAAAAACGAAAGGGTTTTAAAAATGAAAAAATTTTATCCTGAAAACACTCTCATTCACACACAGGAAAACAAAAATGCTCTGCTCTCCACAGCGTCGATAAAAGAAGCCTATTACAGCGGTAAAACTATCGAATGCAGAGCCACCGTATGCGACAATGAACACAATCTCTATGTAGATCTGGGACCGATGAAGGGCTTCATTCCCCGTGATGAAGGCGCTATAGGTATAGATGACGGCTCTGTGAGAGACATAGCCATTATTTCACGGGTAAATAAGCCTGTTCTGTGCAAGATAACAGACTTTACAACAAATGAAAAAGGAGAAACCGTGGCCATCCTTTCCCGTAAAAAGGTGCAGCAGGAATATATGAGAGAGTATGTTTCCACTCTTACTCCCGGCTGTATCATAGATGCTACCGTAACTCATATGGAGCCCTTCGGGGTTTTCGCAGACATCGGTGCAGGCATCTCGGCACTGATGCCCATTGACAGCATTTCTGTTTCCCGTATCCCCCACCCTTCAGCGAGATTTTCTGCAGGTGACAAGATAAAAGCAGTAGTAAAGGCCATCGACGATAAGGGAAGAATAACCCTGAGCTATAAGGAGCTGCTCGGCACCTGGGAAGAAAATGCCGCCCTTTTCAAAGCGGGCGAAACAGTGCCCGGTATAGTTCGCTCCGTGGAAAGATACGGTATTTTCGTCGAGCTTAAGCCTAATCTGGCAGGATTGGCAGAATATGTTCCCGGTGTTATGCCCGGTCAGCACGCAAGCGTTTACATCAAAAATCTCATACCCGAAAGAATGAAAATCAAGCTTATCATAGTAGACTCCTTTGAAGCACCCTATCCTAACGAGCCTGTCACCTATTACCATAAAGGTGATTATATGGACCGATGGGTTTACTCACCTGCTTCAAGTGAAAAAATAATCGAAACAGTTTTTTCTGACTACAGGTTGACGGAAGATGCGATTTGATATAAAATAGGAATATAGAATCAAGGAGGTCAAAAATATGAAGATTAAAGAAATATTCAGAAAAAGAAACAGTTCCATCAAATTCGCCACAGCTAAAAGCGTTCTTACTGCCGCTACTGCCGCTGCGGATATGCTCTGCTCCCCTCCCGACCTTTCAAAGGCTGAGAAGGTGCTTTTCGTACAGCCTCATCCCGATGATAATCAGATAGGTGCAGGCGGTACCATAGCCTGGCTCCGTTCTCTCGGTGTGGAGGTTTACGAACTTACTGTCACCGATGACAGATATGCCGAACCCGAATACATCGGTAAAGAAAACGAGGTTCAGACCGTAAGACAGAAGGAAGCTTTAGCTGCACAGCAGATGCTCGGCATGAAAAATGCAGGCTTTTTAGGCTTTGCCGATAAGAATGATGCTTCGGAAAGAGAAATTTCTCTTAAAATTCTCGAGGTCATCCGTGAAATAAAGCCTGATTATGTTCTCACGGCAGACCCGAATCTCGCTAACGAATGTCACTCCGACCACATCAAGGTAGGTAACGCAGTTAAATATGCGGTTATGGATGCCCAGTGTGATTTCTACCCCGAATTCATCGACGGTAAGAAGCGTGACGATGCATGGAAATGTAAGGGTGTAGGCTTCTATTACACAGACGCACCTAATACCTTAGTGGATATTACTGAATTCGAGGAGCTTAAAATGAAGGCAATCAAATGCCATGTTTCACAGGCAGAGCCTACTCTCTTAGCAGCTATTATGCTTCAGCAGACTATGTTCGCCGAGGGTACGGAATTTAAAGCCGCTGAGCCTCTCAGACTTATCAGTGACCTTCAGATGCACTGCTTTAATCTTCCTGTGGTATAAAAGAAAGGATTAAAAAATGGCTACGATAATTTACCAAACAAATACCGGTTCATCAAAGGAATATGCAGAGCTGCTCTCCGAAAAGCTCTCACTCCCCGTTTGTTCACTTACAGAAAAAGATAAAGTAAATAAAGACGAAGAAATAATCTTTATCGGCTGGATTATGGCAGGTACTGTTCAGGGTCTGGCAGAAGTTAAGGCTGAATTTACTGACATCCGATGCATTTGTGCGGTCGGTCTGTCTGCCAAAGAAAATACACTGACAGAAATCAGAGAAAAGAACTCTGTCACAGAACCGCTCTTCTTTTTACCAGGAAACTTCCACATAAACAAGCTTAAGGGCATGTACAAAATGATGATGTCGATGATGGTGAAAATGCTCAAAGGTAAGCTCAAAGAAAACCCGTCAGCCGACAGTGATAAAATTTTATCATCCTTCGAAAACGGAATAGACCAGGTAAGCGAAGAAAAGCT
Organism: Acutalibacteraceae bacterium; assembly: GCA_045613145.1. Taxonomy (GTDB): domain Bacteria; phylum Bacillota; class Clostridia; order Oscillospirales; family Acutalibacteraceae; genus UBA6857. The sequence goes on from JAZLAJ010000053.1 coordinate 77,690, forward strand.
CGACGAGGTTATCGCTTTTCTCAGCTGAAACAGAATACGGTAACGGGAAGTGAAATGCTTCCCGTTTTTTCACATAAAAAACGACAGACCTTTTATGCCGCCTTCCCGTAAGGCAGTATTTGTTTCTCGATGAAAATTCCCCGTATTTTTGCCAAAAGCCTCGCAAGGCGACAGCCTTGCTGCATTTTATGGCTTCAATACAAGAAATTTTCTTATCTTATGAAACTGCGAAGCACTTTAAAATGAAAATTTTGAG
>JAZLAJ010000054.1:0-23054 GCA_045613145.1 Acutalibacteraceae bacterium
AGATGGATTACAACAAGATGCTTCGTTTCCACAAGAAGAACGATGCCGCTTGTACAATTGCTATGCTTGAGGTGCCCTGGGAAGAGGCATCACGCTTCGGTCTTATGTTCGTAAACGATGACGGCTCAATCAGTGATTTTGAAGAAAAGCCCAAGAATCCCAGAAGCAACAAGGCTTCAATGGGCGTTTACATCTTCACATGGAGCAAGCTTCGTCAGTACCTCATCGACGATGAGGCTAATCCCGAATCACACAACGACTTCGGTCACAACGTTATCCCCGCTATGCATCAGGCAGGCGAGAGAATGTTCGCATATAAGTTCGACGGCTACTGGAAGGACGTAGGTACAATCGAAAGTCTCTGGGAAGCAAACCTTGACCTTCTCAATCCCAAGGTTGACCTTGACCTTTCCGATGACAGCTGGAGAATCTATTCAAGAAATCCCGTTGCACCTCCCCACTTCACAGACAAGAACGCAAAGGTTGAAAATTCAATGATCGGTGAGGGCTGCTACATAGCAGGTGAGGTTGACTATTCAATCCTCTTCTCAAACGTAAACATTGAAGAGGGCGCAACTGTCAAGTATTCAATCATTATGCCCGGTACAACAGTAAAGAAGGGTGCAGTTGTTGAATACGCAATCGTTGCTGAGAATGCAGTTATCGACGAGGACGCTCATGTAGGTGAAAGTCCCGAGGCAATTGCAAATCTCGAGGACTGGGGTGTAACCGTTATCGGTGAAAAGGTAACAATCGGTAAGGGTGCAACAGTAAAGGCAAAAGAAATGATTGACACTGATATAGAGGGGGTTAAATAATGTACGCATCAAACGTTTTAGGTATTGTATATTCAAATGTATACGATGAATATTTAAGTGAGCTTACTAGTGTACGCACCATGGGCTCTGTACCCTTTGCAGGCAGATACAGACTTATCGACTTCGTGCTTTCAGGCATGGTAAACAGCGGTATCACCAAGGTAGGCATCAGCACTAAGGCTAATTATCAGTCTCTTATGGACCACCTCGGCTCAGGTCAGGCGTGGGATCTTTCCAGAAAAAGAGACGGTATGACTATCCTTCCTCCCTTTAATCTTTCCGACAGCGGTGTTTACGAAAGCCGCCTGGAAGCATTACAGGGTATGATGGGATATATTTCAAAGTCAGGTAAGGATTATGTGGTTTTAGCTGACTGTAACGCAGTATGTAACATCAATTATGCTGACCTTCTCGACTTCCATCAGGACAGCGGTGCAGATATTACCGTAGCCTATAAGAGAGGTGTAGCACCTAAGCTTAAGAACATTATGACCTTCGATATCGAGGGTAATGACATTAAAAAGGTTACTGTAGACCAGCACGGCGATGAAGCCTGCGATTATGCTCTTAACATTATCGTAATGAGCAGAGTTCTTCTTCAGAGAATTATCAGTGCTGCTGCAGGCTCAGGCTCTATCCGTGAAAGCTTCGAAAAGGAAGCTATCGCTAAAAATGTAAACAACCTTAAAATCAAAGGCTATAAGGTAGACACCTATGCCAAAACAATAGATTCACTTCAGAGTTACTACGACATCAGTATGCAGCTTCTTTCCGGTGAATTCAGAGATCTTTTCACTAAGGAAAATCCTGTATTTACCAAGGTACGTGATGATATGCCTGCTATTTACGGTGTATGCTCCAAGGCATCTACTTCTCTTGTAGCAGACGGATGCATCATCAAGGGTACAGTAGAAAACTCCGTGCTTTCACGTGGTGTTCAGGTAGCCGAAGGCGCTGTAGTTAAAAACTCCATCATTATGCAGGACTGCTTCATCGGTGCAGGTGCAGTAATCAACTGTGCTATTCTCGATAAAAACGTAGTTATCAAGCCTAACCGTGAACTCAGCGGCGCAGAAACCTATCCGCTTTACATCGGTAAAGACACAACTGTTTAATGCAAATTCCCCTTTGAAAGGATAATAAAAAATGAAAGTTTTATATGTAGCAAGTGAAGCCCTCCCCTTTATGGCCAGTGGCGGTCTGGGTGATGTGGCAGGCTCACTCCCCCAGGCACTCCGTAAAAGACTTATCGGTTGCCGTGTGGTAATGCCTCTTTATGACACCATCAAGCAGGAGCTTAAGGATAAGATGACCTTTGTCACCAACATTTCCGTTCCTGTAGCCTGGAGAAGACAGTACTGCGGTATCTTCCAGGCAAAGCACGAGGGTGTTATCTACTATCTCATCGATAATCAGTATTATTTCAAGCGTGACACCATTTACGGTAATTATGATGATGCAGAGAGATTTACCTTCTTTGCACGTGCTGCTCTTGAAATTCTTCCTGTAGTTGACTTCAAGCCCGACATCATTCACTGTAATGACTGGCAGTCAGCTCTTACACCTGTTTTCTATTCCACCTTCTACAGTAAGGATCCCTGGTATCAGGGTATAAAGACTGTCTTTACCATTCATAACATTCAGTATCAGGGTACATACGGCCTTGAGCTGGTGAATGATGTTATCGGTCTTAATCCCGATGATACCTCTATCGTGGAATATGACGGTGACGTAAACTTTATGAAGGGTGCCATCGAGTGCGCTAATAAGGTAACTACCGTTTCGCCCTCTTATGCCAATGAGATTCTTGATCCCTGGTACAGTCACGGTCTTGATACCATCCTGCGTGACCGTCAGTGGAAATTACAGGGCATTCTCAACGGTATCGATGTAGACAACTACAATCCCGAAACCGATAAGAATATCATCAAGAATTACACTGTCAAGACAGTCAAAAAGGGCAAGGCTGAAAACAAAAAGGATCTTCAGGCTGCTCTCGGTCTTCCTCAGAAGCCTGATGTACCCATCATCGGTCTCGTTACCCGTCTCGTTTCCCATAAAGGACTTGATCTTATCAAGGGAATACTCGACGAGCTTCTTTATACCACTGATGTACAGATAGCTCTTCTCGGCTCAGGTGACTGGCAGTATGAAAACTTCTTTAAAGAAATGGCAGCTAAGTACCCTGACAAGGTAGGTATCGAAATCGGCTTCATTCCTGCTCTGGCAAGAAAGATTTATGCCGGTGCTGATATTTTCCTTATGCCTTCTAAGAGTGAGCCCTGCGGTCTTTCACAGATGGTGGCTTTGCGCTACGGTACAGTGCCCATCGTAAGAGAGACAGGTGGTCTCCGTGACTCAATCACCGACAGCGGTGACGGTGAAGGAAACGGATTTACCTTCAAGACCTACAACGCTCACGATATGCTCGGCGCAATCAGAAGAAGCCTCGGTGCTTACGATAATAAAGAGTACTGGGACGGTCTCGTAGTAAGAGCTATGGAATGCGATTACAGCTGGGGCAAGAGTGCTAATGAGTATATCAAGATGTATAAGGAGATACTTAAGTAATTCGCAATTCACAATGCGCAATTCGCAATCGCGGGATAAAGAACGGTGGAAATTAAGTTTATCCCGCCCCGCAAGGATTAATATAACAGTATGGACACGGCGTGCCGTGTCCATATTTTCTTATTTAGTCTATATTTGAATCTTTGTATCTTAAAACTAAATATCTGACGATGATTTTATTCTTGATAAATTAGAAGTTTATTTGTGCTTGATTGGAATTATATTGACAAATAGATGGATCAGGTATATAATTTATATACACTCTGTGAATTTAATGATTTAAAGAGTGAAATACATTTAGGAGGAAATAAAGAATGAAAAAGATTATGAAACTATTATTTTTAATTGCTACAATAACAGTTTTATGTGTTGTGGCATGTGTATCAGCAAGTGCATTGGATGCGACGGGTCAGTGCGGTGAGAATGTTTTCTGGACATTTGATGAAGAAACAGGCGTTCTTACCGTAAGCGGCAACGGTAATATGTATAACTACGATTATTTTAGCGATGATAGTCCTTTTCAGGAAAAATCTTCAATTAAAATTATTAAAATTGAAAATAATGTAACAAGTATAGGACAGTATGCATTTTATGGTTGTATCAACCTTAAAAGTGTAACTATCTCTGATAGTGTAGTGACCATAGGAGACAAAGCTTTTGGAGATTGTAACAGAATTACTGATATAACAATACCTGATAGTGTAAAAAAAATAGGCAATCAGGTTTTCTATTGGTGTAATAGCCTTGAAACAATAACTGTAGATGCAGATAATATGTATTATTCAAGTGATAATAGCGGTGTTTTATTCAACAAAGATAAAACCCTATTGATTCACTATCCTATGGGAAACGAAAGAACAAATTACATTATTCCCGGTAGTGTAACTACAATAGATGATGGTGCTTTTTGGAAATGTTCTAATCTTACTAACGTTGTAATACCCGATAGTGTCACTGACATAGGTGCCGAAGCGTTTTGGGATTGTGTAAACCTCAAAAATATAATATTGCCGGACAGCGTAATAAATATAGGAGAGGAAGCATTCTGGGGTTGTGAAAGTTTTACAGAAGAGTTAACGATACCAAATGGTGTGATTAACATAGGCGATGGTGCTTTTTGGGGGTGTAGAAGCCTCACTGATGTAATAATAGGCAAAAATGTAAAAAGCATCGGGAACACGGCTTTTTCATGGTGCTTTAGTCTGAAGAATATAACTGTTAATAAGGCTAATTTGTATTATTACAGTGATGATAACGGCGTTTTATTTAACAAAGATAAAACGGTGCTGATTCAGTTCCCTTTAAATAATGCTATAAAAGAATACACAATACCCGATAGCGTTACGAGTATATGTGAAGAAGCTTTTTTCTGTGCCAGAAATCTTAGGAATATAACGATTCCCGACAGTGTAACAGATATAGGTATAAGTGCTTTTGATAGTACCGGGTATTATAACAATGAATCAAATTGGGAAAATGGAGTATTATATATTAATAAACATTTGATTAGTATGGATTCTGATATAGAAAATTATGCCATTAAGCCCGGCACATTAACTATAGCTGATAATGCATTTGCTTACAAAGAAGAGCTTACAAATATAACAATACCTGATAGTGTGACAAGTATTGGCAAGGATGCGTTTATTTACTGCAGAAGCCTTGCAGATATTACTATACCGGAAAGTGTAGTGAGAATAGGTAACGAAGCTTTTTATGGATGCGAGAATCTTACAGAAATAAGTGCAGATGAAAATAACGAATATTTTTCAAGTGATGAATCCGGAATACTATTTGATAAGAACAAATCTACTTTGATTTGTTATCCGAGCGGAAAAACTGAAGCAAGCTATGTAATTCCTGCTGGCGTAATTGCTATAGGTTATGCGGCATTTGGTCAAAACAACAATCTTAAAAGTATAACAATATCTGATGGCGTAACAAGCATAGGTGATTATGCGTTTTGGTGGTGCGAAAATCTTTCGAGCGTAATAATTCCTAATGGTGTAACAAGTATAGGTGTCAAGGCATTTTATGGTTGTGAAAGACTTACAGACGTAATCATCCCTGATAGTGTAAGAAGTATAGGAGATGGAGCGTTTTATTACTGTTACGGTATCGAAAGCATAACCATCCCTTATGGTGTGACTAATATAGGTGATGATGTTTTTTGGGGATGCGACGGGCTTGTCGAAATAACCATTCCTGACAGTGTAAGAAGTATAGGTGATTATGCATTCTGGGAGTGTGGAAGCCTCACTGATGTTTATTACGGTGGTAACCAAGAACAGTGGAACAGAGTTATTATCGGTACTCATAACGGTGATTTGATTGATGCAGAGAAACACTTTTCCGGAAATCCGCATACTCACTTTTATACCTCTTATATATCAGTACAACCCACCTGTACCGAAAACGGACGGATAATTTACACCTGTTCCTGTGAAGACAGCTACAGTGAAGTTATTTATGCATCGGGTCACACATATGGTGATGATGGCATCTGTGACAACTGCAATTATGAAAAGCCAGCAGAAACTCTGCCTTCTGACGACTGCAACTGTAACTGTCATAAAAAAGGAATAAGTAGTTTGATCTGGAAAATCCTTCGTATATTCTATAGAATTTTCAGAATAAATCCTGTCTGCTCCTGCGGAGTAGCCCACTATTAATCCTTACATAAAACTTAACGGACAGACCTTTTACAGTCTGTCCGTTATTTTATATACCGTTCAAAAAAACAAGGTACACGCCTTTTTTGCCGTGTACCTTGAATCATTTTATTAACATTTATCAGAACTTAAAGATTTTAGCTGCTAATTCCATAAGCCACTTAAGAAGTGCTGTTACTGCTGCGAAAATCTTTCCGTGCTTATCTGTGGGATTATCGAGTTTTTCGTCAGCTTCCCAGTTTTCTGTATCACAGTTTTCTGTTGTCATAGTTTCGATTTCACCGTCACTGTCCTCGTCGGGATTGGTGTACTCGTATACTACGAACTGTGAAGGCCAGCAGGAATTATTTACTGTAAGCTGCTCCTCAGAAGAAGCGATGTCGTAGAGAAGTCTTAATTCCCAGTCTGACCAGTTGGAATGGCTTGAGCCCTTAATGAACCAGGTCTGTTCGGGGAAAAGACAGGTGGATGCATCTATCTGTCCGTCGGGAGAAATGTACTTGCCGAGACCGGCTGCTGTTTTTTCTGCGATGTAATCATCGGAAAGATCATTATAGATAGTTCCTGTGGTAGCACCGAAGGAGGAACGTCCTACAGATGCGAACTGATCGGAAATGAGATAGTTGGTTTCGCAGATAGGAAGTGTCTGGAAGCCGTATTTGGAAATTACACCGAAGTTTACACCGCTTTTTACTGCTGCGGTAAGAATTTCGGGAATTCTCTGACGTACTACAGTATTGTAATTATCGAGCTTTGCGATAAGTCCTGCATACTCAGTTCTCTTTTTGCTGTTTTCGGGTCCGAAAACATATTCTATAGCAGTATCGTAATCCTGGGGAGATACACATGCCCAGTAGTTAGGCCATGTGTAGAAGGTGGAAAGAGCGAGGGCAGAGGTTACGCCTTCTACTAATTTGTAGTAAATCCATTCCTTACCTACACCGATAACTGAATCAAGGACACCTGTTCTGTCGAGCATTTCGAGAGTGGTGTTGATGAAGCTGTCTATATTGAACATACCGATAGCGTTGCAGTCGGCAAGTGTTCTGTTGATTGCTGCTGCATCAATATTGAATTTACCGCTGATAGCCTCACTGAGCATCTCTGCACCTGAGACTACACTTCCGTCATAGGCGATACCTCTGATGCTTTGTGCTGCATGCTCAGGATAACAGGCAAGATAAGCTGTAACCACGTTTGTACCAAGACAGCTTGCAACGATACCTACCTCATTGCAGTGTGTGGAGGCGATAATATCGTCTATGAAGGATTTGAGCTTTGCTGCAGATTCGATGGGATCGAGTCTCCAGTCATAGTAGAACCAGTATCTGTCATGAACATAATATTTGCCTTCAGGACTGTTCCATGCCTGGTCGTTGTGGCGGGTTCTTTCCATTTTTTCTTTTCTTTCCTGGCGAATATCTGTACCGTACTGCGGGTTACCGTTTTTGTCCAGGAGTGAATTTTCGAAAAGCTCACTGATTTCCTTCTGGAGATTCTCGTAGTAAGGATCCCAGTTGTCGTTAAGTAAGCCGTCGATAAGGAAGGGAAGAATAATATTGGCAAGAGATTCTGCCATTGAGCTGTCTCCCTCTTCGTCTTCCTCGTCATCACTGCCGAGAATGGATGCGAAATCCTTGTAGTGGAAAACCTTGTTTCCGTTTTCGTCTACGAGCTTTTCACCGTCACCGGAAATACGGATAACAGGAATTTCGCTGTGAGTCTGTGAAATCCACTGAGTATCTTTGGCGAAAGCAGGCAGAGATACGGACATAATCATTATTACTGCAAGAAATAATGAAAGTGATTTTTTCAGGTTCTTTTTCATAGTTATTTATCCTCCTATATGAATTATTTCATACGGATTAATTATATTACAAAAATGTGAACTTGTAAAGGGCTTTTTAAAAATAAAAGGGCACACGATTGGAAATCGTGTGCCCTGAACTGTTAAAAAATTTTTTATGCCTTGTCAGCGCAGCCGAGAACAGTTTCAATCTTATGAGAAACAACACCTTCGATTGCATCTCTTGCGGGAGTGAGGTACTGTCTGGGGTCGAAGTGCTTGGGATTTTCGCTGTAGTGCTTACGGATAGCAGCTGTCATAGCGATACGGATGTCAGAGTCAACGTTGATCTTACATACAGCCATAGAAGCAGCTTCACGAAGCATTTCTTCGGGGATACCGATAGCATCGGGCATTTCACCGCCGTAAGCGTTGATGGTCTTAACATCTTCCTGGTTAACAGAGGAAGCACCGTGAAGAACGATGGGGAATCCGGGAAGCTTGTCTTCGATTTCCTTAAGGATGTCGAAACGGAGCTGGGGCTTCTGACCGGGCTTGAACTTGTAAGCACCGTGGCTTGTACCGATAGCGATAGCGAGTGAGTCAACGCCTGTTCTGGTAACGAAATCGATAACCTGAGCGGGATCTGTGAAGTTAGCGTCTTCTTCGCTTACGTTAACGTCATCTTCGATACCTGCGAGCTGGCCGAGTTCGCCTTCTACCACACAACCGCGTGCATGAGCGTATTCAACAACCTGCTTTGTGAGAGCTACGTTTTCTTCGTAGGGAAGATGTGAGCCGTCGATCATAACAGATGTGAAGCCGCCGTCGATGCAGGACTTACATGTTTCGAAGTCGGGGCCGTGGTCAAGATGAAGAGCAATGGGAAGGCCTGTTTCTTCTGCTGCAGCCTTAACCATAGCTACGAGATAGCCGTGAGAAGCGTACTTTCTTGCGCCTGCAGAAACCTGAAGGATAACGGGAGAGTTGTGCTTTTTAGCAGCTCTGGTGATACCCTGGATGATTTCCATGTTGTTTACGTTGAATGCACCGATAGCGTAGCCGCCCTTGTATGCATCCTCGAACATTTTTTTAGTTGTTACTAATGCCATAATTAATTACTCCTTTATTTGGATTTTATTTATTAATTTAACAGGTAAAGTATACTCTGTTATTTTATAATTGTCAAGATTTATGCGCCCGGTGTGTAAGTGAATGCGAAGCAATGTGAACGGATTCTGCCGCCCATTACCTTGATACGGAAATCGTTACCGGTCATAATAGTACCGCCTACGTTGATGGAGGAGATGTAGCCGATGTCATCTCTTACGGCGCTGTCATGGGTAATGATACCGAGCCAGGTGGAGGGATCACCGGAAAGCTCTATGTTTGCATTTTCCTTGACGAGCTTTTTAAGATCGTCGCTCGAAATTGTGTAGGTTGATTTGAAGTCCGGGTCAAGATAGTCACCGTAGCTCTTTCTGCCGCCGCTGAGATAGGGAACCGAAGCACCGATGCCCTTGCCCCATACATTATAGTAAGAGGTGGTAACACCTGCGCTCATAGCATGGAAGGGTGTTACTGCTACGTCGGAGCCGTTAGCGATGTAGTAACCGCCGGCCATAACATCGTCTACTACGGAGTAAACTGTCTGGGATGGAGTTTTACCGAAGGCTGTGGCATCTGCACCGAGGTTGAAGCCGTTATATTTGGCGAAGGTGTAGATAGCGATAGCCTGTGCCTTAAGAGCTTCTATCTGGAAAGAGCCACCCATTTCAGATTCGAGGGCCGATGCTATAAAATCTCTGGTATTGTATTCTGTTCCGGAATATTTGATTTTAGCAGGGTAAGCGTCACCGGAAACGATCCTGGTGTTTTCACCTGCATCATAGTAGTAATGAGCGAGAATCTGCCAGGCGTTCCAGCCCTGTGATGCCAGGTAGTTAGCACCTATCTGGCTCATACCCACACCGTGACCGTATCCGAAAACATAGAAGGTGAACACACCCTTATCTGATCTGACAGCTGCAGTAGTCGTCGTAGCAGAAACCTCGGGAGCTACCTGCTCAGTTACACCGTTATTGAGCATTTCGGGAGCCTTAGTGGTGGTAAGGAAGGGGTTTTCAGTGGTAGTGGGTGCAGTGGTTGACTGATAATATGCGGGATTGTTTACATTGATATCGGGAGGAGTGGTAGTAGTGGTCTGAGGCTTAAGCATAAAATAAGTCATTATCATAGGACTTACTATAGCAAATACCATTACTACTGCTGCGAAGATAAGCATACCCTTGGTAAGAGTGAACACACCGTCTTTTACTGCAGGTGTCGGTGCCGGTTCTTTTTCTTCCTCTTTTTCCTCACTGTAATCTATTTTTGCGATAGCTGAATTGATTGACTCAGCTTTCTGACAGATAACCTCGGAAAGGATGGTGACTGCGTGGGGAAGGATGAGGGGAATGTCGTCGGCATTTACAGTGTTGATTTTCTTTGCCTTGGCTGTGCTTCTGTCTACTACTGCCACATAAGCATAGTAGGCAGTCTGACCGTTTTCATTTTCCGTAGAATAAACGGGAGAAATAGATGCACCGAAATCGCAGTCTGTGTTATACATCGCCTCTCTTGCGTGGCGGATAACCTTCATAGATTCGCTTTCCTTCGGAATTTCGGAGTCCTCGTCTTTATTCTGAAGTGCTTCCTCAAAATCTGCTTCCTGTTCGTCCTCGGTTTCTTCATCGGGATCGGTAATCTCTACGAAATTTACAGTGTCTGTCAGACCGTCGATTTTGTCATAAAGATTATAAATCCACATCGCTGCTTCACCGGTGGTGAGAGCTACCTTTTTATCAAAGGCGAGAAGAGAGGAGACAAGCTTTTCTGCTGCAGGAGTGATGTCATAGTCGGGCATTTCGATTTCTTCATCTGCGTAATCGGAAAAAGGAGTACTGTTTTGCTGATTGATGAAGGTGAGAATCTTTGTTTCATTTTTTATTATGCTGGCAAGAACATCGTCAAGTCGCATAAAGTCAAGAGGAATGAAGGTAAGTCTTCCCGAAAGAGCGTCGCAGGTAAAACCGCTGAAAAGACCGTCGGAAGTGAGATGGATAATGCTGCCTTCAGGAATAAGACAGTGACCGTTCACGTCTATTTCAGAAACATCATCACCTGCATTAAGGGTGATGAAATCAGCGATTTCCGGTGAGAAAACACTTTCGAGGATGAGCTTTGAAATCAGGTCTTTCTTTGACTTTATGAAATCTGTGTGCTCTGTGGCAACGATAATATGCTTCCCTTCTTCGAGGGACGACATTACCGAATCGAACATTTCACCGTAGCCTTCGAAATTTTCGATGTTTTCTTCTGAGAGTCCGAATCTGTCAAGTGCCAGACAGATTTTATATATTGAGTCAGAAGAAAAGGCCGAAATGTCCTTTAGTGTGTATAAACGTATCATTATATTTTTAACCTCCCAATAATTGGTTTGTTATCAGTCATTATGATGGTTCTCGTCACATTAACCGACTTCCCAGCGGCTTGCATTTGCATAAGGGTTGTCGAGCTTCTTTTTATTGTAATATGCCTGAGGATATCTGGGATTAGGATTTACTGTTGCTTTTGAAACGTCCACATCTGTGCTTTCACCGGGTCTTACGAGTCTCGCTACCACAACGAAGCGGGCATCAGTAAATTCGTGTGAGCAGGTGGAGAGCGTGAGAAGCTTGTCCGTGGGAAGTACATCAACTCCTGTGTCGTAGAGAGAACGCTGACTCATTTCGTTGAGGTACGCCGCGAAACGGTCCTGTGTGCTAAGTGATGCGAAATAATATCTGAATACATATCCGTTATCATCTTTTTCGTAAGCATTTGTAATGAATGCGGCTACGACCTTCCAGGAATAATCCTTGTAAAGAGTATTGAAGGTGATTACAGGAGCTGCCTTGAAGCCGTCGATTTTTTTGTAGGCATCGAGAGCACCGAAAATAGTTCCGTTATTCATATGATGACCGAAGATGATTGTGTTCTGGTCAAGCTCAACGATATTATTTACATGGGTGACGAAGGGGCAACCGTACTTTGTGGTGTTTCCGTAGAAGTTTTTATTAAGGTATTTGGAGTCATTCTGAGCCTGAACTACAGGGAGACTGAGATTTACTCCTTTAGCCTCAAGATAGCCTGCAAACTCCTTGTTAGTGGCGTAAAGACGGGCATATTTGAGCTGGAGTCCTACGGGGAAAATCACATCGGGATATTCCTTCTGTATCTCTGCCCATTGCTTTTCTGCATCGGCAGATGTTGTAGTTTTATCCTTGTTTTTGTCACTTTTCTTTGTGGTTTCCGTTGCTGCCTGAGTGGAAGGCTCAGTAATGATGAGATCTGAAACCCCCTCTTCCAGCTTATCGTTTTCAGATGAAAGGCGGTATTCATTAAGAAGCATAGCCGAGGAAATCACGATGGCGACGATGGCGATGCCGAGGATAGAGCGCCTTATTATTTCGAAGCGTGAAAGCTTTTTCCTGCTTTTCTTTTCTTTTGGTTCTTCCTTGTTTGAGCTGATGTCGGTAAACTCTTCATCAGCGGTGTCTTCTATTTCGAAGCCTTCACCGAAGCCCAGGGGAACATCTCTGTTTTTTTCGGGGGCAGGTCGCTGATAGGCGGAAGTGTTTTTGCTTTGTCTGTTATAGAGAATAGAATTAAGCTCATAGGTGCTCATTTCCATTTCCTCTACTCTGAAGGTGTTTTTCTTCTTTTCGGATTTACGGGGAAGATTTACAGTTTCCTCTTCGATTTCTATGTCGTCAGCTAAAGGTTTTTTCACGGGAATAGGCTTTCGGGGAGCAGTGTTGCTGACTGCAGGGTCGAGCTGTATTTCTTCCGCGTCGATTTCTTCTTCACCGTAATCGCTGTATTCATCATAATCCTCTTCGGGAGCGGCGGGCTTGTCAAAGTCCTCGCTCTGATAAAGAACTCTCATACCGGAATCGGCCTGAGGTGCTTCCGGTGCCTGCTGGAAGGGCTGAGGCTGAGGAAACTGAGGAGCAGCATACTGCTGAAAGATCATATTAAGCTGTTCCTGAGTGAGGGGAACCTGCTGTGGAGGATAGCCCGGCTGTACATAAGGTACCTGACCTACGGGCACATAGTAGACAGGCTGTCCGTAAGGGTTAGGCTGTACGTATACAGGCTGCTGTAAGGGAGTCTGAGAAGGATTTACCTCTGATCCTTCCGGTGTGTCTGAAGGGTTTACGCCCTGAGATGACATTTCCTTGTCGTTGTAGATGTTTTTCATAGTTAACTCAATTCCTTGGATAAGAATTTATAAATTCCGTAATATTGCCCTCTGACCTTAATTCAGGGCTGTTTAATATACAAAGTCTTAACTGATTGATTGCATTGGATGCGGAGACAAATCTGTTATAGTCTCTGCAGATGCCGCTTTTTCTGCCGTGAAATTCTTTGAGATAAAGAGCTTCACCGTCAGTAACGGCTATATATATAAGTCCTACTTCCTTGGTCGGGTCATCACTGGTAGGACCTGCCATACCTGTGACGGCTACACCGTAGTCAGCGCCCGAGAGCTTTTTTACTCCCAGAGCCATCTGAGCGGCTACGATTTCACTGACAGCACCGAAATGTTCAAGGTCATCGGCTCTTACACCTAAAACCTTTTCTTTTATTTCATTCGAGTAGGAGACGATTCCGCAGTGGAAAATCCCGGAAGCACCGCTGATATCTGTGATTCTTTTAGCGCACAGGCCTGCAGTACAGCTTTCGGCAAAGGCTGCGGTAACCTTCTTTTCTTTCATAAGAGAAACTGTCGCTTCTTCGATGCTCTGTGCATCGATACCGTAGATGCAGCAGCCGAGTCTGTCATTTATTTCAGCGAGCACGGGAGATATGAGCTTTTCAGCTTCTTCTTCGCTTTCTGCTTTTGCTGTGATTCTCAGTAGTGCCTCACCGTCTTTGGCGTAGGGTGCTACAGTGGGATTTGAGCTTTCCAGAAGGTCGGATACTCTTTCACTCATATCACTTTCACCGATACCGAAGGTGCGGACTGTGTGAGATTTTATGACTGAATGTGTGAATTTTTTCAGATAAGGGACAACCTGCTCTCTGAACATAGGCTCCATCTCTCTTGGAGGACCCGGGAGAATGATGATTTTTCTGCTGTCCTTTTCCATGATGAAGCCGGGAGCAGTGCCGTTCCTGTTTTCGAGAACGATGCTGTTTTCGGGAACGAGTGCCTGCTTTGAGTTGCTTTCGGGCATTGTAAGTCCCTTATATGAGAAATAGGATCTGATTTCTCCGAGTATATCTTCTCTCATAACGAGCTTTTGTCCGAAATAACCGGCACAGACCTCTTTGGTAAGGTCGTCGGGATTAGGTCCGAGACCGCCTGTAAGGATAACTGTATCGGCTCTCGTGAAGGCCTGGTCAAGACAAGCTTTAAGTCTTTCTTCGTTATCACCTACGGTAGTCTGATACATAAGAGAGATACCCAGAGCGGCAAGCTCCTTTGAAAGGAAACGTGCATTGGTATTAAGAATGTCACCTAAAAGGATTTCAGTTCCTACGCTTATAAGCTCACAGTTCAAAAGTATCACCTCATTTATTGGTTTGTTTAATCAACAAATTCAAATTTTGTTGTTTCGATTGCTCTTTCGATCATTTCGCTGAAATCGAATACGCTTTCAGCTTTTTCGATAAGCTCGATGGTGGGTCTCGTTCTCGGATGCTTCGGAGTGAATACCGTACAGCAGTCTTCATAAGGAAGGATAGAGGTTTCAAAGGCTCCGATAGCACGGGAGATTTCAATGATTTCGTTTTTATCCATACCGATAAGAGGACGGAAAACAGGCATATTAACGGCTGCATCGGTACAGGCAATAGCGCCGAGAGTCTGTGATGCTACCTGACCGAGGCTTTCGCCTGTCACGAGAGCGCCGCAGTTATCTCTTTCTGCCAGACGGATGGAAATTTTCATCATCATTCGTCTCATAATAATGGTGAAGAGTTCTTCGGGACAGTGTTCCTTGATAGCTTCCTGGATTTCAGTGAAGTTTACTACAGCAAAGTTTACTCTGCCGCTGTATTTAGCCACGATGGAAACAAGGTCACGTACCTTCATTTCTGCTCTCTTGCTGGTATAGGGAGGAGCAGCGAAATGGATAGCGGAAAGCTGAAGACCTCTTTTAGCCATCATCCAGCCTGCTACAGGGCTGTCTATACCGCCGGAAACGAGAAGGGCGACTCTGCCGGCTGTGCCGACGGGCATACCGCCTGCACCCTTTATCTGATTGCCGTGGATGAATACATTTTTATCTCTTACCTCCACGGTTACGGTAATATCGGGATTATGAACATCCACCTTAAGGGAAGGAATGTTTCTGAGAAGATGTGCGCCTACCTCACGGCAGATTTCGGGAGAGGTGAGTGGGAAACGTTTGTCACTTCTTTTGGCGTTTACCTTGAAGGTTTTAACGCTTCTCAGGTCTTCGCCGAGATAGGAAAGTGCCGTATCCTTCATGCACTGAAGGTCTTTTTCTGTGACAGCCGCCTTCGAAAAGGCAACGATACCGAAAACCTTCTTTACGGTTTCTACGGCTGCATCGAAATCCACATCCTCCTCTGCAGGCTCTGCTACGATGGTGGACTGGGATTTGATGAAGGTGAATTTACCTGCAGATTTAAGAAGTCTGCGCTTCATATTTTTTACGAGTACATCCTCGAAGGTGCTTCTGTTGAGACCCTTGAGGGCAAGCTCTCCGTTTTTGATGAGTAATACTTCTTTCATTTTCTACCTCTTATTTTTTCATAATTACTTTCATAGCCTTATCGAGCATCAGCAGGAAGTAATCAAGCTCTTCTTCTGTGGTGAAGCGGGAAAGGCTTATTCTTAAGGACGAGTCGATGAGACTGTCGGGAAGCTTCATAGCTGTAAGCACGTGGCTTTTGTGTCCCTTGGCACAGGCTGAACCCGAAGAAACATAGATTCCGCAGTCGGAAAGGAAGTTTAAAAGGGTTTCACTTCTGTAGCCGGGAAGAGATATGTTGATGATATAGGGCAGAGCATCGTCGGGACTGTTTATTACTATACCCTCTCTTACTGAAAGCTTACTTAAAAAGCCGTCACGCAAACCGGTGATTCTGCTGAGAGAAGAATTTACGGTAAGCTCCTCCACCGCACCCGTAAAGCCGGCGATTGCAGGCATAGGCTCAGTGCCGGGACGGATGTCCTTTTCCTGTCCGCCGCCTACTGCCACGGGAGTAATCTTTGTGCCTTTTTTTATGAAGAGTGCGCCTACACCCTTTGGTCCGTGAATTTTATGGGAGCTGACGGTCATAAGGTCTGCTCCGAGTTTTTTTACATTCAGGTGGATTTTACCGAAGGCCTGTACGGCATCGATGTGGAAAAGGGCGGGAGAATTCTTTCTCTTTATGAGGGCGGCAATTTTATCGACAGGCTGAATAGTACCGACCTCGTTGTTGACGGACATAATGCTGACGAGAACAGTTTTTTCATTTACAGCTTCCTCTAAAGCGGAGAAATCAAGTGTACCGAATTCATCTGTACCGATTCGGATAACCTCAAAGCCTTCCTTTTCGAGTCTGTCGAAGGCCTTCTGTACACTGGGATGCTCTACTGCGGAGGTGATGACTCTGTTACCCTTTCGTCTGTTCGCATAAGCCGCACCGAAAACAGCCAGGTTATTACCCTCTGTTCCGCCGCTTGTGAAAAAGATTTCATCCTTTTCGCAGGAAAGAGCCTTGGCGACGGTTTCTCTTGCCCTGAGGAGAAGAGTGTCAGCCTCAATACCCTTTTCGTGGAGAGAGGAAGGGTTGCCCCAGCAGTTTTCCAGTGCATCGATCATATTCTTTTTTGCCTTTTCGCACACCTTTGTGGTGGCACTGTTATCCAGATATGCTCTCATAGGACATACCTCCTCATCATAATCCTTCTTATTATACTATATAGGCAAAAAATATTCAATGGTACATTGTCTAAATAAAGGGATATTTTTGTTAATTTTTCGTAAAATACTTTTATAAAATACTAATAATGTTTCGGAGGAAATGAAAATGAAACGAAAAAATATCGATATGAAGAGTAAAACAATATGGGTTCTGTCGGCACTCTGTCTGGCTCTTTTTATTCTTACGGCTATGAATACTGCGGGGATGAAAAGGCTTGAAAGGGAGAACGAGCTTCAGAGACAGAAATATCTTTCTGAGCTGTGCGAAAACTTAGACAGTATGACCGTAAGTCTGAGTAAAAGTCTGTGCACATCAACGGCAGAAATGTTTCATAAAAACGGTAACGACCTGGCAAGACAGGCGGCAGTAGCCAAGGTAAGTCTGTCGGGCATAACTGACGAGACGATTATAACCGATGAGATATTTAAATTTTTGTCGCAGGCGGGAGATTATGCGATTTATCTCTCACAAAAAGAAAATTTCTCTCTCAGTCAGGAAGAGAGAAAAAAGCTGAAGGCCCTTTATGATTATTCGAAATATCTTTCAGACTCCTTTGAGCAGATAAGCAGTGATTATTATTCGGGCAGAGTGGCTTTTACCCGTAAGGTGAACAGACTTCTTTCCTCTGCCGAAAATGAGGGCATAAGCTTCACCGATTCATTTACTGACATACAGCAGACGATGGGAGATTATCCTACGCTTTTATATGACGGTCCCTTTGCAGATGCCGTAATAAATAAAAAGGCTCTCGGACTCAGCGGAAATGAAATCACTTCAGGTGAGGCAAGAGAAAAGGCGGCCGGATATCTTGGCTGTGATGCGGACGGGTTAAAGAAGGAGGCTGACACGGAAGGAGCCGTAATGCTTTACTGCTTTTCTTACGGAGACAGGACGGTGGGTATTACCAAAAAAGGCGGTATGCTGTGCTATATGACTGATCCCACTTATGCCGGGGAAGCAACCATCAGTACCGAAGAGGCGATAAAAAGAGGTAAGGAATACCTTAAGAAAACGGGCTTCAAGGGAAAAATGAGAGAGACTTATTACAGTACCTATGACGGAATATGTACTGTAAATTATGCCTTCGAAGAGAAGGACGTAATCTTTTATCCCGATCTGATTAAGGTAAGCATTTCTCTGGAAACAGGAAAGGCGGTGGCCTTTGACAGCCGTGGTTATCTGATGAATCACAGAGAACGAAAGGTCGGCAAGACTGAACTTTCACAGAAGGAGTGCAGGAAAATACTGTCACCTTATCTTAGGGTGATTTCTTCTGAAAAGGCTTATATTCCGCTCGAAACAGGCAAAGAAGCTCTATGCTATGAGTTTCACTGTAAGAACCGTGACGGTCAGGAGGTCCTGGTGTATATTAATGCAGAAAGCGGAAAAGAGGAAAATGTCCTTCTACTCCTTTACAGTGACGGAGGAGTGCTTACCAAATGACTTCTTACGATATGAAAAAATATACAATTTGTGCAAAAAGATAATGCTGAAGAATTTTATCTTACAGGTAAGCTGAAGTTAAAACTAAACTTAAAATATTTGTTAACGAAAAGTAAACAAAAACAGTGAACTATTGAAAAGTTGTGACGAAAGTTGTATTATTAATGCACAAAAGATTGATAGTTTTTTCATTTTCATAGTTACCTCAATCAAATTCCCAACAAAAAATCCCCGGAGCGACCGGGGGTTTTTTGTTTTTATTTTCTGCATAAATATTAAACACGTACACTTATTTCTCCGCTGCCTAAGATTCTGAGCTGACCCTGTCCGGTTCTTACGGTGAGTCGGCACATGTCATCGATGTCTTCTGCCGTGGCTTCGTAGGCTTCTTCGGAAGAGATAACGGTTATTTTTCTGCCGAGAAAGAAAAGTCTGTCTCTGTAAAGGGAAACGAATTCTCTGCTTTTAATTCTGTTCAGGTGATACATAAAGCGGTTCACTGTTTCGGCGATGAGAATTTCACGCAGACCTTCAGCTTTTTCGGTGAGAGACCCTGCGATATCTCTGATATCCTCAGGAAAGCCATCTTCCGGTGGGGCAAGATTGATTCCTATGCCGACAATGATATATTCTGCACCCTTAGCCGTGAAGGAGCCCTCAGTGAGAATCCCGGCCACCTTTTTTCCACGTACGAAAATATCGTTTACCCATTTGATGTCAGCGCTTATTCCGGTGACATTTTCTATAGCTTCCGCTACTGCCACGGCACAAAGAGGTGTGATGAGGGTGCACTCCTCGGGTGAAAGGTCAGGATGAAGAAGAATACTCATATAAATACCTGTGTCCTTTGGGGAGAAAAAGCTTCTTCCCTTTCTTCCTCTGCCTGCTGTCTGACTTTCTGCCAGAAAAAGAACTGTATCCTTCTCTCCGGAAAGAGCAAGCTTTTTCAGCTCGTCATTGGTCGAGGCGGCTTCTTTGACGGTTATTATTTTTGTGTGTCTGTTTTCTTCATTCAGATGGGATTTTATCTGTGATTCGTTCATATACACTCTCACTTTTCGGCTTTTTTATATTTTTACAAAAATCTGTATACTCATTTTACCATTTTTCCGCTTTTAAAGCAATAGACAGGGACTAATAAAAGAAAAATCAGCTGTAATTATTAAGAATTCAGCGTAGTACTTGACAAAAGGGGTAGAAATATATTAAAATGATTAACAAGTTATAATCTTAGAGTGAATAAGCGTTAATATTTATTCATTCTAACGGTTGTTAAAAAAGGGCGATGCCCGAAAAAATATTTATTCCAAGGAGGAACACTATTATGAAAAAAATTCTCGCAGTTCTTCTCGCAGCTCTCATGCTCTTCGCACTCGCAGCATGCGGCGGCACAGGCGATGAAGGCACAAAGACAACAGCAATGACTATGGGTACCGGCGGCACACAGGGTACATACTACGCTTACGGCGGCATCCTCGGCGGTCAGCTCAAGACAGCTACCGGAATTACAGTTAACGTTGTTTCCACAGACGGCTCAAAGGCTAACATCCTCGGTATCGATGCAGGTAACTACCAGCTCGGTACAGTTCAGTCAGACGTTATGGCTTATGCATGGGCAGGCTCACGTACCTTCGAAACAGAAGGCGCTCTCGAATCCTTCCGTGTAATCGGCGGTCTCTATGCAGAAGCAGTTCAGCTCATCACTATGGATCCCGAAATCAAATCCGTAGCTGACCTCAAGGGCAAGAAGGTTTCTATCGGTGCAGCAGGCTCAGGCGTTTACTTCAACGCTGTTGACGTTCTCGCAGCAGCAGGTCTTACAGAAGAAGACATTCAGCCTCAGTATCAGTCCTTCGGCGATTCAGCTGATGCTCTTAAGGACGGTAAGATCGATGCAGCATTCATCGTAGCAGGTGCTCCCACACCCGCTATCCAGGAGCTTTGCACATCTGCTGATGCTTACCTCGTTCCCATCGACGGCGACGTAGCAGAAAAGCTTATGGAAGCTTCACCCTACTACACCACCTATAAGGTTCCTGCAGGCACATACGACGGCCAGACAGAAGATGTTACAACTGTTACAGTTAAGGCTACTCTTATCGTAAGCGCATCTGCTTCTGAAGAAGATGTTTATAACATCACAAAGGGTATCTTCGAAAACATCGATGCTATCACAGCTGCACACGCTAAGGGTGCAGAGCTTTCAATCGAAAACGCTACCAGCGGTATGACTGCTCCTTTCCATGCAGGTGCTGCTAAGTACTTCGCAGAACAGGGCGTTACTGTTGAAACCAAATAATTAAGGTTATTGATAACGTTTCGGCTGCAGTGAAAACAACTGCAGCCGGTTATTTTCTTAAAATTCAGCAAAATAAATCACAGGAGGCTTAACATGGGACTTTTCGAGAAAAAGGATTCCGGGGCTGCACAGGAAGCTATGAATCTCGATGATGTTATGAAAAAGTTCGACCGTGAATCAAACACCAGAGTATGGACGGGTGTGCCGAAAACAGTGGTTAACTGTATTCTGGCCACATTTTCCGTGTTCTGTATCTATGTTACACTGTTTGCTACATGGCTCGATGAATTCAGACTTGCATCGTTTATGGCATTCATAATGCTCATCGGTTATCTGGTTTTCCCTATAAAAAAAGGTGTTCAGAAAGTCAACCACATTCCCTGGTATGACTTCATTTTTATGATAGCGGGTACAGGTTCATTCTTATACTACGCTGTAAATGCTTCTGAAATTGTTGCAAGATATAAAATAACTTCCGTAGAGGTTGTTGTTGGTATTATCGGTATTATCTGTCTTGCCGAGCTCTGTCGCAGAAGCGTGGGTATCCCCATTCTTATAGTAGCAGGTGTCCTTTTGGTGTATGCACTCGTATGGGGCTCCACCAACCCTGACATGTGGGCAAGAATTACGGAAAACATCCGTGTTCTTTTCTACTCGAAGGAGGGTATTCTTTCTACACCCGTAAACGTATGCTCAAAGTATATAGCAATGTTTATTATCTTCGGTGCATTCCTGGAAAGAACGGGTATAGCAGATTTCTTTATCAATATTTCAAATGCACTCGTAGGCCGTTTTTCAGGCGGTCCTGCAAAGGTAGCGGTTGTTGCTTCAGCTATGGAAGGTATGGTATCAGGTTCTTCTGTTGCTAATACCGTAGGCTCGGGCGCAGTTACTATTCCTCTTATGAAGCGTACAGGCTATAAGCCTGAGTTCGCTGCTGCTGCAGAAGCTTCTGCATCTACGGGCGGTCAGATTATGCCTCCCATTATGGGTGCTGCTGCTTTCCTTATGGCAGAAACAGTTGGTGTTCCTTATTCAAATATCGTAGTAAAAGCTATTCTTCCTGCCGTTCTTTATTTCGCAGGTGTATTTATCGCAGTTCACCTCGAGGCTAAAAAAGAAGGTCTCAAGGGTCTCACCAAAGAAGAGCTTCCCAGACTCAAGCCTCTTCTCAAGCAGAGTTATCTTCTTTTCCCTCTTGTTCTTCTTATCTATCTCGTAGGTACCAGCACACGCTCTATCGCTTATGCAGCTGCAATCGCAATCGTAGCCGCTGTAGCAGTAAGCCTTTTCAATAAAGAGCATCGCATTACTCCCAAAAAGTTTTTCGAGGCTCTCGCAGCCGGCGGACAGGGTATGATTACCGTAGTTGCAGCCTGCGGTGTAGCAGGTGTTATCGCAGGTATCATCGGTGTTACCGGTCTTGCTTACACTCTGTTTAACGGTATTGTAACATTGGCAGGTAATCAGGTTATCGTCGCCTTATTCCTCACCATGCTCTGCTGTATCGTTCTCGGTATGGGTGTTCCCACCACTGCTAACTACTGCATTATGGCTGCTACCTGTGCACCTATTCTCGTTCAGATGGGTGTTCCCGTAATAGCTGCTCACTTCTTTGTATTCTATTTCGGTATCGTTGCTGACCTGACGCCACCCGTAGCACTGGCTGCTTATGCGGGCGCTGCCATAGCTCAGGCGAATCCGATGAAGACAGCCTTCACGGCTACCAAGCTCGCTATCGGTGCTTTTATCGTTCCTTATGTATTTGCACTGAACCCTGCTATGCTCTTCATTGATACGAGTGCGTGGGAGGTTATCCTTATCTGTATTACCTCTTTCGCAGGTATCTTCGGTGTTTCAGCAGCTCTTCAGGGATATTTCCTTTGCCGTATGTCATGGGTAGAGCGTATACTCAGCATAATCGGCGGTCTGCTTCTTATCTATCCCGGTATAGTAACAGATGTCATCGGTCTCGCTATTATCGCTGTGGTTCTTATTATTCAGAAAATCTCACAGAAAAAAATCGGCGGAACTCCCGCAGCAGCGGAAGTAAGCGATGTGGCTTAAGTGAACAAATAATTTTAAATCGCTGTATGCTCAGGTGTACAGCGGTTTTTGTTTTGGAAGGAAGTTTTTTTATAGTAACAGCAAGGTATATTTTTATTGTTTCCGTTTCAAGAAAGCAATTAATCGACATCCGCTCGAGCTGCATCGTCACCGAAGCGCTCCCTGTGGGAGAAGAAGCGAGGTGAGGATGGCGCAGCGGTCAAAATCGCTCAGCGCTCCAAGCTGAAAAAGCGATTTTGGGAACCGCAAGAGAAAAGGGCTCTTGCTTTGGCACAGGTGAGCATCAAAGTAAGTACAGTGTTTTTAACAACTATGTGTATTTTTATTATTTTTGTTTCAATAAAACAGTTAATCGACATCCGCTCGAGCCGCGGAGGCTTTTACTTTGGCACAGGCGAGCGCCAAAGTAAACAAAGCGCCCATTTTTT
>JAZLAJ010000055.1:0-13674 GCA_045613145.1 Acutalibacteraceae bacterium
ACTGCGAAGAAGTTGGCTGTGATGTATGGGGATTGCTTTGCAGTATGAAAGCAATTAGCGGTGAGCCTGTATGTTTATGGCTTCCCAAAAACTACATCAAAGCAGGGACATCTGAATATGTGCAGGGTGTAGAGGTCGCAACGGACTATGCGGGTGAAGTCCCAGATGGATTTGATATTATTGAACTGCCTAAATGCAAATACATTATGTTCCAAGGTGAACCTTTTGAGGAGGAGAACTTTGGCGAGGCAATTCAGCAGGTATGGGATGCAATCAAAAAATATAACCCTGAAAGCATTGGATATGCTTGGGATAATAGCAACCCCCGTATTCAATTAGAGCCTATCGGCACAAGAGGATATATTGAACTGCATCCAGTAAAAAGCATTTGACAAATTCCAATTTATCGAATTCTTGCCAATTCAAGCAGTATACATAAAATCGACAATCTTCTGTGGAAGGTTGTCTTTTTTTATCCCGTCCGAATCATTGGTGTATCATCGCACTTCAGCGTTACGGATACCGTGAAGATGCACTCCGTATAGCAGAAAAAGATAAAAGCTTAGTGGAAAGAGTTTTTGAAGCTACGGGAAATCTATGGGAAAAATACGACGTTGCGACAGGTGAGGTTTCCCATAACAAAGAATACAAAACTCCTGCTATGATGGGGTGAACAGCCGGTGTTTATACGGATTTCTGTTCCCTGACAGAAGATAAAGCTTAAAAATATATACGTAGCATAAGTGTTGGTGTATATATTATAATTTTTTCTGAGAAAATAATGTTATTGGATGTGTTACTGTGAAAAGACCAACTGTCTGTTTTCTTCCTTGCAGTAATGCTTTCGGACATTATGTGTTTCTTAGTGGCCTGTAATTACCGTAACAGTAAAAGCTCCCGTTCATTTCGGACGGGAGCTTTAATTTTATCTTGCTTAAGAGAAGCTCGGCTTAAGCACAGAGCTGTGCGAAATAGTAAGCTGCTTCTGCTTTTGTTACGGATGCACCGATGTTGAAGCTTTTTTCTGAGAGAATTTTATAGGTGAGGGTGAAGGCCTTGAAGAAGGATACGAAGCCTCTTTTTGCTGAAACACCTAAAAGACCTAAAGCGAGGGAGAGAGCAGTAGCCTTACCGCCTTCTTCACTTCTGTTTTCATTACCGTTAGCTGCATTGATTGCATTTGTAAGCTCACCCTTGGTGAGAGGGGCGTCTGCGCCGAATTCATTTTCTGAGTTCGGGGTAAGAATTCCGTTAAGAAGACAGAATTCGATTTCACTGTAGTATTTGTGACCCGGATTAACATCACCGTATTTTCCGAAAACTTCCTTAGAGGGGAGTGCTTCGATGATCTTGTCAGCTACGAAAACGTGACCGTCAGCATCATAGTGGCTGTCAACATAGGTTGCTCCGTTGATGTCAACGAAGGTATAGCCGAACTTCTTTTCACCTTCGATCATGGGGCCGTTACCGACACTCATAATGAAGTCGATGATTGTGCTGACTACACCGGCGATTTCAGCGGGCTGTTCCTTAACAGCTACCTTTTCGCCTTCTACACCGTTATAATCGTAGTGCTTACCTTTGATGCTGTTATCGCTCATACCTACAACTACAAGAGTAACACCAGGGTTAAGGTCATAAATGTCCTGAATCATAATATCCCAGTTTTTGTAGAAATTGCTGAGACCGTAGTTGAGCGCTTCGGGAAGCTTCTGTACAAGAGTGGGAAGTGCTCCGGCAAGGTGTGCGATTTCAACTGCCTTTTCGAGGGTTGCGATATCTGTGATGCCGTCCTTGAGAAGCTCAGCCATATCGTTTATGTACTTGTCAGCGACATGCTCTGCCTCGAGGATGTCAGCGATTACCCATGTGAGATAAGCACCCCAGTCGTTACCGCCGATGCCGAGAGAGATGAGATCAGCTTCTGCGATAGATTCTTTGAATATAGCTCTGAAATGTTCAGCACCGGGAAGAAGCTTTTCACCGTGACAGGTACATACTTCATCGTCGTAAACATAGAGCTGGCTGGGATGGAAGAGATAGGGATCCTCGTAGGTTGCTGCGAAATCATCTTCGAGCATATAGCGCATTTCGATGGTTCTGAAGCCGGGGGCTGCTAAAGCGGTCATTGAGCCGTCTTCGATAATAGCATTCGCGATGATGTCAGCATAAGAACCGGGAACACGGTGATATGTGGTGTGGCTTTCTGACTTGTTGAATGCGTAGTCTTCATCGCTCATCTGGTCACGGTAACCGCTGGCAGCACTGTCACCTAAAAGAACATAGTTTTTGTACTGACCGAAGTGTGCGTTTACTGCATCCTGGTTCAGCTCAGCTGCAAAGCACACGAATGTGCCTGAAAGCATAACGAGAGCAAGGAATACAGCGAGTGATTTTTTGATAGTTTTTCTCATTGTGTTTACCTCCGTTTAAGTTAAAATTTGAATAAACTTTTAACACAACAAAATAATAGCATATTTGTTCACAATAGTCAAGACAGAGTTTCGCTATTGAGCTGATTTTTTTTCATACAGTAAGCCCGGCTGTATAAAACCGGGCTTTGTCAGTATTATCAGATTACTTCGATAGTATATCCGTATTCGTATGTTGTGCCTTTGTGCATAATGTAAGGCTCTCTTAAGCAGGCATTACCCGGTGTGTCACCGCCGATACCTCTCTGCATAAGGTCGATACATACGGTAGTGAAGTCCTTATGCTTGAGTGAGTGGATGTGGGTTGCCTCGTCGAGATCGTTTACTGTGTAGTGATGGCAGTTGATGGCGAAGGGTGTTTCACCTTTTTTAGTGAAGCGGAGACCCGAGCCCTCCTTGTTTTTGACCTCCATCATTCTGACATCGGTTCTGTGACCGTTCTCCTGAGGACGCATATAGTGGTGTTCCATATCCGTTACACTCATTTCGTGGATAGCGATTCTCGCACCTGTCTTACGGTCGATGTGATTTTCCTGAGGTCCTCTGCCGTACCATTTTACCTGATCGTATTCTCTGTCCATAGTAAGGAGAGTACCGAAGCGTATCATATCCATTCCGGCAGTACCCTTGTGGATTACATCGATTTTACCGTCGGGATAAACTGTGTATGTCATCGTAACATCCTTAAGACCGAGAGCTGAAACCTTGGTTTCGATGTATGCGGTGTGGCTGTAACGGTGAACTGTGGTTGCCTTGGTTTTAAGAGTGTCTGTAGATTTCTTCCACATAAAGAGAGGATGGAAGGGGATGAGGGGAGGAACGAAATTAAAGAAGTCAATGTCGTTATCGGTAAGAGCTCTGTAGTAATTGGGACGGAGCTCACCGCGGAGATATTCCTTTCCGTCTTTTTTCAGTGAGGTGAGAAGTCCGTTTACGAAGCCGTATTCGAAATTCTTACCGCTGACGGTGAAGTCCTTTTCGGTGCCCTTTATGTCTACCTTTTCTTCGTACTTGATTTCTTCTTTTTCATCAGCATTCTTAAGAAGGAACTGATCGAAGCCGTGTTCGTAGCCTGCCTTGGCGAAACGGCAGTCCTCACGTCTTACATAAGAGAAGGTAATGAATACTTCGCCTGCGGGCATCTGAGCAAGAGCATAATCTACGCTGAATTCCATCTCTGAAAGACCCTCTAATTTTTCGAAAAGGTCACGGGGAAGCATTTTTTCGGAAATAACCTTGCCGTCTTCAGCTATTACATATTTGATGTCGAATTTTGAAAGGTCGGAGAAGAGCTGCTTGTTTTTGAGAAGGAACTTACCTTCCTTGAGGTTAAGAGCCTTTACTTCGATTTCACAGTAAACCTTTCTTACCTCGTGGATACAGGGATGAACCTTTCTGTCGGCAGCGATGATGCCGTTGGCATTGAAGTAGATGTTACTGCCGGTGATAGCGCAGGTGTTATAGGGGGGCTTTATCCACAGATCCTTTTCATTGTAGTCTGTACCGTAAAGCCACATATCCTCGCTGTCTTCGTTTTTCTTATGGATAGCCTGGTCTACGAAGTCCCAGATATAACCGCCGCAGAGGTTGTCATACTTTTCGAAAGCGTCCATATATTCACGGAAGTTGCCGAGACTGTTTTCCATAGCGTGAGCATATTCACAGAAAACTACAGGCTTGGTGTAAAGCTCCTTTGAGATGGGCTTACTGTCGGCGGCAAGAGCATTGGCGATGTTGTCAAACCAGGTGATAGTGAGAGGCTCTCTTTTGCCTAATTTTTCTACCTGATCCTCTGTGGGATACATACGGCTGATAACATCACTCTTGGTAAAGTCGAAGTCGCCTTCATAATGGAACTGTCTGGTGTTATCGAGCTTTAATGCAGCCTGCTTCATACGAAGGAAGTTAGTTCCGTCACCGGCTTCATTACCGAGAGACCACATAAATACGCAGGCGTGGTTTCTGTCACGCAGAACCATTCTTTCCATTCTGTCCACTACGGCATCTGTCCACATAGGATTGTCACCGGGAACATTCTTTCTTCTTACACCGTGAGTTTCGAGGTCGCACTCGTCCATAACATAGAAGCCGTATTCGTCGCACAGGTCATAGAAGCGGGGATCATTGGGATAATGGCTGGTACGGATAGAGTTGATATTACTTCTCTTCATAATATCGAGGTCCTGAATGTATCTTTCGTCGGGAACTGCCCAGCCTGTATCGGGATCGAAGTCGTGACGGTTAACACCTCTGATGAGAAGCGGTTTACCGTTTACGAGAATTTTTTCACCTTTGATTTCCACCTGCTTGAAGCCTATTCTGATTGCCTTATAGGTAACGGTTCCGTCGCAGGAAATTTTGAGAAGGAGAGTGTAGAGAACGGGATTCTCACTGGACCAGAGAACAGGCTTTTCGATGAACTGTCTGAAGGAAAGAGTGTTTTCACCGTTTTTGGTAACTATTTCTGTTTTACCGATGAGAGTAGGCATACCTGCAGTGAGCAGTGCAGCTTCGAACTCTACATTTTTTCCGCCTTCGCTGTAGTCTTTGATAAGAACATCAAGATTTACATAAGCATCGGTGTAATCGTTCACAAGCTCTGTACGGACAAAGAAGTCACGGAGAGCAACCTTAGGCTCGCTGTAGATGTAAACCTCACGGTAAATACCTGAAAGGAACCACATATCCTGGTCCTCGAGGTATGTGCCGTCTGTATAGCGGTAAACCTCAGCGGCAACCTTGTTTTCACCGGGTACTACATAATCGGTGATGTCGAACTCGTGGGGAGTGTTTGAACCCTGTGAGTAGCCGACATATTTTCCGTTGACATAAACGGAGAGACCTGCCTTGACAGCTCCGAAGTGGAGGAAAATCTGTCTGCCCTTCCAGGAATCGGGGACAGAGAAAGATGTTCTGTGTACGGCGATTTCCTGACCTGCCACATCGATGGAGGGGATTTTGCTCTTTTCGATGCTGATGCAGTTGGGGTATGAGTTGGCATAATACCAGGGCTTGGTGTAATCCTTCTGGAGCTGCCATACGCCGGGGATAGTGATATCCTCCCATTTGCTGTCATCGAAATCGGCTGCCTTGAATTCCTCAGGAAGCTCACCTACACCCTTGCTCCAGTAAAACTTCCAGGTACCGTTAAGGGATACCTTGAAAGGAGAAGACTCTCTTTTGGCGGCACTGTCTGCTTTGTCATAGCATAAAGCGAGAACGTGACCGTCTTCTTTGTTTTCTTTGATAATCTGCGGGTTTTCCCATTTGTACTTCATTTCTTTCACCCTTCTTTCTTTATTGCGGCTTTACTCGTATCCGCATACTGCTTCTATTCTACTAAATAGTTCCGCACTTTGTCAAGGACAAATATACTATATTAATTGTATATTAAAAATATTTCGGAAAGAATACCTTAAAAGTATGACATATTTATTCCGTAAGTGACTATCCTGTTAATTTTTCTTTTTACTGTTGACGGAAAATAAAAAAAATGATATTATAATAATGAATTATAATATAAATTTCTGTATCGGAGGTAAATATTATGAAAGCTAAAAAACTTACGGCATTACTGCTCTGTCTTTTTACTGCTTTTGCATTTTTTGCTGTTTCGGCATCGGCTGAGGAAATCGGTCCCTGTGAGCACGATGAAAGCTATTGGGTATGGAGAACTAAGGAGCAGACCTGTACTACCGAAGGCGAGAACAGACGTGTCTGTACCTATGAGGGCTGTAACAGAACTGTAGAGCTCAGAATTATACCTGCCCACAATTATGAGACTATTTTCACCAATGAGGAGCCCACCTGTATTTCAGAAGGCTCGGTTACTAATTTCTGCTCATGGTGTAACACATTTGAGACCGCATCTGTACCTAAGGACCCGGACAGCCACAGATACGGAGAGTGGGAAATCATAACTGAGGCCACCTGCTCTGCTGAAGGTCTGAAGAAAAGAACCTGTCTGCGTGAAGGATGTGAAAATCCTTTAGACACCGAGGTGATTCCCGCCGATGACAGTCTGCACTCGGCAGATGAAGGAAGCTGGACCACCGTTACTGAGGCTACCTGTCAGGTAGCAGGTCTTGAAAAGGCTAACTGTAAGGTATGTAAGGCTGAAATGACACGCAAGATACCCGTTCACTCCGACTGTGCTGTTAACACCACAGATTACAAGCTTGTTAAAAAGATAGAAGCTAAGTGTAATGTAGTCGGCTATTCTCAGTATCAGTGTCTTAAGTGCTATAATATTATAACTGTTGACAGAGGTATCGATCCCAAAAATCACGATTTCTCCGATGAAAGCCTCTGGGAGTATCCTGAGGATGCTACCTGTCAGAGTACAGACGCTAAAATAATCAAGCACTGTAAAAATCAGAAAAGCCACGTCCTCGAAGAAAGCTACACTCCCGATCACGATTATTCAGGTGAGGTAACTCTTGTCGAGCCCTACTGTGAAAAAACGGACAGCGGTTCTGTTCTTCACGAGGGTACTAAGACTACGAAGTGCCTTTACTGTGACGAAACCAAAACAGAGGTAATTCCCGGTGCTCACAGCTTCGGTGCATGGACAGATGTTGTAGGTACCTGTGAATACGGCGGTGTTGCATCCAGATACTGTGATTGCGGAGAAAAATCCGAAATCAATGTTCCGTTTGAAGCAGGCACACATCTTAATTATGAGGTCCTCAGAGAAAGAGAGTCCACCTGTGAATATAAGGGATGGACAGAAATTTACTGTGATGTATGCGCACAGACATTGAAGCTTTACCGTCCTGCTTTAGGACACAAGGCCGGCGGATGGCAGATAACCGATCCCGCAACATGTCAGAAATCAGGTGTTATGGAAATTCTTTGTCTGACCTGTAATAAATCTCTTGATTCAGCAGTCATAGCCCAGAAGTCTCACGCAAACATCGTCGTCGAAGACGGTATCGCACCTACCTGTAAGGAAGCAGGTCTTACTGATTACTACTACTGTAATATGTGTCACACAGGCTTTGCTCAGGAGGTTATTCCCGCACTCGGCCACAATTATGTGGAGCAGTACACACCTGCAGAGGGAGCAGTAAGAATCTGCGACAGATGCTACGAATATGAAATTATCAGTGATGACGGTAACGAGGTCAGCTGTAAATGTCTCTGTCACAATTCAAGCGGTCTGGCAAAGACAGTATGGAAAATAGTGACCTTCTTCTGTAAGCTCTTCGGCTTCAATCAGACGTGCAAATGCGGTATAGCACACTTCTGATACAGATGTACATAATAATATACAAAGAGTGGTACCCTCGGGTGCCACTTTTTATATAAAAGATTGAATTTACCATTTTTTCCCTAAACACTTGAAAAATGGTATAAAAAACTGTATAATACTGAAGAATAGTAGTATGGAGTACAAGGAGTAATTTTAGGCTACGAATCAAATTCAATTGTGAAAGGAAGATTAATTATGCTTCAGAACGCACCCACAAACAATAAGAGTGTACTTGAATGGCTTGAAGACAAGCTCGCACTCGTAAATCCCGACAAAGTAGTTTGGATTGACGGCTCTGACGAACAGATTGAAGCTCTCCGTGCAGAGGCTTGTTCAACAGGCGAAATGATTAAACTCAATCAGGAACTTCTTCCCGATTGCTATCTTCACAGAACAGCAGTAAATGACGTTGCCCGTGTAGAAGGCAGAACATTTATCTGTGCTGAAACAAAAGAAGAAGCAGGCCCCACAAACAACTGGATGGATCCCGCAGAAGCCTATGAAATGCTTTACGGCATCGCTAAGGACAGCTACAAGGGCAGAACAGCCTACATCATCCCTTATTCAATGGGCCCCGTAGGTTCAGAATTCTCTAAAGCAGGTATCGAGCTCACTGACTCTATCTATGTTGTACTTAATATGTGCATTATGACAAGAGTAGGCTTCAACGTACTTGAAGCTCTCGGCGACAGCAATGACTGGGTTCGCGGTCTTCACTGCCGTTGTGACATCGACGAAGAGAAGAGATACATCTGTCACTTCCCCCAGGACAACACCATCATCTCCGTTAACTCAGGTTACGGCGGAAACGTTCTCCTCGGTAAAAAGTGCTTCGCTCTCCGTATCGCTTCCAACCAGGGTAGAAAAGAAGGCTGGATGGCTGAGCATATGCTCATCCTCGGTATCGAAAAGCCCGACGGTGAAGTTAAATACATCTGTGCTGCATTCCCCTCAGCTTGCGGCAAAACAAACCTTGCTATGCTTATTCCTCCCGAAGGATATAAGAACAAGGGTTATAAAGTATGGTGCGTAGGTGACGATATCGCCTGGATCCGTAAGGGCGCAGACGGCAGACTTTATGCTATCAACCCCGAAAACGGCTTCTTCGGTGTTGCTCCCGGCACAAACATGAAGTCTAACCCCAACGCACTTCTTTCTACAAAGAAGGGTACCATCTTCACAAACGTTGCTCATAATCTTGATGACAACACAGTATGGTGGGAAGGTCTCGATAAGAATCCTCCCGAAAATGCTATGGAATGGACAGGCAAGCCCTGGAACGGCAAGACAGACGAAATCAAGGGTGCACATCCCAACAGCCGTTTCACAGCTCCCGCAAAGAACTGCCCCTGCATCAGCAGTGAATTCGAAAATGCATCAGGCGTTCCTGTTTCTGCTATCGTATTCGGCGGCCGTCGTGCTAAGCTTGCTCCTCTCGTATATCAGTCAAGAGACTGGAACCACGGTGTATTCGTTGGTTCAATCATGGCTTCTGAAACCACAGCAGCTGCTTCAGGTGCAGTAGGTGTTGTTCGCCGTGACCCCATGGCTATGCTTCCCTTCTGCGGTTATGATATGGCTGATTACTGGCAGCACTGGATCGACATCGGTGAAACACTCGATGCTGACAAGGCTCCCAAAATCTTCAATGTTAACTGGTTCCGTAAGGACGATGAAGGCAACTTCATGTGGCCCGGCTTCGGTGACAACCTTCGTGTTCTTGACTGGATCATCGACAGATGTGAAGGCAAGGTAGGCGCAGAAGAAACAGCTATCGGTTATCTTCCCAAGGCTGAAGACATCAACCTCGAAGGTCTCGAAGGCGAAATCACTGTTGAAGGTCTTAAGTCAATCCTCGACGTAGACAAGGCTCTCTGGGCTGAAGATGCTAAGGGCATCGAAGAGTTCTACGGCAAATTCGGCGACAAGCTTCCCAAGGAGCTTCGTGCAGAGCTTGAAACACTCAAGAAGAACACAGCTGAATAATTAAAAGCATAAGCTAAAGGCGAGCCTTCACGGTTCGCCTTTTAATTTGTGAATATTCATTTGTTAAAAAATTATTCGTATTTTTATTTGAATATTAATTTTTTTGTTAAAATATTATTGACAAATACTGTTAACGGTTATATAATTAAAGCGTTAGTAGAGGTATAATCTCTATTGATAATATAAAAGAAGGAGGACAAACAACAATGTCAATTTACGATATCGCGACAGAGCCCATTGAATTTGGTGGCTACGCAGACATCAGACCTATCCTTGATGTTCTTTTAAAGTTTGTACAGAAGATTCTTGAAATTTATCTTCCTACAGATGTTCAGGATGTTATCACAGACATCGAAGCTATGTAATGATTTTTGAAGTTCTGATTATTTGAAGA
Source organism: Acutalibacteraceae bacterium (assembly GCA_045613145.1). Classification (GTDB taxonomy): domain Bacteria; phylum Bacillota; class Clostridia; order Oscillospirales; family Acutalibacteraceae; genus UBA6857. The sequence continues at coordinate 10,067 of JAZLAJ010000055.1, forward strand.
AGGAGGATAGTAACATGAAAGATGCTATTAAAGCTTTATTCGATAAGAATACAGAAAATGATGTTTTGGCAATCAAAGAAATTCTTGATATGCTTTTAAACTATATTTTCAATTCTTTCATCGCTAAAGAAGTTGAATAATCACAAACTAAATTATTTTGCAAAATAATTTTTCCCACTCTCTTTTGAGGGTGGGGTTATTTTTTTATCTGTCCTTTCCTTTTCTGTAATTTTTTTGAAAAAATTTTACCTTACTATGTAACCGAAGCCCCTTTTAAATTGTCTATATATATGAAAGGACCTTTCAGAGAATCTTGCCTAACACGGAGGTGATAAAATGCATTCAGCACCCACGGATAAAAAAACAGAAAAACAGAAGCTGACAGAATTATACGGAAAATACAGAAACAGAATGTATATCACCGCCTGTCGGATATTGGGTGATCCTTATCTTGCTGAGGATGCGGTGCATGAGGCTTTCGTAGCCATTTCGAAAAACCTTGACAGGATAGGTGACACGGACAGCATACAGACTGCATCCTATGTTATAAAGGCGGCTAAAAGCAGAGCACTTAATATGGCGAAGCAGAAGGTATGTGAGATGCCGACTCTTATCAGTGACGAGGATGCGAAGGAGGACGAGACTGCTCTTGACAGCATCTGTGAGAAGGAAAACTATTCTTACATAGTCAGCGCCATTCTTTCTCTCGATGAAAAATACAGAGATGTACTCAGTCTTTATTATCTTAACGAGCTGACCGTGGCGGAAATCTCCCATCTTCTCTCCCGAAAGGAAAACACCGTAAAGCAGCAACTCTTCCGAGGCAGACGGAAACTCATATATATAATAGAAAAGGAGGCACTTAATAATGAAAAGAAATGATGTACTCAAATCGGCTTTCAAGGAAGCGGCAGAAAGAGAACTGAAAACACTCCCCGGGGAAGGGGATATAGTAAGACCTTATTCGAAGGAATTCAATAAGAAAATGGATAAGCTGTTCGATGAGATGGGACAAGATAAGACTGCACCTGTGAGAAAAAAGAAAATCAGATGGGCAGCGCTTATAGCGGCAGTGCTGATGTGTGTGACGCTGACAGTTACCGTTTCGGCTAATGATATTACACCGAAGGAAATGCTGATGCTTATGGGACTCTGGACAGAGCCTGATCCTGAAAATTATGTGACGGTTGACTGGGAAATAAAGGGTGCCTATGCTGCGGGCAGAGCCGAAGATGCCCGTAAAGAGGTAATCTATGACGGTGATGAGATTGTCATAAGATATGTTATCGATGAGGGTGCTCATTCCGTACAGGAAGAAAAGGGGCTCATTCTCTTCCTTGACGGTGTAAGACAGAAATTCACCGTAAAAAGTGGTGACGAAATCACAGGAGATACAGATATGTATGTAATCGGCGGAAAGCCGGGCACAGTAGAGTCCATAGAAATTTCTCTTCAGCCTAATATAGGAAAGAAGGGTGAAACTCTTGCTCTTTCTGTCGGCTCCATCACAGACCCGGACGACAGCGCAGGTATATGTGTCAGCGAAGAGGGCAGAAAAGATTGGCACATCGATGAAGACAGGGACAGCATCTGCGATGATTGTCTTGTCGATGTCACTATACCTACAGGTACGAGAGCTTATGTTTTAAGTAACGATGTTTTCGCACATCTGATTATGGAAGAGGATGCACCCGAGCAGAAGGCTGTATGCGGTGACATCTTCGGCAAGACAGAAGCGCCCGTTCACGATAAAATCCGCGCTATGTACAATTACGAAGAGCCTTCCGGTGACGGCAGTCAATATTATAATGAATACGATAAGCTCGAATCATTGAACGCTGTTCTTTATAAGGATATTGATGATACCATTTATTATGATAATGACCATCCGTTCCTGAAAGATACCTTCACTCTCCATAAAACAGACTACATAACAGAAGGCGAAGAAAATGAGAAGTTCACTCTTAACCTTCACGGAAAACCGGGACAGTACAGAGTGTCCTTCTACATCGGTACAGAGGCACAGCCTGTTTTCGACGGTGCGGAGAATATAGATGTCACCATCAATGAGGGCAGACAGATTGAATTACCCCTCGTGCTTGATACATCGAAGCTTCCGAAGGGTGATAACAGATATTATGTAGTATATAAAAAGCTCGGTAACGATAAGTTCGAACACTGCTGGTGGTGGGAGTACCAGACTTGCGAAGGTACAATCACCGTTGAATAATTCTGATAATCTCCCTTTAGGTTTTCGGGGCGGATGCGGTGTCGTGTCCGCCCTGAAATTCTTCACAGAAAACATTTTATGTAGGGATACGGCTTGCCGTGTCCGCCGACCAAAACCTAAAATACGAGGAAACGAAATGAAAAAGAAAAGATTTATTATAACTAACGTTGTATATATACTTATGACTCTTGCCGACCTCGGCATAACATACCGTGTATCACCCGATTTATCTATGGAGGATAATTTTTTAGTAAAGAATTTGGGCTTCGGTTGGAGTATGCTTTTTCTGATTGCTGTAGCATCAATAGTTATTATGTTGACTGTTTCATATTATGACTGTTTTAAATATAAAACTATTTACATAAAGAATTGCAAATATACAGAATACTATTCACTGATTTGCTTTGACAGACCTGATAGGTTTTGGTCAGGTGTTCAGCCAAAACACATTAAACCCGAAATTGCTTCAGCAGGATTCGCATTACCGTGGACAATGAGTTTTTACCGGTTATGGTGTATATGCGAATGGATAGTTATACATCTGAATAAAGAAAGTATGTTTCCGTACAGTATTTTCAGAATAGATTTTCTGGCAGAGATACTTTCTGTTATACTTGCTTTATCCTTATATTATCTATGGTTTTATAATGAATACAGGAAATCAGAGGAAGTAGAAACAAGTGCCATATATAGAAATTAACCATATAAAAGCACTAAAAACACATTATATAGTATGTTTTGCACGCACAGTGTCAAAAACACACGGATTAGTGTTAAAGATAATGAAAAAACTTTGCGAAAAGTGTTGACAAATGTCTGATGAAGTGATATTATAACTAAGCTTTCCGCAGAGATGTGGAAAACTTCACAAAAAGTCGATACGAAAAAACATAAAAAAAGTTTCGAAAAAGTATTGACAAGATAAAAAGAGTGTGATATACTCTTTAGGCTGTCTCGGAAAACCGGGAACAGCACGGACCTTGAAAATTAAACAACGAGATAAGAAAAGGAACCCGAGATTTCGATGGTAAAAGAACCATCAGAAGAGTTTTAAAGTACTTTTCAAACAGTAATATACGGAAGCTAAAAAGCGAAGTATAAAAGAAACAAGTCAGCAATGACGAAATGAGCGAACGAAAGCTCTGAAAATGATTAGAACGCTACGGCGTCTTAATACAATTTTTAGAGAGTTTGATCCTGGCTCAGGACGAACGCTGGCGGCGTGCCTAACACATGCAAGTCGAACGAAGCATTTAAGTGAATCCCTTCGGGGTGAAGCTTTTATGACTTAGTGGCGGACGGGTGAGTAACGCGTGAGTAACCTGCCTTTCAGAGGGGGATAACAGTTGGAAACGACTGCTAATACCGCATAACGTAT
>JAZLAJ010000056.1:0-2118 GCA_045613145.1 Acutalibacteraceae bacterium
ATCCGAGGCGGTAATGCATATCTGCCCATAGATCCCGATTATCCGCAGGAAAGAATAGAATATATTTTCGGAAACAGCGGAGCAGCTGCAGCAGTAGTACAGGGAAAATTCACCGACAAGGTAAAGAATATACCCTGCATAAATATGACGGAGCAGATGGGTATTACCTCAGATAATGTTCCGGAAATGTGCGCAGAAGCTGATGACACAGCCTATGTAATCTACACCTCAGGCTCTACAGGCGCGCCTAAGGGAGCAAAAATCAGCCATAAATCTGCAATCAACCGTATACTGTGGATGCACGATAAGTATCCCTTGGAGGAAAACAGTGTTATTCTTCAGAAAACACCCTACACCTTTGACGTATCCGTATGGGAGCTTTTCTGGTGGGGAATGTGCGGCGGCTCTCTTGCAGCCTCAAAGCCGGGAGAACACTTCCTTCCTGCAAAGATACTCGAAGAGGTACAGAGAAACGGAGTAACACATATTCATTTTGTGCCTTCGGTATTTGAGCTGTTCTTAAATTATCTGGAAACACATAAGGAAGAGATAAACAGATTTGAAACAGTGAGATATGTTTTCCTTTCGGGTGAAGCACTGACCGCAGATCTCATACAGAGATTCTACAGAATGTACGATTACGAAAAAGTGACGGTACACAATCTTTACGGACCTACAGAATGTGCAGTTGACGTAACTTATTACGATTGCACACCGGAAGATATTGACCCCGTTCCCATCGGTAAGCCTGTATACAATACACAGATGTATGTGGTGGACAGACATAACAGACCTGTGCCTGTCGGAGTGACGGGTGAGCTTTGCATAGCCGGAATGAATGTGGGTCAGGGCTACCTCAATAACCCCGACCTTACATCGGAAAAATTCATCGACAACCCCTTCGGAGAAGGCAAGCTCTACAGAACAGGAGACAATGCATATCTTAGAGAAGACGGAAATATTGTGTTCTGCGGAAGAAATGACTTCCAGGTAAAAATCCGAGGACTGAGAATAGAGCTCGGAGAAATAGAAAGCACCCTTCAGTCGGTAGAGGGCATAGAAAGAGCAGTAGTCGTAGTAAGAAAAGATAAGCAGGACAGACAGCTTATCTGCGCCTTCTGGACAGGTGAAGAAAAGAATGTAAAGGAACTCAGAGAAGAACTCGGAAAGAGCCTTCCTAAGTATATGATTCCCCATATATTCACTCACCTCGAAAAAATGCCGATGACATCAAGCGGAAAGGCAAACAGAAACGCCCTTCCCGAAATTGACCTTGAAAACATCAGCGCGGAAACAGAGTACGAAGCCCCGGTAACGGAAAAGGAAAAGCTTCTCACAGAGTGCATAAACGCAGTTCTCGGAACAGAAAGGGTAAGCGTAAGTGATAACTTCTTCGATGTGGGCGGCGACAGCTTAAAGGCGATAGAGCTTACAGCAAAGCTCGAAGAAAAGGGATATACGGCAGCGATAAAGACAATTTTCTCCTGTAAGGATATACGTGAGCTTGCAGAAAAGCTCGAAGTAAAGGAAGGGGAAGAAGAAAGAAAAGAATACGGAACCGTGCTTCCCGCTACAAGCGCTCAGATGAGAGTGTATACTGCACAGATGATGAAGCCTGAATCAACGATGTATAACATCACCTTTGCCTTCAGAACAGAAGATATAAACAGAGACAGACTCGAAGAAGCGACAAACAAGCTCATTGAAAGACATGAAAGTTTAAGAACCCACTTTGAAAACAGAGAGGGAACAATTGTACAGGTAATAGATAAGGCAGAAGAAATAAAGGTAGAAGAAGTAACGGATGCCGACAGCTTCACAAAAGCCTTTGATCTTAGTAAATCACCCCTTGTGCGAGTAGGCTGTAATGAAGATACAGTAGTAATATCCCTTCATCATATATCAGTTGACGGAGAGAGTATGCCCGTATTCTTCAGAGAGCTCAATGAGCTGTATATGGGAAGAGAATTACCTGAAACTGTACAGTACGGAGAATTTGCGGTTACAGACGGATATACACAAGAGAATGAAAAGTACTGGACAGATGTATTTGCAGGAGAACTGCCCGGTCTGGAATTACCGACAGACTATCCCAGAGGAGCAGAACAGAGCTTCAAC
>JAZLAJ010000057.1:0-27099 GCA_045613145.1 Acutalibacteraceae bacterium
AACTTCAAACGCTTCAGAAACCGTATTTTACATATTTTCTCTCATCAACACCTAAACAAAAATCAAGCAGCTGCTTGATTACAACTGCTTGATTGATAATTCTGTTTTTAACTCTTTACCCCAACTATTGACAAAGAGCCATTATTAATAATGTGCCACTCCGCAGGAGCAGGTTTTATTCATTCCGAAAAGCTTATAGATAATTCTGAGAATCATCCATATAAAGCCTGATATTCCGCCCTTATGACACATACATGTGCAGTTGTCGGCTTTGCTTCCGCCACAGTCAGTACAGTAGCCATCCTCGTAGGTATGACCTTTTGCTCCCATTATGTTATCACGGTAGCTGGCTCCGCATTCACAGCCATAAACTGTATATCCGATATCTCTGCAGGTAGGTTCAACTATCTGTATAACTGTATAACTGTGTTCCGGTAACCTTGCAATATACTCTGAATAAGAATTACCGCATTTACAGGTGTGGGTTCTTATACCTTCTTCAAGATGAGTCGGCTGCTTGGTGATCTGCGGGGTGTAGCTGTGAGGAATAACTGATGTATAATTACCCTCTTCGCTGTAACCGCATTCACAGGTGTATGTAGTATAACCTCTCTCTGTACAGGTGGGAGCAGTTACTGTCTTACTGTAGGAGTGAGGAATCTTAGCCACTGTTTCTGTGTAGGATTTACCGCACTCACAGGTGTAGGTTTTTATGCCTGTATCACTGTGGGTAGGCTCTTTGGTGATCACTGATGTGTAGGAGTGGTCATTTCCGAGTGAGGGAATAGTCTCTGTGTAGATATCACCGCACTCACAGGTATAGGTTCTGATACCTGTAGTGGTGTGGGTTGCAGGGGTAGTGACTGTGCTTACGTGAGAATGTCCCTTTGCATTTGTGTAATTTCTTACTTCACTGTAACCGCATTCACAGCTGTAGGTTGTGAAGCCTTGTTCTGTACAGGTGGGAGCAGTTACTGTCTTACTGTAGGAGTGAGGAATCTTAGCTATGGTGCCTGTAAAAGTATCACCGCATATCTCACAGGTGTAGGTTTCTACGCCCTCTTCAAAATGAGTTGCAGGAGTTGTTATAACTGAAATATACTTGTGTCTTATCGGCACATAATTACCGATATAGCTGTAACCGCATTCGCAGGTATAGGTTGTGTAACCCTGAGTGGTACAGGTAGGTTCAGTCACTACTTTTGCATATGTATGCTGTGTAAGCTTTGCGATAGCCTGTGTGTAATAGTCACCGCACTTACATCTGTAGGTACGTATGCCCTCTACAAGATGTGTCGGATATTTTGTTATGGTAGAAATGTAGCTGTGAGGTATTTTTTCTACATAATCACCGACATAATAAGCACCGCATTCGCAGGTATAGGTTGTGTAACCTTTGACAGTACATGTGGGCGCTGTTACCACTGCTGAATAAGTGTGCTCTGTAATCTTCGGGATAGATTCGGTATAGCTTTTTCCACATTCACACACATAAGTTCTTACACCTGTTGCGAGATGAGTAGGTTCTTTGGTTACTGTTGAGGTGTATGTATGCTCTGTAATCTTTGCAACTGATTCTGTGTAAGTATGACCGCAGACAGTACATGTAAAGGTTTCTACACCCTCAGTGATATGAGTTGAAGGAGTCGTGATTTCTGATGTGTATTCGTGTCTTGCATCTACATAATCATCAATGTATGTGTAACCGCAGTCACAGTTATATGTAGTATAACCACGTTCTGTACAGGTGTAAGGAGTAACGACCGCATCATAATGATTCAGATATACGGACTGATAATGTATTCTTGCTTTTTTAAGATGATCGTTCAATGAACTGATATACAATTTATTCCATTTATCCCATTCTGACGATGTACCGCCATAATATACATCTGCAAGTGCTTCGCTGTAATAGAAAGCTGCATAACCGATAGTTTTAACGGTTACGGGAATCTCGACCTCTTTAAGGATGTAGCATCCGTTGAAAGCATCCGCTCCGATTTCTGTTACACCGTCAGGAATAATAATAATCTCCAGTCCGTCGCAATTCTCGAAAGCACCGTCAGGGATTACTGTTATACCGTCTCCGAGATTAACCTCTGCGAGTGTATCACAGCCGGTGAAAGCATATTCGCCGATAGTTGTTACGCTGTCAGGAACAGTAATGCTTGTCATAAGGTCACATCCTGCGAAAGCATATTCGCCGATAGTTGTAACACTGTCAGGAATAGTGACACTGCATATAGTATCGCAGTCATAGAAAGCATAATTTGCGACAGTTATTACGCTGTCGGGAATAGAGTAAGCGGTCTCGGTATTTCCCACAGGATACTGAATAAGAACAGTTTTATCCTTATCGTAAAGAGCACCTCTGTCATCGTTTAAATATGCTGTATTTTCTTCGTCTACAGTTATGTATTCAAGCTCGTAGCATCTTAAGAACGCTGCCTCACCGATAGATGTTACTCCGCTACCGATAGTGACATCTGTGACTTTCTGACAGTTATCGAAAGCACTGTCTCCGATGGTTGTCACACTGTCAGGAATGTCAATTGACGTAAAAGCTTTACATGAGTAGAAAGCTTCGCTGCCGATAGATGTTACTCCGTCAGGGATGGTAACATTCTTAAGAGATGTGCATCCGGAGAAAGTAGAAGCTCCGATAGATGTTACACCGTCAGGAATTACAACACTCTTAAGATATGAACAGCCGGAGAAAGCACCTCCGCCGATAGTTGTTACACTGGCAGGAATGGTAATGCTTTTAAGACCGGTTACAAGACTGGCACATGCAGCGAAGGCAGAGCCTCCGATAGTTGTTACACCCTCATTTATAATAACTGTTTCAAGATCGTAACACGAATAGAAAGCAGCGCTTCCGATAGTTGTTACACTGCCGGGGATTGTAACGCTTTCAAGGTTCTTACAGTTATAGAAAGCCTTGGAATCAATGCTTCCCACACCGTTTGAAATGGTAACACTTGTAAGTCCGGTACACTCAGAGAAAGCCTCCTCACTAATGGCTGTTACACTGGCAGGGATAGTAATATCGGTAAGGTCCATACAATCATAGAAAGCTCCTTTTCCGATTGTTGTTAAAGTATTGGGAAGGGATACACTTGCAAGAGAAAGACAGTTTTTGAAGCAACCGTTACCGATAGCTGTAACACCCTTGGGAATTGTGATACTAAAAAGGTTTATACAACTGGCAAAAGCATAGTTTCCTATGGTTGTTACACTGTTTGGGATAGTAATATAATTAAGGTAGTCTATATATGCGAAAGCATAATTTCCTATGGTTGTTACACTGGTGGGGATAGTAATACTTTTAAGATAGTCACATTCATAAAAAGCATAGTCGCCGATGGATGTTACACCGTTGGGGATGACAATTTTAGCAAGACTTTCACAGCCGTAGAAAGCATATGATGCGATGCTTGTTATACCCGAAGGAAGAGAAATACCTGTAAGGCTTTCACAGCGGTAAAAAGCGTAAGAACTGATATATGTTACACTTTGGGGAATAGTAACACTTTTAAGAGAGGTACAAGTGGAGAAAGCAGAGCTGCCGATGGATGTTACACCGTTTGGGATAACAACACTCTGAAGACCGACACTGGTTTCCAGAACACGGGCGGGAATTGATGTTATGCCCGCAGGAAATGTAAAGCTTGTGAAGCTGCAGCAGTGACCGAAAGCAAGTTCACCCATAGATGTTACACCGGCAGGAATAGTAACATTATTAAGCTTACAGCAGGCATAGAATGCATGCGTACTGATAGTTGTCAGCGTGCCGGGCAGCTTAGCGCTTGTCATGTTATAACAATTGTAAAACGCTGAAGTTCCTATACTTGTTACACCTTCAGGGATAACAACACTCTTCATTGAGTTACTATCATAGAATGCCTTGTCACCGATAGCTGTTACAGGATATCCTCCAAGGGTTGAAGGAATTGTTACATCGCCTGTCACGTTAGCAGCGGTTATAGTCGCTTTACCGCCGGTAACAGTGTAGGTATAATTACCCTCCGTATACTCTGTAGCTGCACTTGATGAAAATGCCAGACACATCACAGCCACTGTAACAGCTATAAGTACAAGAATTTTTCTCACCGTATTTTTCATCTTTTTACCTCCTGTAAAAATATATTCATCTCATTTTATCACTTTAACTGCTAAAAAACAAGGGTTTTCGTGAAATAATATAAGCGGACACGGCACCCGTAGGGACACAGCGTGCTGTGTCCGCAGAACCTCTCCGTCTGCTTCGCATCCACCTCTCATGAAAAGAGAGGCTTAGTTCCCCGAAAAAACAAAAAGCCTCCCCTGCAAGGGGAGGTGGCAGACGATAGTCTGACGGAGAGGTCTCCGAATTATTTCTTATGATATCTCAGATGACAGATATCATCACCGTTAGCGATAGTCTTCGGTAAATCAAGCTCTGCACCGTAGCGTTCACCGATACCTCTGTCACCGCACATAGCGATGTCACAGAGCATAGCGATTTCTTCATCACTGCAGCCAGCCTTCTGCCATGCCTTTACGAGGGGGCAGTAATGGAAATGAATTTCCAGCTCATCGTCTGTGCAGTTTTTAACATCCATTTCGAATACCCACTGTGCAGCCTTGGTGAAAAGAGTCTTACGAAGACCTACGAGAGAGTCTGTCTTGCCCTTTTTAACTAAGTTCGCACCCTGTGAAAGACCGCAACGCTTAACAGCTGCTGAACCGAAATCTCTGGGATCGAGACCTCTTTTGGAAGCTTCATCGCAGAGAAGATAAAGCCATGTGGCTCTATGCTCTAACTGTTCACGTACAGCTACGATAAGGGGATTTTTGATTTTTGCTTCGTTTTTAACTTTACTCATTTTTATCTTTCCTTTCGTATACACGATTTTATTTTTTTACTTAAAACCAGGCTTCGAGCCTGTAAATAGGCTGACCGAGATCTGAAAATCTCTTTTCGTATTCGGTCACGATATTACCCTCGAAATCACTGTTATGTAAATCAAGTGAAACATTTTTGATTTTCCAGCCGCTTTGAGAAAATTCGGCAATAGAAAACTCAAAGAAGTGCATATTATCCGTCTTCTGATGAATCTCAGCACCGTCCTTAAGAAGATTGCGGTAAATATCGAGGAAGAAGCGGTGTGTGAGTCTGTGTCTTGCATATCTTGCCTTAGGATAGGGACAGGAGAAATTCAGATAAAGAAGCTCGATGCTCTTTTCGGGAATGAACTTCGGCAGATACTCCGCAGAACCACAGATGAACTTTATGTTCGTAAGACCCTCTTTCTTAGCCTTTTCACAGGCGAGCACGATAACATTCAGCACCTTTTCCACAGCGATAAAATTCACATCGGGGTGCCTTTTAGCTATCTCCATAGCGAACTGACCTCTGCCGCAGCCGATTTCCATTCTGACAGGATTATCGTTACCGAATATCGCCTTATAATCGATAAGGCTTTTCTCTTCTATGGCCTTATTGAAATCTCTCTCGTCCCCTAAGGGCAGATCGAGTATGTAATCTCTGACGTTTTCGAGTCTGGCGTCAAGATTTTTCTTTTTACGCATTCTCATAATTTTACAGCTCCATTATCTTTTCTATGAGGAAGTCAACATCCTTTTCGGGAGTTGCCCAGCTGGTGCAGAAACGGACAGCGGTTTTGTCACCCACCTTTGCCCAGAAGGATGAAACGAAGTGTTCATTGAGCTTTCCGAGCTGTTCATCGGTAAGGATGGGGAACTGCTGATTTGTGTAGGAATCGTAGTAAAGCTCTATTCCCTTCGAAAGGAAGGCTTCACGGATTTTTATGGCAAGACCGGCTGCATGACGGGAGATTTTGTGGTAAAGTCCGTCAGTGAAAAGCACGTCGAACTGTAAGCCTAAAAGTCTGCCTTTAGCGAGCATAGCGCCCTTCTGTTTTTCTATGTAGCGGAAATCCTTTTTACAGGAATCCTTAGTGATAACGAGTGCCTCACCGAAAAGTGCGCCGACCTTAGTGCCGCCGATGTAGAAAGCATCACTTAAGGAAGCGATATCCTGAAGCGTGAGGTCGTTCTTATCACTAGCCAGACCGTAGCCCATTCTCGCACCGTCGATGAAAAGAATAAGGTCATTTTCCTTACATACAGAGTAAAGCTCACTAAGCTCCTTTTTCGAATAAATAGTACCGTTTTCCGTCGGGAAGGAGATGTAAACCATTTTCGGCTGAACGGTATGCTCGAAGGTGGGATCTGCATAATGGTCCTTTACTGTCTTTTCCACCTGAGCAGCAGTAATCTTTCCGTCCTCAGAGGGAAGACCGATAACCTTGTGTCCCACAGCCTCTACAGAGCCGCTTTCGTGAACATTTATGTGTCCCGTGCAAGCAGAAATAACACCCTGATGAGGGCGCAGAGCACTTGCGATGAAAATATAATTCGTCTGAGTACCGCCTACGAGGAAGTGAACATCAGCATTTTCGTTTCCGATTTCCTTTTTGATCTTTTCAGCAGCGGAAAGACAGTATTTATCCGTGCCGTAGCCGGGAGTCTGCTCTAAATTCGTCTCCACTAATTTTTCTATTATTTCGGGTACTGCACCCTGAGTATAGTCACTTTCAAATCTTATCATTTTTTTACACCTCATTTATATATCTTTTTCGCTCTCGGAGAGAAGGTACACAGCGCCTCATAAGCGAAGGAGCCGTACATTTTACCGTAATCGGTAGCAGAGATTTCTCTTTCTCCGCTTTTACCGATAATTACCGCTTCATCACCTACTGCGACATCCTTTATATCTGTTACATCCACCATCACCAGGTCCATACAGACCTTACCGGTGACATAAGCCTTTTCACCTCTTATGAGAACATAACCCTTATTTGAAAGAACTCTGCGGAAGCCGTCAGCATAACCGACAGAAAGAGTGGCGATCCGTCTTTTTCCCTCAGCTACATAGGTGTGACCGTAGCTGATTCCTTCGCCCTCATCCACATCGTGAACGTGAATAACGTGAGTTTTAACCTCCATAGCGGGAATAAGTCCCTCATTCTCCGTAGGATAATCCATAGGGTTGATGCCGTAAATGGCGATACCCATTCTTACCATGGGATATTTCTTTTCGAAGCGGAAAACACCGGCAGTATTGTAAAGATGAGGAAGAGGAATATTCACTCCCATCCGAGAAAGCTTACCGAGGAAGCCGTCGAAAAGCTCTGTCTGCTTTTCCGAGTAGCTGTCATCCTCCATATCTGCCTTGGCAAAATGGCTGAATATACCTTCGGCATAAATGAAGGGAAGCTCCGTTATCTGTCTGATTATATCAGCCGAAGCATCGGTAAGCGGAAAGCCTATACGGCTCATTCCCGTGTCAAGAGCAATATGAACCTTCGCTTTTTTACTCTTTTCCTCGGCTGCTTTATTCAGCATAAGAGCGTCACCGAGTGTGTAAACAGTAGCGGTGATGTCATTTTCCACCGCTTCTCCGAAATAATCGGGACGGATATAGGAAAGGACAAGTACAGGTAAGGTTATACCTGCCTGACGAAGCTCCATAGCCTCATCGAAGCACGCTACGGCGAAATAATCCGCCTTGCTTTCCAGCGCCTTCGCCACGGGAACTGCACCGTGACCGTAAGCATCAGCCTTTATGACAGCGCATTTTTTTACGTCCTCACTGACCTTATGTGATAAAAGGTCGAAATTATGCTCTATGGCTTTTAAATCGATTTCTCTGTAAGTTCTGTGATACATAAACAAACCTCTTGTAAATGCAGAATGCAAAGTGCAAAATGCAAAATTGCAGTCGCGGATTTACCTCGTTATAATCTTTTTAGTTATCTCCGCAGAGAATAGTGTGTGTAAAAAGTAAAGAGTATATTATAATAATTCATTATTATGCGAAGCTGTTTGGCAGTGTAAAGATATATTTCAAAACAACTTTACACGGATACAATAGGGAGCGAAGCGACCCGTCATTTTGCATTTAACGAAGGCGGAATAACTTTAACCGTTACCTGAAATTCTCCATGCGATTCCGAATTATTCTTCAAGACCCAATATCTCTGCACCCTCGACGGCATCAATGGTTTCTACCGTGCGGAGCTTTTTCTGAATGATATCATTTCTGCTTTTTGCGTCGTCAAGACTCTTTCCGGCTTCTTCGATTTTCTTTTTCGCCTTTTCGAGGACTGTGCCGAACTTTTCGTACTGCACCTTCGCAGCAGCGAGAACCGCACGGACTTCCTTAGCCTTTTCGTTGATGGCCATGGCACGGAAGCCAATGGAAAGAGAATTCAGAAGAGCGGTTATGGTGCTCGGTCCGGCTATCATAATGCTGAACTCATTCTGACATCTTTCAGCTATTCCGTTTTTGGAGGAGATAATCTCACTGTAAAGTCCCTCTGTGGCAAGATAAAGAATAGCAAAGGGTGTGGTAGCAGGCTCATTGATGTATTTTTTTACTTCCTTGGCCTGATTTATTACTGTAGTCTCCAGAGCTTTTCTGTTAAGCTCTACCTGTGCCGTATCACCTCTGTCGGCAGCCTCGCAGAGACGGATGTACGCTTCTACGGGGAACTTCGAGTCGATGGGAAGCCAGGTTATGACATTTTTATCCTCGCCCGACGGGATTTTAACAGCGAACTCGACTATATTTCTCGATGCGGGATTAGTCATAACATTTCTGTCGTACATTCCGGGAATGGTCTGATCTAAAAGCCCCTCCAGCTGTACCTCTGCCCAGGTGCCTCTCGCCTTTACATTAGTAAGAATACGGTTAAGAGAGGTAACGTTTTCCGTTACACTTCCCGAAAGCACCTTCATTTCACCGAGAGATTTGTAAACATTCTCCAGCTGTTCACTTACTGTTCTGAAAGAAGAATCGAGACGCTTGGTGAGAGTTTCGTTAAGCTTTTCATCTACGGTAAGTCTCATCTGCTCTAACTTTTCTTCGTTGCCCTTACGCATTTCTAAAAGGTTACGGGAGATGGTTTCACTCATTTTGATATTATTCTCATAGTTATCATTGGTCATTTTTCTGAGAATAACATTCATATCAGCAAAAGCTGCCGTAAGCTCTTTTCTCTGCTGACCTGCAGCTGCGGTATTTTCCATACGGCTTTTACTGAACTCATCACGGACACTGCCCTCGACAGATGTAACAACTCTGTCAATTTTATCCATTGTTTTTTCATTTTGCTCAAAAAGTCTGTCATATTCTCCGTTATTTTTCTTTTTTAGCAACAAAACCAAAAGAACAACGCATATAATAAGTAGTATCAGTATGAGATATATAATTATACTCGGTACACCGTTCATTTTTTACTCTCCTTAAAGGTTAAGAATTCATAACTTTTATTATAACAGTAAAGAATGAAAGTTTATTTCGATTTCAGAAATTTATCATATTTTAATAGTTTAAGGAATGAAAAAAATGTTTAAAAAACTCATCTGTTTATCTCTTGTGTTTGTTATGCTCCTTTTATTCTGTTCATGTACAGGAAATAAAGGTGCCGATGCACAGCTCGTATACCCCATAGACAAGGATCCCCGCTATCTTGACCCACAGATAATTTATGACATCGGAGCGAAGAATATCATCGCAAACTGCTTCGAAGGTCTCGTCGCCATCGATAAAGACGGTAACATCGTTCCCGCCGCCGCTGAAAGATGGGAGACAAATGCCAAAGAGACAGTTTACACCTTTTATCTTCGTCAGGATATGAAGTGGAAGGTTACCTCCGCTGCCGGCAAGGTAATCGGTGAAAATTACGCTGACGAATTCGACGCCCGTGTTACGGCTCACGATTTCGCCTTCGGTCTCACCCGTGCACTCCTTCCCGAAACCCTCTGTCCCGGTGCCGACAGTCTCTTCTCTGTAAAAAATGCTAAAAAGGTTTACAGCGGTAAGACCTCTGCATCTGCTTTAGGCATAAAAGCACTCGACGATTACATCCTTCGCATAACCCTTTCTCAGGCTGACCCTGACTTTCTTTACACTCTTACAGAGAGCTACTGTATGCCCTGCAACGAGGAATTTTTCGAAAAGACAGGCGGAAGATACGGTCTTGCCACGAGATACCTTATCTATAACGGCCCGTTTTATATAAACAACTGGGCTGACGATGTCTCTGTTTCAGTAAGAAAAAGCGATGCTTATCACAGTGCAGATGAGGTTATGCCAGCTTCCGTTTACTTCTCAATAAACAACGAGCAGCCTACCCGTCTTAAAAAGCTCACCGACAGCACATATTCCGTAACTCCTCTGACGAAAATTCAGGCGGACGAGCTTTCGGAAAAGAAGAGCTACACCGTTAATTCCTTCCCTTCCTCTGTTACCGCTCTCCTTTTCAACTGCAGTGATGAGGGACTGAAAAATGAAAACATCAGAAAGGGTATCGTCTCCTCGCTCGACTATTCAGTAATAAAGGATGCCTTCGGTGAATGCACCGCTGTCGGTCTTATTCCCGACTCCTTCCTTACAGGCTCACTCAAATTCAGTGAATACCGCAAGGAAACAGACAGATATTATAATGCAAGCCCCCTCACTGTTTTCAAAAACGGTCTTAATGAACTGGAAAAGACAGGTGTCGAGGTTACCGTTCTCTGCTCTGCGGAAAATGAAAAAACCGTCAGAACTCTTATGCAGTCCTGGCAGTCGGTTTTAGGCGTTTCCTTCACCGTTTATGCTGAGGCTACCGATGAAGTAACCCTTAAAGAGCGTGTCAGAAAGGGTGATTATCAGATAGCTCTCACCGACATCAGCTTCACCGGTAACAGAGCATATCATATCCTCAGCACCTTCACCTCTTCGAGTAAGGAAAGCTTCTCTCAGCTTAAAAGCAAAAAATACGACTCTATGATATCCGAGCTGAAAAAGTCCGACGGAATAGCGGTTTTATCAAGCCGCACAAAGGATGCCGAGCAGTTCCTCATCTCCTCCTGTGTAGCCGTTCCGCTTTATAAAGCCGATAACTACTACGGTCTCGGGAAAAATGTCAGCGGTGTTATTCATAACATCAGCGGTGAGATAATATATTTCAAAAATACAACCAAGAAATAAAATAAGGCTGTCCGCTGTGACAGCCTTATTACTTTGTATTCTTATTCCAGATTTGCCTTTACCACTACTTCTTTTCTTCCGTGGTTATAAAGCTTACGGTTATCCAGCGCCCACATTCTCTGCGAGAATTCGCCTTCCTTAAGGTCAGCTGTAGCACTTGTAATTTCATTAATGGTGGCATCTAATTTGTCAAGCTCACTGAGAATTTCCGCTTCGAGGAACATCGGTCTTACTGCCGCACCGAAATCAGGCTCTCCGTGGTGAGAAATAACCATATGCTCTAAAAGCATAGCCTTTTCGAGATCTATACCCAGCTGTCTTGCCTTTTCTTCGATTTTTACAGCACCCATAACCAGATGTCCTAAAAGCTCACCCTTTACGGAATAGCCTGTTACGAGACCTGCTGTGCTGATTTCGAATTCGTCGATTTTACACAGATCGTGAACGATAGCGCCGCACACTAAAAGGTCACGGTCCACAGAAGGATAAATACTGCACACACCCTCACAGAGCTTGAGAATCGAAAGAGTGTGATAAAGAAGACCTCCTCTTATGGCGTGATGAAGCTTGAAGGCAGCAGGCCAGAAGAGTATTTTTTCTTCTCTGTCCTTAACGAGAGCGAAGGTGAGATGCTTAAGCTCCTCATCCTTTACGGAAGCGATGACATTCATTATCTGACCGAGCATCATTTCACCGCTGTATTCTGCTGTGGGAACGAAATCGGCGATGTTCACTCCGTCGCTTTCATTAACCTTTCTCATACGGTCGATACGAAGCTGATCGTTACCGTTAAACTGAGTTACAGTACCTCTGATTTTAACCAGGTCACCTGCCTGATATGTTCCGTGGGAAAGCTCGTTATAATCCCAGAGCTTACCGCTGATTTCACCTTTCTTATCGCAAAGAATAAGGTCAAGATAAGCGGCACCCTTTACGTTTACTTTTTTATCGGCAGTTTTTATGAGCCAGAAGCCGTCATTACTGCCGTTTCCGCCGAATGCACTGTTCATTATTCTTCCTCCTCTGTAATCATTTCGAAAATTTCATTAAGCCTGTCTGTTTCGCCCTTGAGATAAAGATAGCCGAAAAGAGCCTCCAGTCCTGTAGCAAGATGATAATCTGCCTCACTCATATTCTTCGCCTTGTGGTTGACATGAGCATTTCTGCCCCGTCTGAGAACACCCTGCTCCTGTTCGGTAAGTCTGTCCTTTATTCTTTCCACAGCTCTTGCCTGTGCGGAGGCTTTTACCATACCTGCCGCCTTATTATGGAGCTTGTTTACGGGTCGGTTAGCCTCACAGACTAATCTTTCCCTTACGAAAAGGTCGAAAACCGTATCACCCACGAAGGCAAGATTAAGAGGACTGAGCATATTTACATCGCACTTTGCTTTGGTTAATTTTTCCATATATAATTTCTTTTTCCCTTAATTCATAAATTCAAATTCGAAGTCGTAAATGCTTACTATGTCGCCTTCCTGTATACCCTTTTCACGCAGAGCCTCGATAATACCGCTGGAAATGAGGACTCTCTGGAAATACTGGAGAGATTCGTAATCGTCCAGATCTGTCTGACAGAGAACACGGATAAGGAAGGGCGCTTCTACGATGTAAACATCCTCTTCTACGGTGATAGTGAAGCCTGTATCCTGCTTTTTAAGAAGAGTTTCGAGGGGAATTTCTTCCTTTTCGTACCTTTTTACGGGAGGAAGAGTGGCAAGCTTTGCCGCCACGGCATCAATTACCTCTTTGGTTCCCTCCAAGATAGGTGCGCACATTTCGAAATAGGTGTAGCCCTTATCCTCGATGTATTTTCTGAATTCTTCTCTCTGCTCGTCTGTGGCAAGGTCAATCTTGTTACCCGCTACTATCTGAGGACAGTCGGCAAGCTCAGGATTGAAGCGCTCGAGCTCAAGATTAATCTTTTCGAAATCCTCGACGGGGTCTCTTCCCTCGCTGCCTGCCACATCGACGATGTGAAGAAGCATACGGCATCTTTCTACGTGTCTTAAAAACTCGTGACCGAGACCGACACCCTCACTGGCACCCTCGATAAGACCGGGAATATCAGCGATAACGAAGGATGAGCCTTCACCCATAGATACAACACCTAAAACAGGAGTAATGGTAGTGAAATGGTAGTCACCGATGATAGGCTTCGCCTGACTTACCACAGAAATAAAGCTCGATTTACCTACATTCGGGAAGCCTAAAAGGCCTACATCAGCCAGAAGCTTTAATTCGAGAGTTACCTCCCATTCTTCACCGGGCATACCTGCTTTGGCGAAGCGGGGAGTCTGTCTCGTAGCTGTGGCGAAATGGCTGTTACCCCAGCCGCCCTTACCGCCCTTAGCGGCTACGAAGGTTTCATCTGTGGACATATCAGCCATAATAACTCCGCTGTCACTTTCACGGATGACGGTACCTCGGGGAACCTTGATGATAAGGTCCTCGGCCTTTCTGCCGTTTCTTCTTCCGCCCTGACCGTCTGCACCTGTGGGAGCCTTGTATTTTCTTTTGTACTTGAAATCATTGAGAGTGGAGAGGTTATCGTCTACCATAAAGACGATGTCACCGCCCTTACCGCCGTCACCGCCGTCGGGACCACCTGCAGCTACGAACTTTTCACGGTGAAAAGCTACGGCACCGTTACCGCCGTTACCTGCTTTTATAAAAATTTTCGCTTTATCTACAAACATTTTTTCTGCCTCCTTATAAGGTGGTAATGTTATTTTAATGTGTATAACTAATTAATTATACTATAAAATAAAGAAAATAGCAATAATTTTAAAAGCAGAATAATAAAAGGACTGTTTTTCACAGCCCATTTCACTATACTATTTCAATATTTTCAATACCGAATTGAAGAATCAGGTTTATAAGCTCATTTCTTGAATGATTACTTTCCTTTGATATTCTGTCCAATTCTTCCAAAATATCTTCCTTAATCCTTACGGAGATAATTTTATTCCCATCCTCTCCCCGTTTTTTTATCTTAAGAGTTTCCTTAGCCATTATATCACCTCTACATATATTCTAATATTGACATTCAAGGAAGAATATATTACAATATGATATGTATTTGTATTACAAATACATATCATATTGTCGGAGGTTAAACTATAATGACATTTCCACACACATATACAAGTGAGCTCCCTTCATCTGCAGCCACACTTGAAAATTTACAAAAACGTATAGACTGGATAGACGCACTAAAAGGCTTTGGTATTTTCTGTGTTACCTTTGGTCACTGTAATCCGTGGTCTCCTCTCGAAAAATATATTTATTCTTTCCATATGTTTCTTTTCTTCTTTATATCGGGTTTCTTATTTACCATTAAAGAAGATCGGAAGAAAATGCTTATAAACTGCTTCAAAAAATTATTACTGCCCTTCATTGCCTGGAACACTGTATCATCTTTGAACGACAGTCTCCCTAAAAAAGACTTCGGACTTTTTATCAGAGAATTTTTTGTTCTTGGCGGAAAACTAACGAGCAATCCACCGATATGGTTTTTACTCGTTTTGTTTATAACTGAACTGATTTTTATTTTACTGAAGCTTCATAGGCACACTCTGATTTCTGTGGCCGCTATGACCCTCTCTCTGACTCTGTGGATTATATTCGGACACGAATGGGTTCTGTGGAAGCTTAATCTTGTACCTATGGCTTTAAGCTTTTTCTTGCTCGGTTATATCTTTAAACCTTTTGTTTATAAAATAGGGAAAAAATGTATTCTTATTCCTTTAGGAATAATCAGTATCTTTTTTGCCTTGCAGAATATCCGTATCGTATATACCTACGGAAAATTCGGTAATTATCTGTACTGCATTATAGCGGCTTTTTGCGGAACATTGCTTATGGTCGGACTGTTCTCCTCTGCGAAAGTATTCACCCGCTTGAATTTTTTGATTGAGTGGGGTAAAAACTCACTGATGATTATGGCAACGCAGTACTTTGTTTTTGATGCGATAACCCTTTTATCTCAACACTTTTTCGAAATGAATCTAATGAAATATAAAGATACCTTTATCTCTTTTTCAGTGGCTCTTTTCACTGTATTTTTTATAAATTCTATGGTTTCCGTGATAAAAAAACTGACATACAAATCAAAATTCTTAAGAGCTGTAGGAGTAACCTTCGGCATACAGTACCATATGCCTTTACCGGTATTGTCAGCGCCGACACCTGATGACAAATAAAAACAGCGGAGTGAACTGAATCACTCCGCTATATTTTTTTACTTTATCCGACATAGTCCGTTCAGATGCTTAAAGCTCCCAGGGCGGCTTCTCATTCTTGCCTACCGAGCTGCCTTTTCCTTTTTCCTCGCTTACTTCCTCCGTGAACTTATTACCCTTCTTAAGACGAAGGAAAAGTCCGAGAGCAACCAGAGCAATAAGCACGACTACGATAACAAGCACATAGCTTATACTGCCGACCCTTGTGCTGATGAATTCTTCGGCACCGCCTACAAGAAATATGTTTTCCTCCTCGTGAAAGTCATCGGGCAAATCAATAACGGCCTCATCACCGATATCTACGAATTCGGAAATGGCGCCCTCACCGGAATAAACATCATCAGCAGTATCTATTTCCTCTTCCTCGGCTACACCGAAAACCTTTTCTGCGCTGTCAACTACTATCACGCAGGGTATACCCGTTTTTTCCGTGAAGTTTCCGAGCGCGGTATTCAGATTTCTGTCATCCATCTCAAGAGAGGTTTTATTGATAAGCACCGACTCTGCCGCAGTCCCCTCACCGTAATCATAAGTAAAGGAACTGTCATAACCGAGGGAAACGATACTCTCCGTCATATCCATTACTACTTCAGTAAGATCCATATCGAGAGAATATGCGTAATAGCTCTGATTTACGTTATCAGTCAGCGCCTGACCGTATTCGGTATATTCACCGAACATCTCATTGATTTCTCTCTTTACATTATCCCCTACCCAGGCTATGGTGTAATAGCCGTCACGTTCCTCGTTGGTAAGGAAAACTAAAAGGATATTATTCTCATAATTATCGTAGGCACTGAAAGCATCGGAATAAGCATCGTTGGCATAATCCTGCATAACCCCTTCGTCATAAAAGTCAGAGTCCTCTAAGGTACCGTAAATCTCCGTTACCACGAAAGGATCATCGAAAAGATCGCCTTCAGGTATGAAAATGTATAAGGCAAAGAAGATTACAAGCAGGGCAATTATAATCCCTGTTCCGCAGCCTCCGACATAATGCCTTCTTCTGCCCCATCCCCAGCCGCCGAAATAAGGGCCGTGAAAATGAGGTCCGTGGTGATGCGGTCTGTGGGGTGGAGGTGTATGATGAGGTCCGCCACCGAAGGAACCTCCGTGATGTCCGCTGCCGAAAGAGCCTCCGCCGAAGCCTCCTCCGCCTGAAAATCCTCCTCCGCCGCTGAAGGAGCCGCCTCCAAATCCGCCGCCTGAGCTGCCGCCACCGGGTCCGGGCATAAAATCAACTTCCTTTCATAATAAAATAATGGTTTTCTTCACACTGAAATTATAATGTTTTTCCTGTCTGATGTCAATAATCAGAAGTAAATGCAGACGTAAATTCTTTCAGAAAAATGTCGCATTTTGTTTATCTGAAGCAAAAAATGCACGAAAAGAATGTAAAATTAAGTAAAAAGGTAGAAAAAAATGAAATACTGTTGCAATTTCGATAAAAAGTGTGATAATATATACTAAATTACTATGCCAAGGAGGGTGTAGCCATGAGAGTAATTACAGGCTCCGCCAGAGGCAGAAAGCTCATCACTTTAGACGGTGATGATGTAAGGCCTACTACGGATATAGTTAAAGAAGCGATGTTCTCCATCATTCAGTTCGAGGTCGAAGGAAGTAAGATTTTAGATCTTTTCGGCGGCTGCGGTCAGCTTTCTATCGAGGCCCTTTCCCGGGGTGCCGAAAGCGCTGTTATCGTAGACAGCAGTAAAAAAAGCATCGAGGTCATAAAGAAAAACCTCGAAGCTACAGGCTTCGACAAAAGAGCTGTAGTTATTAACAGCGATGCAGCAGCTTTTCTCTCACGCAGAACGGAAAAATACGATATCGCTCTTCTTGATCCTCCCTATTCTAAGGGTATACTCGAAAAAGTTCTCGAAAAGGTTCCCGAAGTTATGGAAAAAACAGGTGTCATCATCTGTGAAGCTCCTTACAATGATGTCTTGCCCGAAAAGACAGGAGAATTCGAGCTTAAAAAGAAGTACCGCTACGGTAAAACAGGTCTTTTCCTTTACCGCATACCCGAAAAGGAGGAGAACTGATGAAGGAAAGAATTGCCGTTTATCCCGGCTCCTTTGACCCCGTAACCAGCGGACACCTCGACATCATCAGGCGAAGCGCCAAGCTTTTCGATAAAATTATAGTTGTCGTTATGTCCAATTACCGTAAAATCGGCTCTTACGCTTTTACAGTGGATGAAAGAGTGGAGTTCATCAGACGGTGCACAAAAGACATACCAAACGTCAGCGTTGATTCATATATGGGACTTTTAGCCGACTATGCCAAGCAGAAAAATGCTGCGGCAGTGGTAAAAGGACTTCGTGCTGTTTCCGATTTTGAGGATGAATTCCAGCAGGCACTCATCAATAAAAAGCTAAATGAAAACACGGAAACTGTTTTTATGGCAGCTAATACTGAGCACATGTTCCTGTCTTCAAGCATGATAAAACAGGTGTGTATGCTCGGCGGAGATATTTCTCTTTTTATTCCGGCAGAAATTTCAAATGATATAATAGAAAAGTTAAAGAAAGGATAAGTTAAAATGTCAAATTTTTACGATCTTGAAACAGACCTTGAAGTAGAAGATGTAGTTTCCTCAGAGGAGGACTTATACGAAGAAGAATACGAAGAAATCACCGATTTCGGCGATTACAACGCAGCAGATGCCGAAGCAAGATGGGGCAACATGGACTTCGATCAGCTCGTAGTCGAAATGGAAGGTCTCGTATCCAGAGGTAAGAGATTCTTCTTCTCCAAATCAAAGAGAGTCGTAGACGGCAAGGATATCGCTATGCTCGCTGAATACATCCAGAGCAGATTCCCCGAAGAAATCGTTACTGCCAACGACATCATCTCCAGAGAAGCAACCATCATCAACGATGCAACCGCAAAGAGCAACTCCATCATCGCTGCTGCACGTAAGCAGGAAACCGAAATCTCGAACAGCGCTAAAACATACTATTCCGAGACCATCAAAAAGGCTCAGGACGATGCAGCAAAAATCATCGCACGTGCTCAGGCTCAGGCTGAAGAAATGGTTCAGGAGCACAACATAACCCGTCTCGCAAGAGAAAGAAGCGAACAGATCAAAACTGCTACAGAGCAGGAAACTCAGGCAATGATCGCAAAAACAACTGCTGACTGCGAAGAGCTCAAGGCAAGAGCAAAGGAATGGACCATCGGCATCGTCGAAGGCGCACGTGGCTTCGTTACCAACGGTCTCGCAGGTTATCAGAACGTGGCTATGCAGAGCCTCGACAACATCAACGCTGTCAACAAGCAGTTCCAGAGTGAGTATTCCGTACAGGTTAGAAATCTCGGTCTCGACAACAACTGATAAATTAATAAGTAAGCTTTCCGCCTGCCGTGAAATCACGGCAGGTTAAGTTTTTTTACAGGAAGGAAGCTTCTTTGAATTTACATAGCGGAGGGAGGCGGGGAGCCAAGCCCCTGTAAAACAGGGACCTGCGATGCCTGCGGCGTCACAGGTGACCGTCTACGGTCGCTTGGCTCCCCGCCTCCTCCGCCACGCTGAATTTAAAAATAACTCTTGATAAAAATCCCTTATCGGTTTATAATAGTAAAAAAAGAAAGAGGGTGTTAAAATGAGTCTTTGCTGTGAACAGTGTGCTTACTATAACTACGATGAAGAATATGACGAATACTACTGCTCTGTTAATCTCGACGAGGACGAAATGGAAAAATATGTCAGCGGTAATATGGACGGCTGTCATTACTTTACACCCTACGATGAATACAAGGTAGTTCAGAAACAAAACTAAGGAGAAAACGAAGTGAAAAGTCTCAGATATTTATATAAAATAGGCAGAGGACCTTCCTCCTCCCACACTATGGGTCCCGATAAAGCGGCAAGATATTTCCGCAGCACCTACCCCGATGCAGACCACTACAAGGTTATCCTTTACGGTTCACTTTCCGGCACGGGTAAGGGGCATAAAACCGACGAGGCTATCCTTGACGTTTTCGAAGGAAGCGATGTGGAGCTTATCTTCGGAAGTGTAGAAACTGAAAACCTCCCCCACGAAAACACTATGGATTTCTTTGCCTATAAGAACGGCAAGGAAATCGCTATGGAAAGAATAATGTCCGTCGGCGGCGGTGCTATAATAATAGAAGGAAAGCCCGAGCTCGATGAAGAAGACGTCTATCCTCTTCGTACTCTCGGTCAGATAGTAGATTACTGCCGCACACACAATATGCGCCTTTCCGATTATGTAGCAGAATGTGAAGGAGAAGATATATGGCACTACCTTCACGAAATATGGGTAGCGATGAAAAATGCTATCAATGAAGGTCTCTCTACCCGTGGCATTCTCGATGGCGGACTCAATGTAGAAAGAAAGGCTCAGTTCCTTTTTAATCAGAGTCACATCGACGAAAGCGATATAACCAGGGAAAACCGACTCGTCTGTGCTTACGCCTTTGCAGTAAGTGAACAGAATGCAGGCGGCGGTGTTATCGTAACTGCACCCACCTGCGGTGCCTGCGCAGTGCTTCCGAGCGTACTGAAATATATGCAGGACAAGAAAGGCTTTTCCGATGACGATGTCTGCCGTGCTTTAGCAGTAGGTGGTCTCATCGGTAATTTAGTAAAAACAAACGCTTCCATAAGCGGTGCCGAATGCGGTTGCCAGGCCGAAATCGGTACTGCCTGTTCTATGGCGGCGGCAGCTCTCTGTGAGCTTTTCCGTATGGGTCTGGGGCAGATAGAATATGCAGCTGAGGTAGCTATGGAGCATATGTTAGGTCTTACCTGTGACCCGGTATGCGGTCTGGTACAGATTCCCTGTATCGAAAGAAATGCCGTAGCGGCTATGAGAGCCATTAATGCTCTTTCTCTGGCGAACTTCCTCTCTACCACGAGGAAAATCAGCTTCGACACAGTAGTAGAAACCATGTACAAAACAGGTAAGGATCTGAACGCTATGTACAGAGAAACCTCTCAGGGCGGTCTTGCAGCCACCTATGTCCATCCCGGATGCTGATAAACCAACTCTAATAAAAAAAGGACAAAGCGGATTAAATCTCCGTTCTGTCCTTTATTTTTATTCGATCAATTCACCGTTTTCGTCGTATTCCTCGACGGTCTTCGTACCGTCCTTATTATAGGTTATTACCTTGGCTTCATAGTAAAAATATTCTGCTTCAGCATACTGGACCTCTTTTATGAGCTTTTTACCCTCATAAGTCTTTTCCGATGTTACATTACCCTCTTCGTCATAATCATATATTACTTCCTGCTTAAGCTTACCCTTTTCTCTTTTTTCCGTAGACACGTGATTTCCGTCTTCGTCATAAAAATATTCCAGGTCATACTCATAAAGCTTTTTACCTTCAGAATCGTAAGAAAGCTCAGCAACAAGCTCACCGTTTTCATCGTATTTCTCGACGAATTTACTTCCGTCCTCAGCATAGGTAGCTACCTCTTCGGCATAGAGAAATTCTTCTTCCTCGTTCTTTGCCGAAGCGTAACTGATTTCCTGAGTAAGAACCTCATTTTCGTAAACCTTTTCGCCTATGAGATTTCCTTCTCCGTCGGTTACATATTCAGTACGGTAGGACTCGGTTATGTTTCCTTCTTCGTCGCAAAGAACATAACCCATACTGTCACCGCTTTCGTTATATTCATATACACATCGGCTTCCGTCCTCATACTCTTCAGTTTCGTATTTTTTGAAGGATATGCCCTGACTGTCCAGCTCATATTCACCGAAAGACACTAACTGTCCGTCCTCATAAAGCTTATCCGTGAGCTTATTACCTTTTTTATCGTAGGTGTACTCAGCTGTGGATTCACTCGTTAAATTACCTTCTTCGTCGAAATACAGCCACTGAATCCAGTCACCGTAATCGTTATATACACCCATATCTGTAAGAATTCCGTCTTCACTCTTTCTCTCAGCACCGCAGACAGTGCAGAGCTCTGCTTCGAAGCTGTGTTCACCCTCTTCACTGATTTCTCCGCATTCGCACTCCTTCCAGTGTCTGTCCTTATCTATTTTCCACTGAGGATCATGTGAATGACAGGCAGTAAAGACTGTCATTATCAGCGCACACAATAAAACGGTGACAGCTGTTCTTTTAACACTTTTCATTTTCATCTTCCTTTCTCTTCTCTCATTTTAACAGAGACAGACGAAAAAATCAACTTTATATACAGTAATATTTCACCCCGAGGTAAAAATTAAAAGGACAACCACTACGGGCTGTCCTTCTGTATATTATTCTGAAAGATTATCCAGAAGCTCTTTTACGGTTATCTGAGGATTATCGATACCGCTTACGATAGTTTTAAGGAAATTCTTATGCATATTTCTTATCTGTTCCTCGGTGGAAAGCTTCGTACGGTACATATAATACACATCTACACCCTTATCTCTGGGGTTAGGGATGGTGATAGTGTAAAGAGGTGTGAAATATCTGCCGAGATTATAGGTTCTGAAGTGGAACTTAAAGGGGAAGCTGTCGTCGATAGGTACAGGAATCCAGGAATACATAAGTGAGTTTGCACCCTGAATAGGCCCGAAGTTAAAGAGCTTGAGAGACATATCTCTTGCCTTGGTGTAAGGGAAGTCAAGATGTCTGTAAAGAGAAGTTCTGATTCTTACCAGCTCTTTTACAGCTTCGGCAAAGGTCAGCTCTTCGCTGAGCTTTGAACGGAAGATAAGAGGCTCTGCCATACAGCCGCTCATATTCTTTTCCTTTACTGTAGCACGCTTACTGCATACAGTCATCATCGAAACGTCATCTATACGGTAATTGACTGCAGAACAGTGAGAACGAAGACCCATAACGAAAATACTTTCGGGAGAAATCTGATTTTCTTTGCAATAATTAAAGATTTTCTCAGTATCCTCAGGACCGATATGCTCGACTATCATATCACATTTGTTATAGATAGGATTATATGCCATAGGAACTCTTATGTCGGGATTCTTTTTCTTTTTACGGTAAGCATCCAGATATTCGTGGCCGTGAACAGCCGCATAATAGGGCTCTCCGTTTTTGAGGAAGTATTCCTTATAGAATTCCTCGTGCTTTTTCATTTTTTCTTCATTTTCATTCTTTTTAAGTTCACCTTGAACATATTCTTCATAGCTATCGAGTGCAGGAGGAATTTCATAACCCTTAAGAAGAGCTCTGTAAACACGGAAAAGGTCCATATAGAAGCCTACGATACCGAGTGCATCAATTACAAGATGGCTGAAGCAGGAATAAACGCCGCTTTCACCGCCATCGGTATTGAAGAAGTATATTCTGAAATTTTCACCCTTAAGAAAATAGCAGGGCTTCTGTGCGTCGGCATCGAAAAAGGTCTCCTGCTCCTCTACGGAAGAAAAGTGCTTACACTCAACCTTCATAGTGTAGGGCTCGATAAAATACTGCTTTATCTGACCCTTGACCTTAGTAAATCTGATTCTGAAGCTTTCATTTCTTTCGATCTCCATATCGAAAGCCTTCTGAAGAAGATCGAAGTCAAGCTCACGGTCAACAGTAATAGATGTAGGAATCTGTACCTGCTGCTTCTGAAGATTGAATTTGTACATAAGGTACATACCGTCCTGTGAGCTGCACAGGTCATGAAGTTTGTATCCGGAGACATCCTTTTTCTTTCCGAACATAAGTTTTTTTCCTTATTCTTCCACGTGAGAGAAGAAGAATTCCTTTCTTTCGTCAGTATTTATAACTGTTACGGGCTTTATCTGATTAAGAACTCTGCCCTGTTTTTTAAGCATTTCTCTGTAATCTGCATAGGTATCCTTTTTAAGAAGGAGAATCTTAGGAGCATCTATCATATTCCAACGGCGGTACTTGAAATACTTCTCGTTGCTTTCGTTAAGGAACTCATCGAGAGCTTTTTCCATTTCAGCCACAGTTTCAGCAGAAATTTCACCTTCAGGCTCTGCTAAAAGCATATAACGTACTACCGTAGACTCTGTGTCCCCGTAGAAGCTGTAGCCCTTAAAGCTTACACCGAATTTCTCCTGAACCTTACCCGCTGCCCAGTCAACCATATCGGTTGTTGTCTTTTCGTTGGCGATGTTAAGGGCAAGATTGTTTCTGTAAAGGAATTCAAATCTCGGACACTTGTTATAAAAGCCTGTGATGCGAACAACGTCCTCGATTTTATAGCGGTAAAGACCTGAATTATTGGTTACTACCAGCTCATAAAGCTTACCTTCCTCGACATCTTCGACAGTAAGAAGTCTGTCACAGTCGGGATCGTCAATGGGAATAAACTCGAAGAATACGGATTTGGGAAGAAGAACACAGTCATTTACATTAAGCTCTACGGGCATACCCATATAGCCCTCCGCAGCTGCATAACCCATATTATGAATGGGAGCATCACCGATATATCTTCTGAGCTTCTGTACGTAGAATTTAAGAGTAGAGCCGACCATACCGTAGGACCACATAAATTTAGGCCATATTCTGGGTGCGATGGGATCGTCGAAGCCTTTTTCGCATTCTCTGCGGATTTCTGCCGCTCTTTTAGGATTGGGCTTAAACTTCTTTTCGTACTTTGCACGAAGCTCAGGGGGACACTTGATCGAAGGATCGATAGTACCCTTTTCTATATCGTTGCAAACCATTTCCCAGTTATTTTCGAAGAACTCGAACATAATGGTAAGAAGAGTTACAACCATTGAGCCGATATATGTAACATCACGGTTTTCCAAAGCAAAACGCAGATGGAAATAAGATGAGTCAACGGCATCCTCATTTTCAGGATACATAAAATCATTAGGTGTTGTCATAAAGAATTTCGAAATAGGCTTAAGGTAGGTAAAGGGAACCTGTCCTGCGCCGTTGCACATTTTACCGTCAGCCATTTCATGACCTGTGAGAACGATAGCAACAGTACCGACCTGCTTCGGGAATTTTATACCCTTTTTACCGAACCAATTTGAAGCACAGGTGGGTGTGGCAACAAAGCCTACAGACTGCATATGAAAAAGATCTCTTGCCGATTTAGGAAGAATCTTTGGCTTACCTACCGAGCCTGAGGATGAGCAGTAACGGCGGCATTTTGCAGCCATCATAAGATTGCTCTCTCCGTTATTTATCATACGGTCCACATAATCCGAATAATCATCATAGGTGGAAAGAGGAATATTCTTCTGAAACTCCTCGACACTTCTGATGTTACCAAGACCGATTTTCTTACCGTATTCAGTATTCTTATTCTTCTCGATTATGGACATAAGAAGCTTTTCCTGTACCTCTCCGGGGTTCTGAGAAACACTGTCTATGCTTTTAAAAACAAGCTTTCCGAGTTTTACGCCAAGATCTGAAAGTGCCATTTTTTTCTCTCCTTAAACATTCTGTATTTTCAGCACTTTTCGTGATTGTAACATTTATTTTCTTTTTCGTCAATATAAAAATAAGCTTTGTCACGAAATGTAAAAATTCTTAATTTTTTTCCGCTGAAACCCTGATTATTATTTTACTTTAAACTGCACCTTTTGTCAACAATATATGAATAATATTAATTATTATTCACATTTAAATAATACTGAGGTGACAATTCATCCTCTCTTTACGGAGTTCTTCTGAAAAAGAAATTTTTCCTTTGTTGCTCTACCGCCTCTTATGTGTCTTTCTTCCTTGTTTGTGTCGAGAACAGCACGCACCTTCTCGTAAAGCTCCGGATTACTTTTCATCAGTCTGACTGTAATATCTGTATGTACTGTGCTTTTACTGATACCGAATCTCACGGCTGCCTGTCTGACCGTAGCACCTGTTTCCGTTATATATAAAGCCAGTTCTTCGGCTCTCTCTTCGGGTAAATACTTCATAACAATCCCCCCGAAAAGAAATATATGCACCCGAAAAAGGAAAAATTCCCGCAGAGACGGTTAAATCTCTGCGGGAAAAATTTTTAATCAGCCTAAAAGATTCGAAAAATCAAGCTCACCTTTGAAAAGCTTCGTGAAGAAGTTAAGAAGAAGAGTAAAGAATCGCATAAAAGCAACCAGTCTCGTTTCTGTGGTAGGTTTCTCTACAGGACGGGTAATAAAGTCATAATCTGCACAGTTTTCTTCTGTCATCTTTGTTGCTTTCATAGTCTCATAATCGAATACCATAAACTGTGAGCCTGATCTTACGGTGTCAACTGTTTTTTCTGTACCGTTAAGAAATTCCCATGCAATGTCGGCAAGACAGTCAAATTCATCGTGATGAGCATTCTTGAGAACCCATGTTGTATCAGGCGATACGCATGTTGAAAGGTCAACCTGCTTGTCGGGAGATATGTATTTACCGAGACCGAGTGCTTCACGACCCGCAATATATTCTTCTGAAAGAGTCTTACCGATAGAAGCGGTTGTAGCACCGTATGCAGCGTGCTTGAGGCTCGCAAGTGAGTCACTGATAAGGTCTGAATCCTCGATAATAGGCATATTCATAAAGCCATACTTTGCAATAAAGCCGTAATGGATATTGTAATCATCAAGCTTAGCATAGAAAGCATTAAGATCCTTTGAAACATGCTCTCTGTAGTAGAGAATCTTTTCGATAAGACCTGCATACTTTGTGCGCAGCTCGGAGCCCTCTTTACCGTAAAGAAGCTCGAGAGCAGCATCCATATCGTCATTGTTTACTTCGGTCCAATAGTTTACCTGAGTAGCCATACCGAAGGCGTGAAGAAGTGAAGGCATAAGAGCCTTCGCAAGCTTTTCATAAAGCTTTTCTACACCCTCAAGTGCTTTATCGCTCACATTTATCTGGTTGAAGAAATCCATAGTCTTGAAAACGATTTCGTAAAGAACATCGCTGAATTCAAAGCCTACACCGTCACCAACCTGACCTAAGAAGTCAACCTGACCTGCATATCTTTCGATTGTCTTTGCATCAAACTGAATCTGACCGCTGAAAGCCTTTGAGAAGAGGGTAGATTCGTTCGAGAGAACATCACAGAAAGCAACATTCTTTACGTGACCGAGGTGACCGTATCTTTCAAGATATGCCATAAGAAGGCTGCCGCCCATACATCTGGCATACATAGAAACCTGTGTCTGACCTGTGGTTTTAAGAACCTGAAGAACATACTCGTGAAGTCTGTCTACGTGATCATAGGGAGAAAGTCTCCAGTCATATGCGAAGGCATATTGACCGTTATAAACATAATTCCAGGTTGACTTTGAATCTGCGATCGATTTCGCCATTACATCAGGATGAACTCCTGTACCGTTGGTAGCGTTTCCGTCATAGTCAAGACCTGCATCGGGAAAAAGAGGCTTGAGCTCTTCATAAATAGCTCTGCCGTAGTTATCCCAGTTATCGAAAATCATACCCTCTAAAACGAAGGGCTTGAGAACATTTACCACAGAGTCAACGATAACATCCTTACTCATACCGCCTTCCCCGAAGGAAAGATCCTCGAACTGAGCCACACAGAGAGTGCCATCCGAATAATAAAGGCCGTCACCGTTACCTCTGATATATACGATAGGAGTCCTTACATCTGCGGCTGATGCCATCGGTGCCATTACAACAAAAAGCATCACTGTAACGAGAAGAAGTGAAATAATTTTTTTCATTTTAGCTACCACCTTTCAATTAACACAATTAATAATATTTTAACATTCCTTTCTGCTTTTGTCAACTCTGAGGATTACTTTTCGGTGAATTCTACATGTAGGATTACAATAGATGTGTTACAGTAAACGAAAAAAATAATGACGAAAGGAAAATCCTGTGTTACAGTTAAGTTGCCGAGACAAAACGAACAGGAGGATTAACCAATCGTCATGACAACTGTAACACAAACAATGAA
>JAZLAJ010000058.1:0-38786 GCA_045613145.1 Acutalibacteraceae bacterium
GTTCAAAAACAATTACTTTCCCTTGGGGTGCGACCCGTGGCAGGGTCGCAGACAGGAAACTGCCGTTCTACATTAAAGTTTATGTTTGTGTAACTTGCCTTCTTAAGCGGTGTTTTTGTTTTTTCACCTTTCAGTACCTCCTTACGAAACGCTCTGCAAGGGGCACACCGTGGCAGGTGTGCAGACAACCGGTCAGATTTTATCTTTACAGAAAAGTTTTCGTTAACCCATATTATTTTTATGTTGGTGGAGGTTTTAGGGGTCACTGACCGTAGAACTTATCTGAAAAGATGACAGAGCGGGAAGCGACTGTCGGACTGACGGTACTTAAGGAGTCGAAGTGTGTGGTGACGGAAGTTACCACAGGGTAGACAAAATATCTGTGCGTTGAGGGAGCAGCGGCAGCGATTTTTCTGCACTGCTTTCAGTAAAAGCACTCTGTACGCTCACTCTTTCGGTAAGGCTGAGCGTAGAACTATAGATAACGGTAGACTTGAAAGGCTGTTTCTTTATGAGTGGCAGACTAAGGGTGAGATGTAAAAGAAATGTATCTCTTCTTCCGTTATCGTGTTCGGATTGGTTCTGCTGAAAAAGCGCTTTTGGTTACTTTTGGCAAGGACAAAAGTAACTCTGCGAAGCTATGCCGACTGAATGTTTCCTTGAAACGAAGATAACAAAAAAGTCATCTTGTTTAGTTGTACAGTGTTTTAAGCAACGTAAAAAGCAACCACCTTACAGTAGTTGCTTTCTGATTTATTTTACTATAATTCCTCCGCCGACCACATAATCTCCGTCATAAAGCACGAGAGACTGTCCTGCTGTCACTGCTCTGACAGGCTCTTCGAATTCGGCATGAAGTGTATTTTCGTTTGTCTGCCATACTCTTGCCCACTGCTCTTTATGAGAATATCTTGTTCTCGCTCTGACACGGATGGGGGAGTCGAGTCGGTCACAGGTGATGAGGTTAATGTCTGTTGCCTCCACATGTCGGGTGAAAAGCTCTTCGTTA
Organism: Acutalibacteraceae bacterium; assembly: GCA_045613145.1. GTDB lineage: Bacteria > Bacillota > Clostridia > Oscillospirales > Acutalibacteraceae > UBA6857. The sequence goes on from JAZLAJ010000058.1 coordinate 1,010, forward strand.
CTGCAGAGAATGACCCTGTTACCGGTCACATCCTTTTCTTTCACATACATCGGTGCAGGTAACGCAAGACCTAGCCCTCTTCTCTGTCCTACGGTATAGCGGATGATGCCTTTATGCTTTCCTAAAACCTTGCCCTCGGTGTTTACGAAATCTCCGGCAGGATAGGTTTTGCTGAGCCATCTTTCGATGAAAGAACCGTAGTCTCCGTCGGGAATGAAGCAGATGTCCTGGCTGTCTTTTTTTCTGGCATTGACAAGATTTTCCGAAAGGGCGATTTCACGTGCTTTTTCTTTGGTGATGGAGCCGAGAGGGAAAAGAGTACGGGAGAGCTGATGCTGTGTCAGACAGTAAAGAACATAGCTCTGATCCTTGGTAGTGTCAGCACCTTTTTTAAGGTAATATCTGCCGCTTTCTTTATCATATCCGCACTGTGCGTAATGTCCCGTGGCGATGTAGTCAAAGCCCTGCTTTTCAGCTTCAGCCATAAGAGAGCCGAATTTCAGATGTCTGTTACAAACGATACAGGGATTAGGTGTAGCACCGCTTTCATAAACAGAAATAAAATTACCGATAACTGTTTTTTTGAATTCCTCCGTGAAATCCAGCACCTGAAAGGGTATTCCCACCTTTTCGGCTACTGCACGGGCGTCGTCTGTATCTGAGGAGGCACTTTCTTTACTGTGGCAGAAGAAACGGCAGTTTACACCTGTTACATCGTAGCCATCCTTCTTCAGCAGAAGAGCAGAAATGGCACTGTCCACACCTCCGCTCATACCTACCATTACTTTTTCGGCCATAAAAATACCCCCGCAAAATATAATCTTACTTGATTATATTAGTTGCGGGGCGGAAAGTCAAGTGGTTTAAAAATCCAATCCTTTGTCATTGAGATATTCTGCGTTGACATAGGGCAGCACCACGGTGAAATCCGTGTGCTCGGGAGAGCTCTGAGCTGTTATGGAGCCACCGTGCAGCTCTGTTATCTGCTTTGATATAGCAAGACCCAGACCTGAACCACCCGAGTAAGAATTTCTCGAGGAGTCCGTACGGTAAAATTTTTCGAAGAGGCGGTCGAGCTTGTTTTGCGGAATTTCGTCACAGTGATTACGGAATTTTATGATTACACGGCTTCTTCTTATTCTTGCACCGATTTTTATGACCGTACCCTCATAGGAATAGTTGACGGCATTTTTTAAAAGGTTGTCAAAAACTCTTGCTATCTTGTCTGCATCGGCGAACATTATGATATGCTCGGGAATGTCTGTCTGAACAGTGAGATTTTTTTCAGACAGCATAGGATAGAATTCATCGGCCATCTGTTCAAGCATCAGATTAAGGTCGATACGGTTTCTTTCGAGAGTGACGGTGTTTATGCTGAAGCGGGTGATTTCGAAAAACTCGTTTATGAGCTGCTCGAGACGGTATGCCTTGTCCAGAGAAATACCGACGAACTTCGCTCTTTGCTCTGCAGTAAGCTCACGGCTTTCGTCCAGAAGGGTGAGATAACCGATAACGCTTGTCAGAGGTGTTTTCAGATCGTGGGCAAGATACATAACCAGATCGTCCTTTTTCTTCTCTGCTTCGATAGCTTTTCTGCGGTTTTCCACTACCTTGAGACGGATGTCGCTGAGCTTCAGCTCTACCTCAGAATAGCTTTTAGGGAAAGAGAGTATCTGTCCGTCCTCGTTTGTGAGGGCATTTATGCTTTTATAGACCCTTCCGAAGTTGATGAGTGTGGAAAATGAATAGATAACACTGTTTATGATCACGGTAAGAATAAAGGCAGGGATAAGAAGTATGTAGCTGTTACGGAAGATGTAGTCCGCATACCGTGAATTAAGCAGTGCATCCAGAAATGCATAAATGCTGTCGGTGATGTCGTTGTACTGTTTGGCATAAAGATAACAGATAAGGTAAACGGCAGTAATTACGGCGAAGCATATCAGATTCCATTTAAAAAAGGAAATCAGAATCAGACTTATAACGCTGTCAGCACCTTTTTTGTGTTCCTTTGGTTTATTCGCTTTTTTCAATTTTATATCCAACTCCCCATACTGTTTTGATGAATTTGGGATTTCTCGGCTTTTCTTTGAGTTTTTCTCTGATTCTTCTTATATGTACCATAACAGTATTATTGCTGTCAAGATAATCTTCACCCCATACCTTTTCGAAAAGCTCTTTCGTGGAAACTACCTTACCTGCATTTTCCATAAGCAGACGGACAATTCCGAATTCGAGGGGAGTAAGAGTGATTTCCTCTCCGTAAAGATAGCAGGTGTGAGTTGAAATATTGATTTCCAGGCCTGATTCTTCCAGAGAGTCTGTTTTTTCGCTACGGTCGTTATACTGGGTGAAGCGTCTGAGCTGAGCCTTTATTCTTGCTGTCAGCTCAGGAGGGTTAAAGGGCTTGGTAACATAATCGTCGGCGCCTAATGAAAGACCGGAGATGCGGTCGGTATAATCGGTTTTAGCTGTAAGCATAATAACGGGATAGGTGTGACTTTTTCTGATTTCTCTGCACAGAGTAAAGCCGTCAATGTCTCCGAGCATAACATCCAGCACAGCCAGGTCAAAGCTTTCATTTTTAATTAAACTGAGAGCTGTTTTGCCGTCGAAAGCCTTTACGGTTTCGAAGCCTTCATTCTGCAGATATACGCCTATCAGCTCGGCGATTTCTTTTTCGTCATCTACTATAAGTATTTTCATCTGAGTATCCTCGTTTTTTCATTGATGGGAATATTTTAGCATCTTTATTATATCATAATCTGCAGATATTGGAATATGTTAATTCTTAAGATTATCTTAAGTTTTTGTAGTGCTGACCGATTTAATAAAAAATAATCGTTCAACATCTTTATTTTTTCGTAAAGATATATTATTATATATATTGAGTAATTATATTGAAAATCCGAGGAAGGTGAGAAAATGAAAAGAATACTTATAGTAGATGATGAAATCGCCATAGCAGAGCTTATTTCCGACGCTCTTGAGGATGAGGGCTTTGAAACAGTGATTAAAACAGACGGCAGAAGTGCATACGAATACATAAATGAGCACAGAGATGAAATTTCCCTTATCACTCTCGATATTATGATGCCGGAAATTTCGGGCGTTGATCTGTGCAGGTATGTAAGAAACAGTGTGGACTGTCCTATTATTTTTGTTTCCGCTAAAGGAAAAACCTTCGATAAGGTGCTCGGTCTCGAAATCGGTGCAGATGATTATATTGCCAAGCCCTTTGTTGTGGAAGAGTTTGTCGCCAGAGTAAAGGCGCATCTCAGAAGAGAGGAAAGACACTCCTCTGCAGATGCGGGAGAAATCATAAAGGTAGGAGATATCGAAATCGATACATCATCTCTTACTGTAAGCAAAAAAGGTATACCTGTGCCTATTTCTACCCGTGAATTTCAGCTGCTTGAGTATCTTATGGAAAATGCCGGAAAGGTTCTTACCCGTGAACAGATTTTTGCTCACGTATGGGACACGGAGTTCGGTGATATAGGAACTGTCGCCGTTAACATTAAAAGCATTAGAGATAAAATCGATCCCGATAATGAATACATAAAAACAGTATGGGGTGTCGGATATAAATTCGTGAAAATCAGATAAAATCTGAAGGGTGAATAAAATGCACGGCAAAAAAGGCAACTTAATTACGATTCTGGTGCTTATATGTGTTATTTCGGTATTCGGCTATCTCTATAACGCTTCCGTAAGAGCTACACTCAGCGATGCAGCCGAAAATGCCAAAAGTGTACTGACAGATTACAACGCAGAGATAGTAAAATCTCTTATCAGTGCACCCTCTGTGGAAGCCTGGGACGATATCGTAAATGAATATGATGAGATTATCGTTACTGTTGAGGACAGCCAGAATAAAGAAATCGCAAAAAGCAAGGAAAACACATGGACAGCACTTGATGTAAAGGTGCAGACTCCCTTTGAGTACAAGGGAAATGCATATCTGATAATATCCTCTGTTTACCTTCTGGAGGACTATGTGGCTGACGTCAGAGCAAGCACAAAATTCTTTCTCGTGGAAATGCTTATTCTGTTTTCAGCTCTTGCACTTATGATTTTTACTACCTATACGCTTGTTCTGCGTCCGTTCAGAAAGCTGTACAGGGCGATAGAAGAGTACGATAAAACGGGTGAGTTCGAAAAGAAAAAGATAAAGGGATATGCAGGTAAGGTTTACCGCAGATTTGTTTCTATGACTGAAAATCTCGAAGCCAATCAGAGAAATCAGAGAAGAATAATTGCTTCTATATCCCATGATATAAAGACTCCGCTCACATCCATTATGGGTTATGCCGAGAGATTGCAGAAGGATAACATATCCGAGGAACGCAGGAAGAGATATCTGGGTACGGTTTATGATAAAAGTATCGAAATAAAGGAGCTCGTAAATGAGTTCGACGAATATCTCAGCTATGACAAAAAACAGCAGACACTCAGAAATGTTTATTCTGCGGAAAAAATAGCTACAGCCATACGTAACGATTATGAGGCTGACCTCGAGTCATCGGGGGTTATTCTCTCGGTCAATAACTATGCTGATGATGCACAGGTGGAAATCGATCCGCTCAGATTCAAAAGAGTTTTCGGTAACATTTTCGCTAACTCCGTAAAGCATTTCAAAGAAAAAGAAAAGATAGTCCGAGTAGATATTTATTCGGATAAGGATAATGTTTATTTTCATATCAATGATAACGGTGAGGGTGTACCTGAGGAGAATCTCGAAATTATTTTCGAGCCGCTTTACACTTCTGATGAGGGCAGAAAGGTGGCGGGACTCGGTCTTTCCATCTGCCGTGAAATCATCGATACACATTCGGGTAGAATTTATGCTCAGAAAAGTGATCTCGGAGGACTTGAGGTTGTTATCGAGCTTGACAGGAAGAAATAAAGAGGGGAAAACATGACGATCAAAAAAAATGATGAAATACGTCTTAAAATAACCACACTGACCTCACAGGGAAGCGGTCTGGGCCGATTTAACGATATGGCAGTTTTCGTGGAGGGAAGTGCCGTCGGGGACGATCTTCTGGTTCATATAATCAAGGTTAAGAAAAATTATGCCGTAGGTATAATAAAAAAAATATACAAAAGCTCTCCCGACAGAGTGGAAGCTGACTGTGAGGCCTTCGGAAAATGCGGAGGCTGCAGCTACCGTCACATTTCCTATGAAGCAGAAAAGCGGGAAAAGCTTCAGTCTGTCACTGATGCTATGAACCGTATCGGCGGAATAGACATCGAGGCAGAGAATATCTATACCGTAAAAAATCCTTGCCGTTACCGTAATAAAGCACAGATTCCCGTAGGTCTTGATAAGAACGGAAATCTTATAACAGGCTTTTACTCGAAAAGAAGTCACCGCATAATACCCTGTGAAGACTGTCTTTTGCAGATGCACGGCTTCAGGGATATCGTTTCGGCAGTAAGAAGGTATATACTCGAAAATCCTGTTTCAGTTTATAACGAAGAAACAGGTGAGGGACTCATAAGACATATTTATTTAAGACAGGGAAGAAAGACAGGTCAGATTATGGTCTGTCTGGTAATCAACGGTGATATGCTGCCGAAAAAAGAGAAGCTTATCGAAGCCGTTACATCGGTAAATGAAAACATAAAATCGGTCGTTCTGAATATTAATAAAGAGGATACAAATGTAGTCCTCGGAGAGAAATGCGTTACTCTGTGGGGAGAGGATTTCATCGAGGATGAGCTTTGCGGTCTTACTTTCAGAATTTCGCCACTCTCTTTTTATCAGGTTAATCCCGAGGGTACGGAAATTCTTTACGGAAAGGCAAGAGAGTACGCATCTCTTAAAGGCGGAGAAACTCTGCTCGATCTTTACTGCGGAACGGGTACAATCGGTCTTACTATGGCCGGGGACTGTAAGGAGCTTATCGGTGTGGAGATTATTCCTCAGGCTATCGAAAATGCGAAGAAAAACGCTGAAGCTAACGGAATAACCAACGCACGCTTTATCTGTGATGATGCTTCGGGTGCAGCCAAAACTCTCTTCGATGAGGGAATAAGACCGGATGTGGTAATTCTTGATCCGCCGAGAAAGGGCTGCAGTGCAGATGTTATCGATACGGTGGTGAATATGAGTCCGGACAGAGTGGTTTATGTTTCCTGTGATCCGTCTACGTTGGCCAGAGACTGCAGAATTTTTGAAGATAAAGGTTATGAAGTAGCTGAGCTCTGCGCCGTAGATATGTTTCCCAGAACGGTCCATGTCGAGACGGTTGTTCTTTTGTCCCAACGCAGACCGGACACACATATCGACATAAAACTTGACCTTTCAGAGCTTGATATTACTGCCGCTGAAACAAAGGCTACATATCAGGGAATCAAGGATTATGTGCTTGAAAAACACGGTCTTAAAGTGTCAACTCTTTACATATCACAGGTTAAGGCAAAGTGTGGTATCATTGAAAGAGAGTGTTATAACAAGGGTGAAGGCAAAAGCCGAGTACCACAGTGTACCAAAGAAAAAGAAGATGCTATCATGGATGCATTGAAGCATTTTAGGATGGTGTGAATACAAAAATTGACCTCGACAACTGGCGGTGTTTGAACTGCTAATCAGGGAGGTATATTTGTTTTATAAACTTAAGGTTTATGTATTTAAAATACAAGAGATTTTGTATTGAAACAAGTGATAAACAATACTTACTAAGCAATGCTATTTTTTTCTCTGCCGAGCGCGTGAAGAACGGAAAAGCACGTGATAAAATGAGTACACAAATTAAAAATGGAGGTATAAAAAATGAACACAAACTCAGTATTCAATTCAGAAGCCTATAAGGAATTTTATCTTACATACGTATCTGATAAAAGTCTTGCAGCAAAGCTCGAAAAAATGCCTGATATGTACAATGTAAAGGTTGATAATGCCAAAGTATTAGCCGAAGAATGCATGAGTGCCGTATCAAAATATGAATATGTAATGAATCAGGTGCTTGAAGCCAACACTATGGAACTGTTAGAGCGTGCTATGGATAACTGCGGTACTACTGTTTACGAACGTATGCACCACCTTCATGAGGTGAATTACTGTCTTGGACTTTATGATGACAGAGAAACTGCTGAGCGTATCCGTGACGGAGCAAAAGTAGAAGAGCTTTTTGCAGATTATATGGCAAAGAACGAAAGAGAGCCCATGAGCGAAATTGAACTTAAAAAGGAAATTCGCCGCAAAATGTCACATATTAGTCTTTGCAATAAGGATATAACATCATTCATCTCTTCACTTGACAGCAATAACGATATGCTTCGCTCTACTGCTGATTTAAGTAAAAGCAGCTACGAAATCAAGTGCATTGCCTCAATGGATGAATATCTGCGTGGCAACAACAAAAGTATGGAGCTTGCAGCTTATACAGTCTGTAAAGAAACAGATTTGCAAAATATATCCGATGCGCTCAGAACGGGAGCTGTAACTGATAAAAAAGCTCAGGAATTTATTGAAAATATAGGTCTTGTATTACTGTTTCTGGGTTTAGCGCTACTTATGTCTGGCGTACAGACAGTGTATATGCCGTTTGTGTTTGCTGGCGTTGTATCACTGATTTCAAGCTTTATATTGTTTGTATATCCCGACCGTATTTCAAATTTAATTGGTGCGAATGTTGCCGAACATAAATACGAGAAGAATCTTGCCGAAGCTGAGGATGAATTCAATGAGAACATAAGCAATTTTGCAAACTGCGATAAATATGCTGCAGCAGATATTTACGAAGATGATATCTATATCGCAGAAACTTCATTTTAATTAAATTTTATCGTCGGGCAGTTGAATAGACTGACCGGCGGTTTTGTTTTTTCTCTGCTGAGCGCGTGAAGAACAGAAAAGCACGTGATAAAATGAGTACACAAATTAAACATGGAGGTATATAAATATGGATTATAATATGCATAGCAAGGAAACATACAGAAGGCTTTACGACCTTATTGATACGGGTGGAGATTTGTTGGACATTTACAAAACACTTGATTATTTATTGAGTGATTGGGATGAAGTTACTGCAAACAAGATTATAGAACAATGCACGAAAACCGTAGCTGTGTATGAATATGTTCAGTTACTGGGTTGTGATGGCGATACATGGGAAACTTTTATTAAAAAGCTTGAAAGCTGTAAGTTTAATAAAGAAAAGTTTGCAGATCCGCTTTACTATGCAAAGCGTACCTCCTTCAAACTTAAATGTATTGTAACTATAAAGGAACTCAGAAGCAATAAATTTGAAACTATGGAAGAAGCTGTTTATAAAACCTGTAGCAACGAGAAATACAAAGCTCTTGAAGAAGCGATAATAAATGCGAAAGAAGTTGAAAGTCGCAGCAAAGCTAGGCACTTGTTGTTTGGCTTAATAATGTTAATCTTTTTGATGAGCTCATTATACCCTGTTGGTATTGTGTTCGGTATTGCAGATGGTATTTCTTATACCGTGAATCCTAATGCGCGCGGTAAGGTTAGTTTGATGCGCAGCTATAATAAAAACCTTGAAATGTTGAATGGCGAAAAAAATAAATGTGAAACAGATACGAATATTGATTATTCGCAGGAGTATTTTGATCCTACATATGTTAATATGTGAATTTTATCTAGTTTTGAAAAAACTCATAAATTTAATAGGATATTCGGAAAAATTATGTTGAAATTACATTAAAGAAATAGTATAATAAGTTGCAAGCTTATCATTATTGATAAAAGGGGAACTTGTTATGAGTTGCAATAGAAAAACTCTTACTACTGAAGATAAAAAAATTATTAAGGAAGCTGAAAATCACGCAGTGAGAGATTTAGTGATCAAAACTTTCAGCAAGGAAGAACTGAGAGTTTTGGAACATGATATGAATAAGTTTTTGGCTGATGAAAAAATTAAAAAAATGCGATTTGCATGTTTTAATGTTGTAAAAAGAGAAATTGAAGAAAAAATGTATTTGCGATTAGCTGAAATTGAAAAGAAAATACAGCAAGTGCTTAAAAACACTTCTCCAGGTGATAAAACTGTCAAAGACAAAATTGCTTTAATTATGGAAAATGATTTAGGACTTGCTAAAAGAGATGCAAAAGCAAGTGCTAAAATACGGTTCGATTCAGAAAGCAAAGTATCTGCTGAGGCGGATCGACTCAGCAGAGAATACCTACTTAATTTGTATTCATCAACCAAAAATGCGGAGCAGAATGCAAAAAAAACGCTCGAACATATTTTGCTACAAAAAGAGCTTGTGAAATTTCAAAAAGAGCTTGCTGACGAAAGGATTCTTTCATCAACTGGGTGGTGGAAGTTTGTTAATGCTGTTGCATGTACATTAGACGAAACAGTTGAATTGATAGCTCAACACCTTGCTTCAACCGAGGAGAAAAAATTGGCGCTTACGGAAGAAATGAAGAACAAAAACATATCGGAATATTTTAAGATAAATCAGGCTATCAGCGACGAGGTAAACACTAGGATAAAGCTGTTAGCTCCCAATACAAATGATCGCGGTATTATAGAAGATTTTGCTGAAGAAATTGACATAAGCAAGGATACACTGAAAAAATTCAACCTTGATCTGTTTGGCAAACGGAAAAATCCTGCACCGGAAATAAGAGTCAGATTTTATGAGTTGTTGAAGTTGACAGCGCTTTTTGGTTTGGAGGAAAAAGAGGCTCGTGAATTTTTAGCTAAGGTTAACCGAGACTTTGTTATGACTATGGATCTTGCTTTTCTTACCGCTATAACTACTGGTTATGAATTTGTACCTAAGGAGCCACTGTATATTGCTCTAATAATACACCATCTGAGCGGCTATACAGAAAAGAGAACAGATTGTCCAAGGTTTGCAAACCCATACAGTTTTAAATACATAGATAGGGCATCTTATGAAACCGATCTGGTTAACAGTCCTTTGAGTACACAAATTCCATTGCCGGTTCGGCAAATTATGAAAAAGAAGTATTGATTAAGTTAAGTGGAGTTTGGTGATGCTCAATTTTATTCTGCCGAATTTATGATAATTAAAAGAAAATAATTTAAAATTTACATATAAAAATGGAGGTAAAAAGTCATGTCAAACGAAAAACTCAATGCAGCTCAGAATGAAAATAAGGACACTCAGGTTTCTGTAGATACATCACATGTAAAAAACTCTGCTGAAATAACACATGATTACTGGTTGATGTCTCAGCGCATGGAACACGGGAGCTTTTATAAATATCTTGAGGCTTTGCGCGATCCGAAAACAAGAGAATTTTTGTACGATTGTGTACTGTCCATAGATTTCGGACACGGTGAAACTGTCGCCTATGCTATGATTGTAGAACAAAACCTGGAAAATATTTTAAAAGGAGAAAGAACTTCCTTCGGAGAGTTGTTGAGCCCCAAAATTTCGGCTTTTTTGGGTGGAAAGGTATTGAAAGATAAAAAGATAATATATTTTGACAAAGTAAATCCGGAAAAATCATTGAAATTTGAACTTAAGGAAATAATTCTTGAAGATAAAAAAACGGTCATTCCGACAATGATCGGATTTGAAGACGGAAAACCATTTATCGGTAATGATGCAAAATACAAACCGGAGTTTTATCAGCATTTCAAAAGATATCCAGGTGAAAAAAGCACAGATGGCGAGCCTACAGGAAACTGGTCAGATAAAGCCTCGTCTGATAAAGATATTACATACAAACAGCTTATGTACAAATATTTTAAAAAGGTTTTCCGTAACATACGGAAATACAATGACAGACGTATTGATGAAGCCTTTGAAAAAGGTAGGCTTCTTCTCTGTGTCGGCTGTCCCGCTTCAAATAATTGGATTGAGCCTGAACAACAAGAGAAATTTACAAAGCTTGTCAGCGAAGCAACAGGTAATCCTCATGTTGCTGTTGTACCCGAATCAACTGCGGCACTTATGACAGGTATGCTTCGCGGTAACCATACCCGACAGAAAAACAAGAATCAAAAAGTCAATATAGGTGAAGGTATTGCTATTTTTGATTTCGGTTCAAGTACCATAGATTTTACATACATTAAACCGGGTGGTATTATTATAACAAAAAGTATTCTGCTTGGTGGTTATGATATTGATGAATTGATTCTTGAGGCGGCTTTAAAAAACATAAATGCCGCACTGAAAAATGAGGGTAAAGAAGAAAAAGATTGGAGCAAGGCAGATGAAATAAACAGTAGGGAAAAAAGTCTCTTAGCTGCACGCGAAGCGAAGGAAACATATTATAACAATCCAGGTTCAAACGAAAAACTTTACGTGTTTGATATACCAATTAATATTAACAGGGATTTTATTGTAAATAAGGTCTGGAGTTCGTATGAAGGTCAGAAGCTACTGAACGATTGCAGAACTTTTATTCAGTCATGCTACGATGCGGTGGTTACTGCTTACGGCTGTGCAAATGTACTTGTTTGCGGGGGTACCGCTAAGGTAACAGAGTTTGAGGAAATTGTTAAGGGTGTTTTTAAAACTAGCAAGTTTATTCCATATGGAGACACCACCTTCTGCGTAGCAGAGGGTCTTTGCCTGATGAAAAAAATTGAGTATATTGGTCAACTATATTCGGAAAAATATCGTGAACAAACATATATGCTGGCGGAATATATATATTATGAAAAAATTATGAAAATCGCTGCAAGTAAATTAGCGCCTATAGTTATAGAGAAAATAATTCCTATAATTGACAGCGCTATGGCAACCGATACAATAATGACCGATGAGGATTTCAAGGATAAGGCTTATGTCGCGATTTCAGGAAGCGGTGAATATAAGAACTGCATGGATGACATATCTGATGCGATATACGATTGTCTGGAGGGATTTTCAACTGATGGTGGCGATAAAGGTTATCTTAATGAGTGCCGTGAGAGAGCTTACGAAATAGCAACAAATATATATGAAAAGGATTTTGGCTTTGTTTTATCTTTGTCTAGCAGTCCTAAGGTTGTAGGAAATATCGCTCAAAATCCATACCAAAAAGCTATACAGCAAACCCTGGTGGATTTGCTGTATTCAAAGAACTTTATCCGGGTTATGTCTTGGATTGTTAAGCAAATAAATTATTCTCCTTTTCCCGTTAAAACGACTTCAATGAATGAAAAGAAAGCCGCTCAAGATATGATGATGAATTTTCGTTCAAAATTAGGTTTTTTAGGTTTTGATAAAATCAAACAGAAAGAGCTGTCGCGATTTATTGCTGAGACAACCGACAACAGTTTTGAAGACCGTTTAGCCAAAGATTTGGCAAGAGAATTCAAAGAGGATTATTTTTTAAATACAGAAATCAGTAAGTATTTTAAATTGAATGCCGAAGCTGTTTTAGGCAAGGTAATGCTTTATGTTTATGATAATCCACCAAAGGTTCTTGATGAACAGTAATAATGTTAGAAACAGGTGGTGCAAATATGCAACAGTTGGTAATGAACAAAAAAATAATCAGAGGAGCAATAGACTTTGCGGAATATTTTTCTGCAAAAGATGTGCTTTTCAACAGAAATATTGCTGCAGGATTTTTTGTTAATAAATTGTATCACATATCGCTCACAACCCGATACCATACAGAAATGTTTTTACAGCTTCAGTTTTTTACACCTGATATACTTGCCTCTTTCAACAAGCCGTCTGACTACCTGACTGAGGCAAATTTTGCCCGAAACGGATACTTGTACGAAAAAAGAAAACAGCTCCAAAGTCTCATGGAGGAAGAAAAAATTTTGGAACTTGCTGAAAAAAACTGGGCAATTGCGCAGGCTACAGGGTTGGCAGATATCGAAAAAACAAAGCTTTTCTGTATGCTTACAGCGGCATACGCTCTTGCAAGACATTCACCTGACGAAAAGGGCTTTGAAATAAGTCATGAGCAAGCTGAACATGCCTACCTGGGCAAGCCTGAACCCGATGCAAATCTCACAGAAAAAAAACTTGTGTTTACAGCGGATGATACTGTTATCAATATTCCTGTAAGGGAGTTGCCTTACGAAATACACCTGCAGCGCAGTGAGGCTGTAAAGTTGCTTGAAAACGGTAGCAGAATAACGCATAAAAAGCTTCTTGCCACTCCTCATGCCGAGGGGCGAGACGGTGTCAACCTCACTCTGCACATTTACAGTGAAAATAATAGCGAATTTACTGTAATTAATCTTGCGATAGGTGAATGCAGGTTTATTAACGTAGTCGGTGAGTATCCTGTGCTTGTTCATCCTGTTCCAAAATGTGGGCAAACGGGGAATATACTCAGTTATGCCGAGCAATTCCCAGGTAGCTATGTTATGGTTTGTTTGAACGAAAACGGTGCAACAATTGATGACTCTCGGTACAAAGACCGCGTAAGTGCCGGGTTGGGCAAAGGTACGAATGCTGTTGAATTCGTTTTTGAAAAGGGGCATTATGTATATCTCACTCCCGACGGATTTATTCAGCGAAAAGGTGCTTCGACTGTCGGAATTAGGTGCTATGCTGCTATAGAAGATTATTTAAACGAAGGGTAAAAGGAGAGAGGATAAGTGAAAACTCAGGGATTTGTTGTCGATAAGCTCTGCCGTCAGGTGAGAAATGCTTTCGATGCTAAAAAACCACTTATTATGCTTGATACTAATGAAATTGAGTTGGTTAACCGCGTAGCGGGACGTTGCGGTGTGGTTGATTTAAAGCCGAAATCAAAGTTACATAACTTGAGAAGTAATTTTTATTTTAATCAATACATTAAAGCGGAGGAATCTGATCTTATTTTATGTGAGAATTTTTCGTCTGATTTTAAAGATTTGAAGAACTTGATTTCAAACGGACTTGCGGTAGACTTTGGCTATGATATACCTAATAAAACGGATGCAAAGCTGTTCCTGCTTCCGATCGTTTCCGAGCCCGGCAAGCAAATAGCAAACTCCAATATTATTGAACTTCTCAGGGAATATATTCGTAGCTACATTGGTTTTGATGATTATTCTCCTATACGTTCAAGTTGTGTTATCCTCTATGGAGATTCCTCGCTTATTACAGATGATCTTAGTGTTTATACAGAAATAATTGAACCTGATTATCCGAGTACCGAAGAAATCAGACAAACAATATCTTCGCTTGTTGATAAATATGGCGATAAGAATTATACCTATCATAAAAAAGATATGAACGAGCTGGCTTATAGTATGCGCGGCTTCACGCTTATTCAGACGGAGTTTTTCATAAAGAAAATGCTCAGACTCAGACAGGAGGAAAACGGTGCTCCCTTGCTCTGTAGTCAGAAAGAATGTAAAAAGCATATTCTTGAAGCAAAAATCCAGAACCTTATGCGTTTCGGAAGTCTGCTTACACTTTGCATTGACAAGAACGATGTTGATAACCATGCTGATAAAATCGGTGGTATGAAAATCTTCAACGAGAAAGCTAAAAGAATGAAAAAAGCATTAACTGAAGATTTTTGTATGAGGCGTGGAAATCTTCCGTATAAGGGTGCTCTGCTTGTTGGTGTTCCGGGCTGTGGTAAAAGTGAAGCAGCAAAATTACTTCACCGCAAACTCAACATACCTATGCTCAAGCTGGATATGGGTTCACTTATGGGTGGAGTAGTAGGCTTGTCAGAAAAAAATCTGCGCGAAGCACTAAGACAAGCTGATGCTATGTCACCTTGTATTCTGTTTATTGATGAAATTGAAAAAGGTCTTAGTGGTGCCGGCTCAAGAGAGAAGGATGGTGGTACTTCACAAAGAATGTTCGGATATCTGCTCAGTTGGTTGTCGGATAAAACCTCACCGTGTTTTGTGTGTGCTACAGCTAACGATATAAGTAATCTGCCTAAGGAGTTTTACCGAAATCAGCGTTTTGATATTCGTTATAGTGTATTTATGCCTACACAGAATGAACTCAAAAGTATTATTGCCGAGCAGATGAACCGTCGTGAAAGGGAAAGAGAAAACACTGCAAAGGCAAAGGGCATTAAATTGACTCATAAGCTTTTTGCCGACGAGTGCTTTACTAACAGTGACAGAGACACCGTACCGGATAGTGTTATTGATCTTTTCACAACTAAAAAATTTGATAATGAATCTGAAAAAAATGAGGATAACGTGAGAAGAAGGAAGAGGGAAGAGGATGAAATAAAATTTGTTACCGGTGCCGATATTGCACAGATTGTAACGGAAGCACTGAATAATCTTACAGATGAAGAGATTCAAAAACCTTTGGAATTAAACAAATGGAAAAATGCGCTTGAAGAAGTTATTGACGACGATACAATGCAGACACAAGGCAGTTCTTCTGCCAACCTTGATGCTATTGCCGCATGTTATATCAGGCTTTTGAGAAGAGGTTTCGTGCCCGTTAATGACGAGGTGCTTTTCACCAAAAACGATTACTGTGGATCCAAAGGATGTGTGATTGACAGAAAGGACGATTTTAAAGAAAAAACGTATGACCAAATGTTATATTCTGTAATAAGAACAAGAATTAATGGAATAGCCTCTGATGTAGAGAAAATTGAACAAAAAAAAGATTGTGGTTTTTAAGTATTATTATTCTCTGCCGAACTTTGGAAAAACACAAAGAAAAACGCTATAGTTATATTGACGGTTGATTATGCCACCGATATAAACAAAAAGGAGTGACCGCTTATGTTACCGCTTTTGCAAAAGCAGCGTGACGAATTTCTGCAAAAAAGAGCTTTTGCGCTCAGTCAATTTGAGGAAGGGGCAAGTATTAAAGAAATTCTTAAAAGTATTTATATCGAAAGTATGGAAAGCAAATCCGAGGATCAGGCTGAACTGATGGCAGATGAGGTTATTGAAAAAACAGATATATTTTTCAGCGTTTATGACAGTCTTAAAGATGCTTCCGGAGGCTTGACGGAAAAGATAGATTTTGCGCTTGGTGAACTCGCAACTGAGGAGAAGGCGAAATTGCTTCTGCAGGCAAGCTATGTTTTTGAAAATGTTGGATGTTTAACCGGAAAAGGTGGGCTTGACAGCACCGCACTTGAAAAGGAAATTGAACAGCTAACTGCCGGTGGTATCGATGAGGCCACAGTAAATTCTCTGCTTGAACGGGTAGTTATAGCTATGCAGGACGAAAAAACAGCTGAAGTCTTGCTCGGCACATTTGCTTGCCAAAGCCGTGAATCAGCTCTTGGTAATGCTTTTATCGAAAACAGAAATGACCCCAAATCAATGATTGCTGTAGAATCTATGATTATTTACACAATGTCAGTCAATAACAGAGTAGAAGGTATCCCGCAATCAACTCATCTGGCTCAGATTACTTTGGGTGTTTGTTTGGATAATGTGTTACGAAATATTTCGAATGATCAGGGTGTGAGCATTCCGTTTGCCGTAATGCTGCACGAAATAGCCTTTGTCCTTGCAAGCATCCTGATAGTTGCTGCAACAACTGCGGCTGTCGTCGGCTTATTTGCAGCTGCTGGATTTATCGGGGTAGAAGCTTTCCTAATAGGTGTATTGAGTGTTCTTTTCTATGCAAGCGGGCTTATAACGCTTGCTTACGAATCCTTTTGCATAACTGAAAGCTGCGCTTTGGATATTCCGCTGGTCGTTTTTCCTCGCTCTTCAAGTGGAATGCGCGATAAAATAAAGTCAAAAATCTACTCGGTAAAGCAAACTGTTGAGCAGAGGTATAACGCCGTAATTGATGATGAATTGCAGAATGATGATTTTACAGACAGGTTGTACAACGAACTGTTTGATGATACGCTTCCGATATATTAATCCTTAAGAAATTTTAAACTTCATAGTAAAAAAATATTCTGAGGAAGAAAAGATTTTTGATGTGGTGTATAGCGTTGTTTGTGTAATGGCAAAGGGCAACACTTTTATTCAAAGAATTAGCGGAACGGCTGGTTTATCGGTAACACTTTTGGTTGACTGTTTGGCAATCTTTGCGTATTATGAACCTATGCTCAACAATATCCGTGACCTTCACGGCAGAACAAGAGTTTCTTAAGAGGTTTTTCAACTATTGTGAACAAACTTTTCAAAGAAGTTTTAGTCGATATTGACATAGATAAAGTTATGGACAGATGTCTATAGCAGCAATTTATTTCAATGTAATTTCTACTCAATTGCTCATTTAATGCCTGAGTGTGGTTAGGGTCATTCCGTTCACCAAAGGAGACAGCGAAGACAATCAAAGTGTTGAGGGTGTTATAAAGTTTGTCCACTGCTTTACACCGAAACCGATATGTTTAAGTTTACAAAGCCGAATTACGATAGTTTTTTCCGTATCTGACAATGAAGAGGATATATTTGACAATAAGATTCAGACAGCTCTTAAAGCTTTTGAATGATATAAAAACGGTTTCTTGATAATTTTAAGAAACCGTTTTAAAAAACAGATGAGGACAGAAAGAAAATGAAAAAGAATACATACAGAATACCGATAACTGTAATGATACCTGTTATTATTTTCGCCTTCTTAACCGGTTGTGCTTCAAGGCAACAGTCAGAGTCACATACGACTCAAACATCAACTCAGAAAACAACTCAAATGGAAACAAAAGAAACAAAGCAGACAGAGCTACGGGAGACAGAACAGGAAACCCTTACAGGGTACACAGTGGCATTCAAGGCAGTCATAGACAACACTCTGAAAGAATGCAAGGAGAAATATCCCAATGAAGCAAATCACGGACAATACGGGTTATATGATTTTGATAACGACAGTATACCTGAACTGTTTTTAGAGGTATACGGTTCAACAACACCTGATCATTACATACATATATATAACTTTGACGGAAATAAAGCAGTGTGTATTGACAGTATACAGTCGTCTCATTCTCAGGTTTATGGTACAAATAGAGAGAATGCTTTTCTTGTCGAAAGCGTCTGGATGGGTGTTTCTGCGTGGAATATATACGAGCTTAAAAACGGTGAATTTATTTCCGATGAGCTTGCTTCATACTATCCTGACGGCTTTGGTGGCAGCATTGAGCCTGAGGAAAATCCACTGTCGGGCAAGGGATATGAGATTAAAGAGATAGAGTATTATGAGCTTGATGATTTGTCGGGAGTATCAAGTAGTGAGGAACTTAAAAATGATAACTATTGATAAAAACGGAAACGCTGTTTTTCCGGAAGGTATTGAAGAAATAAAAGACTGTCTTGATCGTAAAGCAAGAAAAGAACTGAAAAAAGCAGTGATACCTGAAAGTGTAAAAAAGATAGACAGATATGCTTTTCAGTACTGCGAAAATCTTGAAGAGCTTGTACTGCCGCAGGACCTTGAGTTTATCGGAAGAAAGGCCTTTGAAAACTGCAGAAAACTAAAATATCTTGTTATGCCTGACAGTGTTACGGAAATAGAGGATAATGCTTTTGTCGGTGTTGAATTTGCTGAGCCTGTATATAACCGTGATAAAAGTATACTCTATGCGTACATAAATACTTGCAAAAGCGATGTGATAGTTTTACCGGATACTGTAAAAGTGATTTTTACCGGAGCTTTTACCCAAAAAGTATTTGGTAACATTGTTCTGCACGAGGGGTTAGAACGGATAGACAGCGAAGCCTTTTTTAACTGCTTTTTTTGTGACAAGCTTACTGTAAATTGTTCAACTGACGTAATAAAAGAAGGAGCATTTTGGAATTTTCGCCCGATGCCGGAATTTGAATTTTCACAGGGCACACCTCCATATACGGAAATGCTGAGAATGTTCGGCAAGATACCTGTAGAAAGAGTCGATGAACTCCATGTGCCTAAGCTTACACCATCTAAAAATCATAAGCTCAAAGATTTGATAGCAGGTTGTTCAAAGGATAAACCCGATACAATGATCAAAGTAGCAGAATTTTTTTTAAGAGGCGGAACAGCAAAATTCTATGAAGCTGCAGCGAATTTTTGGTATTACCGTGCGATGCTTTACGGTAGTGAAAAGGCAAAAGAAATCATATACGAAAAATGCAACCGTGAAAAAAGACAACTTCCTACGGCTGCCTGGCCCGGAATAGGCAATGAATCAGGCAGAAGACTTAATGGACTAGGGTTCTGCTTCTTCGATAAGAACAGGAATTATATTGTTTCGTGGCCTGATGAAAATGACATTGTTAAAGTCAGGGCAGATGCGGGATTCGACGGTCCTGATGAAGACGGCTTTGGATATGAAGAGTATTACGATTGGTGGCTTCTTGATGAAAACCTTAAAGAGATATCCGGTATAAGAGGAGTATTTGGTTATTCAAATTTAGACAGGCGAAATAATGAGGAAATGTTTGAAAGATGGTATAACGAAGCTGTCAGATCTAACAAAATGACTAAAGAAATCAGGAAGAGAGTAGAAATTTACATTCAGGAGTTTAAAAATGGAAACAATAAAAAAGATTTATAGTCAAAATAAAATTATTGTTATCAGCACCATGCTCACGGTACTGTGCACGGAAAGCTTGTGCACGGTTATAAATATCCTGCATTATAATGTGGAGTGGTCTTCTCTTTGGAACACTGTGTTAAGAATAGCAGTGTTGTCCGTTGCTGTTTACCTAGCATATAAAGGTGGAAAATATCTTAGCGAATATTGTTTTACTTTTAATTTTCTGATATTCCCGATTTTAGCAGTATTAAGCTGCCGTTCAGGTCCCTTCCATTTGCTGATGGTCGATTATGGCTTTTATGATTTCTTTTCTTTTATGGCACTGATATTTTTAGCTTTATACTATACGGAAAAATGTGTAAATTCAGTTAAATGCACCCTGCTGTATTTCTTTATGGGTGTCACATATGTTGCAGGTACCTACGATGAGATGGAAGGGTTTATAGCCCTGTCAATGCAGTTGTTCCTGTTTGTATATATATACGGTAAGATAAAGAACAATACAGTTAAATTTATACATACGGTTATTGGTTTTGGCAGCCTATTCACTTTGATATCCCTGGCAATTTACAATCTGGTGGCTTATGCTGATGTTAAATTTCTCGAGGGCAGTTCGATGATAAGGCTGTTGGAGGCGTTACCTGAAACCTTTAAGACTTTCGGAAAATCAGAGTTAATGGATGAGTTCCAGCGAGCTGTTATAGATTACAGCCCTGCAAGAATCTTCGCTTTTTACGGATATGTAGTTGGTGGACTTATGCTTCTTATTGTTACAGTATTCATAGTGAGCATATTTGTAAAAGCTCTTGAAAACAAAAGTCAAATGAGACCGCTTATGTTAGTTGCTGCAGCCATTTTTTCGGTACAGTATTTTGCATCGGTATTTGTTAATTGCGGAGTACTGTGTGGCATAGATGTAAATATGCCGTTCATTTCGGACGGTTCTGTAGGTTATCTTTTGAACGGAACTTTACTCGGATTGATTTTTGCCGGTAGCAATGCAGATTACAATGAAGAATATTGTGAAGATTATGAGGAGGAAGACGAACAGTGGAAAGCAAAGATTATTTCATTGAACGATTTTACTACGAACACAAACTGAATTACGATACGGCACTCAGAGAAATAAAAAAAGAGAGAAAATTTTCCCATTGGATATGGTATATTTTCCCTCAGTTAAAAGTTTTAGGTAGTAGTGACAGGGCGATATATTATGGAATAGAAAATGCCGAAGAGGCAAAAGCATATTATGACGATACTTATCTTGGCGAAAAGTTCAGAGAAATATGTCAGGCGCTTCTCGAGTGCAAATCAAGCAATCCACTTGAAGTTATGGGGTATCCAGACAATATAAAGCTTCAGTCGAGCATGACGCTGTTTTATATGGCAACGGGAGATGAACTGTTCAAGAAGGTGCTTGATAAGTTTTACGATGGAAGAGAGGATCCACAGACCATAGGCTGTTTATATATAATGGGCTAAGTTTTGTTACAAACAACTTTTTCAAGCAAGTTGAATCATTCATTTCCTCTTATTTGCAAGCCACCGCAGCTTTGTTACGTTTATCATTTCGTGGTTGTTACTGTAATTCGTTAGGAATCACACTTTTGCCGTATTAAGTATAGTAGATAGGAAAGCAGAAATTCCTGTTACAGATTTTGATTTTCACTTGTTACTCTATAATGGGTGATTTTTCAAAAGTCCCCTATTATATATAAATAGAGGAGATTTTCATTATATAATAACTGCCCCCACAAATAAGATTTTTGGAGCAGAAAAGCCAAGATTTCGGTATATGAATCCTGCGTTAGATTTTTCAAATTTAATATTGTTTACATCACACTCGTCAGATTTTTGACGAGTGCTTTTTTATGCCAAAAAAATTTTTTAAACTTTTTATAAAAAACAGGAACATTTTTGCTTTCTTATGTCGGGGTATCTATGAGGAGAAAAAGTTTTCTTCTCACAGACAAGTGAATGGCCGTCCGAAGGGAACAAACCGCCACGACCTTTTTTGAAGAAAGCGAGCGTAATTTATTGAAATATGAGTTGACTGCACAGCGCCATAGAGATATGTAGTAATGCCTGCAGGAACCGTTTCGGGTAAAGCGGCAAAAACCTAATTTCCGGTATATGAATACTGCGTCACATTTTTCGCAGTTAAATATAAACACTCAAAAAATTTTTAGAAAGGAGCTTTACAAATGACTTAGCACAAACCATAACTTGAGCCAAAAACTTAATAATTGGCTCAACACAAATTTCAACTGAGCCATAATGGCTCAAATACGGTGCCACTTTCGGCATCACATTTTTAAGCAAAGAAAAATATGGCACCGCTTCTGATGCCATAAAAACACCTGATTAAGGGCGCCCTTATCTGAGGTGAAGGAAGACAGACGAAGTAAACAATTATCCTGTGGATGTCTGTCCTACACCGTAGCGAGCAGGGCATTTGTGTGCCAAATGCCACCCGTTAAGGGAGCACCCTTAATATCCCCTGAAAAGAAAAGAGGTGAAAACTTATCAAAGACATCAGAATTGTAGCAAGACTTGAGTTTCAGAGGATGTTATCTGATATCGCAAGTGGTAAAGACAGTATAGATTATGTATTGGTTTTCAAATTGTCCCGTTTTGGCAGAAATGCCGCTGATGTTTTGTCCTCTTTGCAGATTATGCAGGACTACGGTGTAAACATCGTATGAGAGTTGACGGACATAAGTGCAATTATCACAGACAATGGAATCAGGCCGTTGTTAACGGAGCTGTTGAAGAAGTTGTTGAAAGCCTTGTGTCTAATCCTGAGTTCGAAAAAGCCTTGTGTGAAAAGATAAACACGAGAGTAAGCACAGAAGGTCTTGAAGAAGAGCTTGCAGTATTCAAAAAGCAGTTAAACCAGCTTGTTATGTCAAAAAGAAAGCTCGCATCTCAAATGGATGCCCTTGATGTTACAGATAGACATTATGATAAAAAGTATCAGGATATGCAAAATAGACTTTATGATTTCTATGATGAAATAGAGGTTGTAGAGGAGCAAATAACGGAATTACAGTCCCGTATAGCAAATATCAAAGAAGAAAAAATATCAGGTGAAAATGTCTATCTTTTTCTGCATTATTATGGTACAATGTATAAAAAGTTTACCGACGCTGAGAAAAAGAAGTTCCTCAATACCTTTATTGAGAGTGTTGAGATATTCAAAAAAGAACAGCCCGACGGAAGACTGTTAAAGTGTATCAATTTCAAATTCCCCGTCTTTTATGACGGGGATGAGAATGTGACACATATCTGTTGGGACAGTGAAACAACAGTCGAAAGTGTGGCACAGCTTGTCAGAAAAAATTCTGACACACATACCGATGTTGACGTAACCGAATAAAATCAAGGGGGTCCGCACAGCCCCCCTTTTTAATTTTTATCTTTACTTTTCTGATATACGCTGTCGGTTCTGAAGAAGATGAAGCGTGATAGCCGAATAGCACCGGTTGTGCTGGATAAATATCAGATGAGAAAAAATATCAGATGAAAATATCTATCTTTTTCTTTATTATTATGCTACAATGTAAAAGGAGTTTACAGATACTCAGGAAAAAGAAGCTGTTGTTTACTACTGTCCGTAGTTAATCGCTTTTAAAAATAACGGTTGAGGACAGCTCTTTTCCGTTTAAAGGAGGAAAAACATAATGGAAATTATTTCAAAGGTCAAAGGTGTTTTTGCAGGAAGACCTGAATGGTCCACTGAGCCTGCAGAAAGATTAAGCTACTACTCGTATTTTGCAGGTCAGAATATGATCTACACTCTTTTTAATGTATGTCTGACCACATATCTTCTGTTTCTCGGTATCGATCCCATTAAATCAGCTACGGTTATGCTTATCGTAAAGGTGTGGGACGCGGTAAACGATACTCTTTTCGGTGTTATATTCGACTCGGTAAAATTTAAAAGCGGAAAAAAATATCTTCCGTGGATACGTGTTTCTACGATGCTTATTCCCATCGCTACGATACTTACCTTCGTTATTCCCTCGGGTTCATCGCAGACAATAAAGCTCGTCTGGTTTGCTGTCGCATATATGTTATGGGATACAGCCTATACTCTGTGTGACGTGCCTATTTTCGGTATTCTTACCTCAATGAGTCAGAGCATCGATGAAAGAAATACTATCCAGTCATATAAGAGTATTGCTACATATGCAGGCGTGGGCATAACATCTACTCTTTCTACCGTTCTTATCAGTGAAAAGGTCGGTATGAACTACGGTATGATAACGGTAATAATCTGTATTATGGCTTTCGCTTTTATGCTTCCTGCATCCTTCAAACTCAAAGAGCGTTACCGTGCAGAGTCGGAAGAAACCTTTACTGTAAGAAGAATGTTTTCTTATCTGTTTAAAAACAAGTATCTGCTGATATATTATCTCGGACTTTTCTTCTATTCTTCTCTGAGCATCGGAAATGCTTTTACTCTGTATGTTTCCTATTATCTTTTCAATAGTGCGTTGTTCTCCTTGGTGGTAGGTGCCGTCGGAACCGTACCGCAGCTGCTTATCGCACTTCTTCTGCCGAAGCTTATCCGTAAATACGATAAGATGAAGGTTAACCGTGTATGTCTGCTGCTTTATGTGATACTCAGTGTTATTACCTGGGCTATAGGATACGGAAATGTGGCTGTGTATATAATTATGTTTACAATCCGCTCCATTCCTCTGGCAGTGGTGGCTCTCGAAATGTTTATCTTTACACCTGACTGTGCCGAATACGGCTACTTCAAAAGCGGTACTGAGGCCAAGGGCATTACCTTTGCCGTGCAGACCTTTATGGCGAAGCTGACAGGTTCAATTTCAGGCTCATTGGGCATGTTCCTTCTCGGACTTCAGTCGGTAGGTTGGAAGATGGTAGAGGTAGGCTCATTCCAGGAGCTGGAGCAGAGCGGAGTGACACAGACACCTCACGCTCTGAATATGCTGTGGCTTATCTTTATGCTTATTCCGGCTGTAGGCGGTCTTCTTGCGTATATTGTATGGCTTTTCTACGATCTTAAGGATAAGGATGTTCAGATAATGATCGAATGCAATACGGGAAAAATCACCAGAGAAGAAGCCTTCGTAAAAATGTCAAAAAAATACGATATTGAAAAATAAAAAAACTGTCTGAAAGGTGATAAAAATGAATAAAGGAATAACAAAAAGGGAAAGAGAAGTTACGGATATGGAGGAAATCATCTCCATTCTCGATAAAGCCAAGGTTTTACATTTAGGTCTTGTTGACGGTGATGAGCCTTATGTGGTGCCTATGAATTACGGATACACTATGGAGGACGGAAAAATGACCGTCTATCTTCACGGTGCATTGCAGGGCAGAAAGCTTGATGTTATGAGGGTGAACCCTAAGGTTTTCTTTGAGCTTGACTGTGACATCGTTCCCTTCGAGGGCAAGACAGCCTGTAACTACGGTATAACCTATGCTTCAGTTATGGGAAGAGGAAAGGCAGTTATAGTCGAGGATACCGAAGAGAAAATTAAAGGCCTTCAGGTGCTTATGAAAACACAGACAGGCAGAGATTTCGATATAACGGACAAGATGGCGGGCATCGTTTCCGTTATCAGAATCGATGTTTCCGATTTTACGGCTAAGAAAAGACCGATGGGATGAGAACTGAGAAGGAGAATTTTTAATGGATAAAACAATGCCGAAAGGAAGAATCTTCCTTTTTGATAATATAAAATTCTTTTTGATTATGACAGTGGTAGTCGGGCATATTATAGATTTTGCTACTGTTGAGTCAGATGTGTATAAGAGTGTATTCTTATTTATCTATTCTTTTCATATGCCTCTTTTTATTTTTCTCTCGGGTCTGTTTAATAAAAACAGAGATACGAAAAAGAAGGTAATAAGCTTTGTCCTTCTTGGCTTTGCCGCCAAATTTTTCTTGTTTCTGGCAAATTTACTGATTAACGGACAGGCAAACTTCAATCTTCTCAAGGATGGCGGTCTGCCGTGGTTTATGTTTGCAATGGGTGCATTTTATCTTATATCTTATATTTTAAGAGATACTGATAAAAGACTTGTGCTTATCATATCTGTTCTGATAGCGTGTGCAACAGGATACGACAGCAGTATAGGCGATTATCTTTATATATCCAGAATCGTAGTTTTTTATCCCTTCTTTCTTCTCGGTGAAATGACTTCATCCGAAAAGCTGACAGAGCTTAACAGTAAAAAGCTGCTCAAGGCTGTCGGTCTGGCTGTGCTGCTTGTGTGGGCAGCTATATGTCTTTTCCGTTTAGATGATGTTTATATGCTCAGAGCATTATTTACGGGAAGAAATCCCTTCAGTGTCAATCCTCTATTTGAAAAATGGGGTATGCTTTACAGACTTTTAAGCTATATAATTACTTCGGTGGCTTCTTTCTGTATAATCTGTGTTATGCCGTCGGGTAAATTGCCGTTTGTAAGTATCTTCGGTTCCAGGACACTTCAGGTGTATTTCTGGCATTGGCCTGTCGTTCTTCTTATGGAAAGAGCAGGACTTTTAGACTTCCTTTTCGGTACCTCTCAGGGTAAGCTCGCAGCGATGATAATAGGCGTAGTGATAACCTTTATTTTAAGTCTGAGTCCCTTCAGCTTTCCGTCAGATAACATACTTAAGGCGGGAAAAAGAAAAATATAAATAAAAGGCGGCATACTACGGCCTTTTATTACATAAATCTTAAGATTAACTTAAGACTGACTTAATTGTATTGCTTTCTCGTTTTTCTTGACCTATAGTAATCTCAGAGGTGACAGCTATGGTTAAAAAAGTGAGAAAACAGAGAGGAAAAATCCGATTGAGATCTCTCGTGATTATCTTTGCTGTTGTATTTCTTCTGACGGCGGCGGGGGATATGCTTTATAAAAGAGGTGACAGTTTCGTTAAAGAGGCTACTATGGAAAACGGCAAGCTTCTTATACTGATAAATGACGGAAGCAGAATTCCTGAGGATTACGAGCCGAAGCTTATGACTCTCACCAACGGACAGCAGATAGACGAGGATATTTATCCGTCTTTGCAGAAAATGTTTGATGATATGAGGGCAGAGGGATATTATCCCGAGGTAAGGTCAGGCTATCGCAGTGAGGAAAATCAGGAGGATATCTTCGAAAATAAATATGCCTCATTCCGTGAAGCGGGACACAGTAAAAAAGAGGCGAGAGTGCTTACGGAACAATGGGTAGCAGAGCCGGGGACAAGTGAGCATGAAACGGGACTTGCCGTGGACATAAATCCCGACAGGGAGAAAAGCGGTGATGAGGTGTACATATGGCTCAATGAAAACGCCCATAAATACGGCTTCATAAAGCGCTACCCCGAGGACAAGACGGACATTACGGGTATTTCGAACGAGCCATGGCATTACCGATATGTGGGTGAAAAGGCGGCAAAGGAAATGAAGGATAAAAACCTTTGCCTGGAGGAGTATGTGGAATATATTTCATAAAATTAACTGCACTCTTGAACAGGGTGCAGTTTTATAGTATAATAAATAAAACACCAACCCGAAAGAAGAAACGAAAATGAAAGTAATCGCACATATTTACACGGACTTCCCCGAAAAGTTCGGCATACCCCGCCAGAGCGGTCTTATCGAAGAGTTAGAGGGAAAAATCGTCTTCACTCCCGAATACCGTAACCCTGAAGCTCTGAGAGGACTTGAAGATTTTTCGCATATATGGCTTCTGTGGGAGTTTTCCGAAGCGGTGAGAGAGGACTGGAGACCTACGGTCAGACCGCCACTTTTAGGCGGTAACAAAAGAATGGGTGTCTTCGCTACCCGATCACCCTTTCGTCCGAACTCCATCGGTCTTTCTTCAGTAAAGCTTGACAGAATCGAGCAGACGGAAAAAGAGGGTGCGGTTCTTTATGTAAAGGGAGCTGACCTGATGAACGGCACTCCCATTTATGACATTAAGCCATATCTTCCTTATGCGGACAGTCACCCCGAAGCAGTGGGAGGCTTTACGGAAAATCTCGACGAGAGACAGCTTGAAGTGGACTTTCCTGAAGAACTGCTTCTAAAAGTTCCCGAAGAAAAAAGACAGGCGCTTATAAAAGTTTTAGCCTGTGACCCGAGACCATCTTATCAGAATGATGAAGAGAGAGTTTACGGTATGCCTTTCGGAGGTGTAGAGGTAAGCTTTAAGGTTAAGGGAAAGGTGCTGACGGTGGTGTCGGTAATGCGGAATGCGGAATCACAGGTAAGATTTTCGGAAAATAAATAGTGATATACCGCTTTTTTTGCGGTGTATAATCCGTAGGGACATGGCGTGCCGTGTCCTTCGAAGCTGAAAATAAGAGGTGATTTTATGTTAGGAAAAACAGTTAAGGTTATTATCGACAGACCTCTCGGAAGCTATCATCCCGAGCATAAGGATATGTACTATCCTGTAAACTACGGCTTTGTCGAAGGAATAATTGCTCCTGACGGTGAGGAACAGGACGCTTATGTTTTGGGTGTAGATGTTCCTGTAAAAGAAATTACAGGGACAGTAATAGCTGTCATTCACAGGATAGATGATGTGGAAGATAAGTGGGTGGTTGCTCCTGAAGGAGCTTCCTTTACCAAGGAAGAAATAATTAAAAATACAGAATTTCAGGAAAAGTATTTTAAAACAGAAATTTATATGTAAACATATATAGTTTAACGGCTCCGTGTAAATTAACACTGAGCCGTTTATAATTTAACCTTTTTACATTTTTGAAATTTTCCTTCGCGTAGCTAACAAAAAAACAGTCGCAGGAGCTATCCCGCGACCGCAATTATTCATTTTTCATTATTCAATCTTAATCATTCATTAAGAAGATTAATACATTCCACCGCCTTGAGCCATAGCGGCAGCGGCTGCTGCATCAGCTGCGGGATCGGGAATGTCACTGATGAGAGATTCAGTAGTAAGCACCATAGCTGCTACTGAGGAAGCATTTTCGAGAGCTGAACGGGTAACCTTTGTGGGGTCGAGAATACCTGCTTCAGCCATATTTACATACTGTTCCTTAGCGAAGTCGAAGCCGTAGCCGGTCTTACCGCTTTCGAGAATAGCGTTTACGATAACGGAGCCTTCGAGACCTGCATTCTTTGCGATCTGACGTACAGGTTCTTCGAGAGCCTTGAGAACGATGCGTACACCTGTCTTTTCATCGGGATCCTCGGTAGCCTCTGCGAGTGCGGCTACTGCGGGAACTGCATTGAGAAGAGCTACACCTCCGCCTGCTACTGAGCCTTCCTCTACAGCTGCCTTTGTAGCTGCGAGAGCGTCATCGATACGGAGCTTCTTTTCCTTCATTTCTGTTTCTGTTGCAGCACCTACCTTGATAACTGCTACACCGCCTGCAAGCTTGGCAAGACGCTCCTGGAGCTTTTCTGTGTCGAATTCAGATGTGGAAGATTCGATCTGAGCCTTGATCTGATTTACACGTGCCTTGATCTGCTCCTTGTCACCTGCACCGTCTACGATAGTGGTGTTTTCCTTTGTGATTTTAACCTGTCTTGCAGTACCGAGCATATCTACTGTAGCTGTCTGAAGGTCGAGGCCGAGGTCGGCTGTGATAACCTGACCGCCTGTGAGAATAGCGATGTCCTGAAGCATTTCCTTTCTTCTGTCACCGAAGCCGGGAGCCTTGACTGCTACGCATGTGAAGGTGCCGCGGAGTTTGTTTACGAGAAGAGTTGCGAGAGCTTCGCCTTCTACATCCTCAGCGATGATAACGAGCTTTTTGCCCATTTTAAGTACCTGCTCGAGAAGGGGAAGAACCTCCTGGATGTTGCTGATTTTTTTGTCTGTGATAAGAAGGAAGGCGTCATCGATAACTGCTTCCATCTTATCGAGGTCTGTAGCCATATAGGGAGATACGTAGCCTCTGTCGAACTGCATACCCTCTACTACTTCCTTGCAGGTTTCTGCTGTCTTTGATTCTTCGACAGTGATAACACCGTCAGTAGAAACGATTTCCATAGCCTCTGCAATAAGCTGACCTACTGATTCGTCAGCAGAAGAAACAGTAGCGATTCTTGCGATATCCTCGAAAGTTGTAACGGGGCTTGAGTTAGCCTTGACTGTTTCGATAGCTTTGGCTACTGCGTTTTTGATACCCTTTTTAACTACCATGGGGTTAGCGCCTGCTGCTACGTTTTTCATGCCTTCTCTTACGAGAGCCTGAGCTAAAAGAGTAGCAGTGGTTGTACCGTCACCTGCCACATCGTTTGTCTTTGTAGCTACTTCCTTAACGAGCTGTGCGCCCATGTTTTCGAAAGCATCCTCTAATTCGATTTCCTTAGCGATGGTAACACCGTCGTTTGTGATGAGGGGAGCGCCGTATTTTTTGTCGATTACCACGTTTCTGCCCTTGGGGCCGAGAGTGATTTTAACGGTATCGCTTAACTTATCGATACCTGTCTGTAATGCTTTTCTGGCTTCTTCGCCGTAAATAATCTGTTTAGCCATTTGTAGTATACCTCCTGTGATTATTCGATGATAGCAAGAATTTCGCTCTGGCGTACAATAGTGTATTCTTCACCGTCGAGCTTTACTTCTGTACCTGAATATTTGCCGGTGATAACCTTGTCGCCGACCTTAACATACATTTCTGTTTCTTTACCGTCTACGATTCCGCCGGGACCTACTGCCACTACCTCGGAGAACTGGGGCTTTTCCTGAGAAGCAGAGGTAAGGATGAAACCGCTCTGGGTTGTTTCTTCGACTTCTGCGCTTTTAAGAACTACTCTGTCGAGAAGGGGTTTAATATTCATAATTCATTCCTCCTGAATTGTTTGTTTTCATTTTTAGCACTCTTATCGGTCGAGTGCTAATTTCTATTTTAGGGTAGATTTTACATAAAGTCAAGTCTTTTTAGGAAAATAATGGAAAAAACAAGGAATTTTTTTCTTGGGATAGATATATTTTCGTTTTTAATACTATTATCGGTGATAATATTGTTAAAAAGAGCTCTTTCCTTATATATGCTCATAAGCCTTTGCTTTATGGCACTTTTATTCAAAATTATGGATATCAACAGAGAAAATTATTCATCGGTTACCCGTAATCAGTCTACGAAAACACTCACCGTAGGCGAAAAGAGAGGTACGGTATATGACAGAAGCTACATCCCTCTTACCGATTCGAAAAAGCATCTTGTCGCTGCCGTTACACCTGCGGTACAGTCGGGAGAATATCTGAAAGATTATTTTTCTCCCGAAGAGCTTACGGAGAGAATAAGTGACGGTTATCCTTTTTTATTCCGGGTAGAGGAAGAGATAAACAATGAACACATACGAACTTTTTCTGTGTCAGACAGATACGGCGAAGATATTCTTGCACCGCATATTATCGGTTATCTTGATTCGGAAGGAAGGGGAGTTTCGGGGATAGAAAAGTCATATAATCAGTATCTGACGGAAAACGGCGGTAAGCTGACCGTTTCCTTTCAGGTGGACGCAGTAGGAAGAGTGCTGGCGGGAATGGACAAGACAGTAAGTGATTATAACTTTTACTCAAAGGCGGGAGTTGTTCTTACTCTCGACAGCCGCATACAGAACATAGCAGAAGATGCGCTTCGTCATAGCAGAATAGAAAGCGGAGCAGTTATCGTTATGCAGGCGGGAACAGGGGAGCTTTTAGCTGTGGCAAGTGCGCCCGTTTTTTATCCAGACAGGGTGGGAGAAAGTCTGAACGGAAAAAATTCACCGCTCGTGAATAAAGCCTTCTGCTCCTATTCTGTGGGATCGGTATTTAAAAGTATAGTAGCAGCATTTGCTCTGGAAAACGGAATTTCACCCGAAGAAACATATGAATGCAAGGGTGAAATTACCGTAGGAGATACCACCTTCCGATGCTTTAAGGGAACATCTCACGGTGAAACTGATATGGAGGCTGCATTGAAAAATTCCTGTAACACTTATTTCGTGAACCTTTCCCGCAGACTTGACGGAGAAAAGCTTCTGTCTCTCTGTCTGAGTCTCGGCTTCGGTCAGAGTGATACTCTTGCTCCGGCTATGACGGCTTCATCGGGAACGGTTCCGTCCTTGGAAAGCCTGAGATTAAAGGGAAATTTCGCTAACTTTTCTTTCGGACAGGGGGATTTTTCAGCTACACCCTTACAGCTGACGAAAGCTTATCACGCCCTGGCCACAGGATATGCCGTGTCTCCTGTACTCGTAAGAGGTCTTACAAATTCCGAGGGACTTATGACGCAGACAGGAAGGACAAAAAAAGAAAAAATCTTTTCCGATTCCACTGTAAAAAGTATAAGAAAAATGCTCGCCGGTGTAGTAAGTGACGGATTGGCAGATCGGGCAAAAAGCGATCTTCTGTCTCTTTCAGGAAAAACAGGCACTGCTCAGAGCGGAATTTATGAGAACGGAAAGGAAATCTGCCGTACGTGGTTTACGGGATTTTTTCCTTCGGATAATCCGAATTATATCGTAGTGGTTCTCAACGAAAACGGAGAGGGCGGCAACGTGGATTGTGCGCCTGTTTTCAGAAAGGTTTGTGAGGGGATAGTAGGCGGTTAAATTCCGTAACTACCCTCGACGGGATCAATAAACAGAGGAATTTCAGGCGGTGTAAAGGTGAACACAACGAAAAGAACGGCAATAAGAAATAAAATACCCCTGGACACTATAGGTGGAACAGGGCAGTACACATTCCGTTTAAGCATAGCTCTTTCAAGCATAAATGTCACAGCGGCTGCGATGAAATAGATGGTTATATTAAACCAGTCTGCCGAAACACCCAAAGCACCCTTATAGGTGTAGAACAGCAGTGGAATTGTAAGAAGTCCGACACCGGTTCCGATGAGCTTTATGCACCAGAAGCTATCGAAGCTTTTACCTATAAGCATGTGCTCGATAAAAGAAAAAGCAAGCAATGGGAAAAACAGCAGCTTCATATGCTCCCAGGTGGATTCATTCACGGCTGAAAAGGGTGCGACAATTATATTTTCACCTGTTAAGTCGTAAAGAAAATGAAGAAGGACACCCATTATCCCCGTAAAGATAAAACCGAATTTCCCGTATCTTTTAAGTGACTTTTCCATAGAGTACCTCCGTAAATAGTCTCATTTAAAAAGTATATTCCGATTTGCTGATGAAAATACAGCTTGATATTCTGTTTTAGAATGTCGGATATGTTGACTTTCGTGCATAAAAGGTATATAATCATTCTAAACAAACACAATGTTTGAATAATTATACGGAGGAATTAAAAATGAAGACAATTCACAAAATTGCATTATTACTGGCTCTTGTATGCACTCTTTTAGTGTGCGGCATAATGTCAGCAAGTGCAGCTACAGACGGTTATTATACCTACGAGATAACCTACAAGGGTGCGAAGATTACAGATGTTGACTCATCTATCGGCGGTGATATAACCGTTCCTGACGCTTTAGGCGGATATGATGTAACGGAGATAGGCTACGGTGCCTTTGATCGCTGTGACGGTATAGCATCTGTAGTATTACCCGATACACTTAAGGTGATCGGAGCTTATGCTTTCGATCAGTGCTGGTCTCTTAAGAGCATCAACTTCCCTGAAGGTCTTACAGACATCGGTGATTACGCATTTCATAAGTGTTATGCTCTTGAAAGTGCAGTTATTCCCGACAGTGTAACATATCTTGGTGAAAGTGCTTTTTCTAACTGTACATCAATGAAGTTCGTCACGCTCGGCAGCGGTATTAAAGTGATAAAGGATTGTACCTTTGATGCCTGCCGCAGCCTTTCTGAATTTAATACAGGTGATAATCTTGTAACTCTCGGCAGTGCACTTGCTGTGACCGATTGCCTGAAAAAAGTAATTATAGGTAAAAATGTCAAAGAAGTATCATTGTGGGCTTTCGATGACTGTGAAGCACTTGAAGAAATTATAGTCAGCGAAGAGAATGATAACTATATTGCTATTGACGGTGTTCTTTATACCACAAACCAGGACGCTGACGAAGCTGTACGTTATCCTCACACCTTAGTTAAGCTTCCCAGTAAGAACGCTTCTGCTACAGGTACATACTATATTCCGGATAGTTTATACGAAATCGGAGATGACGCTCTGTCCAATATCGAAGATCTGGATATTGCAGAAAATAATAATCCTTACTACTGGATCAGCAGTGATACTCTTTACCGTACTGTGGAAGGAAGCACTCAGAGCAGAATGGTCAAGTATTTCGGTGATGCAAAAACATATACAGTATCATCAAGCGTAAAGATAATCGGAGCATCCTGCTTCGAAAGCAGCGGAATAGAGAAGCTTATCGTATCATATGGTGTTGAAGAAATATGGGGCGATGCATTCCTTAACTGTGAAAAGCTCAAAGAGGTAGTTCTTCCTGACAGCATTATCGGTATGGGCGGTTATGTTTTCTCTAACTGTACAAGTCTCGAAAAAATAAACTGGCCTGCCAGACTCAATTACATTCCTGCAGGTACATTTGCTCTTTCCACCGGACTTAAAGAATTTATTATCCCTTCAACAGTCAGAAGAATAGAGACATGTGCCTTCGGTTGGTCGGGTCTGGAAAATATAGTAATTCCCAAAACTGTTACATATGTAGGTGTAGGCGCTTTCAGCGGCATAATCACTCTTAAGGAAGTAACAATCAATGCCAGCTTCGATATCTTAGAGGAAGAAACATTCGGTTGGTGCAGAAATCTCGAAACAGTAACCATAAACGGTGATATAGAAACCATAAGTGCATCCGCTTTTGAGGAATGTAATGCACTTAAGACCGTTAATATCAATTCAGATGTTAACCAAATCGAAGAATATGCTTTTGCATATTGCTGGGTTCTTGAAGAAATTGAACTCCCCGAAAGCATCACAAAGATTTGCGAGGGTACCTTCCGTGGTGACGGTATGCTCAGAAAAATCTATATTCCCGGTGGTGTAACCGAGGTAGAAAAGGATGCCTTTATGAATGCCGGAAGTCTGGCTTATGTATATTTCGGCGGTACGGAGGCGCAGTGGGATGCCATTACAATAGGTGTGAATAATGAAGCTCTCAGTAATGCTACCATTTACTTTACAGACGGTATGAGATGCAGACATAAGGCAACCGAATATAAAACACAGATTGATTCTACATGCACAAACACAGGTGTTGCTGCAGGTGTATACTGCACAGACTGTAATACATGGACTGAAGGCGGCGGCGAAATCGGAATGCTTACTCATACATACACAGCTGTTGTGACAGAGCCTACCTGTGAAAACAGTGGTTACACCAAATATACCTGCACATGCGGTGACAGCTACATAGCAGACGAAGTTCCTGCCGTGGATCACGATTATGTTGATGGTGTGTGTTCTTTCTGCGGTAAGAGCAAAGCAGATGACTGCACCTGTAACTGTCACAAGACAGGCTTCACAGGTATCATCTGGAAAATTCTTCGCATATTCTACAGAATTTTCAAAATCAATCCTGTATGCGCCTGTGGTGCAGCACATTATTAATTAACTTAAAGGGAACGGTGTACACCGTTCCCTTGCTGTTTATTTGTTGCTTTTTTGATTGACAAAAGAGCCTTTTTAATGCTACAATAAAGAGGAACATTTTAAAGAAAAGCCTTTATCTGTTCCGCAGGTAGAGGCTTTTTTCGTTTAAAGGAGATAAAACTATGAAAAAGTCCGTGCTTATTCTTTTGATTGTTGTTTTAGCCGTTACTGCTGCAGCTTTTGCTCTTAATCCTTCCGGTGAACCTGTGGCAGATATAACCGAAGAAAAAGCTGCTCAGGCTTCCTATGACCTTGTCTCGGCTTTGCAGAAATGTGAGACTCTGGGAGACCTTGTAGACGAAACGAAGATAGCTTCTGTTAAGGGTAGCGGTGGGCATAAGCCTGAAATTTTTTGTACGGATTTCCGGTGCTATTATAAAGCGGAAGGAAAAGAGGATGTAATTTATTCGATCTGTATCGCAACAATGACCGACCTTGCTGAGCTTTTAACAGAACACAGCGATAAACCTGCCCTCGACAGAAAAAGTGAAACAGGTGAGAAGCTGACCTTTAAAGCCTATATACGGTATACTGAATGTGAAATCTATCTCTGTAATGACGGTTATCTCTATATTTCATGTGACGGAATTACCAAAGCCTTTAATATAGGAAAGGAAGCATATAAAAACTATTACGACAGTCTCATTGCGGTTATATGGACGCCTGAAAATCCCGTTACTATGGGTTAAAAAATCCTTGACAAACGTATCTTTTTAGTGCTACACTAAGGAGGAATATTTTAAAGAAAAGGTCTTTATCTGTTCCGCAGATAAGGGCTTTTTTCGGTTAAAGGAGAAAAAACTATGAAAAAAGATGTAGTTATCATCGGCGCAGGTCCTGCAGGTATTTTTACAGCACTTGAGATGATTAAAAAAGGCTCTGAGAAGAGTATTCTGATCGTGGAAAAGGGTCAGCCGGTAGAGAAAAGACACTGTCCTAAGGATAAAACCAAGCAGTGTGTAAACTGTAAGCCCTACTGCCATATCACCACAGGCTTTTCCGGTGCGGGCGCATTCTCTGACGGTAAGCTTTCTCTCTGTTATGAGGTAGGCGGTGATCTTCCTTCTCTTATCGGTGAGAATGTAGCGCAGGAAACCATAAACTATACTGACAGTATTTATCTTGAGTTCGGTGCAGATACACACATCGAAGGTATCAGCAATTCTCAGGAGGTAAAGGAAATCCGTATGAGAGCCATTCAGGCAGGTCTTAAGCTTGTCGACTGTCCCATAAGACATATGGGAACTGAAAAGGCTCAGAGCATCTACTATGCTATCGAGCAGTATCTTTTGGAGCACGGTGTAGAAATTATCTTCGGTTATGAGTGCTATGATATTATCCTTGAAGACGGTGCGTGTAAGGGAGTACATATCAAAAACAGCAAGGGTGAGCAGATGACCATCGAGTCATACACTACGGTTATTGCCACGGGCAGAAGAGGTGCAGAGTGGCTCGAGAAAATCTGCGCCGAATACGATATCGCCCATCAGCCGGGTACTGTAGACATCGGTGTGCGTGTAGAGGTAAGAAACGAGATTATCGAAAAGGTCAACGAGGTTCTCTACGAATCGAAGCTTATCGGATATCCCGGACCCTTTAAAAACAAGGTAAGAACCTTCTGTCAGAATCCCGGCGGCTTCGTAAGTCAGGAAAACTATGATAATGACCTTGCCGTAGTGAACGGACACAGTTATAAGGATTTAAAGAGTAATAACACCAATCTTGCCATCCTCGTTTCCCATAATTTCAGCTACCCCTTTAATCAGCCTATCGAGTATGCAAGAAAGGTGGGCGAGCTGACGAATATGCTGGGTGCGGGACACATTATGGTTCAGCGCTTCGGCGACATTCTCGACGGCAAGAGAACCTGGGAAAAGGAGCTTTCGCAGTCAAACGTAAAGCCTACCCTTCCCGATGCTGTGGCAGGTGACATCACCGCTGCCATGCCCTACAGAGCGATGATGAACATTATTAATTTCATCAAGGCTATGGATCACGTGGTACCCGGCTTCGCTTCCACGGAAACGCTGCTCTACTCGCCCGAGCTTAAGTTCTACTCCAACCGTGTAAAAATGGATGCGGACTTCAATACAAACGTAAAGGGTCTTCACTGTCTCGGTGACTCGTCGGGCTGGACACGAGGCCTTATGATGGCTTCGGTTATGGGAGTGCTGATGGGTAGGAAGCTGGTGTGATGTTTGTCTCCGTAGGGTCACGGCGTGCCGTGACCGCATGATCTTTGATTTGGTAATGTAAGGAGTAAGATTATGGAACTTTATAAGCAAGAGTTAATAAAAATTGTGCGCTTAGAAGCTTTTAATCATATAATTATCTTCGGTCTTATTATTGCAGCTATAATTGTTTGTTGTATTTTGAAAAGGCATAAAGTTTACTTTGTATCGTTAATTATATCTGTTTCATTCCTTTTTATAATGGTGTTACTGTCTGTCGGGGAATTTATTCCTTTATACAGAGATATAACAAGCAATGCCTATGTTACATTGGAAAACGCTTATTTTTCGTGTGGTGAGAGCAACTTTGACTTTTCCGGATTTCAAAAAGTATCGGTTTATGACGGAACCGATAATCCGATTGTTTTAAAAACAACAAAAAGATTTGAGGATAATGATTTTAACGGCATTGTTGTTTATTCCGAAGAATCAAAATATTTGGTCTATGCCGAAGAAATGTAAATCATATAACACAGAGGTTAGTTCTGTGATTGCTGAAGTTTATTAATTGTGAATAAAAAAGGGGACGGCACACACCGTTCCCTTTAATCTTGCCCTCATGTAGGTTTGTCAATGATGTGTTACAAAATTAGGTAGAAAAAATTTCGCCAGTGGTTAGGAAGTGGTTTAATACTTCCCTGGGTGACTTCCAACCAAGTGGACGCATGGGAAAATTGTTGTATCTTCTGCTGTGAACAGC
>JAZLAJ010000059.1:0-19712 GCA_045613145.1 Acutalibacteraceae bacterium
TCCTTCCAGGGAGCTTCACCTGAGCCTGTGAGCATGCACTGAGTGACATAGTCAAACATAAGGTTAAGACTTGAGTTACCGCAGACAATAACATTCTTTGTGGGTACCTTGAGAAGCTTTGCAAAGATTTCCTTACACTCAATGATACCGGTAAGAAGACCGTAGTTTCTGTATTCAAGGCTGTGATTACTTGCATCATCCTCCCAGTCTCTGGAAGTGATAGCATCAAGGAGTCCGTTTGAAACAGCAAGCTGATCTGAGCCAGGCTTACCGCGGGACATATCAAGCTTAAGACCCTGTGCCTTGAAGGAATCATATTCTTCCTGAAGCATATTTTTAAGGTCAAGTAATTTTTCTTTTGAGTAAGTTCTGAGTTCTGCCATAAAATATCACCTTTTTGTAAGTTTTGCTTTTAATTAAAAATCTGCTGAACCTGTGGTTCTGGGGAAGGGAAGCACATCTCTGATGTTAGAAATACCGGTAAGATACATTACGAGTCTTTCGAAGCCGAGACCGAAGCCTGCATGCTTGGTACCTCCGTACTTACGAAGGTCAAGATACCACCAGTAGTCCTCTTCCTTGAGTCCGAGCTCTCTGATTCTTTCAGTGAGAACATCGTATCTTTCTTCTCTCTGGCTTCCGCCTACGATCTCACCGATACCCATAACGAGAAGGTCACAGGCTGCCACGGTTTTACCGTCATCATTGAGTCTCATATAGAAAGCCTTGATTTCCTTCGGATAGTCGGTAACGAAAACGGGCTTTCTGAAAATCTGCTCTGTGAGATATCTTTCGTGCTCTGTCTGAAGGTCACAGCCCCAGTATGCCTTGAACTCGAATTCATCATTATGTTCTTCGAGCATTTTAACAGCTTCGGTGTATGTAACTCTTGCGAATTCAGAAGATGCAACAGCTGTAAGTCTTTCGATAAGACCCTTATCTACAAACAGATTAAGGAATTCGATATCCTGCTTGCAGTTTTCCATAACGTAGTTGATTACGAACTTTATCATTCTTTCTGCGAGATCCATATCGTCACAAAGATCTGCAAAAGCAATCTCCGGTTCAATCATCCAGAACTCTGCTGCATGACGCTGAGTATAGCTCTTCTCTGCTCTGAAGGTAGGACCGAAGGTGTAAATCTTGCCGAATGCCTGTGCCATAATCTCGCCCTGAAGCTGACCGGAAACAGTAAGGAATGCGCTCTTTCCGAAGAAGTCCTGACTGTAATCGATGTCACCGTCTTCTGTTTTAGGCGGATTTTCCATATCAAGAGTAGTAACACGGAACATCTCACCCGCACCCTCACAGTCACTGCACGAAATAAGCGGTGTGTGAGCATAGATAAAGCCTTCACTTTCAAAGAAACGGTGAATAGCCTGTGCAGCTACAGAACGCACTCTGAAGGAAGCGGAATAAATATTCGTACGGGGACGAAGATGAGCGATGGTACGGAGATATTCGAGAGAATGTCTCTTTTTCTGAAGAGGATACTCAGGAGCTGAAGCACCTTCAAGCTCAACCTTAACAGCATTGATTTCAAAGGGCTGCTTTGCTTCGGGTGTAAGAATAAGATTACCTTCCACGATTACCGCAGCACCTACATTATACTTGGCTACCTCAGCAAAATTATCGATCTTTTCCTTTTCGAAAACAATCTGTACGCCCTTGAAGCAGCTACCGTCATTGATTTCCATAAAGCCTAAAACCTTGGAATCACGGTTGGTTCTTATCCATCCGCATACCTTGACGGTTCCTTCGGTATAAGCTGCAGCGTTTTCGTAAAGCTTTGCGATTTCTGTTCTTTTCATATATCTTTACCTCCATAAGGTTTGCATTTAAACGCACTGATAAAATATTATATCAGTTATAACCTTAAAAATCAATAGAAGACTCAAAAAAATTCCGTCAAAAAAAGTACAGGCTATCCTGTACTTTTTAATAATCAATAATATGTAAATCTTACATCCAGACCCTTGACCTGCCAGGGAATTCCTTCCTTTTCTATCGCAGCGATAATAGCATAGAGCATTTCATAGTCAACAGCTGTGATACGAGCATCCACACGAAGCTTATCGAACTCACCGCTTCTGTTTCCGGGAATGAAGCCTGTGCACCACCAATAGTAGTCATACGGTCTGGAAAATTGTTTTTTCCAGTAGTTCTTTCCGAAAGCACCCTTCGTGTTTTCATAAAAATCCATAGACATCTTCAGCCGTTCCTTATCTTTTACGGCATCAAAATGATGAACCACTCTGTCATCCGGCTTATTGTAAACGCCGATTTCAGCACCGTAAAAAGCAACTCCGTACTGACCCTTCCATACCTGAATAAGCCAGTTTTTCTTGTCATAATCGAACTTGAATCTCACAGTGTCGTAAGTAATAAGAGCGGTCGGAGATACTACATCGAAAACCTGATTATAGCCTATGGTTCTCTGCCACGGATCAGATGAGGTGTAAAAGCATTTTTCATCGGGATCATAAAGATAACCTGCTATCCCCTTTTCATCCATAGTCCTGTCAACCTCGCCCGTAGAAACGAAATAAGCCGCAAGATCACCGATAACCCTTTTAGCAGTAGTGAGAATTTCCTTAATAATGGCAAATGTATCATATTCAGTTTTTTTATCCGACGCCTGTACAGCTGAAGCCTTGCTGACGTAAGTAACTTCACCTTTCAAGGTATTTCCTGTCTGCGCGCTTACATTAAGAGGCAAGGCGCATATCAGAGTTACCGCGCACATCAAAAGTGCAATCTTTCTCAAAAAGGTCTTTTTCATTCAAGTAATGTCTCCCTGATTTATTGGTAAGTATTTTAACACAGATACTCCGAAAAATCAACTCAGAATCATTCTTTAATTTAATTTTATATTTTAAAAAAACGGCACAGATAAACCTGTGCCGAAAATCATCAGTGATATTTAATAAAGACATCAAGACCCTTTACGGAATATGTAATATCCTCTGCTGCTGCCTCGTTACTGTCAATGGAGTCTTTAAAAGCTACAAGCATATCGTAATCTTTCATTGTAATTCTGGCATCTACACGGAGATTACTGAAGGCGCCGAAAACATTACCGGGAATGAAGCCGGTACACCACCAATAAGAATAGTACGGTCTGGAGAACTTTCTGACATCCTTATTATAAAAATCCATAGACATCATAAGTCTGTCCTCGTCAGGAACGCTGTCATAATGTTCGATAGTTCTGTCTGCAGGCTTATTATACACACCTATTTCCGCACCGTAAAAGAAAAGTCCGTACTGACCCTTCCACATCTGAATAATCCAGTTTTTATCATTGTAATCGAAACCGAATCTTACTGTGTCAAAATCAATAAAAGTAACAGGAGAGATTACATCAAAAATCTCATTATATCCAACCTTTCTCTGCCACGGATCAGAAGAGGTATAAAAACACTTTTCATCCGGATCATAAAGATAACCTGCTACACCGCTTTCAGCAAGCGGTATGTCAACCTCTCCGCTGTATGCGATATAGGCAATAAGATCGCCTATAATCTGTTTGACTGTAGTTATAATCTCGCTTATGATAACAGAGATATCATAATTCACTTCTTCTGACGGCGGTGTTACGGGAACAGTGCTTTCATCTGTTATTTCATTGTCCGTTACACCGACAGTCTGAGCGCTTACATTCAAAGATAATGAGCACAGCATCATCACTGCACACATAATAACTGCGATTTTCTTTATAAAGGTCTTTTTCATCCTTACCCCTCCTTATATATACAATCGTTATTTTAACACACACCCACAAAAAAATCAACATAAAAGCAACATAAAGTTAACAGTTAATTCAAAAGGAATAAAAAAATCGGTACAGACAAAAGCCGTACCGATTCACAAATTTACTGATATGAAATATATAAATTAAGACCTGAAGTTTTATAAGTTACGCCTTCCTTTGAAACCTCATCACTGTTAAGAGCGTTTTTAAGTGCAGCGAGCATATCATAATCCTTCGCAGTAATTCTGGCATCCACACGAAGATTATGGAAGGCACCGAAGATATTACCCGGTATAAAGCCTGTACACCACCAGTATGAACCGTAGGGTCTAGAGAACTTTTTGACACCGCTGTTATAAAAATCCATAGACATCATAAGCTTCTCATCATCTGAAGCGCAGTCATAATGATCATATGCCCTGTCTTTCGGCTTAGTATATAAGCCTATCTCTGCACCGATGAAAGCAAAGCCGTACTGACCCTTCCAGAACTGGAGCATCCAATCCTTGTCCTTATAGTCAAACTTTATTCTCACAGTATCAAAGGTAATCGTAATACCCGGAGCAAAAACATCGAAAACTTCAGTGTAACCGATCTTTCTCTGCCAAGGATCAGAAGCTGTGTAAAAGCACATCTCATCAGGATCGTAAAGGAAGCCGAGCACACCTGCCGCAGCCATTTCGCTGTCGCCGTAAGGACCGTCAGGTACATAATTACTCTCAAACATAATACTTACCGAAGCAGTATAAGTGGTAGTATAGGTTTTATCACCCTGAACATAGGCTCTTACTCTGTAAGTGTATTCATCTGCCTTAGTCAGAGAGTCGTCCGTGTAGGTAAGTGCGTCTGTAACAGCTATATTCTCCCATGCGTTTTTTTCGTTATTGAAGCGGTCTACCTCGTAACCCTTACATTTGCCGTTACCCTTCCAGCTGAGAACGATTATTCTGTCATCCGTTTTTGCTGTGAGATCAGTAGGTGCATTCGGAATAGTGTTAGCTGTTACCTGTGCAGAGTAGCCGCCGTAATTATAAGATGAACCGTTCTTTTTATATGCTCTTACCTTATAGATATGAACGGTACCGGGATTAAGATTTTTCACGGAATAAGATGTAGATGAGGTTTTGGTTATATTCTTCCACTCACCTGCAGCACTGTCATAACGGTAAATAATGTAACCGTCGCATCCCTTTACAGAGGTCCATTTAAGCTTGTAGGAGTTCTGTGTGATGTCATAAACATTAATCGAAGCTACATCGGGAAGAACAGTTCTGAAATTGAAGGCTGAGGATCTTACACCATATGCTTTGCCGTTCTTTTTATGGAATGCTGCTATTCTTACACGGTACTTTGTATTCTGAGAAAGCTTTTTGAGAACACAGCTGTTTTTCGTAACAGTACCTTTGGAAACATAGACTTCTTTATCAAAGTCATACATAAAAACCTCGTATCCGGTGGCACCCGTGGATTTTTTCCAGCTGAGCTTGACATTATTTGAACCTATGTATGTAGCTTTAACGCCTTTTACCTTTTTAGGATTAGTGGTTCCCTTTACTGCATCAGAATAAGCTCCGTAGGTGTTTTTCTTTTTATTCGTCTTATAAGCACGGACTTTATATTTATAGGTTTTTCCGGCCGAAAGAGAATCATCGGTGTAGGTAGTTTTCTTGGTTTTACCTGCATATACATACTTATCCTTTTTGGAGCTGTATCTGTAGATACGGTAACCCGTAACACCGGAAGTCTTTTTCCATTTGAGTGTTATCTTGTCAGCGGCAACAGAAGAAACCTTTACATTTTTGACCTTGGCTACCTTAGGTGCTGCCGAGATAACTGCTGAACAGGTAAAAATTACACTTACACACATAAATGTGCATAATATAAATTGGTATATTTTTTTCATTACTATACTCCTTGTTTATTAATTTTTGCCCGTATTTTTATTGTTTCTGTTTATGTATTTTATGCTAATGCTACACCGCCGTAAGGTCTGATGGACAGAACATAGCATGAATCGTCACCGAAGACAGACTTCATAGCATCTGTGTACTCACCTATCATATCATTAGGAACGAAAGCCTGAATAGTACCTGCAAATCCGCCGCCGTGTACTCTCCATGCACCCTTACCTGAAAGAATCTGTTCGCTTATGGCAAGAGCAAGTGAAAGAGGCTGATTTTTAGGAGCTTTACAGGTGTAAACATTCTGATTATACATATAAGAAGATCTGCCGCTGGCGATAATAAGCTCTTTAAAAGCTTCGAAATCGTTTCTTCCGAGAGCCTCTGCCTGAAGAATAACCTTTTCATTTTCACCGTAGAAGTGAAGAGCTCTGATAACTGCTCTCTCGCTGAGCTTCTTACTGATGTCACCTGCATTGGCAATAACATCCTTCTTCTCACATTCACGAAGAACCTTTTTGCCGAAATATTCAGCCACACTTTCCATTTCGAGTCTTACAGCTGCATACTCATCTGTAAGATCCGAGTGACTGCCTTTAGTGTCCACAATGCAAAGGCTGTGGCCTGAGGATGCGAAATCAAAGTCAATCTTGTTAATAACAGGCTTATCTGTATCCTCAAAGTCAATAGATACAAAACCGCCTACAGAGCATGCCATCTGATCAAGAAGACCGCAAGGCTTGCCGAAGTAAACATTTTCACTGTACTGTGAAATCTTGGCGATTTCAACAGGGTCGATTTTACCGTCATTGTAAAGATGGTTAAGCATGGTGCAGACAAGAACTTCAAAAGCAGCAGATGAAGAAAGACCTGAGCCGGAAAGAACCTGTGAAGCGGTGGTAGCATCGAAGCCGCCCACCTTATAACCGAGCTGAACAAAGCGTGCAGCGATACCTCTGATGATAGACTGGCTTTTGCCCATTTCAGCATCCTTCACCTCAAGCTCTGAGCAGTCCACCTCGTCAAGAGGATAGCCGGCTGATTTGATACGGATAACGCCTTCGTCATTTTTAGAAGCTACTGCGATAGCATCGAGACTGATACCTGCAGCCAGAACAAGACCGTGGTTATGGTCAGTATGATTGCCGCCGATTTCACTTCTTCCGGGAGCTGAGAAAAGAGAAACCTCTCTGTTTCCTTCCTTGTCGAAAAGCTCACTGAACGCAGCAAGAACCTCAAGAAATCTCGCATACTGCACACCGTAAGCGTCCTTTTCATAAACAACGGCAAAATTTTCATCAAGACTCTGCTCTTTGAGTAATTTTTCCATTTCCTTTGAATTTATCATT
This sequence comes from Acutalibacteraceae bacterium, assembly GCA_045613145.1. Classification (GTDB taxonomy): domain Bacteria; phylum Bacillota; class Clostridia; order Oscillospirales; family Acutalibacteraceae; genus UBA6857. Next base: position 7,005 of record JAZLAJ010000059.1, read on the forward strand.
TTAATCAACCTTCCTTTGATTATTTGTTTTTTTGTTTCGTCAAGACAATTCTTTAGGATTTTTTCTACTGAAAATTATCAGACATATATCATTCTCCTGAAAAAGAAAATCCGTTCATTAATTTTCTCTCGCAGGTGAAATACTGAGAACTCCGCTGATCACAAGCAGTGCCATTCCCGAGAAAACGGAAAGCACCATAATAGGAACTATAAAGCTTGCTGAAGCGGGATCGAAAACGTTCCTGCCGATTACGGTATAGGAGAAAAGCTTATAGAAAAAGCCACCTAATGAAACCCATAAAAAAGTAGCATATGAAATATCCGTAGCACCGTAAAGACCGCTCACAGAATTCACGGGAACGCTCGGCATAAACCTGAGCACAAAAAGCACCAGGGGTGAACCTTTCTTACTTTTATCTATAAAATTGTAAACCGAATCATATTTGCGCAGTATCTTCTCGGCATTACCTCCGCCGAATTTTCGTCCCCAGAAGAATTTGATTGAGAACAAAATTATCAGACCTGCAATATTTATCAGAATAGCGTAATACCAACTGAAAAGTGCGCCCGAAACCACACATATACATGAAATCGGGAACCAGGGAATAACAGCCTTCACTGTATAATTAAGAAGTATGAAAATAACAGAAACTGCCGAAGCACCGTATGCCTGCATCCATATCTCATAGGACAGAAGAGTGTCCGTGTACTTACTGTACCACTCCAGAAAATGCTCTTCCTTAAACAGTCTCAGAAGTATCGCAAGAGCAAGAGCGAAAACAAAACAGAAGAAAGCCGAGACATTCAGTATACCGCGAATGCTCTTTTCTTTTTTCAATTAACCCACCTCATTTTATAATTTGGTGATATCAGGACAGAAAAACTCTATTTTACATTATTATACATTTTCATTTTATATTATATACTCCTCAAGGTCAACCCTTTTTTTGAATTTTAAAGCAAAATACATTATTTTTTACGGCAGCAAAAATAAACTATGTACATTTACAGAGAAATATGTTATACTTACTGAACAGAAAACCACAAAAGGAGAATACTATGAAACTCGTTATTTTAGACGGATACACAGAAAACCCCGGTGATCTTTCCTGGGACTGGCTTAAAGATACCGTAGATGAATACACTGTTTATGACAGCACACCGCAGGATAAGGTTATCGAGAGATGCTCCGGTGCAGACATCGTCGTAACCAATAAGAAGCTCATTACCAAAGAAATCATCGATGCTCTCCCCTCTCTTAAATTCATCGCTACACTTTCCACAGGCTACAATGTGGTAGACATAAAGGCAGCACGTGAGAAAAACATTCCCGTCTCAAACATTCCCGCCTACAGTACAGACGGTGTTGCTCAGCTCGTATTTGCACTCTTGCTGGAGATGACTAACAGCGTAGCTGTCCACAACGAAAGTGTCAAAAACGGAGAATGGTGCAGGTGTGAGCATTTCTGCTACTGGAAAACACCTCTTACTGAGCTTCGTGATAAAACCTTCGGTATCATCGGCTTCGGCAAAATAGGCTCTGCAGTAGCCAATATCGCAAATGCTTTCGGTATGAAGGTTATAGCTTATTCGCCCAACACAAGAACTTATGACGGATTCGGCAACGTAGAATTCACAGATAAGGAAACTGTAATCAGAGACAGTGATGTTATCTCTCTGCACTGCCCGCTTACGGAAGAAACCGAAGGAATGGTAGACAGAGAATTTCTTAAAAAGATGAAAAAATCCGCCTTCCTGATAAACACCTCAAGAGGTCCTGTAATCGACGAAAAAGATCTGGCTGAAGCACTTAACAGCGGAATAATAGCCGGTGCAGGTCTCGATGTACTTTCTCAGGAACCGGCCGATGAAAATAATCCTCTCATCAGTTGTGAGAAATGCCTCATTACTCCTCACATCGCCTGGGCAAGTCTTGAAGCAAGAACAAGACTTATGAATATTTTCAAAGAAAATGTAAATGCCTTCCTTGACGGAAAGCCGAAAAATGTAGTTAACTGACGGTGTAATTCCACAGATTTTATGTGATATTTCATTATGTCAAAAACGAGTTTCGTAATCATACGGGACTCGTTTTTTTGTTTGTATCATTAAATTTTCATCCTCTTTAACCAAATCATCTGAACATCTCTTGTTGGATTTTTGACGGAATTTTGTTAAAGAAAGTATTAGAAAAGTACTTTTCAGACAATAAAAAACTTGCAAACACTGTGTTTACAAGACTTTTTCTTTGGCAGGGGCAGAAGGGCTCTAACCACTTCGTGGCCCTCTTGCGGTTCCCAAAATCGCTTTTCGGCTTGGAGCACCGAGCGATTTTGACCGCTGCGCCATTTCCCACTCCCTTTTTTCCGCCACAGGCGGCGGTCGTGTTCAATGCCCGACACGCTCCGCGTGCCTTGGTTCGGATTCGAATTTTCTATACAAAGAAAAAAGACACCGCTTTTGCGATGTCCTTTGGCAGGGGCAGAAGGGCTCGAATTTTCTGCCTTATAAAAATTAAGGGTTTAAGAGGTGTTTTTACCCCTTAAACCCTACTGTTTTGCATCAAATTTATACTGTAAGTGCTGTGGTAACACTCAGTAATATGGAATTTTGTTAGAAAAGTGTTAGAAAGGATTCTGTTGCGTTATCAATTATTTTTTATCTTTTAATCAGATTATATCTGCTGATAACGAGATCAATTATAGCCTGTCTTTTCACCTTCATATTCAACTTATCAAGAATCTCTTTAACTGTCAATTCGCTAAGTTCAGGAATATAAGTTTTATATTCAGGGTGATTATCAATAACCTCATTAAAAAGCCGAACAAGTAAATCCTTTGAGCTTGACTTTTTTGGATAACCTCTAGCAATCAAAGCCATGTTATTATCAAAATTAGGAGCAAAGCCGATGAACTTACCTGTAGCTGTATCACGTAACAAACCGAAGTTATTTGTATGTCTGTCAGGGTTAGCAACAACTGTATCAAGGAAAATCATTCTGATGTAGTCCCCTATTGCTTCCGGGCAAATACTCTGAAGCTTAGTGATAACATCTTCATAGTCTTCGTTATCACCCATAAAAGTCGAAGCAGGCTCAAAATTAACTCTTGCCGAAGCTGTAAAGTCAAGAGATTTAATTACTCCCTGACCACGCTCATAGTGAGCCATATTCATACCCAGAGCCTTACCGAGTTCATATGTGAACAATTCAGAAAATAGTTCGTTATGATTAGCCTTCTTATACATCCACCACTTACCGTCACGGAGCTTCCAGCACTTTTCAAAACTACCTACATTGGTGAGTTCTGGAGTTCTGCTGTGTTTACTATTCGCAGCACGGTTAAAGCTATCATAAGTACCCTTGAGTGCAAGATTTGAAAAATAGTCATTATCAAACTTGATATCGTCATAAGTAAGCTCAGAACCAACAGGACGAACCCAATAATTATCAGTAATAGTAGCACCATTTACATGGACAACTGTAGAAACGTCATCTTTTTCAGCAAGTCTCAGAGCTTTTTTGAGAAGACGGGAGTTAGCTCGGTGACTATCAATAGCACGGCTTTCAAGCCACATTTCAGCATTATTTATATTCTTTAAATACAAAGGAAGTAAAGCGTCGTCAACAACTGTAAGCTTTTCATCTTGCCAAAGAGCTACAACTGTATCGCCGCTTAAAATCTCAAAGGATTTATTTTTCATAATCTCACTTCCTTTTTGTGTTTTTAGTTATTTTAACATATATAAAAGAAAATATCAACCGCAAAAAAGTTATGGGTGAAAATGCTTTTATTCAGGCGTATTCTTCACTCATTTCTCAACATATTCCGTCACACCGACGAACATATTAGCACCGGCAACAATTTTAAACTCTGCTGTCAGTTCGATGGTATCTCCGTTAAAGCCTTCAGGTCTCTGCTTCTCTCCTTCAGGCTTTTCAGGTTTATCTCCTCCTTCGGGCAACTCAAAACCTTCATGAGCCACTTCACCCTTCGGCGGTTCCTTACCTTCGGAAAACTCCCCTCTTTCCGGCATATCGGGGTGGCTCGGCATTTCCCCATCTTCAGGAAGTTCAGTAGGTGTCATACCTTCAGTAATTTCACCGTCAGGCTTAAATCCTCCATGCATCATATTCTCCATGCCGCCACTCTGTCCCGATAACTGCGTTTCACCATTCCACAGTGTATAAGTACCTTCCTTTAAATCGGGACTGCTGTAAATCAGAATAGAATAATCATTTTCTGCAATATGGTCAAGATTTGTCTTTCCGTCTGCGTCTTTAAACGTAACGGCTTCAGTACCATTCTGTTTCTTTGCGAAGTTAAATACTGCATAAGTCTGTCCGCCGTTCTCTATTCTGTCAAGCATATTTCCCGTTGCTATTACAGTGCCGCCGTTAATATGAATACCCATATCAGAGTCTATACCTGCATCGCCACTGAAGGCACACGCTGAAGCAATCACCTTTCCGCCGTTGATTACAAGCCAACCGTTTGAATCTATACCGTCACCCTCACCTGTCTCGCCGGTAACGATTATTTTAAGAACGCCGCCATTGACGGTAGTTACGGAAACCTCATCCTCATTAGTATTAATTCCGTCATTACCCGATTTAATGTTAATATTACCGCCATTTATCGTCAGGTGAAGCTCACTGTCAAGACCTTCATTTTCAGCGTTAATATTAAGAATACCGCTACTTTCCTTTTCTCCACTTACATTCATTGACATCTTTGAATAAAAGGCTGCATCATATTTATGAAGCTTTTTCGCATCCTCGACTTCTGTTTTCTCTTCATTCAAGACAACAGAATCAGCTTTGTAAATCTTTTCAACATAAGAGCCGTTTACTGTGTTCACAGTTCCGTCTGCAATAATAACATTGGCACCCGCAAGGGATGTATCTATGTCCTTTGTAGCCTTATCAGCATCAGCATTTCCGCATTCATAGACATTATAGAATATAACCGCAGGAGCAACCTCATTGGTTATTTCCATACCGTTAAGCACAAGAGTTACCTTTGCTTCGGAATTTTCCTCGGCACCATCACCTAAATCTACAGCAATCTGGCCTTTAGAAAGCTTACCGCTTATTGAGTAAGTACCCGCCTTGGTGATGTGTACTACTGTGTGAGCTTCAGCTTCCTCCTTACTATGTGCATCTTTTTCAGTGCCTTCACCGTAAGTGAAATCTTTGCCTGACTCATAGTAAACAATGTCATTTGCGATATATACCGCTTCCGCTGTATCCTCTGATATAGTCTGCCCATCAACCTTGATTACATCATCACTGAGCAAAAGCTCAACAGCTTCATAATCAGTTGATGAATCAGGTATCTTGCCACAAGCGGTAAGCACTAATAGCAATGCAAGAATAAGTGCTAATGTTTTTGTTATTTTCATATTTTTCTTCCCTTCAATATATTTTTGACTTTATATTAATAAAAAAACTTTAATAATTCTTAAAATTAAGCATGAATTTTTCCCGCAATTACTTTCTATTCAGTATCTCTATCGCCTTCTCTACATGCTCTTCCTCAAGTCCATCCTTAGGCTGAACAAAGTGTCCCACGAGAAACCTTGCAAAAAGTGCTCCGTCATCGATAGCCACATAGTTTTTTATACCCGAATTCTCACATATCCAATCACGGATATCATCTTCACGCATACCACTTTCTGAAACAGGTGTCTTATCGTAGATTTCAAGTCCGTATTCAGCAAAGGTATCATTGATTACCTTTCCGAAATAATCACACTTTTCGGGATTCTTGTCCCAATATTCTCTCAATGAGGTTATAATAACAATCTTGGCATCGGTTGAGTCAATAAGTTTCTTCAGGAGAGGCATTTTTGACTTGTCGATACCAGCACCACCATCACCATGATCTTTTATATATTCTGGAGTGTTAAGAACGCCATCAAAATCTAAGAATAATATTTTCATTTTATTTCCTCCTGATATACATCTTTACCATAATGGTATACCATTAAACAATAGTTGTCAAGACAATATTATCCCATACATATTTTCATTTTTTCACTTGCTATCTTTCATATTTATATTATACAGATTACTTGAAAGGAAGCAAAATTATGGATATAAAAAAATCAAAAATTACAAGTATTATACTTATGAATATGTTGTGTGAAGAACTATCAAATATTATTGAGGCTGAGCTTGACAAAGGTGATCATAGTGACTGTACTATGATTGATCAATTTATTGAACTAAATGAATTGTTAGCTTTGTCGTGTAAGATATTAGATAAAAATTTGAAATAATGCTATGTACGAATATTTGGACTGTTATTTGTTCAAACCTCTTACACTCTTGAAACAGTTATACAAATAATGCTATAATATTTTTACATTAAATATCAATATAAATCAATTATATAGGAGTGATAATTGTGAGTTTGATTTTTAGGAAATTCGAGCATCAGTTGTGTATAGTTTTAGATGAGCAAATGCCAAGATTTCTATGTCCAAATAATACAGGAGATGCAAACGCCCTAATCTGCTACGGATATGTAGACAAAGCTCATGGTCTTACATATGAGATTCTTTGCATAGCATCCTATGTTGATGGCGACTATACTATTGTCAACGAGAATGAAAAAATAAGTGCAAAAGTCAGAGCTGAGAGATTTCGGGAATCAGAAATTATTCCAATCAAAAATGCAGCTATCATGAAACGCTTTGAAGATCGGATTAATCTGATAAAAGACGTTTACTATCACGGCTCGCAGGTTGAAACAATAAGAAAAATATCTACTCTAGATAAATTCAGACATCCTTTTTATCCTGATGATGTTCAAGGCATACTGTTGGTAGAAGGATTAAAACCGGAAAACGTCTGGGTAAAGCTCACAGAAAATGTTCAGAGTCCCGGAAATGAAGACAGATTTTTCATAGGAACTTTATTGAACACACCATTCGAACCCAGATATAATCTCACTGAAGGTGATGATGTATATCTGATAGTATCGGAAAACAACGATATTTGTTTTGTTGCAGAAAAACCTAAAAACATATTTTAAGGAGGAAAAACCAATGGGTAAAGACGGCTACAGCAAAAGAGGGTTCTTCGGAGATATCATTCACTATGACAGCAAAGGCAATAAGGTTGGTGAAAGCAGACCCAGTCTTTTTGGTGGCTACAACAACTACGATTCCAACGGCAAAAAGGTAGGACACTCTGACCCAGGATTCTTCGGCGGACAAAATCACTACGACAATAACGGACACAAGATTGGTCATTCCGAGCCAGGCCTCTTTGGCGGATACAATCACTATGACAGTGACGGAGACAAGGTGGGTCACAGCGATCCTGGTTGGTTAGGCGACTTCACACACCATAAAGATTAACATTAACCCAAATATCACTTAAACTAATTAAAGCAACAATTCAATAATTTATTAATAAATAAAAAACGGAAAACTTTTACAAACGTAACTGTTTTCCGTTTTTTTATCACAAGAAACAAAAGAAATATAATTAAAGTTTCTAATAACAGTTGTGTTACTTTTTACCAGACTTTATAATTTCTTGCAATTCAGCCAAGTGCATTTGTGTAAAACGAATATCTACATCACCTATTGGTATTGAAATAGCATTTGTTGATGTTATATCCGCAGTTTCAATTTTTCGATAGAACTTTTCCATAACATCATTGTTCATACGCATCATCGTGAATTTTTTGCTACAATCCAAACAAAGTGAAATCCTGGTTTGTGGCCAATAATATTCAGGTTTAAGAAAAATATTGTTGGCTTCAATATACTCTGAACTTTTTACTGCTCGACACATTTGACAAAAACATCCATCGGTATTTGATGCCGGTCTATATCTTTCAAGTGTTTTTTCACGTATTTCCTTGCTATCTATCGATGCATTCTCACCATTGGGTTTTTGAATTCTGTCTTCAGTTCTATAAACTTGTACCTTTACAATTTTTCGAACTGTTTTAATCTTATCTTTAATAAACGAACGCACAGATGCAAGATTTTTTATTGGTTCATTTGGAAAATCACTTTCATCAAAAACTTCTGAATAATCATTGGTTTTAATGCCCGCAAGACCATATTTATCGATAAGTTCTTCACTTATTAAACCATCAAACATACACTGATTAAGTATTTGATATCCAAAATTAAAATAAGGAAGCTGAAAATCAATAACATCATCCTCGTCCAAATTACCTGTAATTGATAAATCATCATATAGAACATTACAAATATCAGGTATACCTACTAGTTTAGCAAGTCGATTTGCTTCTTGTGATACAACACGTGAATTTAATATTTTACTGTTAAAACAACCCCTGTACTCAGTTTTAACCGTAAAAACATTACCAGTAGAAAAAGAACCATTTTCCATTTTAAACGGTATTTTATCTCTATGTTGAAGTAGAACACCAACAACTTCCTTGAATTGACTACTGTTGTTTATCATTTCAAACATAAGTTCCGTATATTTTTGTTGTGCACTTTTACCTGATACTATTATATCTTCAATTTTTTTATTGTACAATGATTTTTTGTACAAACTATCCATTACTTTGATTTCAATATCAAGAATTCTTTCAATCAAATTTTTAGGGATAACACTTGTATCCAAAACCTTGTAATCCGTAGGAGATGTTGCTGCAGAATTATCAACAAATATTTTATCTTTATATGAATTGTAAGAAACAAAATGTGTTCTTTGCAATACGGTAGAAGCCTTAATAGGAATTATCTTTGCGTTTCTTAAATTCGCATCAAATCCCCCACGTTTTATATTATTATCAAGATAATCATATAAAAGTTTTAGTAACTTTTCATTTTTTACTAATGTTTCATCGTATCTACAAATAATTTTTACTACCTCTGAAAAAGCAATATCTCTACATCCAAGATTTTTTAATACACTATCATATTTATTATCCGGATCATCAATTATACATTTTGAATTAGAACATTCACCAGCCAAAGAAAACAACGCATGTATAACATCAGGATATCTGTATACTGTTGTATCTTTAGGCATAGTGAAATATGATTTGTTATAGGTAGGAATAATGCAACACAATCTTAATCGATTAATAACATCAAAGTTGTTTAACCAATCATCAGATGTATTTTTAAACAGAGCAAACTTAACCTGAGAACCAAATTGAAGTGCTATAAAACGAATGTATTGCATTATTTTTATCCTGTATTTAGGAGCAAATTTTTCAAGGAGGTAGGTATAGCCCTTGTACAGTTCAGCTCTAATACAAGCATTCCAATTGTTCTGAAGCACATCATCTCTAGAGGCAGTCAACTCAAACGGAGCATCGATTATTAACGGAACTCCGATTTCGATTGTTGTCGGCAATCCCTCATATAAAAAATACTTAAGTTTCGAATTTTCTCTCTCAGATAGATAGTATGTAATTTTTTGAGTTTCTTCTATGAGTTTGTCTCCGTTACTCCTTTCTTTAAGTAATGCTTCATTTACAATTTTAAACTCATGAGTATAAATATCAAATATATATTGTTCACTATTGACATTTACAATTCTTTGTCCGTCTGCATCTTCAATATGTATATGAATACCGTTGATATCGATATCTTTTAGATTACGTAAACACAAACATAATGACAGAATTTCTTCTTTAGAAAAAGTTATTAGGCCACTATTTCTAACCTTGAATATCATCTTTGTTCCTTCTTCATAAGGATTTGAAGAAGATATCATTTTTGGAATTGTAGGTGTCGAATAAGACAAACTAAAGTTGAATTCACCACTATGAATTTCTACTTCATCAGCAACTGCAAATACAGTTTTAAAGCCAATGCCTTTTTCACCAATTGAAAAACTACCAGAATAAATCTGTTTTTTTGTCGATTCACCAATAGCAGTTATTGCACGGGCATTCTCTTTAGTAAAACCTTTTTCGTTGCATTCAGTCTTTAATAAATCACCTTCAACATAAAGCTTAAAAGAAGGTTTAACATCATCAGCGTACTTACAATCATCCGCATTTTGTAAAAGTTCTCTTATAAATCTTTTGGGATCAGAGCTTAACTCTCTGATGACTTTTATGTAGCTTTCATATTGTTTTTTACCGAAAGCACTCTTGATAGATTCTCTTACTTCACGCAGTAATTTCATATATTCAACTACTGACAAAGCATTATCAGCGTCATTTAACTTTAAAGACGCCGCTCTCATTTGCATAGTTGCAGAAAAGTAATCATTTTTACCTAAATCTCGTGTGAAGATAGCAAAAGAATCCAATGTGTCATTACTAGAAAGTACGAGTAGATTTTTTCCGATAAAATACCTCTGACCTTCCATTAAAGCATCTTTTGCATATAAATATTTTTGAGTTTTCAAATAATTATTTACAGTTTCATCTAATATTGAACAATCAATTGGCTCATCGTCTGAAACTATATATTTAATATTATCTGTAGCAGTAATACTTTCAACATTAAAAATAGGTAGCTTGTGTTCTTTTATCCTGTTTATAGACAAGGTGTTGAAAGCTTTAAAGCACTTTGGATACTTTGAAAGTTCAATAATTGTTTTGTACGGAACTTTGATCTCGCCGAATTCTTTTTCAATTTCTTCCAACAATGTCATATATTTAATATCAACTGAATCAATAATTCTAAGCACATCTTTTAGAATAGACGGTTGCTGTAAGGCCTTCCCAAAGAGCAAAAAATGTATCCTTTTCACAATCTCAATACCATATAACGATACATTGCAATGTTGCAATTGAGATGGTACAAAAAGTTCTTTTTTATAATCCATCAGTAAACATAATGCTATAGGATCTGTAATAGGTTCCGTATGAGAAAAACAAAAAATCTCATTATAATTTTTATAATTGTTTTCTTCGGTATAAAAAACAGGTAATCCTAAAATTTTAGTTCCTAAAAAACAATTATTCATTAAGCACTTCGTTTTATCATTATATTTATTAATTTTAAAAAAATATTCTCTCTGTGTTGGTAAATAACTTAAAATGTCATTTTTTACTTTTTGAGCTATATCTAAATATACTAAACTAAGCATCCTTTCAAAGACATAATTGAATGAAAGAAGGAAAAACAAATGAATAAAATCTATAAATCAAAAAATATCAAGGAGGATAAATAATATGGGAAACAGAGCTATTATAACAACTGAAAACGGATGGAATAATAAGAAGAATAACTTAGGTGTTTATTTGCATTGGAACGGTGGACGAGACAGTGTTGAAGGATTTCTTACATATTGTAAGCTTAAAGGATATACATCACCTGAAGTCGGAAATTGCGGCTACTGGATCGGTTTAATACAGGTTTTAGCAAACTTTTTCGGTGATGGAGGCTCACTTGAAGTAAACACTGTAAATAGGCTGCCAAGCAGCGAGGGTGATAACGGTGTATATATTATTAAAGATTGGGAAATCATTGACAGAAAAGAATTCGACGGCAGAGAACAGAGAGTATATGAACTTTTAGATTTTCTTGAGTTGATAGACAGTAAAATGCCTGAAGAAGAGAAATTAGGCCTAGAGTTTATTCGTAGCAAAGAATTTCCGACTTCAGATTTAAAAATCGGAGATACTGTCTTTATCCCCAAATATAGCACCGGTTATGATAAATGTGAAGTGATCGGTTTTATTGAAGAAAAAGCATCAGACGGTACGGTTATAAAAGAAACTCCTTATGTCAACCTTTATTGTAGCGAGAGTTGTGACTATAAAGAAAACAGAAAAAACTACATCACCAGCGAAACAATAAGAGTGTGCCGAGAACTTGATGAAATAGAAGAAAAGGAAGTATCTTTAGATGATGCCTTGAATCTGATAATAGAATTACTTTAAAATCGATACCGTATCTCTGGGATTTACAAGTGATACAAAATTAGTAAACAAAGTAGGATGTATATTTAAATATCTTGTTGAGTCACGTGAAAAAGATACTAATGATGAAAACAGCAATCTAGATAAAGCTGTTTATTATCTTAGAAATGAGTTTTATAGTTTATTAATGCAGAGATAAAGCCATAAATTTATACAGCCGTCGGTTAGTTCCGACGGCTATTTTTTTGTCCGAAAGAAATTTGCGGGAAATTTGTTAGAAAAAGTGTTAGAAAAGCCATTTTTTTTAAATGAAAAAAGCCTTGTAAACGTAGTGTTTACAAGGCTTTTACTTTGGCAGGGGCAGAAGGGCTCGAACCCTCGGCACGCGGTTTTGGAGACCGCTGCTCTACCAACTGAGCTATACCCCTAAATAACGCCGAATTATTTCGACGTTGGTGGGCCTTCAGGGACTCGAACCCCGGACCAACCGGTTATGAGCCGGTAGCTCTAACCAACTGAGCTAAAGGCCCTCAATTGGATTACTTGTCTAATATATAATAAATTATATTGGTTTGTCAATAGTAAAAATGCATTTTTATTAAAAATATTTTTGCATGTATTTATTTTTTGTGTGAAGTGTTGATTTTATTAAAAAAAGTAGCAAAAATGTCGATATTTTTTTGAAAAACTTTTTGAGGTTACATAATTGTTAAAAAATATTGACTTTATTGACCAAATGTAGGATAATTTATGTAGTTAATGTTTGTAAATATGAAAGGTGGAATAGCCTTGTTTGAAAATATAAAAGTTTGGTGTGCAAATACTAAGAAAAAATTTAATAAACCTGAAATTATGACTAAAGTATTTTACGGTATGACAGC